>CAINLR010000030.1 GCA_903850425.1 uncultured Verrucomicrobia subdivision 3 bacterium | reverse complement strand
CACTGGAGCGCATGTGCGTTGTCTCGGAAAAGGGCGCAAAGCACGATGCACTCCCTTGCGAGCCGACGTGGCTGCGCACCTGTCTGGCTGGTTAGCGGAACAGTGTCAGGATCCGAACACGCCAGTGTTTCCAACCGCAACAGGCAAGCCGATGAGTTCAGACGCGCTTCAGCGATTGGTGTCTCGCCACGTCAAAACTGCCGCAAAAGTGTGTCCTTCCCTTGAGGGGAAAAAGGTGACCCCTCATACGCTGCGCCATACGACTGCTATGAATCTACTACGCCGTGGCGTGGATATTACCGTGATCGCCCTGTGGTTGGGACATGAGTCCATCGAGACTACTCAAATGTATCTTCATGCCGACATGGCGATAAAAGAGAAAGCGCTGGCCCGCGCCAACAAGTCTAACTTGCCTCCCAAGCGCTATCGTCCAACCGACCATCTACTCGCCTTCTTGGAAAGCCTGTGATTATGCCGAACACATTTGCTCCCAAAGGCCGGAAACCGCCATGAAATGCGATTACAGATCGGCCGCGCGGCATAATATCCGACGCGGCATAATATTTGCGAGAACGCCATTCGCCCCACCGCTGTTGGCAAAAATTATCCGCAGTTGTCAGTTATGCGAAGGTGAGCCTGCCGAAATTGATTTTTTGATTTTCTTTTTCAAAGCAGTGAGGTAAGAGGAATGATGGCGACGTCTTGAGAACCCGTGGGTTCAAAGGACGTAAATGATCGCCACCATTTTTCGAAGCTCGTTTGTTCGCCGTCGGATGTCTGCCAGTCATCTCGGCATAATTCTTAATGCTTTCGTTCTCGATCTGCACGCACGCGGTCATACGATCAATTGCATTCAGTCTTACGGCCAGATCGCCGAGCATTTCTCCCGCTGGTTGGCGATGCGGCATTTGGCTTTGCGCGAGATTGACGAGGCGGAAGTAAAACGGTTTCTAGGCGGACATCTTTTACATTGTCATTGTCCACGACCAGCGCCGACACATCGTAAAAATTGTCGTGCTGCCTTGGGACGGTTACTTGTCTTCCTGCGCCAAACCAACCGGATTGCTGATGCGGCTTCTGAACCGGTTTCAAAGATTGAACGGCTGGTTAAGGATTATGATCATCACCTGGCGGAAGTGGCGGGCTTGTCCCGGGCAACCCGGCAGTATCGGTGTCGTTACGCGCGCGAGTTTTTGCAAACCCGGGGGAAGCTCCAATTTGAAGATTTGTCGCCAAAGGTCCTGACCGTCTATGTGGGGCGGCGGGCGCAGGGTTTAAAGCCAGCTTCACTGCGAGTATTGACCACCTCGTTACGAAGCTTGCTGCGTTTCCTTCATTTCTCCGGGTTTTTGCGTCAGCCATGGGCGCAAGCAGTTCCAAGTCCGGCCCCGTGGCCACGCGGTTCGTTACCACAGATTCTTTCGGAGGAACAATGTCGAAAGTTCCTCAAAAGTTTTGATCATGGCACACCGACTGGGCGACGGGACTTTGCGATGGCGTTGTGCCTGTGCTTGCTGGGATTACGAACCCATGAAGTTGCCGCCCTGACTCTGGAGGATGTGGACTGGCGACAGTTGACGGTGCATCTCCGGCGCACCAAACAGCAGCGGGAACGTCAGCTCCCGTTGCCGCCAAGATTGAGCCGGGCGTTGATTGATTATTTGCGTCGCGGCCGCCCGGCCACCAACGCACGGGCATTATTTGTGCGGCATCGGGCTCCGCTGGGCACGCCGGTGCAGTTTCATCACGTGCGCGGTGCCATGCGCCGCGCTTTTGCGCGTTGCAACATTAACTCTGGCCGGATTCATCTGCTACGCCATACGTTTGCCACGCGGCTTCATCGAAAAGGTGTCGGGCTAAAAGCCATTGCGGACCTGCTCGGTCACGTCTGCCTGGATACCACGGCGGTTTACGCACGGGTCAATTTGGCTGAGTTGCGCCAGGCTACGTTGCCTTGGCCGGAAAGGTCGCCATGAGACGAACCATGTCTGCACGCGTGGAAACCTATCTGGCCTTTCGGCGAGCCTTGGGCTACAAGCTCCGCATCGAAGGGCAAATGTTGCAAAGTTTTGCCCGCTATGCCGATCGCTCCGGCCACCGTGGGCCGCTGACTCGTTCCTTGACGTTGCGGTGGGCAGCGTTACCTCGCGGGGCCGATCGGCTCTATCAAGCGCGGCGACTGGAAACGGTCCGGGTGTTTGCCAAACACCAAGCCGTCACTGAGCCTGCCACTGAAATCCCACCCCGACATGCGCTCGGACCGGCTCATCGGCGCAACGCACCACATCTCTATAGCCCGACCGAAGTCGGACAGCTGCTCCGACGTGCCGCCGATCTGCCGGGGCGATTGCGACCAGCCGCCTATAAAACTCTGCTGGGACTGCTGGCTTGCACCGGCCTGCGAATATCGGAGGCACTCGCATTGCAAATTAGCGACGTGGATTTGGAGCACGGCGTCCTGACCGTTCGCGAGACCAAGTATCATCATACCCGGTTGGTCCCGCTACACCCAACCGCCTTGCCCCCGCTCAAGCACTATGCCCGACGGCGGCAAAAACTCTTTCCATGCGCACAGCACTTCTTTGTTTCGGATCGCGGTCGACGCTTTGCTTACACCACCGTCCGCACGGGGTTTCGCGAGTTGGCCGATGGCTTCGTTCCGAACTCCAACCGGCGGCACGTCCGCCTGCATGATCTGCGGCATACCTTCGCCTGTCGCGTCCTCCTGGGTTGGCAGCGGAGCAGACGGGGCGCAGTCGGCCGGATGACCATTCTTTCCCGCTATCTGGGTCATCAACGCGTGAGCGACACTTACTGGTATCTCAGTGCCACGCCAGAACTCCTGACCGAAGCCGCGCGTCGGTTTGTTTCCTCCCAAAAATGAAAACCCCAGACTTGGCTATTCTGCTGCCGCGCTTTTTTACCGAACATCTGGTAGAACAGCGAAACGTCAGTCCCCGCACCGTGGCGGCTTATCGCGACACTTTTAGATTATTGCTTCGTTTTCTCCAGCGCTCCCGTCGGACCAAACCCGCTGAACTGCCGCTACAGGTGCTTACGGCCACCAGCGTATTGGCATTCCTATCCCATTTGGAAAGTGAACGAGGCAACAGTGTTCGCAGCCGCAATGCGCGACTGGCAGCCATCCGCTCATTCCTGCATTACGCCAGCGACCTGTTGGGATCGGAACTGCCCGAGCCGACACGACGCGCTTTATCCATTCCGTGGAAACGTCATGCCCGACCGATGCTCGGCTTTTTGGGCCAAGAAGAAGTTCAAGCGATCCTGAATGCCACGGACAACTCGTGGACTGGCCGGCGCGATCGCTTGCTCTTCCAACTCCTCTATAACACTGGGGCGCGCGTATCAGAGCTGACCGCTGTGAGAACACGCGATGTCCTTGCCGCCGACGGAACCCAAATTCAATTACATGGGAAAGGCCGCAAAGATCGCGTGGTGCCATTGTGGCGGCAGACGCAACGCCAGGTCCGCCGCTGGATCAAGGACAATCAACTTGCTCCCGATGCGCCGTTACTGCCCAATCGTTTTGGTCAAACCATGAGCCGCTCCGGAGTCGCCTGGCAATTGCGCCGGTGGCTGTGCAAAGCGGCCAAGATAGTTCCGTCGCTTCAGCATCGCCGAATCTCTCCTCATACTTTTCGCCACACGATCGCCATGCACCTGCTGCAAGGCGGGGTGGCGGCGGAAGTCATCGCCTTGTGGCTGGGGCATGAAAGTCCGAACACAACCCATCTCTATGTGGAGGCTGACCTGGAAATGAAGCGGCACACACTCGAAAAGCTTACTCCCACACGCATCAAGCGTTCGGTCGCAAAACCTTCGGACAAGCTTCTGCACTTTCTCGACCAACTGTAATTATGTCGAGTTACTCCGTCGCGCTGCGGGCGAAAAACCTCGTCGTCATTGGCCATCTCGAAGGGAAACTCTTCGCCTCTCCGCATAACTGACAACTGCGGATAATTTTT
>CAINLR010000029.1 GCA_903850425.1 uncultured Verrucomicrobia subdivision 3 bacterium | reverse complement strand
CGTTTTCCACCATTGTTAAACTACTTGCAGCAAACGCATGTTTTTATTCATTAAATGCAGCTCGGGGCCGGCAAACAGTGGTGCCGCATTCGTAAGGCGGCCTTGCCGGTCAAATCTCAACCAGGACTGACACATATCACGCTGTCATTCGCGAAGGAATCACCCCAAGGACGGCGTTAAATGCAAAAAATGAACCGGTTACTGCTTTCCCGTTGGTGATCTTCAAGGTGGTTGGTAAAAAGCTCATGTATTCAAAAAGTCGACCGCAGGCAACTGCAGTTGGCGGTTTTGAATGGATAAACCAAATTATGGGCCTTTTCTTGTCTAAAGATTAAACGACACGGAATGGCGGCAGCTTGCCTTTAGCAAATTTACCATAGCCCGGCTTGCGGTTTCGGATTCAACTCCAATTTATGTGGGCGGGCGACTTTCACAGGCAACCCGGAATCGCCGATCAAGCATTAATCAGATGGATGAAAATACCCACTGACAAATAAGGCGGATTTGCTATTCGCCTCCAGGGTTCATGCGATTTTAACTTCACTTCAGTAAATCCAGCCAAACCATCAAAAAGAAAACTATGAGCAAAACAAAGAAATCAACAGAAGGCATAGCGCGGATAGCCATCGTCGGCCTCGGTTACGTTGGCCTACCACTCTCGCTTCAGTTCGCACGGTGCGGAGTCGCGGTTTTGGGGTTGGACATAGACGACAAAAAAGTAAAGTCCCTGAACGCTTCGCAAAGTTATATCCACCATATTTCCGCCAAGACCATCGCGGCGCAGGTTTCCAGCGGGCGTTTTGCGGCTTCGACCGACTTCCGTCGCGTGCGGGAGGTTCAGGCCGTAATTATCTGCGTGCCCACGCCGCTCAACAAAAACCGCGAACCGGACATTTCCTATATCATCAAAACCGGCGAGGCCATTGCCCCGCATTTGCAGCGCGGGCAACTGGTGGTGCTGGAATCCACAACCTATCCCGGAACAACGGACGAAGATTTGCGGCAGGTTTTGGAAAAAGGTTCAGGTTTGAAAGCGGGAACGGATTTTCATCTGGCGTTCAGCCCGGAACGCGAGGATCCCGGCAACCCCGACAGTGTCGTCGCGCAGATACCCAAGGTCGTCGGCGGCTTTACGCCCGCCTGCCTCAAGCAAGCGGCGGCGCTTTACGGCCAGGCAATTAAAACTATTGTTCCAGTTTCTTCCTGCCGCGCGGCCGAGGCCACCAAATTGCTGGAAAATATTTTCCGCGGCGTCAACATCGCGCTCGTGAACGAACTGAAGATGGTTTATGGCGCAATGGACATTGACGTTTGGGAAGTCATCAACGCAGCCAAGACCAAGCCATTTGGTTACATGCCGTTTTACCCCGGACCCGGTCTGGGCGGCCACTGCATTCCCATTGACCCGTTTTATCTGACCTGGAAAGCGCGCGAATATGGGCAATCCACGCGGTTCATCGAGCTGGCCGGCGAAGTCAACACGTCCATGCCGGACTGGGTGGTGCACCGGGTGGCCGAGGCGCTGAATTCGAAGAGCAAGTCCATCAAGGGTTCACGCGTTCTGATCCTGGGCCTCGCTTACAAGGCCAACGTGGACGACGACCGCGAATCGCCGAGTTATATCCTTTTGCAGAAATTAAAAGATCGTGGAGCCGAGGTGGCGTATCACGATCCCTATGTGCCGGTAATCCGCCCGTCGCGCGAACATTCGCATTGGGCGGGGACAAAATCCGTGCCGTGGACGAAAGCGAGCATCCGTTCATTCGATTTGGTGCTGATCAGCACGGCGCACGCCAATGTGAATTACACTGAGTTACTGCAATGGTCGCCGATGGTGGTGGACACACGAAATGCCACCGCCGGATTAACCGCGCAGACGAACCAGGTTTGGAAGGCTTGAGGTTGCGCATGAGCCGCTACAAGCAACTGCAGCAGAAACTCATCGGTCAGCCGCGCCGCTGGCTGGTCACCGGCGCGGCCGGCTTCATCGGCTCGCATCTGGTGGCCGACCTGCTGAAATTAAACCAGATCGTCGGCGGAGTGGATAATTTTCTAACCGGCTCACGGAAAAACCTTGAAGCTGTGCGTGCTGAAGTGGGTGAAAACTTATGGTCGAAGTTTGCCTTTTTAGAAGGTGATATTCGTGAAGTGGCAACCTGCCAGCAGGTTTGTGCCGGTGCAGATTTCGTTTTGCATCAGGCAGCACTGGGGTCCGTGCCGCGTTCCATCGCCCGGCCCGCGGACACGCACGACCACAACATCAACGGTTTTCTAAACATTCTGGTGGCCGCGCGGGATGCGCAGGTGAAGGCATTTGTCTATGCCTCCAGCAGCGCGGTCTATGGCGACCACACGGCACTGCCCAAACGCGAAGAGGCGATCGGGCGGCCGCTCTCTCCTTACGCGTTGTCGAAGTGGATCAACGAACTGTATGCGGAAATGTTTGCGCGCTGCTACGGCATGGGCTCCATCGGGCTGCGGTATTTCAATGTGTTCGGGCCGCGCCAGGATCCCAATGGTCCCTATGCGGCGGTGATTCCGAAGTGGATCAATGCGATGGTGCGCGGCGAAAAAATATCGATCAACGGCGATGGCGAAACCAGCCGCGACTTTTGCTATGTGAGCAACACCATTCAGGCGAACTTACTCGCCGCCGATTGGCTGGCCGACACCACACGCCCGGCGACCGCGCCCAGCGCGCAGGTTTTCAATGTGGCCGCCGGCGGGCGCACCACACTGAACCAGTTGTTTTATCTGCTGCGCGACGAACTGGCCTTCACCCACCCTTTTCTTACCGGAGCCTTACCGGCGTATGGCCCATTTCGCGCGGGTGATGTCCGGCATTCACAGGCAGATATCCGGCAAATTCAAGAAGTGTTGGGCTACAGGTCCACGCACAATCTGGCGGAAGGATTGCAAGCCTATCTGCCGTGGTGTTTGAAAAATTCAAATTGAGAACGTAAGTCCACTATGAAAACGCAGATGAAATTAAAAATATTTTCCGCCATTTTTTTTGCGGTGAATTTGGGCGTGCACGGACAGGGCGTGATTTGGACCACTTGGACAGCTGCAAGCACCAATGCTGGCACTGCATCTGGCAACATCGGCGGGATAAATGTGAGCTATTCAGGTGAAGTATATAACTATACGACGATAAACAATCAGGGGATTAACTATTGGACCCCGGTGGCCACTTTTACGAACAGCTTGGCGCCAATACCTCCGAGCAGTAGCGACATCATCACGCTCAAAGGCATTGCAGGCACCAACACCATCACATTTTCCTCGCCGGTGAACGGACTGATCATGGATGTGCTTTCACTAGGCTCCATCAACCGGACCAACCAGCCGTCCACTTACAATTTCAGCCTTCCTTTCACCATCTTGAGTTCGGGTGGTAACTCGTGGGTTCCCAGCGGAGTCGGCAACAACGGTTTTCCCTGCACACTTTCCGCACAAAGCAGCTATATCCTGTCCGGCATCGAGGGTAGCGGCAGCATTTATTTTTCCGGCGAAATCACCAGCTTGAGTTGGACGGTCGGCAATGGCGAGTCCTACAGCGGTTTCACCATCGGTGCGCTGTCCGTGCCGGAACCCGGCACGCTCGCCTTGTTGAGCTTGGGTGGTCTATGTCTCTTGCGATTCCGCCGCTGGAAATAAGGTGTTATTGAATCTGCGGTAGTCGTGCGACGGTTTGGGACATAAGCCGAATCCATGCGATTGAAACCCGGCGCGTCGCGCGAAGGACGCGACAAGGGTGAAGGAAACCCGGGTGCGGATGTTTTTTAAATGCAAAGACGCAAAAGCGCAAAGAGCACCTGAAAAACAGACTTATTAGCGAAATCGGATTGCGACTACCGCCGGCGCGCACGGAGTGACGCGCCCTACCTGCAGCAGACAAGGAAAAAAGCAATAAAGAACCTCTATTAACCTATGAAACCCATCGAATTCATCGACCTGAAACAACAGTATCAACGGCATAAAGCCGAGATTGATGCCCGCATTCACCGCGTACTCGATCATGGTCATTTCATCATGGGGCCGGAGATTGGCGAGTTGGAAACTCAGCTCGCGCAATATGCCGGCGTAAAGCACGCCCTCACCGTCGCCAGCGGCACGGACAGTCTGGAAATCGCCTTGCGCGCGCTCGGAATGGGTGCGGGCGACGAGGTCGTCACCGTGCCGTTCACCTGGATCAGCACGGCTGAAGCCATTGGACTGGTCGGCGCGAAACCGGTGTTTGTGGACATTGATCCGGCCACTTACAACCTCAACGTGGATTTGATCGAGGCGGCAATTACCCCGCGCACGAAGGCGATTTTGCCGGTCAGTTTGTTCGGTCAGATGCCGGACTACAACCGCATCAATGCCATCGCCTCCAAGCATGGTCTCGTTGTCATCGAGGATGCGGCGCAAAGCTTCGGCGCGACGCAAAATGGCCGGCGCAGTTGCGGGGTCACGACGATTGCCAGCACCAGTTTTTTCCCGGCCAAGCCGTTCGGTTGCTACGGCGACGGCGGCGCCTTATTCACCAATGACGATGCGCTTGCGGAAAAAATGAAAGCCATCCGAACACACGGCGGGCTCAAGCGCCATCACCATCCCTATCTCGGTATGAATGGCCGGTTTGATACGATTCAGGCGGCGGTGCTGCTGGCCAAGTTCCCGTATTTCCAATGGGAAGTGGAGCAGCGGGGCCGCATCGGCGCACGTTACACGGAATTGCTGCGCGGCCTCGGCGGCGTGCCGGAAATCATGCCGGGCAACACACACGTTTATGCGCAATACACCATCCGCATGCCAAAGCGCGATCAGGTGGGCGAGAAGCTCAAGGCGGAGGGGATTCCCACCGCCGTGTATTATCCGAAATGCCTGCACGAGCAACCGGTCTTCGCCGCCTGCGGCAACCGCCCCGGTGATTTTCCGTGCGCGGAAAAAGCCGCGCTTGAAGTCATCAGTCTGCCGATGCATCCGTTTCTCACCGAAGCGGAGCAGGATCAAATTGTTGCCGCGCTCAAACGCGCCGTGAGTTAAGCCGCTAAACCCACCACAAAAATATGAATGACCAAAACATCGCCCGTGATCTCGCGCTGGTTGGCGCGGGCTACTGGGGTAAAAATCTCGCCCGCAATTTCAACCTGCTCGGCGCGCTGCACACGCTCTGCGATCAAAATCAGGCGACGCTCGACAGTTATCAGGCCGATTACACCGCCGTGCATAAGACGAGCAGCTTCAAGGAGGTTTTGGCCAACGGCGATATCAAAAAAGTCGCCATCGCTGCGCCGGCGGCGCTGCACTTTGAACTGGTACAAGCCGCACTGCTTGCGGGCAAAGATGTGTTTGTTGAAAAGCCGCTTTGCCTCGACGTGCGGCAGGGCGAGGAATTAACCAAGCTGGCCGCGGCGCAAGGCCGGATACTCATGGTCGGTCACCTGTTGCAATATCATCCGTGCGTCCAGAAATTGCAGTCCATGGTCAATCAGGGCGAGCTCGGCAAACTGCTTTACATCACGTCCAACCGCCTCAACCTCGGCAAAATCCGGCAGGAGGAAAACGCGCTCTGGAGTTTTGCGCCGCACGACATCTCGGTCATCCTCTCGCTTGCCGGCCATCAATTGCCCGACCAGGTGCGCTGCCTGGGCGAAGCGTATCTCACCAATGGCGTGGCGGACACGACGCTCACGACCTTGAAATTCCACGGCGATTTGCGCGCGCATATTTTTGTGAGCTGGCTCAACCCGTTCAAGGAACAGAAACTCACCGTCGTCGGCTCGGAAGGCATGGTGGTGTTCGACGACACGCGTCCGTGGAATGAAAAATTATTGCTGCACCGTCAGTATTTGCTCTGGACCAATGGCCAGGTGCCGACACCCAAGAAGAACACCGGCGAATTTGTTGTGGTGCCGGAAAGCGAACCGCTCCGCGAAGAATGCCGGCACTTCATCGAATCCGGCCACACGCGCCGCGCGCCGCGCACGGACGGAGGCGAGGGCCTGCGCGTGTTGCAAGTGTTGCACGCCGCGCAGCAAAGCCTTACGCATGACGGCGACGGGGTTTGTCCCGCAGCGGCTTTACGATTGCCGGTGGCGGATTATTTTGTCCATCCCACTGCGCTGGTGGACGATGGCGCGGTGGTCGGCCGCGGCACGAAGGTCTGGCATTTTTCCCACGTTATGAAAGGCGCGCGAATTGGTGAACGGTGTGTGCTCGGTCAGAACGTCAACGTGGACGGCGGCACGGTGATCGGCAGCAACGTAAAAATCCAGAATAACGTCTCCATCTACACCGGCCTGGTGATTGAGGACGACGTTTTCCTCGGCCCGTCCTGCGTGTTGACGAACGTCACCAATCCGCGTTCGCAAGTGAACCGCCAAAGACTTTACGAAAAGACGATCATCCAGCGCGGCGCGACCATCGGCGCGAACGCCACCATCGTTTGCGGTGTGACCATCGGGCGCTACGCCTTCATCGGTGCCGGTGCGGTGGTGACGAAGGACGTGCCGGACTATGCGATGATAGTCGGCAACCCCGGCCGCCAAAAAGGGTGGATGAGCCGGCATGGTCATGTGCTGAAGCAACCCGATTCCCAGGGCATCATGGTTTGTCCGGAATCCGGATACCATTATCAAATTGAGAAAGCGGAAAGCGGAAAGCGGAAAGCGGAAAGTCTCCGGTGCCTCGATTTGGATGAAAACGAAGCCTTGCCCGCCGAACTCGCGAAAGGAGATCGGACTTATGATGAGTTTAAAAAACAAACTTGAAACTAGAAATTGAAAAAGCGGTCCTCTGCACGCCGGTCTTTGCAGACGGCACCAGCCAACCAGCACATTCTGGTTTACCACGACGGCGCGCACGGAGTGTCGCGCCCTACCGAGTAAGGGTTTACCGGAATTGACCGAATTTTACCGGCTACCGGCATTTTCATGATTCAGACCTCCCATTCATGGCGGTCATACACAAATTCCTCGGTGGGAATCGTCTTGGTGCCCTCGGAGAAATG
>CAINLR010000028.1 GCA_903850425.1 uncultured Verrucomicrobia subdivision 3 bacterium | reverse complement strand
TCCTTACGACCCCTCCGTTTGGGACCAAGCCATCGCTCACTCCAACCAGAAAAAACTCAAACGGCTGCAACAAAATGCCGCCGCACTCGGCCTCACATTGGTCTCAGCCTCATAAACTTATACGCCTAGTTTCTTAAGAGGACCACCGGCTTTGACATAAACATCAAAATCTTTGAACTCGTGTCCCTGGACATTGAAGGAGAAGACACGCTGGCCAGCTTCGGTGATACCCTCAAAGGTTTCGGCAAAGTGCAGTTTGGCAATATATTTGCCGTTGGGAACCGCACAGGAAAAGGAACTCATCGAATAGTGTTCCGACCGATAAAGCCCGGCGTCTTTGGTGTTGGCAATTTCAATACCCTCGCGTTCAATCACGTCGCCGCCTTCAAATCCCTGTTCGGCCAGCCAGACGTTGCCGCTGGAGTCCTTGAACGGTGCCGAAGAACCGGCCTTGATACGAACAACCGACTTGGTTGCCGCCGGAGCGGGTGCTACGGGCGGTGTTGTCGGCCGCGTTACCACGGCCGGAGCGGGCGCAGGTTGCGCCGAAGCTTGGGTGGAGCCGTGATCGTTGCTCTGGCAGCCGGTCACGAAGGTCAAAGCGCAAGCGGTTGCGCAGATAGTCAGGGTTTGAGTAAGAATATTTCGCATAGTTATTTTTATTTTGTTGTTGTTCTCGTCTCACTGGGCGGTGATGGTCATGGGTAATTTCAGCCGGATGTCGTCTGATGCCGCACCAATGAGAATTTCATAGTCACCCGGTTCAACCACATACTGCTTTTTCTGGGTGTCCCAGAAGCGCAGGCGTTCAGCGGGAACTTCAATCGTGATCTTCTTGGAATCGCCTCGCTTCAGTGGCACGCGGCTGAAACCGCACAGCGCGAGTTTCGGCTGCGGAACTGCGGAGTTGACGTGGCGGAAATAGACCTGCGCCACTTCATCGCCATCCCGCTTCCCTGCATTCTTAACAGTGAATGTCACCTGAACCTTGTCTTTGGCGGTGATCTTCTTAGAATCCAATTTACCGTTCGCGTAATCAAACTTGGTGTAACTCATGCCGTGACCGAAGGCATAAAGCGGCTTGCCGCCGAAATAGCGGTAAGTGCGATTGCTCATCGAATAATCCGTAAAGCTCGGCAGGTCGGCGACAGCCCGGTAGAATGTCACCGGCAGGTGGCCGGAAGGATTCACGTCGCCGAATAGAACTTCAGCCACAGCGCGTCCACCTTCCTCGCCGGGATACCAGGCTTGCAGAATCGCCGGCAAATGTTCGTCCTCCCAGGTCAGCGCGATGGCGGAACCGCTGCAATTGACCATGACCATCGGCTTGCCGATGGCATGGAGCGCTTGCACGAGTTTCTCCTGCACTTCAGGCAACTCAATCGAATCACGATCGAACCCTTCACCTTCTTGCGCGGGAGTGATGCCGCCGACATAGATGATCAAGTCGGCATTGGTCGCATTCGCGAGAGCTTCGGAGCTGAGTTCCTCGGCGGGGCGCTTCGTCGTGTTATCTTGGCCGCTCCACGCCGCAGTCGCCTTGTTGGTGGTGACCGGACATCCCAGAGCAAACGTGACCTCGATGTTCGTCCCGGCTAATTGCCTGATGCCGTTCAGAATTGAGACCGGGCGCGAGGCGGACCCGTGGTAATTGCCATGCAGCATTGATTTGGAGTCGCCGTTGGGACCGATGATAGCGATTCGTTTGAACTTGGAGCGGTCGAGCGGGAGAATGCCATCGTTCTTCAACAGCACCAACGATTGCCGGGCGATTTCGAGGGCCAACTGCCGGCTTGCAGGCGTGTCGTTATCCTTGATGGTGTATTTCGAATAAGGAACCTTATCGGCCGGATCAAACAGGCCAAGGCGAAAACGGGTCCAAAAGGTATAATACAAGGCCACATCAATCTCCTTTTCGGTAACCAAGCCCTGTTGCACCGCCCGCACTAGTGCATTGTAATCTCCGCCGCAACAAAGGTTGCATCCGGCTTTCACGGCCGCGGCCGCAGCCTCTTCCGGGGTGTTCACATAATGATGTTGCTGGCGACCCCAAACATCGCGAATCGCATCGCAATCGGACACCACATAGCCTTCAAACCCCCATTGTTTGCGCAGCAGATCGTCGAGCAGGAAGGAACTGGCGCTGGCCGGCACACCGTTGACCGCATTGTAAGCGCTCATGACGCCAGCGACTTTTCCTTCGCGCACCACCCGTTCGAATTGCGGCAGATAGGTCTCATACAGGTCGCGTTCCGAAACCTGGGCATCGAAGCGATGTCGGTCCCGTTCCGGGCCGCTGTGCACCGCGTAATGTTTCGCGCAGGCCATTGCCAGCATGTAATTGGGATCATCACCCTGAATGCCTTTGACGAATTCGATGCCGATCTCGCTCGTGAGATAAGGATCTTCCCCGTAAGTCTCCTGGCCACGGCCCCAACGCGGGTCGCGAAAAATATTGATGTTGGGCGTCCAGAAGGTCAGGCCGTCCCACCACTTGGAGTCGCCGTTGTGCGCGTTGGCGTAGTCGTTATGCTTGGCGCGGCCCTCCACGCCGATGACCATTCCTTCCTGATGAAATAATCCCGGATTCCACGACGAAGCTGCGCCCACCGGTTCCGGGAAGACCGTGGCGACGCCGTTGTTGGCCACGCCATGCAAAGCTTCGTTCCAGTAATCATAGGCGGGCAAACCCAGGCGTGAAATGGCCGGCGCCGCATTCTTCAACTGCGCCACTTTTTCCGCGAGTGACAGGCGGCGGATCAAATCATCGGCCCGCGCTTTCAACGGTTTGGACGAATCGCGCCAGCTTGGTGGTTCCTTGACGTCCGGCACGCGCATGGCAGCAGCTGAAAAAGCGTCCGCCAATTCCGAGGCGCTAAACGAGACGATTGAAACGCCCGAGGCGTTCTTAATCTCAACCGTGTTGAACTTGGCCGCACCTTTGCTCGCCACAAAGGAAAACTTCAGCGGCCCGCGCAGCGAATCATCCTCATGCTCCACCGTGCCACTGATCGTCGCCACCTTTCGTGCCCCACCGGCTGTGGCGAAGATGTCGAAATCCTTCGCCAGCGACGCATCGCCTGACGTCACGTCGAACACTCTTTCACCCGCCGCGCTGGCCGAAGTCTCCGCCGCGCGGATGGTGATCGTATATTTGCCCGCCGGCAGATGCGCAATGGTGACTGAGAAATTCGTGCCATTGACGTCCTCCCGGTAGGCAGCGGCATTGTTGCCGGCTCCTTCAATAACCACCGACGCATTTTCTTTGCGATGGGCAAAACTGCCGCTGACGCTTACCTGCTGACCGCAGGAGGCGCAGACTTCATCAGCCGCTGATGCGTTCGATATGAAAAACATCTGACTCCCCAACGTCATCATGGAAATGGCTGCAAAGAATAGTGACAGCTTCGGATGCGCGGATGGTTTGCATGGAGCGTGTCCCGGCGACAAGAAGTCAGAGTCACGGCTATCGGCGGCCGTTTCTGAATCGTCAAATGCAGCATTTTTGAGTTGGAAGATCATTGTTTGATTCTACGAGTTGTTTTCTTAAATATTCGGACCACTGGCAGCTACGAGGCAAACACATCCGGTCAGGCAATTACTTTACGTTCGCTGAATAAGGCCAATTTAGGCGAACCATACCGTAATGCGTGTTGGGTTGAAATATGCCGAATGTCATATTTTAAAAAGTGGCACCCGGATGACCCAGCAGCAACCGGGCGCCACCCCCCAAGTTCCCGCCATTCACCCAAATGGCGAGATAAATTCGATGACTCAGTTTGATCTGGCATTGGCTTGGTTATCGGCACTACCAAACAATGAGTATGTGGATTAGAACAACAGGTGATGACCAACGAGAACTTTACGCCCCAACTTCAAAAGCGATATGTATCCTCAGCAATTCGGGCGGCAGAAGGCTCCTTCTGCCGCCCATGCTTTCATGCAATTTGTAGCTGCCGTTACGGCGTAATCAGACGATAGAATACGGAACCGTTCATTTTGATTACGGGAGCCGAGTAGGTGTTACCCCCGTCAGTGCCCGGAATGGTGACCCAATTCGTTCCAAGGCCTTTGGCCACGGTATTGGTCTGGCTCTGCAGATGCACGCCACCCGCCCAGGCGACCGGCCACGACAAGTTCAAGTTCGCGCCGGCAACCGACGCGGTGATGGTGGGCTTGGGTGAGACCGCGGTCACCGTGATGGACCCGTCATCAGCCAGATTGTTCGTGACCGTAAAGCCGGGCGAGGCAATCGGCATGGCAGCGCCACCGGTGACCGGCTGGCTGAAGAGGACATAGGTCTCGCCGATGGTGGGCAGCGGACCGGCAATGAGCAATTTCAGCGACCCGCCCGTGCGGTTAATAGCGCCAGCAACTTGGAAGAAGGTGTTCGATTCCACCACCGACTTATTCAGCGTGGCCACCAAAGTTCCGGCATCAATGTTCATGCTTCCGGCCACCGTGTTGGTGATGACAGTGCTCGTTCCGCCGGCAATATAGGTGCCGCCTTCAAGGTTCAAGTCACCGCCGATCGCGCCACCGGTCACCACCAAGGTGCCGTTGCTGACGGTGGTGGCACCGGTGTAGGTGTTGGCGGCGCTCAGAGTGAGCTCGCCGGCACCGAGTTTTACAAGCGTTCCGCCGCCACTGATGACGCGACTGATGCTCATAGCGTCGGAGCGGTTGAAGTCCAGTTCGGTATTGTTGACAATGGCACCCGTGCCGACGGAGCCGGTTGTGCCGCCATTACCAACCACCAGCTTGCCAGCGTTAATGGTCATCGTGGCACCGGTGCCGCGGTTGGTATAGGTGTTATTGCCGGTGAGCGTCACCGTGCCCGAGCCGGTGAGCGTCACGAAACCTTCGCCGACAATATTGCCCGGAAAGATCAAGTCATCCGGGCGATTGAAGACGAGCGTGGCGGGCACGAAATCATTCGGCGCGGTGCCGAACTGGTTGTGGGCGTAATCGTTCGTCAGGAAGACACCGCCAACAAATGATCCCGCACCGGGCGTGCCGTTGTCGCCAACGATGATGTGACCGCCCAAGATATAGGTCCCGCCGGTGTAGGTGTTATTTCCCAGCAGCGTCACATCACCGTCATTTCCGTTGTTGGCGATTTTGGTGACCGCACCAGTTCCGACGATGTTGCCACTATAAATGAAAACCGCGTTGTCCTGGCGACCCAAGATGAGCGTGCCGTTGTTGGTCACAACGGAACTGGCGAGCAACCCTTGGTTGCCGAAGGAAGGCTGGAACGATGCCCCGGGGTCAATTTGCGTCCAACCGCTGTAACTATTGGCCCCCAACGCCTGAAAGGTGCCTTTGCGCACGATCAGATTTCCAGTTCCGCCAATCCCGCCACCAAACAGGCCACCGACGTTGATGGTGGAAGTGCTGTTGTAGATGAGCGTGCCATTGACCGTCACGGCGCCGCCGCCGTTGAGTGTGCCAGTGGCACCACCGTTACCGATCTGCAACGTGCCCGCATTGATGATGGTGGCGCCCGAATAGTTGTTGTTGCCGGGCAGAATGACCGTGCCACTGCCATCCACGGTCACCGCACCGGTGCCGGTGACGGTGCCATTGGTCAGGGTGCTGGTGGTGTTGAAGATAAGCGTGCCGTTGTCAACAATGTTGCCGCTGCCGACCGCACCGCTCGCGCCGCCCGTCCCGACTTGAAGTGTCCCCGCGGCAATCGTTACCGTGCCGGAATTCGTATTGTTTCCAGTCAAAACCCATTTACCCGCGCCGTTCTTCGCCATCGAAGTAGCGCCGCCACTGTCCGCGAGCCGAGCCGAGAGGGTGTTGTCATCCGTGCTGGTGCCCGTCAGGGTGAGCGTGCGCGCGCCGGAACCGCTCAAGGTGACCGGGCCGCTGTTGGTCAGGTTCAACGCGCCTGAACTTGAGGCATTGATCGTGCCGTTGCCGGTGCCGAGGGTGAACAGGCGATCACTGTCCTGCGCACTGCCGGTGTATTGCAACGTGCCGCCGTTGAGCACCAGATTGGCTGCCGCATTGCCGGATTGACCGATGTCGCTGGGCAAACCGCCGTTGGCCAGCGCGTCCACACTTAATATGCCGCCGTTGATGGTGGTCGCACCGCTGTAGGTGTTGACGCCGCCAGAGATCGTCAATGAACTATTGCCGTTCTTGGTCAAGCTGGTGGCACCACTGATTACATTTCCAGTGCTGCAAGCAATCGTGTAAGGCGTTGTATTGTTATTAACCGTAACCCCGTTCGGAACAACCGAAGAACCAAGGGTAATATTGGTATTGGCGTTGGCAATCGTATCATCAAACAAGGCGGGGGCACCGTTGATCCACTGACTTGGAGAACCGCCGGCAATCCAATCAACGGCTCCAGACGTAGCGCTCCAAATGGCGTCAGCAGCACCGGTCCATTTGGATGCCAGGGCAGTGACGTTCAGGTAGAGCGTATTTCCGGAAACCGAAAGGTTGCCGCCGGCGCCAGTGATCGCACCGAGCGCAAACGAACTTGCCGTGAACGATCCAGCAGTCCAATGAAGCAACGGATAGGATGTGCCGGTCAAAAATGATCCGCTGTTGATGTTAACTGTAACCGTGCCGCCGGCGACCAAGGTGCCGGCGTCAATTGCCGCCGTCGTCGTGCTGTTGACATTGTTAAATTCCAAGGTCGCACTGGCACTGGTTCCCACCGTCAGCGATGAGGTCGCGATCTGGGTGCCGCCTTGAGAAACGCCCAGCGACGTGCTGTTGGACACGATGATGGCACCGGTGCCCGCCGTTCCTTGCAAGATCAGTTTGCCAGCGCCAACGGCGGTCGTGCCGCTGTAGGTATTCGCGCCCGTCAGCGTGAGCGTGCCGGAACCAAGCTTGGTCAGCGTGCCGCCGCTGCTGGTCAGAGCGTTCGTCAACGTGACCAACTGCCCGCCGGTGTTGAAAGAATACGCCTGATTGGCCGCCGTGCTGAAGTTCGGAGAATAATCGAAGGTATTCGCCACGTTGAATTGCAGCGTTCCACCCTTAAAGAGAATCGTGCTATTGATGCCCA
Organism: uncultured Verrucomicrobia subdivision 3 bacterium; assembly: GCA_903850425.1. Lineage (GTDB taxonomy): Bacteria > Verrucomicrobiota > Verrucomicrobiia > Limisphaerales > UBA11358 > UBA11358. The sequence continues at coordinate 52,823 of CAINLR010000028.1, read as the reverse complement.
GCGGGCCGGTGCCGCCGATGTTTTGGGTGCCGCCGACGACCAAGACGCCGCCGTTCGTGAGCACGATGTTGCCGGTCCAGTCACTTTGGGATGAAGACAGTGTCAGCGTGCCCGCGCTCACGATCAACGTGCCGTTGGTGCCATTAAACGGGCCAGACAGGGTCTGCGCCGCCGGAGCATTGTATTCCAAAGTTGCGTTATTGGTGATCCGTTGCGTGGTCAGCAGGGAGGAAGTGGCGGTAATAACCAGTCTGCCACCCTCGATGTCAATGGGGCTGGCGATGCCACCGCTGGGCGCAGCCCCCGCAATCGAATTAGCCGACCAAAACCAAGTGCCCGAACCGGCTTTTACGAAATATGTTGCCGGCCCGTTGGCCATGCAAAGGGTATTGCTGACGTTCCAATCTCCGGTTCCATCAAACTGCACCACATGCGGGTTGCCGCCGCCGGATTGGTATCTCACATTCGGAAAGATCGTGGCCGCGTTCGCCGAATTGTTTAGATTGGTGTGGATCGGTGAGTTGGGAGGGCCGCCGGATGAGGAGGGTCGCAGAATAATATTCAGCACATTGGCACTGGCGTCGCCCAAGGAATAAGCTCCTGCGCCACTATCAAGCGTCGTAGCGTTCAGGGCGATATTTGCAGACCCCCCAGCAATTAGAGAACGGAGATTCCACGAACCGGTATGACCCGCTGCAATGTAAAAGTTCACACCCGGCGTGCCGTTGTTGAAGTTGCCGTTAGCGCTGGTGGAGGTTAGCAATAGATTGCCAGGAACGGTGCTGTCCCATTGACAGATGTCTCCGGCGGCTGAATTGGGCGAAACGCCGCCCACCCAATTCGTGACGGCACCGATGGCTGTTCCTGTGCCGTCTCCGCCGTTCCAAATAATCGTCGCCCCAGAGACGGTCGTTGTGGCGGCCATGGCCGACAAGGCAATGATTGCCGCGGCAAGTTTTAGTTTCATAATTCGCATGGGTTTGTTTCCCGACGCGTTGGAAGGAACCTGGTTTGGCACCTTTTTGGCATCGGCAGTGATAGTGAGGTTGGATTTCATTGGTTTTATTGGGCTGATGATGGGTTGAACACTACGCATTTAATTGGAGGTTGATAACTTCGTGTTTAAACATTCATCGGGGTTCGACCGTAATTTGCCAGAGGCCAGAAGAGGCAACCATATGATGTATGTCATATACCACAACGAGCAGGCATAAAAAACCAGCCACATACTACTTGGCCAAACGGCAGCGTTGATGCTCATTGAGCCGAGGAGCTTGGCGCTTTTGCGCCCTCAGCACGCGAATTTCCGCTTGGGGATAGCCGCGAGGTTGGTTTGAAAAACAGCGTGCAATATGTCGCACAGTAATTCCAAAGTATTTTCTCCTACTGACCGATTCTGGCGACTTTACACACCTATGGCTTGGTGCTCTTCGGCGATAAGGTTGCCAGCATGAAAACACTACAAAGATTTTCATCAAGCCCTTCTGTTACGGTCGTTTTGAATACCCCAGCGGCAGCAGTCAATGGTATCAGGGGAAGCACGAGCCGATAATTACCGAGGTGGAATATCAGCAAGACCAGGCCCTGCTGGGCCGCGACGGCAGTCCTCATGCACAAACTCATTACGAATTCGCGTTTACGGGATTAATCCACTGCGGCGATTGCGGTCGCAGGGTAACCGCCGAGGAAAAGCACCAGGTAATTTGCGGCACCGGCAAATTCAAGTTCGCCTCGCGTAACCGCACAGTGTTTCCGCGTTGCGAAACGTTGGTGGCAAAAATGGTTAAGCCAATGTCTCATCGCTACACTTGCTACCATTGTTCAAAAAGCCGCCGACCCGCGTGCCCGCAAAAATGCGTGGCCAGACATGACCTCGAACAACAGATCCATGAGCGGCTGGCTCAGAAACGACTTTCCTGACCTACGCCATCAATCCCGAGGGCTCGCGGAATTTAGAGCCGGAAAAATGAATAATTCGAATTGCCGGTTTGTTGGCTCGCTCGGCCGCGGCAAGGCCATCTTGATTCCAGAAATCCCAGCGAGATTCTAAAAAACTTCCGCTTTCAACCCAGAAACCTGGCGCACGGTTTGGGCGATTTGCGAAAGCACCCGCAAGGGCAGATGCCCCCAGTCGGTCTGGATGCCGGGGCGCGCGGCGGAGTAGATTTGCACCAGCGATATATCCGCACCAGCCGCCTTGAGTTCTTTCAAGCGCTGGGCGAATTCCTTGATTTCCTCAAACGGCGGTTCATCCCCGTGGATGGCCGGGAACATACTCTGGATCACCACCGGGCGTTGCCGGCCGATAAGCAAAATATTTTCCAGAATTTTTTCCAACGGCACATCCGTATGGTTGACCTTCTCCAGAAACGCCTGGGTGCCGCCATCCAGTTTGATCCAGATTTCGTCGGACTTGGTCAGGTAGTCCAGTCCGCGCAACACCTGCGCGTGATGGAGGCCAGTGCCGTTGGTGATAAGGACAATTTTGAAAAACCCGCCAAGTGCCCGCACCCGCACCACGGCTTGCAAGGCCTCGACAAAATTGGTCGCCAAGGTCGGCTCGCCGTCGCCGCTCAACGCCACCTGCCGTAGTTGCAGCAACTCGGCGGGCAGCGTGCGATAGGCGGGATGAGCCACCAACCGTCCGCTGCGGATGAATGCGATGGTCTTGCGCAGTTCCTGCGCCACCACGTCCACATCCAGACTGGCCTCGCGCGACGGCACCCGGCGGTCCACCTCGCAATAGGCGCAGTCGAAATTACAGCGTTTGTCCGGGTTCATGTTCACGCCGAGCGACAGCCCTCCGGCCCGCGAGGAAATCACGGCATACACAAACCGGTTGCCCAGAAAATCACGCGCCCGGTCAAACGCCGTCTCGCGCGCCGGCACATGAAAGGAAACACTCGGTTTCTTTTTCGCTGGTGCAGTCGCTGTCATAGGTTGGTTGTGCTCCGGTTCCACATTTTCAACCCAACCCTAACGCCTTTCATCCGCCGACAGCCACACTCTGATTGTTTAATCATAAGCATTTCTTGCACAAATGAGCCTCGGGTTCATCACTGGAATTGGGGCCGCGTTGATTTAGCTTGGGCAAGGCCAAAGCCCGCGCCTTGGTAAGCCAGCCAGCCTCGGGTGCCCAAGGAATCCGCAAACTGGGGTTAGACGGGTTCGTGGAAAAACCAATTTCTTCGCACAGACGAAGGTGCCGGGGCGGTGCCAGATCCCTGGACGCCGGAGGCGGCAATGGAAGCGCCCCGATCTCCCTCAACAAATGCGCGGCAACTGCTCGCCACTCGGCATGTCGAGAATCCGGCTTGCGCCGATGGTGCTTTTGATGGTGACCAGCGGCGCCGATTTCTCCGTGACTTGGCCAATGAGCGCGGCGCCGGCCGCGACTTCGTGACGCCGCAGGATTTGCATGGCGCTCGCGGTATCCGGCGCCGCCACAAAGGCGACAAACCGCCCTTCGTTCGCCACGTGGAGCGGATCCAGCCCGAGCATCTCGCACGCGGCGTGAACGTCTTCGCGCACCGGGATTGATTTATGTTCGACCGCGATTTTCACCCCCGCCGCTTCGGCGATTTCATTCAATGCGCTCGCCAGGCCGCCGCGCGTCAGATCGCGCAGGCAATGAATTTCAATGCCCGCCTTGAGCAAATCCAAGACAACTTCGTGAACCGGCGCGGAGTCGCTTTCAATGGTGCTTTCAAATTGCAAGCCTTCGCGCACGGCCATGATCGCCATGCCATGCCGGCCCAGATCGCCGCTGACGATCACCGCATCGCCGGGCTGCACGTTTTGCGGCGCGATGTTCAGGGCATGTTCAATGACGCCAATGCCCGCCGTGTTGATGAACAGCCCGTCGCCCTTGCCTTTGTCCACCACTTTGGTGTCACCGGTGACGATTTGCACACCGCACTGGTTCGCCGCATCGCGCATCGAACACACCACCCGCCATAAAGTTTCCATCGGCAAACCTTCCTCGATGATGAACGCGCTGGTCAGATAGAGCGGCCGCGCACCGCTCATCGCCAAGTCGTTCACCGTGCCGTGAACCGCCATTGAGCCGATGTCACCGCCCGGAAAAAAAATGGGGCGCACGACGTAGGAATCCGTGGTCATCGCCACCTGGCCAGGAGGAAGAGTGAACTGCGCCGAGTCGTGGCGCGTGTCGAGAATCGGATTGCTGAAGGCTTTGCCGAAAACCTCTGCGAGCAACTGGTGCATGAGTTTGCCGCCGCCGCCATGCGCCATCAGGACGTGCGGATATTGAGCGATGGGAATCGGGCAGGTTGAGTCAAAGTTCATGGGAATTCAGATAGGAAACATCGAACACTCAACCTCCAATATCAAATAACCGAGTTCGGTGCCCGCTGAACCATTGGACGTTGAAGGTTGATTGTTGAAGGTTTTTTTCAAGATAAAATTATTTTCACCGCCGATACCGATAGTAGGCCGCGCACGCGCCTTCGCTCGAAACCATTGTCGCACCGAAGGGATGTTCCGGTGTGCAGCGCGTGCCGAACGCCGGACATTCGTGCGGTTTTTTCAAGCCCTGCAAGATCAAACCCGCGAGACATTCCGCTGGTTCCTCGACACGATGCTCCGTCAGCCCAAATTTTTTTGCGGCATCGAACGCCGCGTAAGCGGCACTCAAACCCAAACCGCTCTGGGGAATTTCGCCGATGCCGCGCCACTTGCGCGGCACCACTTGGAAGACTTGTTTGACCAAAGCCTGCGCCGGCTGGTTGCCTGCGCGGCAGACGGCCCGCGCGTATTGGTTCTCAACTTCCGCGCGGCCCGACTCCAGCTGCTGCACCGTCAGCAAAATGCCGTGCAAAATATCCAGCGGCTCAAACCCGGTGACGATAATCGGCACGCGATATTTTTCCACGAGCGGAAAATATTCCTCATAGCCCATCACTGCGCAGACGTGGCCAGCGGCGAGAAATGCCTGCACGCGGCAGTTCGGCGAAGACATCAAGGCTTCAATCGCCGGCGGCACGAGCACATGCGAGATGAGCAGGGAGAAATTGGTTAAGCCCTTTTGTGCCGCTTGAAACACCGCCATGGCCGTGGCCGGCGCGGTGGTTTCAAAACCGACGCCAAAGAAAACCACTTCGCGCGCCGGATTTTCCGACGCCAGTTTCACGGCGTCGAGCGGTGAATAGACGATGCGCACGTCGCCGCCTTTGGCTTTCACGGAAAGCAAATCCGTGGTGCTGCCGGGCACGCGCAGCATGTCGCCGAACGAGGTGAAAATCACTTCCGACCGCGCGGCGATTTCCAGCGCCTGGTCAATCACTTCCAGCGGCGTCACGCACACCGGACAGCCCGGCCCGTGGATGAGCGTGATTTGCTTGGGCAGCAGTTCATCAATGCCGAACTTAACAATGGCGTGGGTCTGGCCGCCGCAGACTTCCATGATCGTCCACGGCTTGGTGGTGACGCGATGGATTTCCGCCGCCAGTTTTTGCGCGAGGTCGCCGTCTCGATATTCGTCCAGAAATTTCATGTAAATCTTGGTGGGGCGAGGCTCCCGACGAGCCGTCAAGGGTCGGCCAAATTTGGCTCGCGCGGACACTCGGTCCACCGGTCATTGTTCAACCGGTCGCTTTCTTAGTCTCAAGTTCGCCGAGTTCACCCATCTGTTTCAGATATTCAAAAACTTTTTGCGCCTCGGCTTCATCCACCTTGCTCAGGGCGAACCCCACATGCACGATGACATAGTCCCCGAGCACGACTTCCGGCACATAGGCGAGACTCGCCTCTTTGACGACGCCACCGAAGTTGATGCGCCCCATGCGGGTCAACGGGTCATCGTCCCCGCTGATGCTCACGACTTTTCCAGGAATGGCCAGGCACATAATTTATTTCAAGTTGAGATTGTTCCGCGCCGCAAAAACTTGTCCCAGCGCGATGCCGCCGTCATTCGTCGGCACTCGCTGATGCCAATACGGCTGAAAGTTTTCCGCGCGCAGCCGCGTGACGCTGCGTTCGAGCAAGTAACGATTTTGAAAACAACCGCCACTCAACACCACGCGCGGCTGGCCGCAGCGTTTGGCCATTGCCACCACCGCCTCAGCCAGGGCATTGTGGAATTTCGCGGAAATTTCCGCCACGGAAACCCGGCCGTTCACGTCCGCCAAAACGGCATTGATCAGCAGCGACCAATCGAAAACCAGGGCCGGCGAACGGGCCAGCAACGGTAATTTATAATGGGTCTCCACCGCGACGCCGTCGAGCGCGAATTCCAGTTCCATCGCCGGCTGGCCTTCAAACTGCATCTGTTGCCGCAGGTTGACCAGCGAGGCGATCACGTCAAACAAACGCCCGACGCTGGAGGTTAAAGGCGAATTGAAGCGGCGCTGCAACATGCCCTTCAAGGTGACCATCTCAATGGGCGGCATTTCCCGCAAGGGGGCCAGATGGCCCATTTCAAAAGCGGCCTCGCCATACATTTCGTAAAGCAATCCCAGCGCGGCGCGGCGCGGCTCCTTCACGGCTTTATCGCCGCCGGGCAGTCGGAACGGCCGCAGATGCGCGACGCGTTCGACCGTTTCCGCCGTGACCAAAAAAAACTCACCACCCCAAATCGAGCCGTCCGGGCCGTAACCCGTGCCATCCCACGCCACGCCCAGCGCGGGCAGGGCCACTTCGTTTTCCGCGATGCACGATAGCACATGCGCGACGTGATGTTGGACTTGGATCAGGTGCGAAGTGTCGCGTGCCGGCTCGGTGGGGTGGCCGCTTGAATTACCAGCGACGCGCCGGGCCGGAGGCCGGCGCTCCAGCGCATATTTGGTCGAAAGATAATCGGGATGCAAATCCGCCGCGACGACCGCCGGCTTCGCCGCAAAGAGTTTTTCAAAATCGGCGATAACGCGGTGAAACGCCTGATTGGCGGCCTCGGTTTCCAAATCCCCGATATGCTGGCTGATGAAAACATTTTCGCCGACCGCCAGCGCCACGGAATTTTTCAGATGCGCGCCAACGGCCAGAATCGTGGCCGGGCGGCCAACGTGGGGAGGCGCTGACTGAATTCCCGTTTTAGATTTGAGCTTCCCCACGTCGGCGGCTATCGAAAGATGGATTGGCAACGGCGCAAAGCCACGCGCGCGGCGCACCATCATTTCACGGTCCAGCAGCACGCGAACAATCGAGTCATCCACGTGGCGGACAATCGGACGGTTATGCACCAGAAAGAAATCGGCGAGGCCGCGCAGGCGTTCGAGCGCTTCCAATTCATCGGTGCAAATCGGCTCATCGCTCAAATTGCCACTGGTGGCGATGACCGGAAAATCCAACTCCGCCATCAACAAATGATGCAGCGGGTTGGCTGGCAGCATCACGCCGAGGTTGGGATTGCCGGGGGCAATGCCTTCGGCAATTTGAAATTTAGATGGCTGGCGACGTGGCAACAAAACGATCGGCGCTTCGGGCGAACGCAACAGTCGTTCTTCCGGCGACGAAACGGCACAAAGTCGCCGCAGGCTGGCCAGCGACGGAAACATCAGCGCGAACGGCTTTTGATCGCGATGTTTGCGCTGACGCAAAAGCTGGACGACTTGTTCATCGCGCGCGTCCGCCAGCAGATGGAACCCGCCAACGCCTTTGACCGCCACCACCTTGCCACCGCGAATCGCGTGGGCGGCGGCGAGCAGCGCGCCGCCACCACCAGAAACTGTTTCGCCGGCCGCGTTCCAAAATTCCAGCCGCGGGCCGCACACCGGGCACGCATTCGGCTGCGCGTGAAAACGGCGGTCTTGCGGGTTGGCGTATTCCGCCTGGCACGCGGGACACAGCGCGAACGCTTTCATCGCGGTGTTCGCGCGGTCGTAGGGCAAAGCCTCGATGATGCTAAAACGCGGACCACAATGCGTGCAGTTCGTGAAGGGATAACCGAAGCGGCGATTGCTCGGGTCAAAAATGTCCCGGATGCAATCGGCACAGGTGGCAATGTCGGGCAAGACCAGCACGGTTCTGTCGCCACCGACTTCGCTCGCACGAATCACAAAATCATCAAACCCCACGGCGTCCAGCCACAGCGTCTCCCAACTTTGAATGAAGCTACGCGGCGGCTGATCGGTTTCCAAGTGACGCAAAAATTGTTCAAGCGCGGGACGCGGACCTTCAACCTCAATGAAAACGCCTTGGGGCGAATTATTGACCCAACCGGTCAACGTCAATTCCGTGGCGAGCCGGTGGACAAACGGGCGGAAGCCAACGCCCTGCACCGCGCCGCGCAGGGCGATTTTCAATCGGACCCGCGGATGCAGTTGGGGCTGGCTCGTCATAAAATATTCCTGCACGGAACCGTGCAATTAAGATATGGTCTGTTAGCGGCGGCGTCACAACCTTTCTTTTCTTGCCAAAACGCGACCTAAATTTGTCGGGTCATTGGAAATGAGGACCGCGTCCAGATTCGTAAAGAGCGCGTTGTTTCAACGTGAGCGCGTCGGATGTTTTTCAGCGGTTAAAATTCTAATTCGCGATCAAGATGAGACGAACCGGTTTTATTTCATTAGCACTGGGCTTCAGCCCGGTGGCCGGTTCAAGGCTGGAGCTGAGAGCCGTTGAAACGGCTGACGCGTGCTGGCGGATGCGGCACACTCCGCGCTCGGAAAAACCGCCGTTAGGCTTCTTAGCTGAGGGATTGAATTGATTTTTGCGGGCGAACAGTTCACGTTGGCGGGGCGTCAATGCACGAAGTTTCCATCATGACCGAAGCTCTGCGGATGGCGGTGGACGCCGCGCAGTCCGCCAAGGCCAGCCGAATTTTGAAATTGCGCCTGCGCATCGGCAGTTTGAGCGGGGTCGTGCCCGAGGCCATGCGGTTCGCGTTTGACGTGGTTTGTCACGGCACGATGGCCGAAGACGCGGTGTTGGAAATTGAAGCCGTGCAGGCCGCGTGCTGGTGTGAGACCTGTCAGGCGGAATTTGAATGCGTGGATTTTTTCAACGAATGTCCCCGGTGCCACAATGTCAGCGGCGAGCTGCGGCGCGGGCGAGAACTGGATATTGCCGCGGTGGAGACTTCATAATATGTGTCAAGAATGTGGCTGCGGCAGCGGCGGTGGCGACGTGAAAATCGGCGCGCACGCGCATGATCACGAACCCCCTCACGGCCATGAACAGGGGCATGAACATCACGATCACGGCCATGCCCACAGCCATGCGCACGGCGTCATGACCCTGAATCTAAACCGGTCGTTGATGGAGAAAAACGCCCGGCTCGCCGAGCGCAACCGGGGATTTTTCCGCGCGAAAAAACTACTCGTGTTGAATGTCGTTTCGTCGCCCGGTTCGGGCAAAACCACGTTCATCCGCGAGACCGCCGCCATGCTCGGCGCGCGTTTGCGCGTGGGCGTGATTGTGGGCGACCTCGCCACCGACAACGATGCTGCGCGATTGCGCACCGCCGGCATTCCCGTCGTGCAAATCACCACCGGCACGGTTTGTCACCTGGACGCCGACATGATTTCCAAAGCGGCGGCCCAACTGGATTTGGACCAACTCGACGTGCTGGTCATTGAAAACGTGGGCAATCTCGTCTGCCCGGCGGACTACGATCTGGGCGAAGATTTGCGCGTGGTGCTGCTCTCCGTCACCGAGGGCGAGGACAAGCCGCTGAAATATCCGCCGATGTTCCATTCCGCAAATGTGGCGATCATCACCAAGAGCGACATGGCTGACGCCGCCGGGTTCAATCGCGATCTGACGCTGATCAACTTGCAGCGGGTGAGCCATCATGCCCGCATTTTTGAACTGTCGGCCAAGACGGGCGACGGCATGAAGGCGTGGCTGGATTTTCTGGTGCAGCAGCGGGCGGCGGTCTGATCCACCAACAAACGAGGGCTAACTAAACGCCGATGCCGAAACGCCTTGCCTTGACCCTGCTGCCTGCGCCGCGCTCGTTGAAATGCCACGCCGGAAAATTCCTGCTGCCCAGGCACAAACCGCTGGGCGCAATCAGAGTCATCCGCACCCAGGCGGCACCCGCGCAAGCCGAAGGTTACGCGTTGACGATTGACCGCCGCGGCGTGCGGATTGAATTTCGCGAGCCGCCGGGCTTGCGCGCCGCAGCGGCGACCTTGCGGCAATTGCTGCGCGAATATGGACGCCGGCTGCCGTGCCTGAAAATCCGTGACTGGCCGGATTTTGCCCGGCGCGGGGTGATGCTCGACATCTCGCGCGGCCGCGTGCCGAAGTTGGAAACCCTGCTCGACCTTGCCGAAAAACTTTCCGATTTCAAAATCAACGAGCTGCAACTTTACACCGAACACACGTTCGCCTATCGCCATTACAAATCCGTCTGGCAAAGTTGGGGCGCCTTGACAGCGAAGGAAATTCAAACCCTCGACGCGCGCTGCCGGGAACTCGGCATTGACCTTGTGCCGAACCAGAATTCCTTCGGCCACCTGCGCTATTTTCTCGCGGACGCGCGCCTGAAAAAGCTCGGCGAACTGTCCGCGCCTTACGAGGCGGAGACGAAAGATTTTCTCCGTCGCCCGACCACGCTCGCCCCGAACCATCCCGGCACCCTGCCCTTTGTGCGCGGCCTGTTCGACGAATTGCTGCCGAACTTTTCCAGCGAATTCTTCAACATCGGCGGTGACGAGACCTGGGACCTTGGCAAAGGCCAGAGTAAAAAGCTCTGCGCGACGAAAGGTAAAGGCCGAGTCTATTTTGATTTTCTAAAAGCGTTGCACCGGGAAGTCGCCGGCCGGGGCAAGAAAATGATGTTCTGGGGCGACATTATTTTAAAGGACCCCAGCCTCATCCGTGAATTGCCGCAGGATGTCATGGCTATGAACTGGGGCTACGAGGCGGATCATCCATTTGAGAAAGAAGCCGCGCAATTCGCCAAGGCCAGGATTCCATTCTACGTCTGCCCCGGCACCTCGACCTGGCAGACCTTGCTGGGCCGGCACGATAACGCGCTGGCCAATCTGCGCGCCGCCGCCCAAGCCGGCAAAAAGTTCGGCGCGCTAGGTCTTCTCAACACCGACTGGGGCGACGGCGGACATCCGCAGCCGTTGGCCGTAAGCTGGCCGCTGTTCGCCGCCGGCGCGGCGCTGGCATGGAATTCAAAATCATTCAACGAAGATAATCTGCTGGCGGTCTTGAGCCGGGATGTGTTTGAAGATCCGACGGGCCAGGTTGCCCAGGCCGGGTTCAAGCTTGGTTTCGCGCATGAAAAACTGGGCGTGAAAGCGATGAATGAAACCCCGCTCGGCACGGTCATCGCCGCGCCCAAGCCGGAAGATCGCGAACTGTTTTGTCGGAACGGATTGAAATGGTTCGCCAAAATTCCGGCGCGTAAAATTAATGCGGCCTTGAATGGAATCCAGAAACAGCGGGCAATCTTGGGGCGCGCGAAGCCGGACTCGGATACCGGAAAAATCCTGGCGCGGGAACTGGATCTGGCCGCGCGCATGGCGGCGGAATCCTGTCACTTCATGCTGTGGCAACAAGCGGTGGCGGCGCAGAAATCTGCCGTGGCAAATAATCTGGCCCGGCGCGGCGTCCGCGAACTACGCCGGTTGGAAAAAGACTTCAACGCCTATTGGCCGTCACGCAACAAGGCCACCACGAAACATTGTTCGCCGTTCCTGCAATGGCGCATCCAGGATTATTTGCGCGCAAAGAAAAACGCGCCAGCGGATAAATCCAGCGGGCGCGTTTGAAAAAACGGTTCGGTTATTTTTCTGCGTTCGTCGTGACCGGGGTCGTCAGCAACGGACTGGTCGCCGGTGCCACCGGCTGCGCCGCCGGCTTGGCCGTCACCGCCGGCGTCTGCATTTGTTTTTGCTGCAGTTGCTTCGTGAATTCCGTCGGCGCGCTGTCGCGATGCACGATATCCTGCATTTTGCCCAGCCCCAATGCCAGGACCAGGAAAACGCCCGTGCCGTATTTCGTGATCTTCGTCAGCGCATTGCCGGAGCCCGCGCCGAACAACGCATCGGCCGTGCCGGCACCAAAGGCCATGCCCGCGCCGGCGTCTTTTTTCGGCAGTTGCACCAGCACGAGCAGGATCAGCAGCGCGCAATTCAGAACCAAAACCAAGGTTAAAATGCCAACAAGAAAAGTCATATGGGTGACAGGTTAGATGGAATTTTTGATGATGTCAGCAAAACTTCTTGCTTCGAGGGCGGCCCCGCCGACCAGCGCGCCGTCCACGTCGGGCTGGCTCATGAGTTCTTTCGCGTTGGCCGGCTTCACGCTGCCGCCATATTGAATGCGGACTTTTTTGGCGGTGCCTTCGTCGAACATTTTCACGAGGATGCCGCGGATGAACGCGTGGGCGTCCTGCGCCTGTTGCGTGGTCGCGGTCTTGCCGGTGCCAATCGCCCAGACCGGTTCGTAGGCGATGACCGTTTCCACCATCTGCTCTTTGGTCAGGCCGGCGAGGCTGCCGCGCACCTGCGTGTCCAACACGGTTTCCATCTGGCCGCCTTCGCGTTCGGCGAGGGTCTCGCCCACGCAGACGATCGGCTTGAGCGCCGCCGCATGAACTGCCGCCGCCTTCTTGGCGATGAGCGCATCGGATTCCTTTTGGAACTGACGGCGTTCGCTGTGGCCGAGAATGACGTAGCGCACGGAAAATTCCTTCAACATGCCCGCGCAGATTTCGCCAGTGAACGCGCCGAAATTATTCTCGCTCATGTTCTGCGCGCCAAGCTTGATATTGGAATCCAGCACCGCCTTGGACACCGATTCCAGCGCGGTGAAGGGGGGGCAGACGACCACGTCCACTTCCTTCACGCCCATGAGGTCACGCTTCAGGTCGCTGACGAGCGTTAGCGCCTCGGCGACGGTTTTGTTCATCTTCCAGTTGCCCGCAATAATCAATTTACGTTCTTTGTTCATTTGAATTGGTTTTAAAATTTAAATTTATTTGTCTGAAAGCGCCGCCACGCCGGGCAGCACCTTGCCTTCAAGAAATTCCAGCGACGCGCCGCCGCCGGTGGAAGTGTGCGTGACCTTTTTGTCCGCGCCGTATTTCTTCGCCGCCGTCGCCGTGTCGCCGCCGCCGATGATGGTGGTCGCGCCGGCCTGCGTGGCCGCCACAATGGCATCCGCCATGGCCTTGGTGGCCTGCTCGAAAGCGGGAAATTCAAACACGCCCGCCGGCCCGTTCCAGATGATGGTCTTGGCGCCCTTGATGGCGGCTAGAAACAGCGCGGTGGACTTCGGTCCCACATCCAAGCCCATCCAGCCGTCGGCAATGCCAGAGGCGTCATCCGCCAGCTTGACTTGTGCATCCGCCGCGAACTTGTCGCCGCAAACGTAATCCACGGGCAGGATGATCTGCTTGCCCTTCTCCTGCGCCTTCTTCATCAGGTCAGGCACCAGCTTGGCGCCTTCGGCGTCATAGAGCGAATTGCCGATGGCCATGTGGTTAAGAACTTTCTTGAAAGTGAAAGCCATGCCGCCGCCGATGATGATTTCGTCGGCCTTGTCGAGCAGGTTATTGATGAGTTGGATTTTGTCCGAGACCTTCGCGCCGCCGAGGATGGCGAGCAACGGACGCTTCGGGTGGTCGAGCACCGCGCCAAACGCGTCGAGCTCTTTCTTCATCAGGTAGCCGCACGCCCGCTGCGGAAGTTGCACGCCCGTCATCGAACTGTGATCGCGATGCGCCGTGCCGAACGCGTCGTTGATGTAAATGTCGCCCAGCTTCGTCAGGCTCGCGCGGAACGCCTTCACCTTTTCTGGATCGGCCTTGAGCTTGGTGCCGTCTTCGAGTTTCACTTTGCCTTCTTCCTCAATGTGGAAGCGAAGGTTTTCGAGCAAAATCACGTCGCCGGGCTGGGCCTTGGCGCAGGCAGCCTCGACTTCCGCCCCGACGCAGTCAGCGAGGAATTGCACCGGGCGGCTGAGCAATTTCTGGAGGGCTTCGGCAATGGGTTTGAGGGAAAACTTTTCAATGCGCTTGCCGTCCGGACGACCCAGATGGCTCATCAGCACCACGGATGCGCCCTGGTCCAGCGCGTAGCGGATCGTCGGCAACGCCGCCTCAATGCGCTTGGTATTGGTGATGGCACCCGTGACTTTGTCCTGCGGGACGTTGAAATCCACGCGGATCAGGGCGCGCTTGCCCTTCAATTCGATATCTTCAATAAACAGTTTGGCCATAAATTAAAATTGTATGTGTTTGCCTGGCAAACAAGAGCGACCAGCTTATCACAGGTGGCTTGCCAGTAAAGTGAATTTAAAACTGCAAACGGCTGGCGGGTGCATCCGCGCTCGGCCCCGCATAGCGCAGGTTTCCCAACCTGCGGTATCGCCAACTGCCAGTCGGCAGAGCTTCAAACGGTTTGAAATTTAAGCGGCGACCACGACCAGCGGATTGAAAATCCGCGATCCGGCAGATTGGAAATCTGCGCGACGCGGGTAGGGTCAAGCTGCGCTCACGGCTGGCGGACGGCGTTCAGCCGCAGCGCCGCGTGAAATCGGGTTAGACCGCCGTTGCTCCCGCCCAAGGCCCGGTCGGGTGCTGCCATGAGCCAGTCGTGCGACGCAATGGCTTGGTCGGGTTCCGCAACAGGCCGGTCGGGGCCTTCAGCCGACCGGTCGGAAGCTGCATCCGCCCGGCAAGTTCCTTCAATCATCTGGTCGTGTTTCGCAATCGGCTGGTCGGTCCGTTCAACACCCCGGTCTGAAGGGGCAATGAGCCAGTCGTTATCTGCCATGAGCCGGTAACCGGCTTCAGCCGGTCGGTCGGACCTTTCAGCCAGCCGGTCGTGCCCTTCAATGGCCCGGTCGTGCGTTTCAATCAGCCGGTGGGTTCCTTCAACCAGCCGGTCGCGTCGTTCATTTTATTCAACCTCACGCACTTATGACACTTAAGCCGCTCCACAACCAACCTTATGAAGCCCGCGCATTAAAGGCTTGCAATCCAATCCCGTTACCATAAGATTGCCTGTATAATCCTCGTTAAATTTATGAAAAATGAATTCACTAACCGGATCGGAATGTTTCAAACTTCATTGGGTATTCTGCAGGATCCCAAGCGCCAGCCTCTCTGGTTCCAGCTCAACCCGGTGATTTTCACCACCAAAGTCGCCGCCGCCGCCGCCGGCGTGCTGGCCCTGGAAAAATTCTGCCAGCAACAGGGCATCGTCCCCACCGGCACCACGGCCGACAAGATGCACGCGGAAAAAACGCTGGACACCACCGCGCATTCGCTGGCCCGGGCGCTGGTCACTTGGTTCACCGACAAGAACGACCTGACCAACGCCGCCAAAGTGGATTTCGTCCCCAGCGACTGGCTGCGTTTCCGCGACGAAGTGTTGCTGGGCAAGGCGCGCATTGTCAGCGACCTGGCGCATCAAGTGATCGCCGACCCGGCCGCCACGGACGCCGCCAAATACGACCTCACCGCCGCCACCGCCAAAGTAGTGGATGACGGCATCACCGATTACGCCAAATACATCACCGCGCCACAACAGGCGCAGAGCGACCGCCACAGCCTCACCGAGCAATTGCGCCTTCGCTTCAACGCCGTGGAAAACCTGTTCGTGCAAGTGGACGACATGATTCTGCGATTCAACGGCACCGAGGCCGGCCAGGCGATGATTGCCGCCTACCATGCCGCGCGCGTCGTGCGCAACTACGGCCACGGACCCGGCACCCCGCCGCCCGCGCCAAAGCCAAAAGCCACCGAGACCCATCCGGAGGAAACCACCCCGCTCCCGACCACCCCACAACCATAAACCAAAAACCATCCAGAGGATTCTAAAGGCGCATCGGCAACGATGCGCCTTTCTTCATGTTCCAGACTTGCCGCCGAGAAAAAACAAACCCGGCGGGGCTTGAAAACCCCGCCGGGTTTTTTAGAAACGCTTTTTAACGCGGCGTGTCCGCATGGCGAACAGTGGCACGGTCTGCGTTATCTAACTTTGTCTTGATTCCATCGGGACTTTAATCAAAGCTGGCTGCCTCACTCAAGAAAAATGTTATGGGCAACAACACGATTCAGGATTTGGAACTTTCCTTCGACGTCGGCCACAGTTCCCTCGGCTGGGCGGTGCTGCAAAACACTGGAGCGGAGAACTTCACCAGTCCCACACCATTCGCCAAAAGAACCGTTACGCAGGAAACTCCTCCGGCACCGCGCGTCAACCTGCTCGGCTGCGGTGTCGTCACGTTTGGCGCGGATGATTGCCTGGCCAGCAAGCGACGCGATTACCGCCGTCAACGCCGCCACGCCCGCGCCACCCGCCAGCGGATTGCCCAAATGGAAAAACTTTTGGCGCACCTGAAAGTTTTGTCTGCCGAAGAACTGAAACAAAAGCATCAGCAGGCCGGTGGCAATGCCGTGCCGTGGTTTTTGGCCGCGCGTGTTCTTGCCAGCAATGGCGAGGCGAAATACTTGCTCGGTTGGAAGGAGCTTTGGGACGTCCTGCGGTGGTATGCCCACAATCGCGGTTACGATGGAAATTCGCGATGGGCAAATGCGTCCGAAGACGCGCTTACAGCTACCGAGCAAGATGACAAAAAGTCCGACACGGAAAAAGAAAAGAACGCCAACGCACTCATGGCGCAACACAGCACGCAGACGATGGCTGAGACCTTCTGCAAGGTTCTCGGCCTCGAACCGCTCGGCGAGAAACAATCTTCCGAAAAAAATTTCAAGCGTCTCAATGCCGCGTTCCCCCGCCCCATCGTTGAAAAAGAAGTCCGCCGTCTGTTGGAACTTCACCAGAAGAATCTGCCCGCCATCAACGCCGTGTTTCTGAACAGTCTGTTTAAAGATTGGCAGGCCGCCGCTGTCCCCGGTTTGAAATTGCCCGCGCGGTATCAAGGCGGACTGCTGTTTGGTCAGCTTGTTCCCCGCTTTGACAACCGCATCATTTCCACCTGTCCCAGCACTGGCGAAAAAGTTCCGTCCAAGAACTGCCCGGAGTTTTTCAAATTCCGCTGGGCAATGGCGCTGGCAAACATCCGCGTGGCCGGGGCAAAGGAAAAAGAATTGCGACCGCTGACGGGCGACGAGCGAAAGAAAATCAACGCGCTTATGGTAAGCGAAGGCGCGTTGACGCCGACCGAATTGAAAAAGGCCATCCGCGAACTGCCGGGCTGCGAGCGAAATAATTTGGAAACCATGCTCATGCACCCGGACGCGAAAGACGGGCTGCTGCTTGATCCGATTCAAAAACTTGTCCGGGGCGACAAATTGAAAACCCTCTGGCCGGCATTTTCTCCGCGTGTGCAAAAGCGCGTCCGCGACCTCTGGCAGCGCGGCAAGCTGGTGACGCTGGAATGCATCTGCGCCATCGCGCAAAAGCTCGGCGAACCACTGACGGAGTTTGAAGTGGAGTTGAACAAACTCGCCGATGCTGCGAATACGAAGCGCGGCAAGAAGGAAGGTTCCTTCAATCGCGAGGTGTTGTTGCGCGAGCCGTTGACGATCAAAAAGCTGGATGGGCGCGCCGCTTACGCCCGTCCCCTGCTCGTCCGCGCTTATGCCGAAGTCATGGCGGGCAAACATCCCAAGGAAACCGGCGGCTGCTTGGAAATCACGGATGCCATGCGGCAGGCGCAGTTGCAAAAGCAGATTGACCAGCAGACGAACAATCATCTCGTCCGTCACCGGCTTTTAATTTTGGAACGGCTGTTGAAAGATTTAATCGCCGAACCCGCCTACGCGAACGGCGACAAATCGCGCGTGGCCAAAGTCACCATCGAAGTGAACCGCGATTTGCGCGAAATGTCTGGCAAGTCGGCGAAGGAAATCCAGCAAGACTTGGGACGACGGCTGGCAAACCATCACGGCGTCGCGGCGAAGTTGGAAAAAGATTTGGACGGCAAAACTTACAACGGCCAGCCGATTCAAATCACCGCCGGACTCATCCGCAAGGCGCGCATCGCGGAAGATTTGGGCTGGACTTGTCCTTACACCGGCAAAACTTACGACGCACTGGACTTGGTTTCGCGGCAGGTGGACAAAGACCACATCATCCCGCGCTCGCTGCGTCCGGCAGACGGTTTGGATTCGCTGGTCATCACGTTCTCGGAAGTGAACAAGATGAAAGGCCAGCGGACGGCGATTCAATTTGTCAGCGACGAGCAGGAAAGACCCGTGGAAGGGATGCCGCAGTTGTCCATTGTCTCAATCACGCGCTTCAAGAAATGGGCAGAAAGTTTGGAGACGTTCAAAGGCCACGACGACGACAAACGCCGGAAAAAGAAACGCAAAGAATTGTTGCTGCTGCAAAGCTACGAGGAAAAAGGATTCGTGCCGCGCGATTTGACCGTCACCTCGCAGCTTGTCCGGCTGGGCGCGCAGAACATTCGGAAGACGTTGCCCGACCTCAATCCCAGCAAGGTGGTTTCCCTGCCCGGCTCGGTGACGGGCACGGTTCGCAAAGGCTGGAATCTGCTTGGCTGTCTCGCGCTCGCCGCGCCGCAGGTGAAGGAAGCGGACGGCACGCTGAAAAATAAAACCGACATCCGCAGTGTCACGCATCTGCATCACGCGCTCGATGCGTGTGTGCTGGGACTGGCCTCGCATTATCTCCCGAACAACGGCGGCTTGTGGGAACTGATGCTCAAACGCAATCCGAATGAGGCGGACAAGGCCGTGCTGCGTTCAACGGGCTACTTTGATTTTGATTCGCAAGGCCGCTTTGGTTTGACGGAATTGCCGGAAACCTTGAAGGAACAAATCCGCCGACGCCTCGCAGAGAAACGTGTGGTGCAACATATTCCGGCGGACATGAGCGGAATGCGCGTGGAGGAAAATACGCGGGGCATAACTGCAATCAAAGATGGCCGCGTTTATCTGCGCCAACAATCGCGCGACGCCAAGACGGGAAAACTTTCCGTGAAAGAGACGGAAGAATCCGCGAGCAAAGTTGTCGGACTGAAACCCGGAAAACTCACACCACAGAAAGGCGTGCGTGTCATCACGGATAACTTCGGCGTCGCTATTCTCGACCATGCAGAGGAAGGTGAGGAAAAATTTGTCGTCGTCCCGTGGCACAAGGTCTGGCCTCGGATTCAGGAATTGAAGCTGAAAAATTCCGGCAAAGTGCCGCGCTTGTTGCGAATTGGAACTCTGATTCGTGTGCCAAAGAAAGCAGGACGAAGTGATTATCGGGGATTGTGGATGGTTCGCGGAGTCCAGTTAAACCAACGCGCCGGCTTTCTTGTGGATTTAAGTTCGCCCGACGTTATCCAGTATCGTGTATCAGGTCGTGACGACTGCGCACAGAACATCAGGCTGCAAGCTCTTTATGATGGCGGTCTTGAAATTCTAAAAACTCCGCTCACGGGCATCGTGTCATGTCCTATCACATCGTCAGTATAGACTCGCCGCAATGCTCCTTGAGTTGCAAAGACGGCCAGTTGACCTGCAAAACGGCGGAAGGTGAAAAGAAACTTCCGCTGGAGGACATCGCATCCATTATCATCACCAGCTTCTCGGCGAGCATCCAAAGCAACCTTTTTCTGGAAGCGGCCAAACACGGCGTCGCGCTCATCATCTGCGAATCGTTCAAGCCGGTCAGCCTAGTGCTGCCTGCGAACCGCTCCACGGACACGATTCTTTCCCGCGCGATGATCAATCTCACGCCCAAAGCCCGCGCCGCACTCTGGCAAAAAACCATTGATGCCAAGTGCCAGAATCAATTCGCGCTGGCGGAACACATCGCACCGGAAGGCAAGGGTCTGGACGCGATGCGGCAAACGGCCTTCGGCAAAAAACCGCACAAGGAAGCCATCTGCGCAAAAATGTTCTGGCAGATTTTTGGCCGGACGTTGAACGATGAGGATTTCATCCGCGACCGGGGACGCGGCGGGTTGAATCATTTTTTGAATTACGGTTACGCCGTGCTGCTTTCCACCGTGTTGCAAAAACTTTTCGGCGTCGGCCTTGATCCCACGTTCGGCATTTCCCACGTCGAGCGCGAACGCAGCACACCCCTCGCGTATGACATAATGGAGCAGTTCCGTCCGTGCGTGGACTGGCGTGTGTGCCAGTGGGTGAAACAGCATCCAAATCCGAATGAATGGGGAGTGACCAAGGAATTTCGGAAATGGGTGACGGGCTTTCCGCTGGAGCGCGTGGATTATCTAGATTTGAGTCTGGAGATTCAGGGCGTGATTGAAGGCGTGGTGCGCGGCTTCCGCAAGGCCGTGATTGAAAACCAGCCGCGCCATTATAAACCGTGGACACCGAAAAATATAAAATGGGCTGGCTCGTCGTGACATTTGATCTGCCGGTGACCGCCAAAAAGCAGCGCAAGGCCGCAACGGACTTTCGCAATTTCCTGATTGATGACGGCTATCAGATGATCCAGTTCAGCGTGTATGCCCGGTCATGCGTGACCTTCGCGCGCCAGAAAACCCACATTGAGCGGGTGAAGAAACACCTGCCGCCCGAAGGCAGCGTCCGCGCCATTTTTGTGACCCGCTCCCAATGGGAGAAGTCCTACGTCATTCAAGGATCGCCCGCCACCGAGTCGGAAGCCGAGGACATGCCCGAACAAATCCAACTCTGGTAGTATTGCCCAAGCAGAGCAAAATCAGGGGCTTGCGCCCACTGAGTTTGCTCTACCCGGTTTTGGAATCAAGGCAAAGCTGAATGCGCTCGGCGGTCAGGTGCAGCGGGAGTTTGCTCTACCCGGTTTTGGAATCAAGGCAAAGCTGGTGATCAGTGCCGTGGCATTCACAACGAGTTTGCTCTACCCGGTTTTGGAATCAAGGCAAAGCTGAACAGGCCGGCGAGCGCGAACACGCTGGAGTTTGCTCTACCCGGTTTTGGAATCAAGGCAAAGCAGCAAGCCCCCGTAAGGCGAAGCAAGGCAAAGTTTGCTCTACCCGGTTTTGGAATCAAGGCAAAGCGTCACCAGCGTGCGCGCGGCCGTGCAGAGAAGTTTGCTCTACCCGGTTTTGGAATCAAGGCAAAGCCGCGGTCTGGTTGGCAGCCGTGTAGCTGCAAGTTTGCTCTACCCGGTTTTGGAATCAAGGCAAAGCGAAACCGGCGGCGGGAAGTTGCTGCAAATTGCTTTGGTTCGTTTGTCGCGCAAAAAGAGAAGATCCGTGCTTTGCGGCAGCAACTTCCCGCCGCCGGTTTTGATTTCCCTCCGCCCAAATGTTCTGGAAGTGGAAAGCCACTCTCCTCGAAAAAATAAATTCAATCCACCCGCTGCAGCCAAAGGTGGCGTCCGGCGCGATGGCCAGGCCGGCCATCGCAGACCGCCAAATTACCGGCCACGCATTGACTGAAATGGGAGGTTGCGAGCGCTGGGACATTGAGGTTGGAACCGCCGGTAAACTGACTCAAATGAATAACCACCCAAGTCCTGAGTCAACTTTCATACCAGCGCGGGAAGATCATGCCGGCGCGTTTACCGGCGATCAGATTGCTCACCATGCCGTGCGCCGCGAACCAAGTGCTGCGTCCCAGGAGTCGCAGGCTCATGCGCCGGCAGCGCGGACTGCGGTGGGCGACGCTGCGCCAGAGAGAGCGGAGGCGCGCGGGCGTCCAGTGCGTGGCGAAGGCCATGAGCAGCGCCCATTCGAGCTCGCGCCGCGCGCCCGGCCGCGTGCTGGAGGGCAGAAAATTATAGTCGCGAAAACTTTCGCCGGTGGCGTCCCACAGTTCGTCGCGCCAAAAGGGCGTGCCCGGCAGCGGCGTGAGCGGAATGAAGAACGCCTGGTTCAATTCCAGTTCGTGCGAGAGCCGGAAAATGGCCCGCACGGTTTCCGGGGTGTCGCCGGGCAGGCCGTAGATGAAACTACCGACCGTGAAGACCTCCGGGAATTCCTGCGCCAAAATGCGGAAGGCTGCGCGGACTTCGGGAATGGTCGTGGTCTTGTGAATGGTTTTCAAGCCGTCGCCGTCGGGCCGTTCCACGCCGATGTAAACCTCCTTCAGGCCGCCACGCACCTGGCGGGCGATGGCGCCGGATTGCGCGTCGCGCACGAGGCAGTCGGCCCGCACCCACGCGCTCATGCTGACGGAAATATTTTCGCGCAGCAGCGCGTCTGCAAGTTCGGCGGGCAACTGCGGATGCGCGTTGTAGCTTGGGTCCACCCAGCCGAAATGCTGGCGCCCAAAATTGCGCGTCTGAATTTTGATCTCCTCCAGCAGCCGCGCGGCAGACTTGAAACGGACGAACGGCCGCGTCTGTTCGCCGACGAAGTTGCCCATCTGCCGCCACAGCACGCAGAAATCACAGGCGTCAAAACAGCCGCGCGACGCTTCAATGGCGGCGAGGCCGGGATGATTCTGGCTGCCCGCGCCATAGCGATGCATCGGCAGCAAATCCCAAGCCGGCATCGGCAGCTCGTCGAGATTTTTGATCAGCGGACGATGCCGCGTGTGGATGACTTCACCGTCGCGCCGAAAGGAAATTCCCGCGACCGGCGCGAGGGCGTCCGGCGAATTTTCGCGCAGCGCGGCGGCGAGTTCGACAATGGTGTTTTCGCCTTCGCCGTGCGCGACGACATCCACGAGGCCGGTCTGCAACACCTGCGGTGCGACGTGGCCGAAGAAGCAGCCACCGGCGATGACTTTGGCCCCGAGACTTTTTGCGAGGCGCGCAAGGCGGAGACATTCCGCACAACTCACGGCCTCCTCACCCATCGCGACGACAGCAGGACGACGCGCGCGCAGTTCCGCTTCAAGCGTGCGCCAGCCCATTTCGAGCACGGGCGCGTCGAGAATTTCCACGCGCCAGTCGGGACAGTGCTGGCGCAGCATTGCGGCCATGGAAGCGAACGCGAGCGGCGGCCAGAAGGACGAAGCGGGACCGTTGAACGGCCACAGGGGGCGCGGCGGACGGACGAAGAGAAGCAGCTCTTTCATCCGAATTTCGAAGTTGGGGAGCACGCCCGCCTCGGGCGTCGCTGGCCGCGCCCTCGCGGCCAGCCGCTTGCGCGTGAAGGTGCCATGAACCCTCGAAACCATTCGGTGCGTCCGAGTTTTCCGCGAGGGCGCGAAAAACTGCGCCCGAGGCGGGCGCGCTCCCCTTCTATTTCGGAATTCGGGTTCATGCGGCCGCGCGGGGAGCGGGTTGGAAAAACCACCGCCATAATCCGCGCACCGTGAGAAACAAATTGGCCAGCACCAGCAACGCCAGCACCAGGGCGCCAGCAGCGGTCAGCAGCGAGAGCGCGGTGGCGGCAAAAGGATTTTCGCTCACGCCCAGGAGCGGTGTGAACACCAGCGCGGCGATCAGGACCGTGAAGAATATCAAAAACTGCGTCGGTGAATTCTTCCGTTCTGCCTCGGGTAAAATATTTATTTGCAGTGGCAGCCAGAGAAAAGCGATGAGGCCGAAGCCAAAGAGAATGCCGGAAGCGGCGCGCAACTCCGGCCCTTGCGGAAACCAATGAAATCCGGCCGGAACCATGAACAACAAAAACAAGCCATGGAGACGAAGCCAGAAACTGGTTACCGGCGGCGGACCGGCAAGTTGCAGCAACGCAGCGACGAATGCGCCAACATAGACGCCGGTGCAGCGCTGGCAGCACGGCAGGAGTTCGCCGCCGGGCGACCAGGTGTGCGCGAGACCCTGGCCGCAGATCCAACTGAACCACTGATGGAATTGCTCCGGCATACTTCAGAAGTTCATACCTTCATCCCGCACATTTGGCTGGACGATCGGCACCTTGGTGACCTTGGGCAGCCGCCGGTCCACCTCGACCAGGAATAACGCGCAGTCTTCGGGCTTGGGATTGGATTTATCTTTCACCCCAAGCCACGCCGAAGAAATCGCCCAAGTCCGGCCATCATGCGAGAGGGATGGTTGCGCCAGCAACGCAACCATTTCATCAGACTTCACCGAGAACAGCGGCGTGAAGCGCAGCGGTTTTTCCGAGAGCGGGATTTCGAGCAGGCCGCACTCATAATTGGTTTGGCCTTCGGTCTGGCTTAAGTAAGTCGTGAAGGCTCGATCTTTACCCGGACCCAGCGCCAAAAAGATGCTGGCCACTTTCACGTCATAACCCGGCCGCGAAATGAGGCGCGAGAAGGTCTTCTGCCCGTCGCGTTGCACCTGAAATTCCTGATTCGTCCCCACGTGAGCGATGAAAATAGCTTCGTGCGCCTGCGAGTTAAAGATCGGGAACGTGCCATCTTTGATGCTGTTGGTGATGATTAACTTGGACTGAAACTCCAGCGTTTGCGGATTCACCAGGCCGAATTCACCGCTGTCATTTTCCGCCTCGCGCCAGCCCACGATGGTCTTGCCATCCTCGTTTGGCATCATTGCCAGCAGGTTGGTCGTAGTCACGCCTTCACCCGTGCGCAAGTCCAGGCGCACGAAGCCGTGCTCCTGATTCAGAAAAACCCAATGGCCGGCCACCGCGAATGGAAACTGCAAAGCCATCGTGGCATCCTGACATGCGATGCTGCCGAAATGACGAATCGGCTCGGCGACACCGCGCGGCAGCAAAGTCAAGGACAGGCGATCTTTCTCGTCTGCCTGCGCCACCAGAATGTGTTTGCCATCGGGCATCCACTCGGCGCGCATGGGGGAAGAATGGAAGTTGGTGTCGGCATGAAGTTGCATGCCCGAGAAAACGTGTTCGCTGCGGCCTGATTTGCGGTCGTAGATGGCAAAGCTCAAGGCACCGCTTTGGGGATCAAACGAGGGATACAGGACCTGCCGGTCGTCCGGGCTGAAGGCAGTCGAACAGGCGAGAACGTAAACCAACAGCGACGCCAGGCCGATGCCGGCCAGCAGGACATGAATGGGGCGATTTGTTTTCATAGGACAGTATCGGTGCGGATTTCTTTTGGGACTCTCCGCACGACATTAACTCCGAATGGGGCAGGATGTGAATTGAAAAAAGCCAACGAACATCGAAAAGCCCGATGCCCAATAAACGCGACAAAACCGCCCTTCTCGCCGCCACGCACTGGGTAGTGCGCAGCGGCGGAACGATAAATGGTGAACCAATACCAAACGCTGGCTCAAAACGGCTTGGTATCCAGATACAGTCGATAATCCTTGATGCGGCCGTTCGGCGAGTCCTGGCGCGGTAACAGGCGCACGCCGGAGATATCCTGCTCCGCGCCAAAATCAATCACGACCGTGTGCGGATGACTCGTGTGTGGCGCGCTCCAAAGCGTGTGCCAGAAAGTCGCCGGGTCACTATCAAAGATCTTTTCCGCCTGGTCGCCCTCGGAGAAATTTTCCTCGCTGTCCACATAGATGACTTTCCAGCTTTTGCGCGAAACCGTTTTGCCGGCAGCATCCAGAGCGTCGATTTCCGCGAGGGTGGTGAACTCATCACCGTTATGCGACGAGAGCGCCTGCAACCCCAGATACCGCGCCTTCTGCGTGGGGATTCGCACGGTCTGCTCATCTTCGCTGTCCGCGAGCGCACCAGTTTTAACCAAAGCTGACGCGGGGAATTTCGGCTCCGACATCTTGCCGCGCGACGCGGTGTTCTCGGATTTGTTGCTCACCTGGCTGCGGACGACGGCGTTCTCGTCCGGGTTCAACTGGTTCAGCACGGGGTCCGTGAGCGTGGCGAGCTCGTGAATGCCGTCCTTGATTTGCTCGAAAAGGACAATTTCATTGCGGCCTTTTTTGAGCCAGACACCGGGCACATAAAGCGTCTGTTGCGGCCCGATATACCAATAGCGGCCCAGGTTGTGGCCGTTGATGAAAACGATGCCCTTGCCCCAGCCACGCAGGTCAAGGAATGCATCGCCAACTCGGGCAAGTTCAAACGTGCCGCGCGCGACAAACGGCGCGGCTGCCGTGGTCGGGCCGGAAATTTTCAAAGCCGAAACATTATCGAAGGGCAGCTTGAACATTTCCCAGCCGGTAAGTTCGCGATCGCCGAGCGTGACAGCTTCGGTGATGCCCTTGTGATTGAAAGGAATCTGGCCGCCGTAATTGATGCGCCCGCCATTCTCCAGGAGGATGTCCAGCGTGGCGCTGGCATTGGTGATAACCAGCGTCAAGGAATCCTGCTTGTGCCGGCGGTCGAGCGTGGCGACGCGCTTGCCGTCCACGCACACCACGGCGTAATCGCGCAGCTCCTTTATTTTCAGGGCCGCATCCACCGGCCCGACAATTTTCGTGCGATACAAAACGTAGCCGTAATCCTGGCCGAGATCCTCAAAGTTTAATGGCTTTTCCGACTTCACGGGTTGGCCGAGCAGGTCAAACACGCTCGCGGATTCAGTCAGTTTAATTTCTGGAATTGCAATGATTGGCGGAGTCGGCGGAACGTCCGTCAAGGTTTCGCCGGGGGCAAGATGCCGCGCCAGCACTTCCCGCAGGGCGAAGAATTTCTTCGTCGGCCGGCCCGCCTCGTCAATGGGCGCGTCGTAATCGTAGCTCGTCGGCTGCGGCTGGAAATGGCCGCCGTAGTTCGCGCCGTTCATGAAACCGAACGACGTGCCGCCGAAAACCATATAATAGCAAAACGAAACATGGTTCGTGATCTTCCATTCAGTTTCCCGCACCAGGCCGCGAATGCCGGTCTGCGCATGATCTTCGCCCCAATGATCGAGCCAGCCCGGATAAAATTCCGGCACGAACCACGGCCCGGTCGGCCGATACTTGCCGATCTCCTTCATGATGTTGGTGCCGCCACCGCCATTGAGTCCGGGCAGCACATCCGGCAAGGAACCGCCGGCCATCATGTGCCCGCCGCCGTCCGAAGTGAACTGCGGCACATCAAAGCCAGCGGCGCGCTCGAGGTCGCGAATCTGGCCCATGTAAACATGGTCGCTGCCGTAGCTGCCGTATTCATTTTCCACCTGAATCAGGATGATCGGTCCGCCGTGCGTGATTTGCAGCGGCGCAAGCTGCTCGCCAAGCTTCTTGAAATACGCTCCCGCCTGCGCGAGGAATTTCGGATCCTGGCAGCGCACTTTCAAATCGCCCGACTTGAGCAGCCACCACGGATAGCCACCAAATTCCCACTCGGCGCAGCAATACGGCCCGGGCCGCACGATGACCCACAGGCCTTCCTTCTGCGCGAGCCGCACGAACTCGGCAACGTCTGCGTCGCCCTTGAAATTAAATTTGCCTTCCTCCGGCTCGTGCTGGTTCCAGAACACATAAATCGAAACCGTGTTGAGTCCCATCGCGTGAATCATTTTCAGCCGATCCGCCCAATATTCATGTGGCACGCGCGCCGGATGCATCTCGCCGGCCTTGATGAGAAATGGTTTCCCATCGAGCAGAAAATCACTGTCGCCGATGGTGAAGGTGGCCGCCGACGTCGAGCGGACCAGGAGGCAGACGCAGGCCGTGATCGCGGCGTGCCGGCCGAAGCGGGCGAGGAGTTTTTTCATAAAGAGAGAATGGATTGGTTTTATTGGAGGTTGGCGAAACAAATTTCATTTGGGCAGGGCATGAATATGCCCGGCTCCGTCGGCCGCAAGCTGGAGGGTGATTTCATCGCTAATGGCGGAGCCGACTTGAAGCGGACGGCGCTCCGCAGCGAGGTGGGTGGCAAAAAATCCGTCGCCACCGCCCGTGTGAAACCCTGTGACGAGCAAACCAAATTGGTCGCTATCTGAAAAAGCACGGACGGATTGATGGCCATCGGAATACACTCGCAACTGGTCTGACCGATCCACGAGCGATGCTTCCTGGATGGCAACTTTCGTGCTGCTGAAATCATTTCCGCCCAGCTCGGTTGCATCCACCGACCACGCGTTCGCGGGCGGCGTCACCGCGTAAGGGGAATGGCCCGTCGCGCGGCGAGCTTTCGCTGTTCCAACCGGGCGTCCAAGGTGCCCAACCGGATAATACGACCACTGCGCCGAGCGCTTCCACTGAAGCGTTGCAAAGTTTTTCGGCGCAAAAAAAACCATGCCCCACTGGCGCGGATTCACTTTTATGTTCGAGGCGAAAGCGTAACGAATCTTGATTCCTCCCGCCGTGTCCAGGTGAATCACATAATCACCTGTGGCCAGCTTGCTCGATCCTTTCACGGCAATCTCAACCGAACGGTCGGCGGCTTCCTTCGCCAACACCATGTTAGCTATCCAGTTTTCACCGCCGTTATTCAATGGTTTCCAAACCCCAAGGTCCACCGGTTCGCACGCTTCGGATTGCAGCGGCAGAAGCATCAGCGCCGGACCGCCGGTGAGAAAGGTGTTGCCATTCAGCTTGCCGCTGATGAACTGCCCGCTGTGGCGGTCAATAAGATATTCGACTTTAGCTCCCTTGATTTGAATCTGACCTTCCGCCGGTGTGACCAAGAGCCATTCACCGTTCTTTTCAGCGATGGGAGGAATGTCTGCGGTGGAGTTCCCCAGGACGATATTATCTTCATCACAGACAAAACCGCGCGGATCGGTGAAAGTCAAATGCAGCACGTCGCCATGCTTCAATCCGGCGGGCGACGGAATGACAATTTCGCCACTGTGCCGCGCAGGCAGATCGGCCCGCACTTTTCCCTTTGAGCCGCCGACATTCCACGCTATCCGGACTTCGTTGAGGTCTGCAAAACTATATCGGTTCTCAACGGGAACGCGGATGGACTCGCCGGCTGCTGGCAGCGGCAAGCTGGTTGTAGTCACCTGGACAGGCGAATAGGTTTTCTTCACATGCCACGTCTCCGGCTTGTCGCGCCGCCAGCCGTCGCAAATGCTGCCCCACATGCCGTAGCCGACAAATTTTCCATTGGGCAAACAAAACACGTCGTCAATCGCCGCCCAGATCGCGCCGCCGAGACAGCCGTCGTGCTGATACATCAAGTCGCTCATGCGCGCAAAGCCGCGCCCCCAGTCGTCGCGCACGCCTGGATCGGTGGCGAGTTCGCGGCGGTTGTAACATTCGACGTGGCAATATTCGCCAAACAAGACTGGGCGATTTGCTTCATCGCATTTGGCCGGCCCGTTCTCGCCGGGATAATGATAAACCGCAATATCCGCCTGACTGTGCGCGTTGTTGTAGCCGCCCCAGCATTGGTCGTGAAACGACGTCGGACGCGTCGGATCGGCGAGCTTCACGCGACGGTTCACTTCGGCAAACAACGGCGACCAAGTGGATTCATTGGCCAGCGACCAGATCGTGACGCACGGATGGTGGCGGTTCGCCGCCAGGTTTTCGAAGTTGGCACGCAGGAGAAAATTGAAAAACTTTTTGTCGCGATAATCCCAGGAACTCCAGATGGAATTCGCGCCGTGATTCACCCAGCACAACGGCGCTTCACACTCGACGAAGAAACCGAATTCGTCGCACAAATCCAAGAACTCCTCGGCGGGCGGATAATGACTGGTGCGGATGTAGTTCACGTTTGCCGCCCGGAAAAGCTCGGCGTCCTGCTTCCAAATCTGCGGCGTCAGGCTGCGGCCGCGCAACGGGTCCACCTCGTGCCGGCACGCGCCGCGCAACTTAACTGGCGTGCCGTTGACCAACAGTTGATTGCCACGAACCTCGATTTGCCGGAAGCCAACCCGCTGCGTTATCCCCTGCTCTGCCCGGCCACCAACCAGCAACGCCGTTTTCAGCGAATACAAATTAGGATGCTCGGAATCCCATTTCTTTGGCGCAGCGACCGGCAGGAAGAAATCGGCGGCAACAATCTGACCGGCGCGCACCGGTGGAACTTCACGCGTTTCGGTCAAAACCACTTTGCCAGCGGCGTCCACGAGTTGGAATCGCGCGGCGGTTTTACGGTCGCGCAACGATTCATTCGCGATCTCCAGATGGATCTTCAGTTCCGCATCCTTGAATTTTTTGTCAAACGTCGTCGTGAGAATTTGCGATGCTACATTCATTTCCGGCAGGGCGAAGAGCTGCACCTTGCGCGTGATGCCGCCGAGTTGGTGCGCGGCGTATTGCGTCGCACTGGCGAGCGTGTCGGCGGTGGATTCGCTTGTCACCGCCAGCGCCAGCGTGTTGCGACCCGGCTTCACGGCGTCGGTGATATCGAGTTCAAACGCGGTGAAACAGCCCTCATGCGCGCCGACCTCGCGACCATTCACGAAGACATGGCAGTCACTGTGAACCGTGTCGAAACGCAGCTTGACGCGGTAACCCCGCCACGCAGCGGGGATTTGAAACTCGCGCCAATACGCCGCCACCGAATTGCTGGCGACTTCAAATCCTTGCATGACCCACTCGCCGGGAACTTGGATTTTGGCCCACGGCTTCGTTTGTGCGGCGCTGAAGTTCTCAAAGCCAAGCGGTGGTTTGGGAGTAAATTGCCAACGCCCATCCAATGAAACCAGCGGCGACTTAATGCCGGCGACCGCCACCGGACGCGGCGACAGGCGCGGCAGCGGCACATTTATTTTGCCGAGCAGTTCTGCGAGCGGCGGCGGCGCGGAAAGTGTTTGCGGCGTGTCCGAAAGGACTTCCAACCGCGAGAGCACGGCATTGGCCCCACCGAGTCGGCTGATGGTGATGCCGATGTCGCCGTCGGCAATCGCGCCGTCCGGAACCAGCCACTCGCGTTCGAGCAAATTCCATTTTGGCAACGCCAGCTTTTCTTCCAGCGGTCGGTTGTTGCATTCAAGCCGCAGCAGACGGTCGTCGCTGTCAGATAGGAACGCCGCCTGGATTTTATAGTGCGCGCCGGGATTGGCCCCGGACCACGCGAGAACCACCTGGCTGCCAAATACAATTTTGCGTTGGGCGCTGGCCGCCGGGAGACTGGATTCCGGAATTTCTTCAGGAAGATAAACATATCCCGTCGCCCCGCTCGCCTTGGGCATATCATCCGCCTTGGCCGCATCAAACGAGGCAATGACATGCCAGTCCGCCCCGCGTGCGGCCAGCGCCAGCGTGGCGAGCAGGATTGCGAGCGCGCCGTTTAATGTCATTGAGTTCGTAAGCTGAATGTTAGTTCGCGCCGCCCGAGCCAGGAATACCACAAACGGGGGAATGCCAGCGCATCCCATTCCAAGCGCTGATCATTCGCGATTGGCCGGCCACACTTTGATCTGCGGTTTGCCATCCGCGATTTTCTCAAACGGGCCGGGAGCAGGATTTTTGGCGTCGCGCTTTTTTCCGAAGTAATCGGTGTTGACGTGGAGCGGTGTGCCGTCGGCGTTTTCGTAGGCGCAACCGGACACTTTCGCCTTGCCCAGCATATCCGTGGTCACCGTTTGACGCTTCGTTTCGCTACGCCACGCTTTATCCTCGGCGAGTTCGAGATACCAGCCGTCAACTTTCTGCTCCAACGTCACGCCAGCCTCAAACTCCGGCTTGAGCAGCGCCAGGTTGTCGAATTTCGACGCCTGCGAGCCTTTGGTGAACACGTTGCCGGCAGCGAAACATGGCAGAACCGACTTGTCCAGTGCAGCAAGATTGGCGGGTGCGATGAACAGGTTGTGGTAGAAGCGATGGTCGCCGCTATCGCCTGCCGTCGCCGAATAGAGCCCGGCGATTTCGGTGGCGTGAGCCGGGTGAAACGGCGTGCTGCGCGTATCGCCGCGAGAGCTGGCGATGGTCCCGGCAATCAGATTGTGGACAAAGGCAACGCCCTGGGAATTCAGCTCAAACGAGCGGCGCTGGGACAGAAACAAATTATTGGCCACCAAGATCGGGCCGTGCTGCATCTCAAAAAAGATGTCCTGCGAGCGGTTGTCGTGGAACAGATTTCCCGTGACCTGCGCGCCTTGCGCCATCCAATCCAGCCAGAGGCCGGCGACGGCGCCGCAGCGGTAAATGTGGTTGTGGCTGATGGCGACATCAATCGCGCCGTGGAATTTGATGCCCGCCATTTCCGCGCCGCCGAAAAGCTCGCGGACATGGATGTCGTGAATGTCGTTGCCGGTAATGGTGCTGAACGAGCAGCCGAGACTGCCCACGATGCCGGTCTGTTCACAGTGATGAATTTGATTGTTGCGGACGATATGGCTACCGACCGTCGCCTTGTTCCAGCCGTTCGTCAGCGCGCGAGTGAGCGTGCCGACATAGCCCTCGGCGGATTCCGCGCGGTTGTCCCATTCATCGCTGTATTTGCCGAGCGCCATCCCAGAGCAGGTTGAATAACTAATTTTATTGTTCTCGATGATCCAGCCTTTGCACCAGTAGGCGGAAATAATTCCAATCTGCCCGGCGGTCGGTGGTGCCCACGGTGTGGCGGCATTGCGCAGGTCAAAGCCGCGCACGGTAAGGAAGTTGATGCCGGTCTGCTGCGGAGTGAACACGGTCTGGCGGACATTGATCTCCACTTGGCCGTCGTTGGGGTTGACGCCGGGAAATTGCGCGTAGATCCTAGTTCGGCCGGCCGGCGGAATAAACTGCTTGGCTGGGCTGGCCGGTTGGCACGCTTTGAACAAGAGGCACAGATTTCTTTTGCCTCCGGTCTTATTAATCCTGGCGGTGAACGACTGCCAGTTCTGCCAACCGCCCGTGGTCGTCACCTCGCAAGTCCCCAACAGCTCGCCATCAAACTTGTCCAACCGCAACTCGACGATTCCTCCCGTGCCCACATTCGCAGCCGCGCGCAGAGTGATGCTTTCAGCTCCCGCTCCAAAATCCACCGCATCATAACGCACCCAGTCGTTCTGGTGAATATAGCCAACGCATTGACCGCCCTCGGAGCAGGCCGCCAGTTGCGTGCCGCGTTTGGCGACGATCTGGTTCGCTGGAACCTCCGCTGAGCCGACACGAAACGACGCGAGGTTCAGGAGGTATTCTGATGCTGGCACTTCCACCGTCACCCCGTCCACCAGGGCGAACCACAAAGGAGATTGGTCCGCCGGCTTCAGCACTTCGTCGAACTGCGCCGCCTCACGCAGCCAGTCGTCATTCAGATAAACTGCGCCCGTGTGATTCGGCCGGCGGCTGCCATACCAGTCGCCGTGGATCAGATCGGCATAGGGATTGAACTTGCCGAAAAAAGAATTCGGGATGGTCACCCGCCATGTGTCATTCGTTACCCGCTCCCAATTGTTCACGATCTCCGACCCGCTGATAACGACCTTTTCACCCGCCGCAGCCTGATACGTGATGCGCTTCTTGTCCGAGGTGCCGCCGCGTGGCGGGCGGACGCGTTCGCGGTAAACACCTTCATGCACCGTGACGACATCGCCCGGCTGCGCGAGGTCCGCCGCGTGTTGGATCGTGCGAAACTGGGACTTCTTCGTGCCGGAATTGGCATCGCTGCCGTTGACCGCGACATGCAGTTCTGCAGCGCCGAGTGATGACATAATGCCCAAGACGCCGAGGATGGAATAGACTTTCACTTTTATGGATTGGGTTAGCCCGCCTCGATGATACACCATGTCCGTCCATGCGCGGGAATTTTCACCGTGATCTCCGCCGAGTAGTCGCGGGCTAGTTGGATTTCCTCACGTCGGCCATTTTCAAAGCGAACGGTCGCGCGCCCGGTCAGTCCAGTGTAATAAAGCGGCAACTTGATGCGTCGTTCTACCAGCTCGTTCCGCGGATTGTAAAACATCGCCAGGCCACGTTCCTTCAACGCCGGATTCACATGCAGCCAGCCATCCCAATCCTGCCCGTCGGCGCGGCGCAGGTGGATGAGGTCGCTGTCAAGAATCGCGCGGTGCGCCTTGTAAAAATCCACCCACTTTTTCACGACGGCCTTGGTCTCGTCGGTGTCGAACAGGCGCGGGCCGCGATAACAGGCCTGCACGCCCGCGCCAAAAAGATTCGCCAGCCGCGTCTCGTAATGTTCCAGATGATCCGCCAGCGGCTCGATGGTGGCCGCCGCGCCGCCGCCGTGATATTGCGTCAGCGGCACAAACATCCAGCCCATGCTCGGCGCTTTTTCCCAGGTGCCGTCGAAGACATTTTGCCGCTCGATGATTTCCTGCTGCTCGCGGGGCAGTGACCAGTCGGTCTCGCGATAGCCCATGCCGGTCTTGCTCGAACCGGCGAGGAAATACCAGTCGGGCACGTTCAGATAAATTCCCCGCGCGCGACACCATTGGTAAAAATCACGGATGGTTTTCCATTGCGTCCATTGCGAATCTGCAAGTCCTGCGTGGCCCGGATGATTGGTCGCGGCGCAGACATCGCCCGGATACGACCCGTCGTTTTCCAGCACGCCGCAGCCGGTCTGCTCGAAAAACTGCCGCAGCTTGCGGAAATAGTTTTCACCCCACTCGC
Source organism: uncultured Verrucomicrobia subdivision 3 bacterium (assembly GCA_903850425.1). Taxonomy (GTDB): domain Bacteria; phylum Verrucomicrobiota; class Verrucomicrobiia; order Limisphaerales; family UBA11358; genus UBA11358. The sequence goes on along the minus strand of CAINLR010000028.1, from coordinate 18,795 downwards.
TGCCGAGGCATGGCGAATCGCCGAACCGCGCGCCGCCGGGTTTCCCGGTCTTGGGATTGATGGCGTCATTGGCCGCGTCAATCGAACGGCTCGCCAGCAGCGAATAACCGCCGAGCGCCACGCCTTTGCTCTTGGCGTAATCCGCCAGCGATTTGATTTGCGCGAGGTAGTCCGGCTTTTCGTTTTCAATATCAAAACCGCTGCCGAACGTCATGATGACCATCTCAAAACCAACGGCGGCGCACTGGTCAATTGCCATTTTCATCGCGTCCGGCGCGGCACTGCGGACGTGCATGAGAATGGGATTCTCCTGCGCCCACGGTGCGAGCGCGCGATACGCACGACGCATGGCCAATCCACGCCGCTCGCGATCGGTGCTGTCGTGAACCAACTCAAACACGCGGAACGATTCAAAACTTTCGCTGGGTTTGATGGCCATTTCCGGGCCGATGGGCGGCGAACATTCCAACCGGCACGGCGTCGCGAGTTCGTAGTGGACCTGGGTTTTGTAAAGCGGATCGTTCCGCCAATGGATGGCCGGCGCGTCGGCGGTGGCGCTCATATTGCCGCCGAAGGAATAATCGCTGAACGCATCCAGCGCGCGGTAGCTGCCGCGAAAATTCGCCGCCGCACCGTCCACGATGGATTCGGGCTCGACGAAGGCGAGTTGCTCCACGGTCAGGGAATGGAGCATGACTGGTTTCGGCGAATCGTTCCGCACCGTCAGCCATTTGGCCATCACCGGCAGCCCGTCGTAAAGTTCGTAATGCACTTCAATCGTGACCGCGCCGAGATTTGTCGGCGCGTCGAAGATCATTGTCATCGCGATGCCAGACGGCGGCCACGGTGCGGCTTGGGAAAGCCATTCGTTCCGCTTCAACCACGGAAAGCGCGGTGCGGTGCGGCCCGTTTTCAAACCCGAAAAATGGAACGCGGCCGGATCGGCTTTCATCTGCGCCAGCCATGCGGGATTGAAATAATTGTGAACCGGCTGGCCGACCAACCCGCCCACGTCGAATATTTTCCCATCCAATTCCACCTGCGCCTCCGGCCGCACGGAACGCAGGATGGCTTCGCCGGTCATCAGATTATCGAGGGCCACGGTGGCCGCGTCCGGCGCGAGTTTGAAAACCCGCCGCACCAATCCGTTTTCCAAAACGATTTCGTTCGCCGCGGAGTTCGTCACCATCAGCGCGCGAAACGGCGACGGGTCAACCAGCCAGTCCGCCGCGTTGCTTGCCAGCGACGGGAGAAGAATCAGCGCCAGAATTAGCCGAACCTGAATCACCCAGTTAGTTTTCATGATCTTTGAGGTGATTGAATTGTTGCAGGGTTATCTTCCCTCGCGTTGATCCACGAGCGCCTTGGGCAGCAGGAACACGATGGCGATACCCGCCAGCGTCACGCCGGCGTTGATCCAGATGAGCGCGTTCATGTCCTGGTGCAGCGCGGTTTCGTAGAGCATGGGGCCGGTCTTCGCGCCGATCATCAGGCCGACGTTCCAAATGCTGATGAGCACCGCAAAGCCGAGGGCCTCGCCGCCTTTCGGCGTGGAGCGAATCGCCAGATCGAAGAGCGGCACATAGGCAAGATATTGCAGGAACGTGCCGACGCTTTCGATCGTGAGCGCCCGCGCCATCCACGGGGAATCCGGTGAATAGCGCGTGTAAAACAAATACGGCACGGCGGAAAGTGCGGTGAGCACCACGGCGGCATAAAGCGAAGTGCGAAGGGAAATTTTGCGGCAGACCCACGCATAAACGCCGGAACTCAAGAGCGCCACGCTGAAGCCGGCCAGCGAAAGCCAGCCGATTTGGACGTTGCTGTAATCGAGCGCCTTGGTTTGATATTCGTAAAAGCAGGTGCTGCGGAAAGTGGGCACGGCCTGAAGAAAACAAAGCAGGCCGGCGGGCAAATACAATTGCCAGCGCGGCCCGTCCAGCCGATGCAGCGCGACCATCTCGATGAGAATCCAAATACAGAAGGCGGTGGAGAGCAACTGCAGGCCGAGCAGGAACTGGTCGAAATAATAATACGCCAGCAGGATGATTAGCAGGCTGCCGACGAAATTCGCTTGTCGCGGCAACGGTTGGATCAATTTCCAGATGGCGTCCGCAAACTCGGAATCGTGCTTCACGGTGGAAGATTCCTTCAGCAGAAACCAGGCGGCCACCAGCAGGCAGACCAATGGCAAAGCCGCCATCGCACTCGTCCAACCCAGCGACCGGCCGGCCAGATAGCCGCCGGCGGGGGCGGCGATGACGCTGGCCAACGTGTAAGCAAACTGGCGCAGGGAACTGAGGCGTCCGCTCGCGCCGGTCCGTTGGCCCGCTTCGACCAGCAATCCGTTGGCCGTGGTGCTGCCCAGAACGAGCGTGGCATTCATGCCGATGGCGCAGGCGAGCAGCAGATTGTAGTGGGTGCTTTCCAAGCCCATCAATAGCCACATCGTGCCCGCCAGCAACGCGCTGAGCAGCAGATAACTTCGCCGATGCGAACCAAACAACGGCACCCGATCCACCAGCAATCCCGCAATGGATTTGAACGTCCACGGCAAGGTGGCCAGCGTGACAAACGTGGCCGCCGTATTGCTGTCCAACTTCATCCCGTCCATCAGCAATGAATTGATTGGCTGCTGGCCGAGACATTGCGTCTGCACAAAGGTCGTGGCGAAGACGCCGGTGGCCATCACTGTGGCGATGGGCCACAGCTTTGGCTGCGGCAGGTCGCTGGCGGCGGGCGGAGTCAGCATGATCGTTTGTTTGCCGGCCGCGCAGTTATCGGCCGAGCAGCATGTTGATCGCAAGGATGCCAACGCCGGCGATGCTTTCGCCCGCGATGCAACCGGACGCAATGGCGATGACAAAGCGCTCGCTCCATTTCGGCGCGGACTTTTCCAAAATCCACGCGATGAGCGCGCCGAGGAACATCGAAAAGCTGGTGTAGGCCGGAATCGTCATCGCGATACCCAGCGCTGTGGGCGAAGGCATATAGGGTCGCGTTTTGGGAAAAATTCTTTCGACGATGACGATGACGAACGCCGCAATGAGCGCCACCAGCACGCCCGTGATTGCGGTGCGCGGCAAGGTGTGCAGCCCCTGCGACAAAACCTGCGCCACGCCTTTCCAGATCAGCGCGGACGGCGCGGGAAATTTCTCGCCGCCGAGCGCGTTCGGGTCGGGCACCAACAGGAAATAGACCGGCACGGCAATCAGCGCGCCGGTGAGCACGCCAAAAATCTGCGCGATGAATTGTTTGCGCGGATTCGCTCCGACCATGTGACCAACCTTGAGATTGCCGATCGTGTCGCTGCAACTGCACGCGGCCCCGGCGGTGATGCCGGCAGTCATGAGATTGGCGGGGATATTGCCGGGTGCCAGCACGCCGTAGGTGAGCTGCGTCACTTTGCCCATCGCGCCGATGGGATTCACGCTCGTCTCCGCGCCGGCCCGGGTGCAGACCGCCGCGAGAAAAAATGTCATCACCACGGCAATCAGGCCCATCCACCAGTGAATGCCAAACAGCCACACCAGCATCACGGTGGCGATGCAGCCCATCACGACAAAACCAATGACGAACCAAGTCATCGGGATTTCCAAATGCGCAAGCACGCCACGCGGACGGTTCTTATTGTTGCCGAGGCTGGCGAAAATGTCGCCGAACGTGCGTCCGAGCGTGCGCCACTGGAACGCCAGCGCGAGCAGCCCGCCGATGACCATGATCGTTGCGCCCGGCCACAGCGACCACGCGGCGATGTTGCGGAAGCCGCCGATGTTTTGTTTGGCGCTCGCACCCGGCTTGAAGCCAAGATTGCCGACCAATGGCGCTGACTGATTGGTGGGAATGGCCAGCATGGCCTCCCAATTCGTGGCCGTGATCGCGGCGAGTGAAAGCGATATGGCTTGCGTCAACTTGTTGGTCACTGTGCCTACCGCGATATGGCCAAAGAAGGGATTCGGCGAGTCGTCCAATAATTTTTCCGCCGCCAGGCCGCTTTGAAGTTCGGCGGTGTTCTGATACGTCTGGGTTTTACTCCAAGTGTAGGAGAACTGCGTGACCGCCGAGTCGGCCGACAATTCCGGGCTCGTCACCGCCTCGGTGAGTTCCGCGGTAAATTTTTCTCCGGCAGCGACGGTCAGCGGAAATTGCGCCACCGCTGCCGCCTTGATTTCCGCCGGCGGATGTTTGATGTCGCCGCTGTGGCGATTGATCATTGCCGGTGCGAGCACGCCGTAGTTCAAAACCAGTCCGAGCAACATGCTCAGACCGATTTTGATGCCGAACACCGCGCCGATGCCGATGAAAATCAAGCTCGGTTCAAACGTCAGCGTGAGCTTGCCCAGACCGATGCGCCCGATGTGTCCCGGCAGCGTGAGCATTCCCGGAATCACGTTGAACAAGTCGCGCAGCGCGGCGAGCACCACGCCGATCACACCGGCGACGCCCATGGCTTTGGCTTTTTGCACGCCCTCGTCGCCGGAAGCGTAGATGGCTTTCAGCGTTTCGCCCGTCGGCACGTTGCCGGGAAATTTTAGCGCATCAATTTGGATCATCTGCCGCTTCAGCGGAATCGCCATGCACAGGCCCAGCAGCAAGACCACGCCGATGAACAACGAAAGCTGCCACCAAACGAACGTGTAGCCGGTGAGCATCGTCAGCGCTGGCACCGACGAGACCAGACCTGCCGACGACATCCAACTCGCCGCCACGGCCACAGACATCATCATGGTGTTCTCCAAAATGCCGAAATCTTTTTTGACGAGGCCCACACTGCGCAGAGCCTTGAACACGGTGAAAATCACCACCACCGCCGCGATGTCCACGCCGAGGCCCCAGCCGGATTTCAGGCCGACGTAAAGATTGGAGAGCGACATCAGCGCGCCAAACATCATCCCGGCAAGGACCGCGCGCACGGTGAGATCCGGCTCCTTGTCGCCGCGATAAACATTCTTCAACCACTCTTGGTCGCGCGCTTCGACGGATTTCAGTTGGTCGTTATCGGCTTTCGGTTCGTTGGGCATAATCGCTTCTGGTTGGTTGGTAATGGGAAATTGCCATCGTCGGCACGAGTGCAAATTTTACGGAGACGCGCGCCAAGATAGTCTGGCGCGGGCCGCGGTCGCAATGGCGAAATTGTTTTCGCAACTCCATGTCAGCCGTTCTCCTTCTGATTTTCTGGCAGCGTGACCTTGGGCCGAAACATCGGGAGTCGGATGCGCCATTTGATGCCCGCCAAGCGCAGCAACAGCGTGACGAGCGTGCTGACGATGGCGTTGGTCTTTGCATCCATGGAATATTGATGCAGCAGCACAAATACCGATGCGCCGCCGAACGCGGCCGTGGCGTAGAGATAAATTTCCCGCCGAAACACCAGCGGAATTTCCCCGATGAGCAGGTCCCGCAAAATGCCGCCCGCCACGCCTGTGGTCACCCCCAGCATGACCGCGATGGAGGGCGCGACCGGAAACGCCAGGCCTTTGCGCGTGCCGATCATCGTGAACAACGCCAGCGCAAACGCGTCCGCCACCATCAGCACCGTCGTCGGCAGTGCGTGGTAACGCACGAGAAAAAACACGACCACGGCGGTCAGCGCCGCATTGAGCACAAAACTCTGGTCGGCCATCCAAAACAACGGCAAATCACCGAGCAGCACGTCGCGGATGGTGCCGCCGCCAAACGCCGTCACCAGCGCCAGCACCAGCACGCCGAACAAGTCCACCGCTTTCCCGCGCGGGGCCAGCACGCCGGTGATGGCGGCGATGCTGACGGCAAAATGTTCGAGCATGTATTGCATGTAAAACTCAATTCAACTGGACCGCCAGCGAAAGTTCAACAGAGCTCTGGGAGCGAGGCATGGTTCACGGCACCGGTTCGCATAAAAAAACAGCTTGGAATGAAGCGCGGTGCCGGACAATCCCTAAAACGGGGGAGCTGGAAATATTCCGGCACCGCCAGGACGCCAATCCGGCCCACCGCGGCGAGGAACCGGGTCCAACTGCATTCCAAGCGCAAAATGTGGCGGACGAGGGTTGCCACATGACAAAAAATGTGAGGCCAGATGACAGCTCCTTCGCCGATGTTAACCCGATGCAACCCGCGCCAGCAGCGTTCGTTCGGGCGCGGTGTCCCGGGCGGCTGCCGGAACTAATCTTGCTGGCGGCCAATTGTATGTTAGTCTAGTCGATCATTTCCCTGACGTTTATGGCGAAATTAAAAAATAATAATGAGACCGAAACGGTGAATTCGTTCCGGTTCAATCTGGTCGGGTTAATCTGCTTCAGCTTGTTTCTGATAGCCGGCTCGGCGCTGGTTTCCTGCCGGCTGTTCGAGCCCAAACCCAAAGAATATTTGTTTGCGCAGAGCGATGGGCTGGATCCGGATGCCTCCGACAAAAGCAAATCCACCCACACCGGTCCATGGGGTGAACTGCTGACCCAAAGCATCAAGTTGGAGCGGCCCACGGAATACATTTCGCGCGAGGTCCAAGATCCCGAACCGGAGTCCTGGAAGTTTACCGGCTTGAATCTGGCGCAGCTCAAAGCCCTGCTCGCCGCCAATGGCCTGACCCCGGAACAGATCGCGGCGCAAGTGACGCCGAACCGCCTCACCGGGCAGGGAAATACTCTGGTGTTCCAACCAGACGAGGCTTTTCTGCTCGCGCTGAAACCCGAGACGCGCCAGCAGCTTTATGGCGCGTTGTATGGCCGCAACGTGGAGACCTACATGGATTACCCGTTTATTTTTCCAGCGGACAGCATCGAGACCATTTATGCGGACAACCGGTTGCAGCCGGATGATGTAGCGATGCTCAAGCAACTGGTTTATCCCGCCACCAACGCCGTGCGTTTGACGGATTACAATCTGTTGCTGCGCAAAATCCCCACGGCTCCGCGCCGGGCGATGATGGCCAAAGTGTTGTCGCTGCAACCGGCGATGCTGGCCCGTATTTGCGTCGGCCCGAACAGCGATATTGATAAGATCGCGAGTTACTGGGGCCATATGAACAACGTCCGATTCACCGACATGCGGCCGATGCTCGAAGCGCTGAAAGGTTTGCCCGAAGGCGGGACGGTGAGCTTGATGTATTTTCTCCCGCCGTTTGCGCGCGCCCGCCTCTATACCTATCCCCTGCCCGCGCAACCGGGCGATCCCGAGATGGATTGCCACTGGAGCACGTTTAATTTTTCCAATATCGAGCCCGACAACCGCTACAATAATCCGGAATACACGGTGAACTACATCCAGAAGAATTTTTACCGGATTGACGGACCGTCGCTCTACGGCGATGTCATCCTGTTTGCGAATGACCACAACGAAATAAAACACTCCGCCGTGTTCTTAGCCGATGACCTCGCCTTCACCAAATATGGCAACAACTATCGCCAGCCCTGGATGATTGTCCGCATCGCCGACATGCAGACCATGTATCCCAGCTTGAAGCCGATGTTCTATCGCAAGAAAACCAATTGAGCGGCCGGCGCGGGCAATTTAGGCCTGTGAGGGCTCGGGGTCGGCGGTTATTTTTTCGCCAGCGACTTGCGCAACGCCGCCAATTCCGCCGGCTTGCGCGGCGCGGGATAACTCATGTTCAATTCCTTCAAGGTCTCGACCACAATTTGGGAGATGATCAGCCGGGCGTTCAACTTGTCGTCGGCGGGCACGACATACCACGGGGCCTGTTCCGTGCTGGTCGCTGGCAGACACTCTTCGTAGGCCTGCATGTAGTCCTTCCAACGAGCCCGCTCCGCGAGATCGAATTCGCTGAATTTCCAGTTTTTGTTCGGATCTTCAATCCGCTGCAAAAATCGCTTTTGCTGCTCCGCCTTGGACAAGTGCAAAAAGAATTTGACGATCCGCGTGCCATTCCGCTGCAGATGCTTTTCCTGATTCGCGATGGAGGTGAAGCGTTTCTCCCAAATTTTTTTGTCCGCCAGAATTTCGGCGGGGAGAGCCTGTTTCTGCAACAGTTCCGGATGCACCCGCACGACTAACACTTCCTCGTAGTAGGACCGGTTGAAGATGCCGATGCGGCCGCGTTCCGGCAGGCACCGCGTGGTGCGCCAGAGAAAATCGTGATCCAGTTCCTCATCGCTCGGATGTTTGAAACTGTAAACCTGGCAGCCCTGCGGATTCACGCCGGACATGACGTGCTTGATCGCGCCATCCTTGCCCGCCGCATCCATTGCCTGAAAAATCAGCAGCAAGGCATAGCGGTTGTGCGCGTAGAGCAAATCCTGCAAATGACTCAGATCGTGGATGTGCTCCGCGAGGATTTTCTGATAGTCGTCCGGCGACGAGTAAACCGGCTTCACTTGAGTCGGCCAATGCTTGAGGTTGATCGAGTCGCCCGCGCGCACGCGGAATGCCTTGGTTTTCATAACGCGAGTTTGCCGTCAGCCGAGGACGAAAGAAAAGAAAAAATATGCGCCCCGTCGTTGCCTTGGTCCGCTCAACCCCACTCCTTATGTTTCCGGCGATGGCCTTTGCGCTTCCGCCGCTCCCGCCGTCGGTGCCAGGACGCCACCAGCAGCCCAAGCGTGAACAGGGCAAACAGGCCCCATGCGCCCCCGATGATGATCCAAGTAACTTTGACGGTGCTAGTCATTTTGCAAATCTAAATTGCAACCCCAAATGGACAAGATTCCCGCCGCAGGTCAAGGCAATTTCTTCACCGCCGCGAGCCGTTGGAAGATCGTCTCGTTGTGTGGCGCAAAATTAGTTTTCAGCCACCGCGCGACCACAATGCTCAAGACCGCTGAAGCCACCACGTCGGACAAATGATGGCAATTCAAGGCAATGCGCGACCATAAGACGGCCAGCGCATAGCCCACCCCCGCCGCGCCCCAGCGACGGTTCACGAGCCACAGCGCCGCCACCAACCCAACGGCGGACGCAGAGTGGCCGGAAGGAAAGGAACTGTATTGATATTTACCGATGAGCCAGTGACCGTCGTGCCAAACACCATAAAATCCCTGCGGCACGGCGAGGTTGCTGGGCCGGGTCCGCCCAAAAATCACCCGAAAAATGGTGGCGATCAACCCGGCGATTTCCGACGTGAACCCGACGAAGAAAATATTGGCAGCCAGCCCCGGCTGTTTCTGCCACACAAAAAAAGCCGAGAGCAAAACCCCGGCCACGCCGATGACCAAGCCGTCGCCGAGTTTGGAACCCCACCACGCCACCTCATGCCAAGGCGAAGCGCTGGTCACCACCAGCGCGCCATCCACGGCGGCGTCGAGTGGAAACATCGCCGCGACGAAGCCGGCCCCGGCCAGCAGCCAGAGCCAGCGGCGGAGAGAGTCGCGGTTCGTCATCGCGCCGACTTTACCGTGTTGCGCTTGCAAATAAAAATCCAAATCGCTAGTGTCCGCGAGAATTTCGCATACTGGATTTTCGCGTAAATGTCCGCCTTGTTTGAAAAACTCGCCGCCGCCCCGCAACGCGCCATTCTCATCTTCGGCCTGGCGCTGATGTTGAGCGGCAACTGGCTGCTGCCCTTGACCGACCGCGACGAGACGCGTTTCGCCGAAGCCTCGCGCGAAATGCTCCAGCGTCACGACTATGTGGTGCCGTGGTTCAACGGCGCGTGGCGTTTCGACAAACCCATTCTGATCTACTGGTGCCAGAGCGCCAGCTACCGCGTCTTCGGCGAAAACCCATTCGCCGCGCGCCTGCCCTCCGCCATTTTCACCACGCTCACCGCGTGGCTGCTGGTGCGCTGGGGCCGGAAAATTGCCGATGCCAAAACCGCCCTGATGGCCGGTGGCATTTTCTTGCTGGGATTGCATGTGGCCATCATCGGCCGCGTGGCCACGGCGGACATGGCCTTGGTTTTCTTTTGCACGCTGGCGTTATGGAGCGGCTGGGAGTTGACGCGGCCCGAGCAGCCCGCGCGCAAACTCTGTTGGGGCATTTTTTACGTCGCGCTCGCACTTGGCTTTCTCGCGAAAGGCCCGGTGGCCTGGCTGCCATTCGGGGGCGTCCTGCTGGGTCGCCTGTTCCGCAAAGACTCCTTCCGCCTGCCATTTTTGGCAACCGTTGCCGGCTTGGTCGTCACCCTCGCCTTGACCGCAGCCTGGGCCATTCCCGCGCTCCAGCAAACCAACGGCGAGTTTTTCAAGATCGGCATCGGCGAACACGTGGTGCATCGCTCCACCGGTGTAAATGACGGCCACGGTCTCGCCGGCATTCTGGGTTTCATCGCCACCACGCCGCTGTATTTCCTCACCTTTTTCGTCAGCTTTTTCCCGTGGTCCACCAAGGTGCCGTCCGCTTTGAAGCGTTGGTGGCCGGCCCGGACGAGCGATGGCTTGGGCTGGTATTTGCTGGTGCAGGCAGGCATTGTCTTCGCCGTCTTCTCGTGCGTGCGCACCAAGCTGCCGCATTACACTATGCCGGCGTTTGCGTGCATCGCCTTGTGGCTGGCGCGGGAAATCGCCCGCGAGCAGAATTCCTTCGCCTGGTTTTCCCAGCGACTGGTGGCAATGGCAGCGTTCATGGCTGTGCTGACGCTGATGCTGTTTCCGTTGGCGAAACCATTTTTGTTGACCGAGAACCTGTGGCGCGAAATCAAACCGCTCGTTCAGCCGCAGACGAAAATTGGCTGCTTTGATTTTGTCGAGTCCAGCCTGGTCTGGAAGTTCCGCAGCGTCGCCACCAACACCATCACGCTTGGCCCGCGCGAGCAGGCGGCAAATTTTCTGACCAATCCCCCGCCCTGCATTCTCATTCTGCCCACCAAGGATTTTGCGAAACTGGCCGACACGAATGGATTGATCCTAAGCGCTCATGGGCTCGACATGGTGAAATTCAAAAACTGGGATATGACGATCATCGTGCGCGAGTGATTACGGCACGGAGCGGATGCGCCAGAAATTATTCATGGTAGCATCCGGTGGGTTGGTGAAGGCTAGCGCACCGAAAGCGTTGGCGGGATTGGTGAGCAAAGGCTACCAGTTGAACCCAGCCAGGCTGAAGGAACGGTCCAGCGCGTAATTCGCTTCGGCAATGCCCACAAAGGATATTTTTATTTTGCCACCATTCAAAGGCTCGTTAGAAATTTGATTGTAAGCGCCAGAATCTGCTCGAAGCGATTCGTTCCGTAAGCTGGATAGTTACCAAAAGTGCCATCGCCCAACTGGCCAAACGGGTTGTAGCCCATGCCCCACAGGCTCCCGTTACTCTTGAGGAACAAACTACCTGCGCCAGCGGCAATCTTGGTCACGGGTTGCGCTCCGCTGCTGACTACTTGCAACAACGCCGCGCCGATCAGGCAGACAATCTTGAACATTTGCCGCAGTTTCATCCCGACCCAGAGTGTCCGGCAAACCAGATATGTGCAAAAGCAAATTCCACTTCGCTCGACCTCGAGACGGTGGTCACGAACATCGGGTGGTTCGCACGCTTGCAAATCTACTTCCATGCCAAGGTCGCATCCCGAATTGACCTTGCCTGCGTTTGGCCAGAAGATGGAGCTGATTAATATATGATGGTCTGGAAATTACTTTCTACGCGCCAGCGCAAATGTGCCGGGTGGGCGCTGGGCTTGCTGTTGCTTTGCACGGTCATTGGCTTCCTCATCCTGCCGCCGATTGTCCGCCGCGTGGCCGTGAAACAGATTTCCCAACTGCTCGGCCGCGAGGTTTCCATTGCGCAGGTGAAGCTCAATCCGTTTGTGCTGTCCGCCACCATCAATGGCCTGCTCATCAAGGACGCGGATGGCGAACCGTTCGTTTCGTGGGACCAAGTCTATGTGAATTTCCAGCTCTCGTCGCTGTTCGGCAAGGCGTGGACGTTCAAGGAAATCAGCACGACCAAGCCGTTTGTCTCCGTGCGCATGAATCAGGATGGCACGTTTAACTTTTCGGACATCATCGCCAGATTTGCCACCAATGCGCCCGCCGGAGTGGCGGCCAAACCGGCGGCGCCGCTGGCCCTGCGGATAGACCGGTTGCGCATCAACCGGGCCACGGCGGCACTGGCGGACTTCACGCCGCGCGAAACGTTCAAGCGCACACTCGGCCCGATTGATATCACGCTCGATAATTTCCGCACCGATCCCGACAGCAAAAATCCCTACGCGTTCGCGGGCACGACCGATGCGGGCGAAAAAATTTCGTGGAGCGGATTTTTTTATCTCTCCCCGCTGCGTTCGGAAGGCTCGCTCACGCTGGATAATCTCACGCTCAACAAATACGCGCCGCTTTACCAGGACCTGGTGCGCTTTGAAATCCGCGACGGCACCATCGGCTTGCATCTGAATTATCAATTTGAGCTGAGTCCCACCAACCGCATCGCCAAAGTAACGGACACGGCGTTTGCGTTGCGCGATCTCAAACTTGGTCAACCCGGCGAAAGCAACAACATCATGGAGCTGCCGCATTTCGCCGTCACCGGCGCCAATGTGGACCTGCAAGGCCACGAGGCGAGCGTGGGGGAAATCCTGGGTTCCGGCGGAAAACTGTTGGTGAGCCGCCGTAAGAATGAAACCCTCAATGTCGTCGAACTCGCCCAACCGGCCCCCACCGCCAATGTGCCGGGCGGCATCTTGTTTCTGCTGCGCTCCGTGACCAACGCGGTGGCGATGCTGCTCGACAGCACGAACCAGTGGCGCGGCACGGTGCAAGCCGTCAACCTCACGAACTGCGCGCTGCATTTTGAGGACCTGGTGAATTCGCGGCCGGCGCGACTGGATCTCGATGAGGTCACGCTGCTGGCAAAAAATATTTCCAATGTCGCCGGCACGAATTTCACCGCCGATTTTTCGTTGCGCTGGAACACGAACGGCACGCTCCGAACGCAAACCACGGCTTCGTTTCGGCCGCCGACCTTCGACATTCAACTCGACTTGGACCAGCTTGAGCTTGGCTCGCTCGATCCGTATCTCGAACCCAAATTCAATCTGCTCATTCTCGGCAGCAAGTTGGGATTGCACGGCAAAGTCAATCTGCGCACCCCGCTGCACGAACTGCCGGAGGTCACTTTCCATGGCGACGCCAGCCTCGATGATTTTCAAACCGTGGATGGGGTGGCGGCGGAAGATTTGTTGAAGTGGGACGGACTGCGCTTCAACGGCATTGACGCGAACTTGAATCCGCCCACCGTGGCCATCAAGGAAATCGCCGTGGCCAATGCCTACGCGCGCATCATCATCGAGACGAATAAATCCATCAATCTGCTCACCGCGCTGCGCCCCGCCAGTTCGGCCGCACCCGGGGAAACGAATATTCCCGCCGTGGTCATCCAATCCCCCGCGATGGTGACCAATGCAATGACAGCCTCGGCGGCACCGCAGGTTTCCATCGGGAGCATTGCCTTTTCCAACGCCACGATCCATTTCACCGACCGCTCGATGACGCCGAATGTGAACCTGACGATTGGTCAAGCCGACGGCACGATCGCCGGTATTTCGACAGAACAATTGCAGCACGCCGACCTCAACCTGCACGCGCTGATTGACAACGTCGGTCCGGCGGACATCACCGGCCACATTAATCCGTTCAGCGGCACCCAGACGAACGAGGTCAAGATCTCCGTGAAGGACGTGGACCTGACGCCGACCAGCCCGTATGCCGGAAAGTTTGCCGGCTACCGCATCGCGCGCGGCAAGTTGAGTCTCGACCTCGAATACAATCTGGTTGGGAAAAAGCTGTCGTCGAAAAATGTCATCACGCTCGACCAGTTCACATTCGGCGAAAAGGTGAACAGCCCGGACGCCACGCATCTGCCGGTGCGGCTCGCCGTGGCCATTCTCAAGGACCGCGAGGGCAAAATCATTCTGGACGTGCCGATTGAAGGCAGCACGGACGATCCGAAATTCCGCGTCGGCAAAGTGGTGGTGCGCGTCATCGAGAACATCCTGGTCAAAGTGGCGACCTCGCCATTCTCCTTGCTGGGCGCGGCGTTCGGCGGCGGCGGGGAGGAAATGAGCTATCAGGAGTTTGCGCCGGGCAGCGCCGCACTCTCACCCGACAACGTGAAGAAACTCGATTCGCTCGTGAAAGGCCTGACCGAGCGGCCCGCGCTGCAACTGGAGATTTCCGGCAGCATTGATCCCCTGAATGACCGCGACGGTCTGCAACGCGCCAATCTGGACCGGCAGATGCGCATGAAGAAATGGCTCACCCTGCGCAAATCCGAACGGGCGACGAGCACGGTGGATCAGGTCACGTTGACGCCGGACGAAAGACAGTCGTTCGTGAAGAAACTTTACGCCGAAGCGCTGGCCAGCGGCACCATCACGCCCGCGGTGATTGCGGCGAACACCAATCTGGCCGTCCTGGCGGCAAAAGTTCCCCGGCGTTCCCGGGAAGCCCAGAAAGGCGCGATGCTGTTAGGGAACCCGCCGAAAGCCACGGCGGCGAAACCCGCCGTCGTTTTGGCCTCCACGGTTAAACTAACCGCGCCGGCAGACCCGATGGAAGCCTTGCTGGTGGCGTTGATTCCAGTGCGTGAGGCCGATCTGGCGACCTTGGCCGCCGAACGAGCCAAGACCGTTCAAACTTACCTGCTTCAGACAGGCAAGGTGGAAGCCGCGCGGCTATTCTTGACCGATGACCAGACCGGCGGCGTGCGTTCGGATGGCAGCCGGGCTTATTTGCAATTCCGATAAACCAACTTGAAAGCCGCGTCGGAGACGCGATGACAAGTCTTTCGAATGGTTCGCGGGTTGGCGGAATCAGAAGTTACAACCTCCTCATACCATTTACCAATGACAACCGGTGGAAGCTGGGGCGAAATAAAACAGCCGCCCCGGTTTCCCGGAGCGGCTTTGAATTTAGCGCCGTGAATTACTTCTTCTTGGCAACCGTCTTGGCTTTGCGGTTCTCTTCGATGGCAGCTTGCGCGGCAGCGAGGCGCGCGACGGGCACGCGGAAGGGCGAGCAGCTCACATAGGTCAGGCCGAGTTTGTGGCAGAACTTCACGGAGTCGGGGTCGCCGCCGTGTTCGCCGCAGATGCCAAGCTTGATGCCGGGACGCGTCTTGTTGCCTTTGGCAATGGCGATTTCCATGAGCTGGCCGACGCCGGTCTGGTCAATCGAGGCGAACGGATTCTTCTTCATGATCTCGGATTCCTGATAGGCACCGAGGAAGGAGCCGGAGTCGTCGCGGCTCATGCCGAGACAGGTCTGCGTGAGGTCGTTCGTGCCGAAGCTGAAGAACTCAGCGGTCTGCGCGATTTCGTCGGCGGTCAAGGCACCGCGCGGGACTTCGATCATCGTGCCGACGCTGTAGGTGAACTTCACCTTCTTCTCGGCCTGCACGAGCTTCGCCGTTTCGTGAACGATGGCGACCTGCAAATCCAGTTCGCGTTTGAAACCAACGAGCGGGATCATGACTTCGGGCTTGGGTTTGAAACCCTGCTTTTGCGCATCGGCAGCGGCTTCAAACACGGCGCGGGATTGCATGCGCGTGATTTCCGGGAACTTGATGCCGAGACGGCAGCCGCGGAAACCGAGCATGGGATTGAACTCATGCAGTTCATGCACGCGGTTCATGATTTTCTCGACGGGGATGTTGAGCTTCCGCGCGAGATCCATCTGCGACTCCTTGGTGTTCGGGAGGAATTCGTGCAGCGGCGGATCGAGGAAACGGATGGTGGCGGGGAATCCTTTCAGTGCCTTGAAGATGCCGAAGAAGTCGTCGCGTTGATACGGCAGGAGCTTGGCGAGGGCGGCTTCGCGGGCTTCGAGGTTGTCGGCCAGAATCATTTCGCGCATCGCATCAATGCGATTGCCCTCGAAGAACATGTGTTCCGTGCGGGTGAGACCGATGCCGGTGGCACCAAACGCCATGGCGTTCTGCGCCTGCTCGGGCGTGTCGGCGTTGGTGCGGACTTGCAGGCGGGTGGCCTGGCTGCACCATTTCATGAGCTGGGTGTAGCTCTTGAATTTCTCGGTGGCCTGCGCCGCCTTGTCGTCGTGAATCAGGCCCGCGATGATTTCGGACGGAGCGGTTTTGACTTCGCCGGCATAGACGGTGCCCGCCGTGCCGTCAATCGAGAGGAAGTCGCCTTCCTTGAACGTCTGGCTGCCGATGGTGACGGTCTGCTTGTCGTAATCCACATGGACGCCGGAGGCGCCGCAGACGCAGACTTTGCCCATCTGGCGGGCGACGAGCGCCGCGTGGGAGCTGACCCCGCCGCGCGCGGTGAGAATGCCTTCGGCGGCGATCATGCCGCGCAAATCTTCGGGGGACGTTTCGACGCGGACGAGCAGCACTTTTTCGCCGCGCTTCTCCGCTTCGACGGCGCGCTCGGCATTAAGATAGATTTTGCCCGAAGCCGCGCCCGGACCGGCCGGGAGACCGGTGGCGATGATCGTGGCTTTCTTCACTTCGGCCAGATCGAAGATCGGCGCGAGCAATTGGTCGAGCTGGTCTGCCGGATTGCGCAACACGGCGGTCTCGGCATCAATCAATTTCTCCTTCACCATGTCAATGGAGAACTTGAGGGCGGCGGCGGCGGTGCGCTTGCCGTTGCGCGTCTGGAGCATGAACAGCTTGCCTTCCTGCACAGTGAACTCGATGTCCTGCACATCTTTGAAATGTTTTTCCAAGGTCTTGCGCACGAGGAGCAATTCCGCGTAGGACTTAGGCATCTGATCCTTCAGCTTCAACACCGGCTCCGGCGTGCGCACGCCGGCCACGACGTCTTCGCCCTGCGCGTTGATAAGGAACTCCCCGTAGAATTCATTCGTGCCATTCGCGGGATTGCGCGTGAACGCGACGCCGGAACCGGAGGTTTCGCCGGTGTTGCCATAGACCATGGCCTGCACGTTAACGGCGGTGCCCCATTCGGTCGGGATGTTGTATTTGCGGCGATAGACCGTCGCGCGATCGTTCATCCAGGAACCGAACACTGCGCCGGCCGCGCCGCGCAACTGTTCCCACGGATCATTCGGAAAGCCTTTGCCGGTGCGTTCTTTGACGAGCGCCTTGAAACGCTTCACGAGTTCCGCCTGGTCGGCGGCGGTGAGTTCGCTGTCAATGATGTCTTTGTGATAAACCTCGTGCTTGTATTCGTGAATGGCCGTTTCAAACGGTTCGTGATCTTCGCCTTCCTTCTTCTGCACGCCGAGCACAACGTCGCCATACATCTGGATGAAGCGACGATAGCAATCCCACGCGAAGCGTTCGTTCTTGGTCGCCGCCGCGAGTGAGATGACCGTTTGATCATTGAGACCCAAATTCAAAATCGTGTCCATCATGCCGGGCATGGAATCGCGCGCGCCGGAGCGCACGGCCAGGAGCAGTGGCATTGCCTTCGCGTCGCCGAATTTGCAGCCCATGATTTTTTCCATGTTGGCAACCCCGGCGGCCATCTGCGCTTGCAGCACGGCGGGGTAAGTCTTCTTGTTCGCGTAAAAATAAGTGCAGACTTCCGTGGTGATGGTGAAACCGGGCGGCACCGGGAGCCCGATGCGGGTCATCTCGGCGAGATTCGCGCCTTTGCCGCCGAGCAACGGCTTCATGGAGCCGTCGCCGTCCGCTTTTTTGTTGCCCCAAGTGTAAACGTATTTGTTGGATTTGGATGATTTGGCCATAAAATAAATACAATGATTTGCGATTGAAACGAGCCGTGAAATTACCAGACGAACAAAAAGAGTCAATAATCACCCGCTGAAAAACAAATAAGGGCTGAAGCCTGACAAGATCGGAACTGGCTTGGCCAGCCAATGCAAATCCAGTCTAGAACTTCAGCAACCGGAAAAACATCTGCGGTTGAGCTGGATCCAAGGGCACACGAAGATTCAAACCGCCACCGTAGCGAAGGACGTCGCTGTAGCTGTAACCAAAACGGTAAACACCCCAATTCTGCAGATCGGTGGAACAATCCACCTCCCACCAACCGATCAAGCTGTCGGTGGTGGTGATGACCATGTAGGGTGGTTGCCCATCCGCTTCCGGGAAAACTTGAGCCGCCAGCGTCACGGGCGGGGGCAAAGGCACCGTGTAGGAGATCTCTTCGGAAAGGGCACTTTCATCGCCTTCGGAATCCGTGGCCGAAACCGCAAAAAAATAGGTCGCACCGTCGGCCAAGCCATAAATTTGCGTGTCCGTCACGTTGTCGAGATTGATCAAGAACGGATAGCTGCCGCTCTCGGTTCCGAAGTAAACGTTGTAGCCGACCACGTTGGTGGCTGGACTCGGATTCCAAGCGAGCACCACGTTTTGGGATCCCCGCGCCCGGACCAAAGCGCTCAAAATAAAAATGCCCGCCAGGGCGGTAACCAGCCAGCGCCGACGCGTGGGTCGAATGAAAATGGCCAGCAGAATTCGCATCACCTCACGCCAGACACACACTTCCTGCCCGCGACCTGCCTGCAAATTGAAACGTCAGGGAGAACCAAAACCAGGCGGTTGGGTTCTTAATATTTTGAAGTTGGCGGCCGGACCTTAGCACTTGGACGTCATTCGAATTAGTGATTGATTCAATTGCTCAGGATACTAACGGCAGCCTCTCGCAAAGTCCATAACATTTGTTATACTTTTTGTTCTGACCGTCACCGCCCGCGCAAAATGACCACGGCAATTACATATTACATATCATCAAATCAAGATGCGTTGATTTTTGATTTGAATTCTCTCCGCCATCGCCTATTTTCTCCGCATGTCGAATACCGCCGAACTCCTGCAAAAAGCCCTCCGCGAACGCATCGTCATCATTGACGGCGCGATGGGCACGACCATCCGCACCTATGGCTTGGGCGAGGCAGAGATTCGCGGTGAGCGGTTTGCGGGCTCCAAGAAAGACCTCAAGAACAACGGCGACCTCTACTCGCTCACGCAAGCGGC
>CAINLR010000027.1 GCA_903850425.1 uncultured Verrucomicrobia subdivision 3 bacterium | reverse complement strand
TCCTTACGACCCCTCCGTTTGGGACCAAGCCATCGCTCACTCCAACCAGAAAAAACTCAAACGGCTGCAACAAAATGCCGCCGCACTCGGCCTCACATTGGTCTCAGCCTCATAAACTTATACGCCTAGTTTCTTAAGAGGCGCACGGCTCAATGCTGAAAACAAATATCTCATGGTCGCTTCTGTCTGAAATATCGCACCACCTGAACCGGAATCAGAATAATCGGCACGAGGAAAAGGAAAAACAAAATATCGAACCAGATGTCAAAAAACATATACCAATCATGCCACTGCGAGAAAATCCAAGCCAAAAGCCCAGCCATGAAAAGCCAAGCAGAGCACATGAAAATGATAGAACCTGGCCGCGCAATCTTGCGGTCTGTCTCCGGCGAAAACATCTTGTTAGGCCGATGGCTACAACTCATAATGAAGCTCGTCGAGTAAATGTCCTACTGGCTAAATCCGTGGTGGTGTCTGTGAAACCGTGTCTGTCTTTTTCTGCGTCATCTTGACGATGAACAAGACCAAACCAACTACGGCTGCAACCACGACGGCAAAGACAAGCAATGCCGCTAGAATCATCACTAACTCCCATCCACCGATCAACGCTGCGAGTGCTGGCTGTATCATCATAACTTTCCTTTTTGTTGTTTGGTTGACTGACTAAATCGGCCTAACTAGTAATGGCCAGCCGGTTGGTTGGCCTATCAAGAGGCAAGAACAGCCTATCACGTTTCATGGTGGCCACCTTATTTCTCCATTCCCCCTTTGTCGAGCGCCGTTTTAATCAACCGTAACCGCCGCCCTGCGCCCGCTCATTCGGCCCGGAAATAAAATTGAGCCGGTTCGCAGCGGCTGCTACAAATGACGGATGTTTCTCAACCGTAAAAAGCTCGACGCGCAGTGCGAGCGGGGAATTTTATGGCTCGTGCTGGCAATGCTGGTCTTCGCGCCGCTGGCCTTTGGCGCGGTGGACATGTGGGCGTTTCTAGTGGTGCAAGGACTGGCGGTGGGCGTGCTGATTTTGTGGGGCGCCCGGCTGTGGGTGAACCGCAAACCCAAATTGCTGTGGCCGCCGCTCGCGTGGGCGGTCGCGGCCTTCGCGCTCTATGCGCTGGGCCGCTATTTCACAGCGGACATCGAATATGTGGCGCGGCAGGAAATGATCCAGGTGCTGCTATTCGCCTTTTTGTTTTTTGCAGTCGTGAACAATCTGCACGGCCAGGATGAAACGCTCATCGTCAGTTATGCGCTGATCGCCCTGGGAACGTTGGTGGCGAGTTACGCCGTGTTGCAAATGCTGAGCCATTCCAACCGGGTCTGGAATATGTTTTCGCCGTATGTGGGCCAGGCGTCCGGCACCTTCATTTATCCGAACAGCCTCGCCTGCTTTTTGGCCATGCTGCTGCCGCTGACGCTGGCGTTTTTGGTGGTGGGTCGGGTCGGCGTCGTGACCCGCATCCTGCTGGGTTATGCCGCGCTGACGATGGTGGCTGGGCTGGCGGTGACATTTTCGCGGGGCGGCTGGATCGCGGCGGCGGCGGGATTTTTTTTGCTGCTGGGCATATTGTTGGGTCATCGCAACCACCGGTGGCGAGCGGTTCTTTTATTGGTATTGCTGATGGCGGGCCTCGGGGTTTTTGCCACGCAGTATTTATCCAAGACCATCGGTTACATGAATCGGGTGGCCAAGCCGGGCACCGCCACCACGGAGATGGTGAATTACAGTTCACGGCTGGACATGTGGCGGGCGGCGGTGCGGATGTGGCAGGATCATTTTTGGTGGGGCGTGGGGCCGGCGCACTTTGACTATCGGTTCCGCGAGTATCGGCCGGAGAATCTCCAGCAGCGGCCGAATCGCGTGCATAATGACTACCTGAACCTGCTCGCCGACTGGGGTGTGGTCGGCGGCGCAATTGTGCTCGCGGGTCTGGGCATTTTCCTGGTCGGCCTCGCGAAAACCTGGCCGCATGTGCGGCGCGAAGAGAATGATTTTGGCCACGGCCAAAGCAACCGCTTCGCCTTTTTTATCGGCGCCCTCGGCGGCCTGACCGCGCTGGCGGTTCACGCGGTGGTGGATTTCAACCTGCATATTCCCGCTAACGCGCTGGTCGGCGTGACATTGCTGGCGCTCATGGCCAGCAATCTGCGGTTTGCCACCGAGCGCCATTGGTGGCACGCGGGCTGGCCCTTGAAGCTGGGTTTGACAGGCGTGATGGCGGCCACCGCGATCTATTTTGGGCTGGAGGACTGGCGGCTCGGCCAAGAGGCGCGCTGGCTGGCGCGGGCGGCGGCGTTGCCGAATTTTTCCACGGCGCGGGCGGCAGCCTGGCAAAATGCGTTTGCCGGCGAGCCGAAAAATTTCGCGACGGCCTACAATATTGGCGAGTGTTTCCGCACCCAGAGCCTCGAGGGCCGCACCAACGACGTCGCGCTGGCACAACAGGCGTTGACCTGGTATGCGACCGCCGCCAAGTTGAATGCCCATGATGGCTACAATTTTTTGCGCATGGGCATGTGTCTGGACTGGCCCATTGAACAGCCCGCAGAAGCGGCAAGTTTCTTCAGCCAAGCCGAGGCGCTGGACCCGAACGGCTATTACATGGTGGCCAATATCGGCTGGCATTTCGCGCAGACCGGCGACTACGCCGCCGCCCGGCAATGGTTCCTCCGGTCACTCCAACTGGGCGGGAATAACGACATCGCCCGGAATTACCTGCGGATCAGCGAATCAAAATCCGTCGAGCAAGCGTCGGGGCGGCCAATTTTGCGATTTAATTTCTGAAGGAAAAGTCCGTTGACAAATTTGATCTAACCCGCTTATATTTGAACCAGTTTAAAAATGACGTAAAAGGCTTTTATGAAAAAACTTCAGAAAATATTTATTGCGGTTGTTTGCGGGGCATTTGCGGTTGCGACCGCCTCGGCCCAGCCCACGTCCCAAGGCGTGGGCACGGTGGTCCGCGTGCAAGGGCTGGCGTCCTATTCGTTGGACGGCGGCAACAAATGGATTCCGCTGGTCGCGGGCCAACATCTTCCGCCCGGCTCGCAGTTCCGCACCGGCTACAATGGCGTCGTGGACGTCATCCTCGGCAAAGCCATTGCCTTGCCGCAAGCTGACTGGCGGCCGGATCGCATTTCGCCGGCGGCGGATTCGCCCGTGCGCGGCTTGATTTCCTATAAACCTTCCGCCGAACAAAATGTTGTGCGCCTCACGCCTGACAGCACGCTGGCGATTGAAAAGCTGACCATCACCGACACCGGGTCGGACTCGGTCGGGGATACCGAAATCTCTCTCTTGCAGGGCAAGATTTTCGCCAGCGTCAAGAAACTGAGCTCGACGTCTCAATACCTGGTGAAAACCACGAATGGGGTTGCCGGTGTGCGCGGCACCTTGTTCAGCATCACCGCGAGCGGTGCTACGGTTGTTTTTGAAACCCACCAAAGCGGCGGTTTGGTGCTTTCTTGGACGTCTCCGAGCGGCACCACCTCAACCCTGTTGATTGGGCCTGGGTTTCAATTTGACCCCAGCGGTGGCGGCTCGTCACCCACGCCGCTTTCATCGGAAGAGATCCAGATGTTGCAACAAGTCTTCGCTGCCGTCCGCACCATTTATGAGCAAGTCGTGGACTTCAGCATGGACCGCACTGTCATTGACGTCTCGACGACGAAGGGTGCCGCCAGCACGAGCACGCCTAGTCCAACACCGAATCCCACACCTAATCCTTATTGAGTAGTTTGTTTTCATAAAAGTTCTTTCGGAAACCAGCGCAGCCTTGAGTTGCGCTGGTTTTTCGTTTAATCCAACGGCGTGCAAATCAAACATTTTAAGCGCGCGCCCGTAGTCCTAGCGTTTGGCGTTCTTCTGTTTGTTTGCAGCGTTCGCCTGTGGCATCCCGACTTCGCCGACCGACTGGAGTGCATGACTTATGATTTGCGCGTCCGCGTCGCCCAACGGATGCCTTATCCAGCCGCCACCAATTTCGCGTTTGTGGCGATGGCCGATTCGAGCATCGCCGCCGTCAAAAACGGGTTTATCAACAACGACCCAAAGAAGACCCTAGGATACAAATTTGGCCTTTACTGGCCGCGCCAAGTTTACGGCCGACTGGTGGAAGAACTCTCGACGCAGGGCGCGCACATCATCGCATTCGATGTGTTGTTGGGCGAGTTGCGCAATGATCATCCGCCCGTGCAAATGGGGGACGGCAGCCTGATGGAATCCGATGATTTTTTTGCGATGCAAATGCACCGTGCGGGCAATGTCATTTCCGCCTACACCACCGATGTGGCACCCCCCGATCTGTTCGTCACCAATTGCCTGGCCCTCGGCGACATCTCCACGGAAAAGGATGCCGACGGGGTTCTACGCCGCATCAAGAGTTATAATTTGAAATGGCACCCGGCGTTTAAATCCGCCGCTCGACAAACCGGAGTCAATTTGGAAAACGCCCGCCTCGAACCAGACAAAATCTTGCTGCCGTTGCCCGACGGCAAGAATATCACCGTGCCGCTCGACCGGCATGGCGACTTTGATCTCGCGGATTTTGTTGGCGACGCAATCCCGAAAGGCTGGCAACGCCACGCTCAACCTTACGAGCGCGTCTGGGATCTGGGCGTGGTCCTGGCGGCGCAGGAATTGAAGCTGGATTTAACCCGCGCGGAGGTGGATTTGCCGCGCGGAACAATTGTTTTGCGCGGCGCGCACGGCCTCGAACGCTGCATTCCCGTTGATGCCAAAGGTTATTTCTATATCAACTGGCGGTTGACTGCGGCCAATGTGAACCTGGCACAGGCACCGATCGAAGAACTGCTCTACCAGGACAAACTGCGGTTGCTCGGCCAGACCAATGATCTGCGCGATACCTTTCGCGGCAAACTTGTCGTGATTGGCTCGGCAGCCCAGGGAAATGATTTGAGCGACCACGGCGCAACCCCGCTAGAGAACGACACCCTGCTGGTCAGCAAACACTGGAACGTCGCCAATTCCATCATCACCAATCAGTTTATCCATCGTGCGTCTTGGAGCTTGGAAATCGCCCTCATTATTTTGCTGGGCCTCATCACCGCGCTGCTCATCTGGCGGATGCGTGCGGTTACCGGGAGCATTTTGGTGGTGCTGCTGATGGTGGCGTATTTGGCGGTGGCGCTGTTTTTATTCATCCGGTTCCAGTGGTGGCTACCGGTGATTTATCCGCTGGGCGGGGCGATGCTGACAATGTATGTGATGCAGTTGATCTATCGCATCGTTTTTGAAGAGCGCGACAAGCGCCGCGTCAAATCTATATTTTCCAAACTGGTTTCGCCGCATGTGGTGAACGAATTGTTGAGCGCCGAGAAGCTCGAGTTCGGCGGCAACCACCGAGAGATCACCGTTTTCTTTGCCGACGTGCGCGGGTTCACCGCGTTGACGGATCAACTCCAGGAACAAGTTGCAGAGTTCGTCCGCACGCACGAACTCGAAGCGGCTCTGGCGGAAAAATATTTTGAGGAATCCGCGCGGGAAACTTTGGAGATCGTCAACCTTTACCTGGCAGCCGTGGCCGAAGCCGTGAAGAAAAATGGCGGCACGCTCGACAAATACATCGGCGATTGCGTGATGGCCTTTTGGAACGCGCCGATTCCGGATGCACAACACGCGTTCCATTCCATTCAAGCCGCAATTGATGCCCAACGGGCGATTTTAGCCTTGAACGAGCGCCGCCAAGACGAAAATCCCGCGCGCGAACGCGAAAATCAAGCCCGCCTCGCGGCTGGCCAGCCACCAAAGCCGCTGCATGTCTCCCTGCAACTGGGCACCGGTATCAACACCGGACTGGTCACCGTCGGTTTGATGGGTTCGGATGCCCACGGTTTCAACTACACCGTGTTTGGCCGTGAAGTGAATCTGGCCAGCCGGCTCGAAGGCGTTTCCGGCAGCGGGCGCATCATCATCAGCGACACGACGTATTACCAATTGCTTCGCCACGCGCCGCAACTGGCCTCCACTTGCGCCGAGCTTTTTCCGGTGACGCCTAAAGGTTTCACTAAGCCGGTGCGAATCTACGAGGTGCCGTGGCAAAACAAATAGTTTTGAGTTTTTATTTTTTAATTTTAAGTTAATCAGCCGGATCGTCAGGCAAGTCCGCCGCCGCCCGGCACAAGTTACAAAATAAAGAATACAAAAATGCGCACCGTGATTTATCCCGGCAGTTTCGATCCGCTGACCAATGGCCACTTGGACGTGGTGCAGCGAGCCGCGAAACTGTTTGACCGCGTCATCGTGGCGGTCGCCAAGAACGAGGGCAAGCGGCCGCTCTTTTCGCTCGCGGAACGCCGCGCGCTGGTGACCCAAGCGGTGAAACATCTGCCGAATGTCACGGCGGACACGTTCGACGGGTTGCTCGTGGAATACGTGGCCAGCAAAAATGCGCAGGCCATCGTGCGCGGGTTGCGGGCCGTCTCCGATTTTGAATTTGAGTTCCAGCTCGCCTTGATGAACCGCAAGCTGGACGAAAATATCGAGACCCTTTTTATGATGCCCAAAGACACCTATACTTTTTTAAGTTCGCGCATCGTGAAGGAAATCGCGCGGCTCGGCGGCGATGTCCGTTCGTTTGTTCCGCCACATGTCCAGACCGCTTTGTTGAAAAAGCTGAAGCCGAAGAAATAGTTTTTGCCATCCCGCACCCTTTTATGTTGAAGCTCAATCTTCGCCACCTCGAACACGACGAGATCTTCCTGGCTGGTGAATTGCCGGTCGCGGAGCTGGAACTGGAGTTGCACGATGAAATGCTGCGGGCCGAGTTGCCGCTGGAATACGATTTGACGGTTCAACGGCTGGATGATGCCATTTTGGTGACGGGTTCGTTGCGCTTGGTGCTGCAATGCGAATGTGTCCGCTGCCTGAAAGCGTTTGAAACGGAGGTCGATCTAGGCGATTGGACGCTGCATTTGCCGCTGGAGGGCGAGGACGCCGTGTCCATAAAGAACGATTCCCTAGACTTGACGCCGTTCGTGCGGGAAGATATTTTATTGGAATTTCCGCAACATCCGTTGTGCAAACCCGATTGCGGCGGATTAAAGAAAAAAAAAGCGGATCAGCCGGCCAATAGCGGCGAAAATAACGAACCAAAGCCCGCCGCGTGGGCTGAACTAAACAAACTGAAATTATAATTTATGGGCGTCCCAAAACGTAAACCCTCGACGAGCCGGCAGCACATGCGCCGCGCTTACAACAGCGTTCTTAAACTGCCGCAACTCGGCAAATGTCCGCAGTGCGACGCCCCGGCGATTCCGCACCGCGTCTGTCCGGCCTGCGGCTTCTACAAGGGCCGGCAGGTGCTGACGGTCACGGCAGGCGCGTGAGAAGTTTTTAATTTTGAGTTTTGAATTTTGGGTTGAGCAACTTCAACTCAAAACTAAAAATTAAAAACTAAAAACCATCATGCGCATTGCAGTGGATGTCATGGGCGGTGACCACGGCTGCGGAGTCGTCATCGCGGGCGTCAAGCGCGCCTTGGAGGATAACAAAAACCTCGACACCATTTACCTCGTTGGCAACAAGGATTTGATCCATGCGGCCTTGCCGCCGCGTGGATTTCGTGATCATCGCGTTCGCGTGATCCATGCCAGCGAAGTGGTGGAGATGGACGACAAACCGGTCGTCGCACTTCGCAAGAAAAAGGATTCTTCCATCGGTCGTGCCGCCGACCTCGTCAGTAGGGGCGAGGCGCACGCGCTGATTTCCTTGGGCAACACGGGTGGTCTTTTTGCGGCGGCGACGTTCAAGGTCGGCCGCATTCCCGGCGTAGATCGTGGCTGCATCGCAGCCGTGATTCCGCGGCAAGGCAACGAATTTGTGCTCCTGGATGCGGGTGCCAACGTCGAGTGCAAGCCGCTTCATCTGGCGCAGTTTGCCGTGATGGGGAATGTCTATTCGCGTGAAATTCTGAAACGAAAAACCCCGCGCGTCGGCATTTTGAGCATCGGCACGGAAGATTCCAAGGGCAATGAGCTCACGCTCGAAACCTTCAAGCTGTGCCAGAAACTCAACCTGAATTTCATCGGCAACATCGAAGGACACGATCTTTTCAAAGACCATGTGGATGTCGTCATTTGCGACGGCTTCGTGGGCAACATCGTTTTGAAAACCTCCGAAAGCCTGGCGGTTGCGATGTTCTCGATGCTCAAGCGCGAGTTGATGCAAAACACCAAGCGGCAGATCGGCGCGTTTCTGGCCAAGGATGCTTTTCGGGCGATCCGGAAGCGGATGGACCCGGAGGTTTACGGTGGCGCTCCCCTGCTCGGTTTCAACAGCACCGTGCTTAAAGCTCACGGTTCCGCCCGCGAACGCGCGGTGGCCAGCGCCATACGCGTTACCGCCGAAGCCATCAAAAACGAGATCAACCAAATGATCGCGAGCGAAATTGCGGCCGCCAATAAACTCCTCGAAACGGGCGCGGCTGCCGGTCCTGCGAACTCATGAAAAATCCGCGCGCCAAGCATAATTTCCAAGGTCGGCCTTGTGCCATCACCGGCGTTGGCGCGTATGTGCCGGAGCGAATCCTCACCAACGCCGAACTTGAAAAACTAGTCGAGACCTCGGACGAATGGATCACCTCGCGCACCGGCATCAAGGAACGTCGCATCGCCGCGGTGGATCAATTTACTTCCGACCTGGCGACCAAGGCCGCCGAGCGGGCGATGAAAATGGCCGGCGTCACCGCCGATCAGATTGACTTGATCATCGTGGCCACGCTCACGCCCGACATGCCGTTTCCTTCGACCGCGTGCCTGGTTCAACGCAATCTCGGTGCGGCGCGCGCGGCGGCCTTTGACATCGAAGCCGCCTGTTCCGGTTTTATTTACGCACTGGAAATTGGCCAGCAGTTTATTTTGTCGCGCACTTACGAAACGGTGCTCGTCATTGGCGCGGAAAAACTTTCGTCCATCGTGAACTGGAAAGACCGCAACACCTGCGTGCTGTTTGGCGACGGCGCGGGCGCGGCGATTTTGCAGCATCGCGAAAATTCCCACGGTCTGCTCACCGCCGTCATGGGCGCGGATGGCAACAAGGCCGACCTGCTCTCGATGCCCGGTGGCGGCAGTGCGTGCCCGGCGACCCAGACTTCGGTCTCCGATGGCAAACATTTTCTCCGCATGGACGGCAAGGAGACCTTCAAGAACGCTGTGAACGCCATGGTTTCCGCTGCCCACGAAGCCATGCGCCGCTGCGAAATTGACATCACCCGGATCAAATGCGTCATTCCGCATCAGGCCAACCAACGCATTGTGGACGCGGTGGGCGATCGTCTCAAAGCCACGCCGGAACAACTCTTCATCAACCTCCACAAATACGGCAACACCTCCGCCGCCTCGGTGGCCATCGCGTTGGACGAAGCGGTGTCGTCGGGGCGGATCGAGCGCGGCGACTTGATTTTGCTCGTCGTTTTTGGCGCCGGCCTGACCTGGGGCGCGGCGGTGATCGAGTGGTGAACTAATGAAAATGATTCTCGCCAGTAATTTGACGGCTGCGGGCAACGTGTTACTTTCAGTGAACTTGATTGATCTATGAGCGCAAAAAAATTGGCCAGTATTGATTCCTTCGGTCAGCCGGTGAGTGTTTCGGGACGAAATATGAAGCTGGAACTCTCTTCCGAAACGGTTTCGGTCCACAAGAGCGGCATCGAATTTCGCAGTCCCACGCCCTTCACGGAATGGAGCGAGATGACGGTCGCCCTACAATCGCCCTTGGACGGCAGCAAGGTTTCCTGCAACGGCGTTGTGGTGTCCTGCGCGGGCAACAAGCACAGTGGCTACCACGTTTCCATGATTTTCACCGGCATGACGCGGTCGGCACAGGAACGCCTGAACATTCTCGCCCGTTCGGAACTTGGTGCCGGCTGAGTGCAGAATTCTCAATAACTTCGGCAAGATTTGTTTGGCCTCTGTCATTGCACAGGGGCCGTTTTTTTTTATGCTTTCAACATGAAAATCCTACTCACCACCACTTCGTTCCAAGACACGCCGGGCGCCCATCATGATTTGCTCAAGCAGACCGGCTGGGAAATCATCACCGCGCGCGGCCCGTTGAATGAGGCAGACACGCTCGCGCTTGTAGGTGACGTGGACGGCTACATCTGCGGCGACGACGCCATCACGCGCCAGGTTCTGGAAAAAGCGCGCCCGAAACTGAAGGTCTTGAGCAAATACGGCATCGGTGTGGACAAGATTGACGTAAAATGCTGCACTGAATTTGGAATTCCACTTTTGTTCACGCCTGGTGTCAACCACACGACCGTGGCCGAGCATAATTTCATGCTGCTGCTCGCGCTGGAAAAGAATTTTCTATTCCACACCGACTCCACGCGCAGCGGCGACGCCAAGACGAATTGGAAACGCAAGACCGGCCACGAACTGCTCGACAAAACCATCGGCATCATCGGCCTCGGACGCATCGGCAAGGAAGTGGCGATTCGGTCACGGGCGTTCGGCATGAATGTGATCGGCTTCGACGTTTATTGGGATGAAAAATTTGCGACCGACCACAACGTGAAACGCGCCGCCTCGCTCGACGAGATTTATGCCGCCAGTGACTACATTTCACTGCACACCAATCTGACGCCGGAGACGCGCGACATGATTTCTGCGAAGTCGTTTCCGAAGATGAAGCCGGGCGTTTTGATTTTGAATTGCGCGCGCGGCGAAGTCGTGAACACCAATGACATGGTGGCCGCGCTGAAATCCGGGCAGGTGGGCGGTTACGGCACGGACGTTTTGGATCACGAGCCGCCGGCGGCGGATCATCCGCTGCTCAAGCTGCCGAATGTCGTCTGCACGCCGCACGTCGCGTCGCGCACTTACGAGAGCGTGGTGCGGCAGGCCACCTGCGCCGTGAAGAATCTCATCCTCGCGATGAACGGCGAAAAACCCATCGCACAGGTGAATCCCGAAGTGCCGGTGAAGAAAGTGGTTTGAACGGCGGAAAAATGAATTTTGACAGAGCCAAAAGTAGTGGGATAATCCCATTATGAAATTGATCGCAGATTCTCGTGGAAGGCTGACGGCGGCGGAATTGTTCCGCCCGAACACCGCTTTTGACGCCAGCTACCAGCCTGACGGCAGCATCCGCGTCGTTGAACTGGTGGAGAAGGAGGTTCCCGTAGTGAAGGTGACGCGGAACAAAGACGGCACTTACAACGTCCCGCTGCGGTTGACGCGCGAGGAAATTCGCGCTGCCATCCGCGCCGACCGCGACCGGCAATGAAAACGTATTGGGATTCTTCCGCGCTGGTCGCGGCGGTGGAAACGCCGGCCATGCAACTCCGGTTGCAACGCGAGCGCGGTGTCACCCGTTCGCACGCGTTGGCGGAAGTTTTTTCCACCATTACCGGCAACCCGAAGAACCGGGCCGATGCGCAGATTGCGGCGGAAATTCTGGCGAGCCTGGCGAAGAGTTTGGATTTCGTGGATTTGACGGCGGACGAAATGCTGGCGGCGCTGAAATCAGCGCGCAAACTGGGAGTTCGCGGCGGGCGGGTGCATGATTTTTTCCACGCGGTCGCCGCCAAAAAGAGCGGCGCGAAAAAAATCGTGACGCTGGACAAGAATGACTTTGCCGGTCTGACGGAAATTGCGTTGGAAATAATTTGAATGAAGACGAAAGCTGAAAGCGTGGTGCGGCAGGCCACCTGCGCCGTGAAACATCTCATCCTCGCGATGAACGGCGAAAAACCCATCGCACAGGTGAATCCCGAAGTGCCGGTGAAGAAAGGGGTTTGATTCTAATAGGTGAAACTTAAAATCACATTGGTTGTTTTGGGAAGCCTAGCTTGGGCAAACGCGCTTTCAGCCGTTTATGCAACTGGGTTTTGGGCTAAGATTTATGATGGTTTGGTGAATAGATTCGACCTCACTCATGCGGAAGGGGCTTTGATGAGTCCTGTAATTTCAACAACCTTTTGTGTCCTGACGGGGATCGCCTCCATTTTCTTTTTGGTGGGAAAAATTAAATCAAAGAGTTTGTTTTCTGCATCGTCTGATAACTTGGCTGGTTTTTTCTGTTTGTCGGCCTTCTTGTTTTATACTGCACTCAACATCCACTCGGCGCCAACTTTTGTTCAACTGGCGTCAAATGTTCAAATGGAAAAAGCGCGGAGCCGAGTTTATCAAACAGGTCATGTTTTGGATGGACGGTATGAAAATGATTCTTACGGTTTCAATTTTCAAATGCCAGCCGGTTGGAGCAAGGCCAGTTGGTCAACCGTAGAAAGAAAAAAAGTTCGCGCAACATATTCGCTGTGGGGCAAAAGCATTTCTCCGACCGACTTAATTCCAAAACACGTTGATGGCATTGATACTTTGGCGGCGATACTGAAATACTTGCCCGAAAATGGCAGTTACAATCCGTCCTTGGTAATAAACGTGAATGATAAGCAAATAATGTTGGAAAAATATGGAGTCAGTAATCTCGTTAGTTTTACCGAGATGCTTACCGAAGTTTCGCCGCCATTTGCCGTAAATCAGCTTCCGATACCAACAACCATTGCTGGGCGAAACGCTATTTCACTAAAGATAATTTCAGTTCGGAGTGGGACGACAGTTAGCCAGAAAATTTTTGTGGTTGAAGCCAGTAATTCGTATTTGGAATTTGTAGCTTCATCAATTGATGATGGCGATGCGTCAAATCTGTTGGCTTGCGTGGACACGATAAAATTCACGAAATAATTAATTTCATCTCCCCCCAATTTTTATGCCCGAAACCTACTACATCATTCCCCAAGAAAAACACGATTCACTCGTCACGCAGGCGTATCGCAAGCGCGGTTACGATGCCGCCGAGGCCGCCGCCGGCGCGCGGTTTTGCGCCAGCGCCGCGTATTACGGCATCCGCACGCACAACGCCATCAAGGCGCTGCACCTCGACGAATTGTTCGGCAGCAAGGTCGGCCGCTGGACGCCCGGCGCGAAGATCGAGAAGCTGCCGTCGCGCTTCGCCGCCGCCGAAATCTGGAACGGCCACAACAAGCTCGGCCAGGCCGTCGCCTATGAGGCGATGGACACCTGTATGAAGCTCGCCGACAAATTCGGCGTGGGCATGGTGAGCGTGGACAACGCGACGCATTATCTCTGGGGCGGCGGCTACGTCATGGACGCCGCGCTCAAGGGCTACCTCGCCTATACGAATTGCACCTCGGCCACGTCCGAAGTCGTGCCGTTCGGCGGCAAGACGCCGACGATGGGCACGAACCCGCATTCATGGGCGTTCCCGACACAGGACGCCATTGGTTTTCCCATCGTGATTGACTGGGCGACCTCGACCATCGCGATGGGCCGCGTGCAGGTGATGAAACGCGAAGGCAAACAACTTCCGCCCGGTTGCGCCGTGGATGCCGGGGGCAATCCGACGACCGATCCGAACAAGGCCGTCGCGTTGCTGCCGTTCGGCGCGCACAAGGGTTATGGCATGGGTTTGATTGACGAACTTTACGCGGGCTACATCGGCGGTTCGCTGCCGGAAATCCGCGGCACGTCGCGCGGCGGCGAAGGCGAGAAGCGCGGCTCGACGTTTTATTTTCAAGTCATCCATCCCGACGCGATGAAAGGCAACGACTACGTCAAAGGCCGTTCGCAAATCCAGAACGTGAAGGCGATCATCGAAGACGTGCTGGGTCACGGCAACGAGAAGTGCCTGCTGCCCGGCCAGCCGGAAGCGCGCTGGGGCGGCATCTCCAAGCAGCACGGCGGTTTGCTCTTCACCAAAGCGGAAATCGAAGAACTCAACCACCTCGCCCACGAAGTCGGTGAAGCCGCGTGGAATCTGGCTGATTTCAAATCCGTTCAAGTCTGAACTTTTTCAACCACCAAAAAATTTATGGCAATTCAATTACGCGACAAATCCACCTGCACTTACGATCAAATCTCGCTCGGCGAAGTCATGCTGCGCCTGGACCCCGGCGAAGGACGCATCCGCACTGCGCGCTCGTTCACCGCGTGGGAAGGCGGCGGCGAATACAACACCTCGCGCGGCCTGCGCAAATGCTTCGGCTACAAAACCGCTGTCTGCACCGCGTTCGTGGACAACGAAGTCGGCCATCTCATCGAAGACTTCATTATGCAGGGCGGCGTCTGCACGGACTTCATCAAGTGGCGCGAAGACGACGGCATTGGCCGCAGCGTGCGGAATGGTTTGAATTTCACCGAGCGCGGCTTTGGCATTCGCGGCGCGGTCGGCGTGCCGGATCGCGGCAATTCCGCTGCGGCGCAGCTCAAGCCCGGCGATTTCGATTGGGATCATATCTTCGGCAAAGTCGGCGCGCGCTGGCTGCATACCGGCGGCATTTTCGCCGCGCTGTCGGAAACGACGGCGGCGTTGACCATCGAAGCGGTGAAAGCGGCGAAGCAGCACGGCGTCATCGTCAGCTACGATTTGAATTATCGTCCGTCGCTCTGGAAATCCATCGGCGGCCTCAAAAAAGCACAGGAAGTGAATCGCGAAATCGCCAAGTATGTGGACGTGATGATCGGCAACGAGGAGGATTTCACCGCGAGCCTCGGCTTTGAGGTAAAGGGTGCGGATCACAGCTTGAGCCATATTGAGACCGACGCGTTCAAGGCGATGATTGAGACCGCTGTTAAGGCGTATCCGAATTTCAAGGTGGCCGCGACCACTTTGCGCCGCGTCATCACGGCAACGAAGAACGACTGGAGCGCGATTCTCTGGCATGACGGCAATTTTCACGAGAGCCGCAAGTATCCAGAACTGGAAATCCTCGACCGCGTCGGGGGCGGCGACAGTTTTGCGAGCGGCCTGCAATTCGGTTTTCTCGAATTCAACGATGCGCAGAAGGCGGTGGAATATGGCGCAGCGCACGGGGCGCTGGCTTCGACCACGCCCGGCGACACCAGCATGGCCACGCGCAAGGAAGTGGAGAAAACGTTTGGCGGCGGCAGCGCGCGTGTGCAAAGATAATCGCGCTCCCATTGTAAAAATATGAAAACACCAGCAGAACTGTTCTCACTCAAAGGCAAAGTGGCGGTCGTCATCGGCGGCACGGGCGTGCTGTGCGGCGAAATGGCCGAAGGCATCGCCATCGCTGGCGCGACGGTCGCATTGGTTGGCCGCGATGCGGCCAAGGCACAGGCGCGGCTCGACAAAATTGTGGCCGGCGGGGGCAAGGCGGAGTTCTTTCCGTGCGAAGCAACGTCCAAGGCGGCGTTGCAGCAACTGCTCGCGGACGTTTTGAAGAAGTTTGGCCGCGTGGACATTCTCGTGAACGGCGCGGGGATCAATTCGCCGACGCCGTTCTTAGATATTCCTGAAGACGAGTTCGACCGCATCCTCACCGTGAATCTGAAGGGGGTCGTGCTGGCCTGTCAGGTGTTTGGCAAACATCTCGTCGAACAGAAATCCGGCAGCATCATCAATCTCGGTTCGGCGTCCGGCCTCACGCCGCTGTCACGCGTGTTCACTTACTCGGCGTCGAAGGCGGCGGTGCACAACCTCTCCAAAAATCTCGCACGCGAATGGGCGGCGAGCGGCGTGCGCGTGAACATTCTCGTGCCGGGTTTCTTCCCGGCCGAACAAAATCGCAAAGTGCTGAACCCGGAACGCATCGCGCAGATCATGGGCAAGACGCCGATGAAGCGCTTTGGTGACGCTCATGAGTTGGTGGGGGCGACGCTGTTGCTGGCTTCGGACGCTGGCAGTTTCATCACCGGTGCGGAGCTCGTGGTGGACGGCGGATTTGACGCGATGGCCATCTGATTTTTCGGAAACAAAAAAGCCCGCTGGAGTTGAGTCTCCAGCGGGCTTTTCGTTTGCATCCGGTTACAGATCGGTGATGGGTTTATGCCGTGGCACCAGCGCTTTCATCACTCCCCACGCGAACAGATAGCTCCCCGCACACATGATGAACATGATGAGGTAGGCCGTTTTTGGCGTGGCTTGATAGGCATCGGTCAGGCCGCCGGCGAGTTGCTGGACCAGCACGCCGCCGAGGCCGCCAGCCATGGCGCCAATGCCGGTAACCGATCCCACCGTCCGCTTCGGGAACATGTCGGAAACGGTGGTGAACAGATTGGCCGACCATGCTTGATGGGCCGCTGCCCCCACGCAAATGGTGGCCACGGCCAGCACGGCGGCCCAGGTGTTGCCAAAATGCTCCACATTGCCGAAGTATTGCGTGCTCAAAACAGTCAGTGGTGCCAAGGCGATGAGAAACATGGCCAACATGCGGGCCTTGTAAACGGCCATGCCCTTTTTGATGAAAGTCATGGGAATGCTGCCGCCATACACGCTGCCAATAATAGCAACGCCATACACGATGAACGTCGGCAGCATGACTTGGTGCTTATCCATGCCAAACTGTTTTTTGAGATAGTCCGGCAGCCAGAACAGATAAAACCACCAGACGCCGTCCGTCAGAAATTTTCCCCAGAAAAACGCCCAAGTCTGGCGATAGCCCAGCACTCCGGTGCTGGATTCATTGCCGAATTTCGTCGCGCTGGCCGTGCTTTTGAAGAAGCCCAAAATTACCAGTGAGATCAGGGTGCCGAGGCCGGGCACGAGATTGATCAGCACCAGCCAGCCGGATTTGCCCAGGTCATGCCAGCGTTTGATTTGCACGGCCGCACACACCCAGCCCATCAGCGCCAGCCAGACGATGCGGAAAACTAAAATGGGCAGATAGTCGTTTGGAGCGACGAAGATTTTCGCAGCCACCTGTCGGGCGTTCTCCCCGGAAACACAAATTCTCCCGTTGGGCACCACGACCAGGGTGGTCATCAAAAAAACGAACGTGGTCAAAATGCCGGCCAAAATCATCGTTCCCCAGAAACTGGAGCAGGGCGCCCGGCCGGTGCCGGAAAACAGTTTGCCAAGTGACGCCTTGGCCGGCGGTTTGGTGGCGTTTTCGCTGGGCGCGGTTTCGTCCTTGTCGCTGTGGATGAAATCATATTCCACCTTGGAAAGTCGTTTGCTTTTCGCCGGCGTGTCATACAGCCAAAACCAGAAGAACAACCACAAAAACCCCGCTGCCCCGGTGAGGATGAAGGCCATTTTCCAGCCGAGTTGGTCGCCAAAGTAAATCATGCACCACGGGACGAACAGCGCGGCCATCATCGCACCAAAGTTGGAGCCGCTGTTGAAAATGCCGGTGGCCAGCGCCCGCTCGCGCTTGGGAAACCATTCGGCGACCGTTTTGATGGAGGCGGGAAAGTTGCCGGCCTCACCGACGCCAAAGGCGCTGCGCACCAGCACATGCATCATCACCAGACGGCCGACAAAGGCATTGCAAATCCCGAAGATGGACCAGACGATCAGCGACAGGGCCAGCCCCATCTTGGTGCCGATTTTGTCAATCACCCAGCCGGCGATGATGGTCATGCCGGCGTAAAACGCGGTGAAGAAGGAGGTCAAATTGGCAAAGTCCGTGTTGGACCAGCCGAAGCCGCCCAGTTCCGCCGGGGTGCAAAAATATTCCTTGAGATAGCTGATCACCTGGCGGTCGAGGTAATTAAAAGTGGTGGCAAAAAACAGCAGGGCGCAGATGATCCAGCGAAAATTACTTTTCAAGGGAACAGCGGGTTGCGGGGAATTCATGCGAGCGAGGATTACCGAAATGAATCCAGCGTTCAAGTTCGGAAATCCAACTTTACAAACCGGCGCGTTTTCTGCGATGCTTGCGCGCTTATGTTGAAGAAAATTTTGATGCTTCTACCCGTGTTGCTGCTCGCGGGTTGCACCACCGGGCAGTTTACGCGCCTGACGCCGAACCAGCAGCCGCGCAACGCCAATAATCTTTATCCCGTCGAAACGTCCTTCGATTCGCAACAGCAATCCTTGCGCTGGGACAGTATCAAGGCTTACGTGGTCGTCAACGGCCAGCCTTACGCGCTGCGCCAGGTGCCCGTGGTGAAAAACCGCTGGGAAGGGCTCGTGCCCGTGCCGGCCGGGGTCAAATCGGTCAGTTACCGCTTCAAATTTGATTACCTCTACAACGTCTTCGGCGGCCCGCCCAAACCGAACAGCGAGGCTTCAAAGACGTTTATTTTGAAAGTGGCTGACTAAACCAATCTCTAAAAATAGCGCGGACAAAAATGTCCGCGCTTTTTGCTTTCAAAAATGGGCTCCGATGGCGGTCAGGGTTTGGGGCGCAGCATCAGGACTTTCTTCTCCGTGCCGTCCACTTCGATGCTCTGCGTTTCAATATCCGGATCGTCTTTCAACGCGTGATGGACGATGCGGCGGTCGAAGGCGCTCAACGGCTCCAGTTCCACGGCATCACCCCAGCGGCGGACTTTTTCGGCGGCGTCTTTGGCCTTCTTCACCAAGGCCTCGCGCGACTGGGCGCGGTAACCGCCGACATCCACCATCACCTTGGGCGACGTGGGATCTGCTTGGAACAAAATGCGGTTCGTGATGTATTGCAGATCCGCCAGTGTCTGTCCCTGCCGGCCGATCAAACGGCCGGAATCTTCGGTCTTTACATCGAGCAAACAACCATCTTCGAGTTGGTGTTCCTCAACGGTCGCGGAGAAGCCCAGCGACGTGAGGATCTTTTCAACGATGGCTTTCGATTGCGCAGGCATATGAATTAAAAATTAAAGAGGCAAAATTAATAATGCCGCCGTTTGGCCGCACTGTTTTATCTCGCGTTTTGCTGGTCTCTATTTCTTCCTTTTTGAGATGGGCGTCAATACCGGATTTGTCGCCGGTCCCGTGACCACCACGGCGGCGGGATCTTTCAGATTCTTCGTCAGCTTCGTTTGCAACACGGTGAGCAGGTTGTTCACCGTCCAGTAGAGCGCCAGGCCGGCTGAGTAATTGTAAAGAAACACCAGGAAGATGAGCGGCATGTATTTCATCATTTTGGCCTGCGACGCGTCCATGCCCGGCGACGGCGGCGTCAGGTGCGACTGCCACAACATCGAGACGCCCATCAGCAACGGGAGCAGATTGAACGGATAGTCCAGCCCCGGAATCATGAACAGCGTGTCCGGCTTCGACAAATCGGCGACCCACAGAAAATGCGCGCCGCGCAGTTCGATCGCGCTGCGGATCATCGTGAAAAAGCCGATGAACACCGGCATCTGGATCAGCATCGGCAGGCAGCCGCTCATCGGATTCACCTTATGGATTTTGTAAAGTTCCCATTGCTTCTTGGTAAGCTTCTGCACGTCGTCCTTGTATTTTTCCTGCAACGCTTTCAGCTCCGGCGCCAGCGCCTGCATGCGCTTCATTGAGCGCGTGCTCTTGGCCGTCAGCGGCCAGAAAATCACCTTGATAAACAGCGTGATCAACACGATGACCCAGCCGTAGCCGAGCCGCGTAATGTCGTGGACCCAGTTCATCGCGATCAGCAGCGGCTTGGCGCAGAAGCCGAGCCAGCCGCCGAAACCCATCACATCATCCGCACGGTTTTTGAACTGCTCCCCAATGTCTGCCAGCGTGCGGTATTCTTTCGGCCCGGCGAACAAGGCAATCTTCCGCTCCACCGAGGCGTTCGCCGCCAAGCTCTGCGCCGGGAAAACCAGCGCCGTTTCCACGCCACGCGGCAGCGCTGCGTTCAGGTTTTGTTCCACATTCGGAAACGGCGGCAGCGTGACTGGCCGGGCGACCACTGCCAACGCCGGCTTTTCCGGCATCGCCAGCACGGTGAAGAACTGGTTGTGCGCGGCCGCCCAAACGACGTCATTTGATCCTGAGGTTGAAACGTAGCGCGGCGCACCTTTCATACACGCAAACCCCGAACCAGAGAACCAGCTGATGGGCTGATCCTTCGCGCTCCTGCCATCCGACCACATCATGCCTTCCGTCAGGCTCGAATCGTCCGCGTCCATCGGCGTGGCCGTGCCTACGACGAATTCCTGCGCCGGCAGCATGAGCGAAGAACTCGACGTGTTCT
Organism: uncultured Verrucomicrobia subdivision 3 bacterium; assembly: GCA_903850425.1. Taxonomy (GTDB): domain Bacteria; phylum Verrucomicrobiota; class Verrucomicrobiia; order Limisphaerales; family UBA11358; genus UBA11358. Next base: position 79,426 of record CAINLR010000027.1, on the reverse strand, counting down.
CAAATCGCACGGTGGTGTTGACGAGAAAATTTGAACTGAATTGAAAGTTTTTCACCAGCCGCAGGCCGTCGGCCAGAGTTTTTTCCGCGCGCACGCCGCCGGCGATTGGCGTCAAAGTGAAAATGCCATCGCCCGCCAGCCGCGCATCGCCGACCACCGCCAGCATCGGCAACGGTGCCCGCGTGTTCAGGGAAGCCACCGAATCGTCCGTCGTCTTGGTCTTGGTTTTTTTCCAGCGCTCGGAAATGGTCTGCGGATAATCCAGCAGTTCCACCAACTTCAATCCGCCGCCGCGCGAGGTAAACGTGTAGCGCGCCCGGCCGTTCGTCAGCACCAGGGTTTGTTCCGCCAGATTCGTGTTGAACTCGATGGCCGGCAGGGTGACCGCCGGCGCGAGTTGGGCGGGAGCCGCCGCTTCGACATTGGTTCCCACCGCCTTGTTCTGAGCCGTGGCCACGATGTTGGTGGCGTTAAAATGCGCCTGTTGCTGGGCGATTTTATTCTGCTCCACAAACCACCAGCCCAGCAGCAGCACACAAAGTGAAACAACGATGATTCCTGTTTTATCCATGAAAAATTAAAACCTGAAACTTGAAACGTGAAACTTGAAACTCTTTTCCGGCACCGGATCGTGGCCGCAGCCGCCCCACGGATGGCAGCGGCAAATGCGTTTGGCCGCGAGCGCGGTGCCCACGACGGCACCCCGTTGGCGAACCGCGTCCAGCGCGTAGTTCGAACAAGTCGGGGTGAAACGGCAGCCGCCCGTGCTGCCAAAGAGAAAAGCTTGCGCCGGCGAAATCGTCAGACGATACGCACGGATGGCGATAACCAAAATGTGCTGCAGCGGATTCACGATTCCAATTTGAGCAGGCGCGCGCGGCGCAGCGCGGCGAGAAAATCCTTTTCCACCTCGGCAAAACTGCGGCCGGCGATGGAATTCCGCGCGACCAAAACCAGTTCCACCGGTTGCGCGAATTCATGCTGATGCTGCCGGAAACTCTCGCGCAGGAGGCGGCGCGCCCGGTTGCGTTGGACGGCTCCGCCGATTCGTTTGCTGGTGACGACGCCCAGTTTGGGCGCGGAACCTTCGGCCAGTTTGTGCCAGTTGGCGATTAGACAGCCGAGGGCGAGGCGCTGGCCTTGCAGGCGCACACGCGCGAAATCGCGGCTTTGCGTCAGGCGCGACGAGCGGCCCAGACGCAGGCGTTTCGACGGCGCGGCGTTCACGAAATCAAACCGGCGTGAGGCGTTTGCGACCGTTGCGGCGGCGGTTGGCCAGCGTGGCCTTGCCGCTCTTGGTGGAATTGCGGTTGAGGAATCCGTGCTGACGTTTACGGCGGATCTTCGACGGTTGATACTGGCGTTTCATAAATTCAAATCAAAATGGTTCCCGGCGCAAAAACCGGAGTTTGAAAGGATAGCCATGAAACGCTTTGTGTCAAGAAGGGGAAACAGGTGGCGTTGTCCTAATTTGAATTTTAAACTCTTGGGTGGCCAGCTCGAGCGCTTCCGCAATCGTCCAAAAAATCCGCGTCTATTGTTTGAATTGCGATGCAAAATCCACGAACGAAGTGGGCAAGTTGCTTTTGATCATCGAACCAATTGTCGTGGTTGCCAATACACACCCAGAGTTTGCAATTGCGCCGTCCAAGAAAAAGATCGTTGAGAACATTATACAACTCGGCCAAATCTTTCTTTGTGATTTCGGTAAAATGTATGCGCCGCACTTCTTTTGTTAGGAAAGAAGCTGGCTCGCTTACTGTTTCAGTCATCTTCATATGGCCTAATCCGGTTAAAAATTTTCGCCATTCAGCGCCGGACTTGGCGTTCGTATTCCTTCCATAATTTTAAATATGCTGGCCCGTCTAGCCTTGTGAAATTTAATTTTGGATTTGAGCGGCTAGAAATCGCCTTTACGTTTACCACACCAATTTCGATTATTTCTTTCACGCAATCCGATTCATTTGGCCACTTGTCGTGATTATTCTTATCTGCTGTCAGTCGTGGTTTTGGCTTGCTGGAGACAACTTTGTATTCAGTCATATTTTTCCTTTCTTCACACTTTGCGATTTAAACCCGCGTAACTTACTTCACATTCAACTCGCGCAAAATCCCAAACTTATCAATGCGTTTGCGCAGCGTGGCGCGGGTGATGCCCAGCATCTTGGCGGCGTGAACCTGGTTGTTGTTCGTCTCCTTGAGCGCCTGGATGACGAGTTCGCGCTCAACCGCGGGGATGATCTTCAGCTTGGGATCGCGCTTGGCCCATTGGAACAATAGCCGGGCCAGCGCGGCGGCATCGGTGGCGGTGGCGTCGCCCAGGGGTTCGCTGCCGGCGGAAAGCGGCGTGCCGGTGCTGCTCTGGCCGGAGATTTCCGGCGGCAGATCGCTCAGCAAAATCGCGTCGCTCTTGGCCATGACGTGGGCGCGGCGCAGGGCGTTTTCCAGTTCGCGCACGTTGCCGGGCCAGTGATATTTCTCCAGCGCCTTGACCACGCTGGCGGCGATGGACTTGGGCGCACGGTTGTTTTCGCGCGCGAGCTTCTCGATGAAATAATTCACCAGCAGCGGAATGTCGTCGCGCCGGTCGCGCAACGGCGGAATGTGGATGCGCACGACGTTGAGCCGGTAAAACAAGTCTTCGCGGAATTGCTTGGCGGCGACGGCGGCTTCGAGCGGTTTGTTGGTGGCGGCGATCACGCGCACGTCCACTTGGATGGGCGCGTTCCCGCCGACGCGTTCGCAGGTGCCGTTTTGGAGGACGCGGAGAATTTTCGTCTGCGTGGGCGGCGTCATGTCACCGATTTCATCGAGGAAAATCGTGCCTTTATTGCATTGCTCGAATTTGCCGATGCGCTGGCTGGTGGCGCCCGTGAAGGAACCTTTTTCGTGGCCGAAGAGTTCGCTTTCCAAAAGCTGCTCGGGAATGGCGGCGCAGTTCACGGCGAGAAACGGCTGTGTGCTGCGGTTGCTGTGATGGTAAATGGCGCGGGCGACGAGTTCCTTGCCGGTGCCGCTTTCGCCGGTGACGAGCGCGGTGGCATCGCTCGCGGCGACCTGGCCGATGAGCTTGAACACCTGCTGCATCGCGCCGCTGCGGCCGATGATGCCGAGCTCGTAATCTTCGGATTCCAGCAGCGGCTGATACGAAACGATCTGTTTCATGTCGTTCGCGGCTTTCAACGCATTGGCGATGATCTCCTTGAACTTGGGAATATCGAACGGCTTGAGCAGATAATCATAGGCGCCCAGCTTCATCGCCTCGATGGCGGTCTGCGTGGTGCCGTAGGCGGTCATCAGGATGACGAGCAGCTTGGGTTCGGTGGCGCGGATTTTGCGCAAGGTTTCCAAGCCGGTCATGCCGCCCATGCGCACGTCCATCAGCACGAGGTCGGGCTTGAACTTGGGAATGACCTTCAGGCCCTCCTCGCCGCTGGACGCGGTGGCGAGTTCAATGCCCAGCGAATCCAAAATCCGCTGGATGGAATACCGCACGTCCTCTTCATCATCAATCAACAACAACTTGCTCATTATTGCGGACAAGATAGCGGGTTTGGCCAAAAGAAACAGGGGATTCTTACAAGCGCGTTCTGCAAATCAAAGCGGTAGAGACAGCGCCGCGCGGTCCCCGTCGCCGAACGCAGCGTCCGGCGACGGAAACGAATTGCGACGCGTGGGTCTTGCCACGTTCGTTCCGCCCTGCGCTCCGCTCCGGGCGGGGACTGCGCGCTGTCCCTACCTGTTTGATTTGGCCTGAGCACGGCATTTTTTGCATTGCGGTTGGGCCGCCCTCCGCGCAGAGTGGCTGGTGTTTCCCCAACCTCAACTACTAACATTATGAAAAAAGCACTTTTGTTCAGCGTGGCCGTTCTCGTCTCTGGCTCCATCTTCGCGGCGGATGCCAGCCCGAAGGAGGCCGTGACCGGCGCTGCCACCACGCTCGGCGGCCAGAAGAATTATTCGTGGAAAACGACCGTCGAAGTTGGCAACAACTCCCGGTTCAAGCCCGGCCCGACCGATGGCAAAACGGAAAAGGACGGCTACACCGCGTTGGTCATGAGCTTCAACGACACCTCATCGGAAGCCGTCATCAAAGGCACCAATGCGGCGATCAAGACACCTGACAACGGCTGGCAGTCGGCGGCCGAAGCGCTGGCGGACAATGGCGGCGGTTTCAATCCGGCGATGTTCATCGCGCGCCTGGCGCAAAATTACAAGGCCCCCGCCGCCGAGGCCGCGAGCCTGGCCGCGCAGGCGAAAGATTTGAAGGTCGGCACGAATGGAATTTCCGGCGACCTGACCGAGGACGGCGCGAAAGCGCTGCTGGTCTTCCGTCGCGGTGGGAATGGCGATGGTCCCACCGTGACCAATCCCAAAGGCACGGTGACATTCTGGCTCGCGGACGGCAAGCTGGTGAAGTATTCGCATCATGTCACCGGCACCGTGAGCTTCAACGGCAACGACCGCGAGGTGGACCGCACGACGACCACGGAAATCAACGACGTGAACACCACGAAGATTCAGGTGGCCGACGACGCGAAAAAAAAGTTGGAATAAATTTCCGCCTCCGCCCCCGCCCAGTGGGCGGCGCTGCGCGATAGCAGCGGCAACGTTCTCAACAACAAAAAATGGCGCGAAGAATTTTCTTCGCGCCGTTTTTACTTGGCCGGCTTGGCATTCCAAATCGCCAGCGTGTCCGCCGAGCCTTGGGCGCGGACGCCGTTGTCGGTCAGGATTTCATCGGTGGCGGCGAGCATTTGCGCGCGGGGAAAAACCATCGTTTCGCCCGCCCGGGTGTTGCATTCGATGGTGATGAATTCCGCTTCGGCATCGCGCAGAATCTCCACGAGATGCTGGAGGTTTTTGACCGGGAGGCCGTTGACCGTCTTGACCACTTGGGAGCGCGGACTGCTGTAGCCCTGGGCCAGCTTGTGCGGAAAAAACGGCGAGGCGATGACCACCAGCCCTTCGCCGGGAAACGCGGGTTGGTCCGCCATGCGGGTGATCAGCGGGTTGGCCGCGTAGCTCAAACTGGACATGACGTTCACGGCATATTTTGACCGCAGATAGCCGCCGAGATAATCGTCGGTGGCGGCCGAAAAGACCAAGGGTCCGTAGATGAAATAGGAAGGGTAGGTGTTGACCAATCCGGGAATCAAGCGTGGATAGTTGGCGGAAACCGGCAGCCGGACGTCCTGTTCTTTGCCGGCGCGGACGACGGTCAGCGCCACGGTGCCGTTGGTGACGATGTGCTGGATTTCATATTCAAAAAATACGCGCAGGTCGTTCCCCAATTTGATCATGCCTTGATCATCCACGGGCGCATTGCCGATCTTGGTGATGACGTCCCATTGCTTGAGCGGGTAGGCCGCCTCATCCTGATAGGGTTTCTGCACGACCATGCCCTCGACGCCGGGCCCGAGTTTGAGAAACGCGCGCAGGGCGGGATTCTCCAGCGTCTGCATCGTCTCATACATGGCGGGCTTGCCGTCGTAGTGACCGTCGGCGATGTCCGCGAGAAACAAGTCTATTTCCTCGCAGGGGATGATATAGCCAATATTGTCAGCCTCGGTCAGGCGGCTGAAGGTCAGGCCGATCATCTTGTCGCCGACCACGGCGGGACCACCGCTGTTGCCGGGATTGATGGCGGCGTCAATCTGGATGCGGAGCCCGAAGAGCGGAAAATGATAGGCGGTGAACTCCACGCGCGACACGATGCCCTTGGTGATGGAAAGACTGTTGCCGCCTTCGGGAAAGCCATAGGCCATCACGGCGTCCTTGATGCCCGGCAGCGTCTTGGCCCGCGGCAAGGGCGGATGTGTCTCAAAAAACTTCTCGTCGTCCAGCTTGAGCACGGCGAGGTCAATTCCCGGCGCGATGAATTCCACGGTGGCGGAAATCTTGTCGCCCGCCTGATTGGCCTGGATTTGCACCTGGCTGGCGTAATCCACCACATGGGCATTGGTCAGAATGCGTTTGCCCTCGATCACCACGCCGCTGCCGGTAGCTTCCACCGGCGACTGTTTGGTCCACGGCTTGTAGGGATCAGGATAACGCGCGGTTGAAAAAATCTTCACCACGGAATTTTCAATCACCCCGGTGACGGCGGCGTTGGTGGCGGCAACCGTGGTAGCCGAGTCGGCGGCGTGCAGGGTCGAGCCCGCAGCGAAGCCGGCGGTGATCAACAGCCGGACTGCCTTGGAGCCGGCGAAACAAGAATGAAATCCCATAAGTGGCACGATGCTAAGGAATGGCCGAAAGGCTGGCAAAGAAAATGTCGTCGGGCGCCGGTTCAAATTCTTTATTTCGGATTGACGATTCCCTCCCGGCCAACCACCTTTTGCGTCGGCGTTTTTTTAATGAAGACGATTTTATTTCTTTGCACGGGGAACATTTGCCGCAGCCCAATGGCTGAAGGGCTTTTTCGCAACGCCGTGCGCGGGCGCGGCGATTTCCGGGTGGTCTCCGCCGGTTTGGGCGCGATGGATGGCCAGCCGCCGACGAATCATTCCGTGCAGGCGATGAAGGAAATCGGCATTGATATCGCCAGCCAGCGCAGCCGCGCGCTCACCTCGGAACTCGTGCGGTCGGCGGATTATATTTTCGGCATGACCCACAGCCACGTGGACACGGTGGCGCTGCTCTATCCCTCGGCGGCAGAAAAGACCTTCTTGCTCCGCGAATTCGACGAGACCTTGGAGCCTTACGAAAAGGACATCAGCGATCCCATCGGCAGTTCGTATCATGTTTACGTGGACTGCCGCGACCAGATCGAGCAGGGCATCGTGACGCTTTTGAAATTTATGGAACAAAACAATCTCCTCCCGGCCACCCAGGGCGAAGCCATGGCAGCCACGGCCAATTTTGCGCTCGGCGCGGATCACGGCGGCTTTGAACTCAAGGAAATCCTCAAGGCATTTCTCCGCGAACGCGGCTTGAGCGTCACCGATTTCGGCGCGAAATCCCAGGATCCGGCGGATGATTATCCCGACTTCGCGCTGCCTGTCGCCCAGGCGGTCGCGGCGGGGCAGGCCGAAAATGGTTTACTTATCTGCACCAGCGGCGTGGGCGTCTGCATCACGGCCAACAAAGTCTCCGGCGTGCGTGCCGCGCTTATCAGCGACGAAGAAACCGCCGCGCTCTGCCGTCAGCACAACGACGTGAACACGGTCTGCCTGTCCGGCAAAAAGACTTCACCCGAACTCGCCAAGAAGATTCTCAGCGCCTTCATCGGCGCGAAGTTTGAAGGCGGCCGCCACGAACGCCGCGTCCGCAAGATGGATGCGCGCCTGGCCCCGGCCGCGCTGCGGTTGCGCCATGTGGATTCGGTCGTCGCCGACGCCATCGAACACGAACGCACGCGCCAGCAGGAAAACATTGAGCTGATTGCGTCGGAAAATTTCACCAGTCCCGCCGTCATGGAAGCGCAAGGCTCCGTGCTCACCAACAAATACGCGGAGGGCTATCCCAAGAAACGCTGGTATGGCGGCTGCGAAAACATTGACACCATCGAGCAACTGGCCATTGACCGCGCCAAGAAGCTGTTCGGCGCGGAGCACGCGAACGTCCAGCCGCACTCCGGCTCCGGCGCGAACATGGCCGTCTATTTCTCCGTGCTGAAGCCCGGCGACAAGATGCTGACGATGGATTTGAGCCACGGCGGCCATTTGACGCACGGCAACAAGGCGAATTTCTCCGGCAAATTTTTCGAGATCATTCACTACGGCGTCGGCAAGGACAGCGGGCTGATTGATTACGACCAGCTCGCCACGATGGCGCGCGAGCACAAGCCGAAGATGATCACCGTCGGCGCGAGCGCTTATCCGCGCATCATTGATTTCAAACGCATGGGCGAGATCGCCCGCGAAGTTGGCGCGTATCTGCTCGCCGACATCGCGCACATCGCGGGCCTCGTCGCGGCGGGCATTCATCCCAGCCCGATGGAGCATGCCGATTTCGTCACGACCACCACGCACAAGACGTTGCGCGGTCCGCGCGGCGGCTTGATCCTGTGCCGCGAAAAATACGCGAAGGACATTGACTCAAACATCTTCCCCGGCATCCAAGGCGGCCCGCTCGAACACGTCATCGCCGGCAAAGCGGTTTGTTTCCACGAAGCGTTGCAGCCCGCCTTCAAGGCGTATCAACAGCAGATCGTGAAGAACGCGGCGGCGCTCGCCGACGGCATGAAACGCAATGGCTATCGCCTCATCAGCGGCGGCACGGACAATCATTTGATGCTCGTGGACGTGGGCGCGAAAGACATCACCGGCAAGGATTCGCAAATTGCGCTCGACGAAGCCGGCATCACCGTCAACAAGAACACCATTCCGTTCGAGACGCGCTCGCCGTTTCAGGCCAGCGGCATCCGCCTCGGCACGCCCGCCTGCACCACGCGCGGCATGAAGGAAGCCGAGATGGCCGCCATCGCCGACATGATTTCCGAAGTGCTGATGGACATCAAAAACGTGGACGCCGCGCACAAAGTCCGCACCCGCGTGCGTGAACTGACGGCCAAGTTTCCGCTGCCATACTAACTTGGCCAGCTTGGCCCGACCCATCGTCGGCAGGTGAACTCCTGCTGGCGACCTGCGGCGCCCTTCGGACGACCTGCAACGGCCTTCGGACGACCTGCGACGCCCTTCGGACGACTTGCGACGGCCTTCGGGCGACCTGCGACGCCCTTCGGACGACTTGCGGTGCCCTTCGGACGACCTGCGGTGCCCTTCGGACGACCTGCGGCGACCTTCGGACGACTTGCGACGGCCTAAATTCCATTTGCGCAGCGGTTTACATGCGCCATGCCCGCCATCCCTCCCGCTCCTAAACCGCCTTTTTGATCTCCCGATTGAGTGGAAACGATGAAAACGGCCCGCGGTGCGGCGGTGTGGTCCTCGGACCAACCGCAGCAACCCACAAATTTCAGCGTCTTGGCGCGTTCCCGCCGGGCGGCGGCTGGTCTGGCACCCCGCCGCGCTCCATTTTCAGACCGGCGCTCAGAGTGTTTCCAGCAAACATGTAGCGGCCACCGCGTGAGCGGGTAGCGTTCTCCCTCACCCTAGCCCGCTCCCGCTGGGAGAGGGAACCGCCGTTGGCAACGTCGCTAAAACGCAATCGCTAGCGAGCAGTTTCCGACTTGGTAGGCTCCGAGAACGGGGAACGTTTCTCCCTCTCCCAGCGGGAGCGGGCCGGGGTGAGGGAGCGGTCCCGCGCTGCCAATCGCTTCATCATTTCTGGACTCGCTCTGGACCTTGCTCACCGCAAACTTCAGAAAATACCCGGATGGTTGTTAGTTTGCGACGCCTCACGTCCTCTCCTACCAGTCCAAGGAACCAGGCGCGAACGCATGGCGAGGAGTCACTTGCCTCATTGCGCGGGCGGTATGGCATCGGTGTTCTGTTTTTCCCAAGCGTCAAAATTCCCATCGTCGGAGGCGGCTGTCTGCACGCTGCCATCGGCCAGGCCATAAACCCGCCGCCATTTTCCGTCAAAGTCCTGGCGCGGGACCTTTTCCCGCATCAAAATCGCCTGGGGATAAGCTATTAGATTCGGGACGGCGGTATTGACATACTCCACTTGCTCCTGGGCGAATTGCATCAGGTTGGTTGACCCAAAATAGCTGACGTCCACTTGGTTGACATTGGTGGGAAAGCGATCCTGGTTGTCGCCGGCAAAAATACGAAAGGCCAGGGAAATTTGCTTTTCGTTATTGACGGTTTTGATCTCATCCGCCTTGAACTGCGCTTTGGCACGTGCAAGCTCCAACTCGGCTTGAGTCGCCGCCATCACCTGTTTGGCCTCATGCTCCTGCAGACTTCGTGCCTGCTCGGCCTGGGTGAACTCCTTCACTTGCCGCCGCAACACCCCAACCTCACCGCGCAACTTCAACAGTTCGTTGAATTGCTCTTTTGGCAACGATTCTGATTTGCTGCTGGTGGCGACGCGATTGGAAAGACTTTCATTGTCGCTTTGCAACTGCGTCATTTGCGCGCGCAACGATTGGTTTTCCGCGCCGAGTTTGGTTTGGGCTTGCTGTTGCACCACCAGGGCGGTGGCCGCGCCGGCCACGACGAGGGCGCTGAGGGCGAGTTTGATTTTGGTCATAGTCATAATTTTGATGAAGGTGAAGGTTCCGGTTCCAGCGGTGGCAATGGCTGCGGTGGTCAGCGTCGCCGCCAAGCTGGCGGGCGCGAGTTGCACCGCGTTGGCGGAAAGCGCGGTGGCCAGCGCCGCCGCCGTCGTCACGCCGCGCTGCGTCAAAGCGGCGCGCAGTTTTTCCAGCGCGCGTTCCACGCGCATCCGGGCGGCGTTTTCATTGAGGCCGAGTTTCGCGCCGACTTCGGCGAAGGGCCGGTTCTCAAAGTAGCGCAGCAAAATGGCTTCGCGGTCGGCCTCCTTGAGTTCGTGCATGGCGTCGTCGAGCGTCGGGCGAAGCTGTTCCCAGTCGAGTTCAGGCGCGGTTTCAGCAATGGGTTCGCGCATAAATTTTTCCTCGCGGTCGCGGCGGCGGTGTTCGCCGCGGATGATTTTGGCGGCGGCAAAATGCGCGCTGGTGTAGAGCCAGCCGGTCAAGCTGTCGCGGTTGGCCAATGAACCGGCCTTGCGCGCGAGGTCGGTGAAGACGGTCTGCGCCACATCTTGCGCGAGGTGGGCATCGCCATTGACCTGCCGGAGCGCGGCGGAATAGACGAGGTTGACGTGGCGTTGCACCAGTTCGGCGAAGGCGGCTTCGGAATTGGTGGCGGCAAAACGGCTCAGCAGGTCGGCGTCAGGCGTCATTTTCAACTTATAGCACCCGCTGGAGTGGAAACCGCACAAAAAATCGGATTTGACTTGGCCGCCCCGGTGCGCCAGAGTGTCGCCGTTGACTGCGAAATTCCTCTTGCCGAGTTAAGGATAAGAATCCCAACCGGTCAGTAAATTCAAATTGAACTTTTCCTGACGCAGCCCGTCCAATGCGGGACGACTTTTCTCCCCGCATTGTCCGCTGGCAATCGGAATTCCGGTCATCACAACCAATTATTTTTTATGCCACCAAAAGGTTCCGTCAAAAAACCTGCGCCGCGCAAGGCTCCGAAAGCCGCCGCCGCCAAGCCCGCCGCCAAGCCCGCTGCCGCCAAGCTCGCTGCGGCCGCGCCGCTGCCGGAGTTGCCGGTGCCGGAGTTGCCGCTGGAAGCCACGCCGGGTGCGGTCGAAGCGCCCGCGCTCGCGCCGGAACGCACGGTTGACAATATCAAGGCTGCCGCGCAGGCGTCCGCCCAGGCGGAAGCGCAACAAGAAGCGGCCAGTCACTCCCTCCCGGAAACTTCGGCGGAGTTGCGGCCGCCGTCGGCGCCGGTCGAACCCACCGAGGAAGATAACCGCGATGAAAACCAGCGGATTTCGGATCGCCGCGCCGGCTATCAGCGCGACCGGATCGCCACCTCCATCAACATTGCCAAATTGCAGGCGATGAACATGACGGAGTTGAACAACATGGCGAAGGAATATGGCGTGGAAAATTTCGGCACGATGCGCAAGCACGAGGTTATTTTCCATATCCTGCAAAAGAACGCCGAGCGCGCGGGCGTGCTGTTTTCCGAAGGCGTCATCGAGGTGTTGCCGGAAGGCTTCGGCTTTTTGCGTTCGCAGAGTTTTAATTATCTGCCCTGCCCGGAGGATATTTACGTTTCGCCCTCGCAAATCCGCCGGTTTGATTTGCAGACCGGCAATCTGATCACGGGTCAAATTCGTCCGCCGAAGGAAAAAGAAAAGTTTTTCGCGCTGCTGAAAGTCGAAGCGGTGGACGGCGAGGAGCCGGACAAGGCGAAGGATAAGACGCATTTTGAAAACCTCACGCCGCTGTTCCCCAACAAGCGATTCATCCTCGAAACCGCGCCGGACGAATTGAGCACACGGGTTCTCGATCTGGTTTGCCCGATCGGCAAAGGCACGCGCGGCTTGATCGTTGCGCCGCCGCGCACCGGCAAAACGGTGATGATGCAGAAGATGGCCAACGCCATTTTGAAGAACAACCCGGAGACGTATCTGTTCATCCTGCTCATTGACGAACGCCCCGAGGAAGTCACCGACATGGAACGTTCCTGCAAAGGCGCGGAAGTGATTTCCTCCACGTTCGACGAACCGCCGGAGCGGCATGTGCAGGTGGCCGAAATGGTCATCGAAAAGGCCAAGCGCATGATCGAACACAAGCGTGACGTGGTGATTCTGCTGGATTCCATTACGCGTTTGGCGCGCGCCTACAACACGGTGCAGCCGCACTCGGGCAAGATTTTGTCCGGCGGCGTGGACGCCAATGCGCTGCACAAACCGAAACGCTTTTTCGGCGCGGCGCGCAACATTGAAGAAGGCGGCTCGCTCACCATCATTGCCACGGCGCTGGTGGATACCGGTTCACGCATGGACGAAGTCATCTTTGAAGAGTTCAAGGGCACGGGTAACATGGAGGTTCACCTTGACCGCGCCCTCGTGGATCGCCGCATATTTCCGTCCATCAACATCGAGCGCTCCGGCACGCGCAAAGAAGAATTGCTCTATCATCCGGACGAATGCAGCCGCGTGGTCATCCTCCGCCGCGCGCTCACCGGCGTGCCGCCGGTTGAGGCGATGGATCTCATGCTCGGCAAGCTGAAGAAAACCGGCAGCAACATCGAATTTCTGCTGAATATGACCGTCAGTTAAGGAAACGTGGCCGGGCTGATGCCGTTTTTTGGCATGGCTCTGGCAACCGGAGGTGTGTTAAAGGCAAAGAAAGTTTCGCCACGCGCGGTGAATTGCAGTATTAAATAGGCACAAATGAAGTATCTGACCTGCTCTTTCGCACTGCCAGTCCTGACGGCTGCGCTGATCGTTTTCACCGGTGCCGGCTGCGGCCGCGACGAGGTCAAAGTGTATCACGTTGACACCAATGAGACGGTCAACCCCACGCCGCCGCCCCTGGCCGCGTCCGGCGCGATGCCCGGCACCATGCCGGACGGCATGCTCGCCCCGGATAACAGCGGACTCCCGCCGTTGAAATACACGCTGCCAGCCGGATGGAAGGAAAAAGAACTGACCCAGATGCGGGTCGCCAGCTTTTCGGTTTCCGAAAATGGCAAGCAGGCGGATGTGAGTGTGATTCCGATGAGCGGGATGGCGGGTGGCAATCTGGCCAACGTGAACCGTTGGCGCGGCCAAGTGGGACTGCAACCTCTCGATGAAGCGGGGGTGCAAAAAACGGCGGAAAAAGTGTCGGTGGCCGGTCTGGATTCGGATCTGTTTGATATTTCCGGGACGGTTCCCGGCAGCGGCGAGGCCGAACGGATTCTTGCCACCGTCCTGCTGCGCGAAGACACTTCCTGGTTTTTCAAAATGACGGGCGACAGTGAATTGGTGGAGAAAAACAAGCCGGCGTTTCTGGCGTTTTTAAAATCCGTCGCCTTCGGCGGTCCAGCCACGCCTTCGACCATGGACCTGAGCCAATTGCCGCCGTCGCATCCGCCGATTGGTGGAACGGGCCTTGGAACTCAGAACACGCTCGTGCCGAATGCGAATACGGCTGTGGCCGGTGGCCTGAATTCCGGTGCTGGTGACAAACCAACTTGGACCGTTCCCGCCGGTTGGCAGGAGGGGCAGCTCGCGCAATTTTTGATCGCCAAATATGTCATCAGCGGCGCGGAGGGCGCGACGGCGGCGGTGAATGTCAGTTCGCTCAACGGCGACGGCGGCGGTTTGCTGCCGAACGTGAATCGCTGGCGCGCGCAGCTTGGTTTGGCTCCGGCGGCGGAAGCTGAGCTCGCGAATTTGCCGACGATTGAAGCTTCCGGCACCAAAGCAACTTTGATTGAGTTTTCCGGCACGGACGCTCGCGCCGGCAAGCCGGCGCGACTCGTTGGCGCGGTCTTGCCACTCGGCGGCCAGACCTGGTTCTACAAACTCATGGGCGATCCCACGCTCGTGACGCAACAAAAAGAAGCGCTCGTGAAGTTCGTGCAATCAGCCAAATACCCCGATGCTCATTAAAAAAATCGTCGATTTTTTCGTCTCCCTCAAGCTCACCGTCGTGCTGCTGGCGTTCGCGATTGTGCTGGTCTTCGTCGGCACCATTGCGCAGGCGGACGAGGGGCTTTACGGCGCGCAGGCGCATTATTTCAAACAGTGGATCGTGGTCGGTGCGCACTTTTTCGGCCACAAAATTCCCTTGCTGCTGCCCGGCGGTTACCTCATCGGCACGCTGCTGTTGGTCAATCTAATCACGACGCACATCTACCGCTTTGAGTTCAGCACGAAGAAGCTCGGCATTCAATTGGCCCATGCGGGCGTGATTGTTTTGCTCGTCGGCCAGCTCTCGACGGACATGCTGTCGCGCGAATTGCAGATGCACTTCGTCGAGGGCGACACGCGCAACTATTCCGACAGCGCCACGGAATATGAATTGGTCTTTCAATCGGGCGATGTCCTTACGGCCATTCCCGAAAAGTCGCTGAAACCCGGCGGTGCATTGACCACCGAAAAAACCGGTCTGCCGTTCACGATTCAGGTGAAGCAGAACTGGCATAATTCGGATTTAAGTTTTCGTGCGCCGATGATGCAGAACGCTCCTCCGCTCACTGCCAATGGCATCGCGGCCAGCTTCGATTTTCAGAAGCTCGAGGATGTGAAAGCCATGGACCAGCGCAATGTTCCGACCGCCGTGCTGGAATTTGTCACGCCCGCCGGTTCACTGGGCACCTGGGTGGCCAGCGATTGGGCCGGGGACGCCACCCTCGTCACCGCTGTCCGCAACGGCTACGCGCAGATGGGCACGGGCATGGCGCAGAAAATCGGCACGCTGCTGGTCGCGCCGCAGGCGATTCAAGTTGGCGGCAAGAAATTTTCGTTCACGATCCGCCCAACGCGCGTCATGCATCCGTTTTCCCTGACGCTGCTCAAGGCCACGCACACCACCTATCCTGGCACGGACATCCCCAAGGACTTTCGCAGCCGGGTGAGGATCGACAACGCGCAGACCGGCGAGAAGCAACGGGAAGTGGAGATCTCCATGAATCATCCGCTGCGTTATGGCGGCTACACCTATTATCAATACCAGATGGACGCCGGCCAAGTGGCGGAACAGGCGGGCCGCACGCCGAGTTCGGTGCTGTCCGTCGTGCGCAATCCCAGTTGGTTGACGCCTTATGTCGGTTGCGCGATGGTGGGCGTGGGGCTGATTATCCAATTCCTGTATCACTTGATCGGATTTGTCACCAAACAAAAAACGAAATGAAAAAGATTCTTCAAAAATGGTTGCCGCCGTTCCTGATGTTGGTGATGGCGCTGTGGTTTTTCGGCAAGCTGCAAACGCCCAAGGACCGCGACTTCGCGTTTTCGGAATTCGGCCAGTTGCCGACCGTCGCCAACGGCCGCGTCAAGCCGATGGATTCCGTCGCGCGGAATGCGCTGCTGGAAATTCGCGAGAAGCAGACGCTCAACCTTGAGCCGTGGAAGGCTTGGAACGAGCATCCCCGGATCATTTCCGCGACCGAATGGCTGGCGAACATGATGATGAATCCGGCGGTCTGCGACGACTATCCGGTTTTTCGCGTGGACAATCCCGATCTGATTTCCCTCCTGAAATTGCCGGAAAAGGGCGGGCAATCCGATGGCAAACATTTTTCTTGGAACCAATTCCAGCCGGCGCTCGCGGACTTTGACAAGCAGAACGAGCACGTCCAGAAAATTGAGGCGGCCAACCGCACCGCCTACGAGAATGCTGTCGCCAAGATGCATCAGCGGCTGTCGCTCTACGCGCGGTTGCGCAACACCCTGCAGCCCGCCGACGCGCGGGACTGGCCGGCCCAACTCACCGCCTATGAACAGCTCATTCCCGCCGGCGTCGCCGCCGCGCAGGCGCAGCAGGCCGGCAAGGAATACGACAAGACCACCTTCAATACCTTCATCGGCTATGTGCAGCAGTTTCAGTTCATGTCCAATCTCGAACCGCCGCTGATCCTGCCGCCGAACGGTGCCCGCGAATGGCGTCGCATGGGCGATGCGCTGCTCGACGCTCCGCACGCCAATGGCGTGGTCATTGACGACAGCATTCACGCCTACGCAAAAATGGCCGGCGCGCTGGCGACCGACCAGCCGGAGCAATTTAATGCCGCCCTGCGCGACTTCCGTTCACAGTTGGAGGCATCCCAGCCGAAGGCGCTCGCCAAGGCCCGCGCGGAAGTCTTCTTCAACCAGATGGAACCGTTCTACAACGCGATGGTCATCTACATTCTCGCCGGTCTGCTCGCGTGTTTCTCCTGGTTCAACTTGTCCGAGGTGCTGCGGCGTTCCTCCACGTGGCTGCTCGCGCTGGCGTTTGTGATTCACACCATCGGCCTCGTGTATCGCATGGTGCTGGAAGGCCGGCCGCCGGTGACGAACCTGTATTCCTCCGCCATCTTCATCGGCTGGGGCGCGGTGCTGCTGGGCTTGATCTTGGAAAAATTTTACAAGAACGGCATTGGCGTGGTCGTGGCGTCGGTCATCGGCTTCATCACGCTCATCATCGCGCATCATCTCGCGCTGGAAGGCGACACCATGGAAATGATGCGCGCCGTGCTGGACTCCAATTTTTGGCTGACCGTGCATGTCATCACCGTGACCGTGGGCTATGTCGGCACTTTCCTCTCCGGCTTCCTCGGCTTGATCTACGTCCTGCGCGGGTTCTTCACCAAGACGCTCGATGCCGCCACGGGCAAGGCTTTGGCGCGGATGATTTATGGCATCGTCTGTTTTGCGACGCTCTTCAGCTTCATTGGCACCGTCACCGGCGGCATCTGGGCCGACCAATCATGGGGCCGGTTCTGGGGCTGGGATCCGAAGGAAAACGGCGCGCTCATCATCGTCTTATGGAACGCGCTCATCCTGCATCTGCGCTGGGGCGGCGTCGTCCGCGAGCGCGGCCTCGTCAACTGCGCCATCTTTGGCAACATCGTCACCGCGTGGTCCTGGTTCGGCGTGAACATGCTGGGCATCGGACTGCACAGCTACGGCTTCACGGAAGCGGCGTTCTTCTGGCTGGTGCTGTTTGTGGTGAGCCAACTGATCTTCATCGCGCTCGGCCTGCTGCCGGCGAAATGGTGGCAGAGTTTTAAAATGCGGGCGGCGTGAGCTTTCGCTGGCGGCGGAAAGCAGTTTAAAGTGTGCAGCCTATTCTGGATTTGGCGACACGAGTCTCACGCCGGAATCTTCGCAGTGTGAGCCATTACCCATGGAAGCATCGCCATGGAAGTTGCATCGAATATTCCGTGGGCAATGACTGCCGGCCAGATTGACCCATGAAATATCATGATCAATCCCAAACCAACCCCAAGAAAGCCGGCCAGGCAGACCGCCAGAGAACCCATTGCCAAATGACCGAGGCCGAAGACGATGGCGCAGATAATGACGGCCAACACCTGGCCGGCCCGGGAGCCGAAACGATGCGGCCAGACTGCCTTCATTCCGGCGAGAAAGGCGGCGCGCCAAAGCTCCTCCCGCAACCCCGCTACCACAAAACTCACAAGCGTCAGGGTTAGCCAGAAATACGCCGGATTGTTGCGCATCGCCGCCACGTCAATAATCGTTTCCACGCCCGGACGGTTGCTTGAAAAAAAGTCTTTTAACGAGTCCGGCGACATTACGCGGGTCGCCATCAGCCCTATTCCTATCGCGATAACCAATAATGCCAGAGCTATGCGGAGCGCAATGGAATAGCCGGCACCCCAGAGAACGGGCTTGATTTTGCCCTGCCATCGCAGCAATAAATCATCGCGCGTGGCCCGTGAGGCGAACAACGCCAGCCCGAAGATTAATCCAAAAACAAGCAATTCCAGCGCGCAAACAGCCAGTAGCCCGCCGACGGTCGGCGAGAGCACCGCTGTATGAGTTCCTCTGCGGCTCAATCCCAAAAGACCCACGGCCAGAATATATCCGGTGATGAGCAGCAAATGAATCCGCCAGCGGCTGCGGCTGCGGCCTGATTTGGTTGATGGAGAAATGGGTTCCATGTTGGCTGGTGGGTCAATGGTCAGCAGATAGTGGACGGTTGATTGCGCCGCCCACTGCTGGTCCTACGCTGCTGATCCAAAAATTTCATGGTTCCGACATTGCGTTCGCTGCCGCCGGTTGTCCATCCCAAACTTGGCGCCGCCCGGCCAGCGGAGCGGATTGGGACAGCTCGTGGCCCCTGTCAAAGCTACGTTTTTACAATGGCTTTATTTTCGGTGTTGCGCCACACCCGTCCGGATGGCGTCGGTTTACAACGGTGCCATGCCGGTTCACGCGAATACAATCTTCGTGGTCACTTCTTTTTCGTCCCAGCCGCGCGTCGGTTCGGCGGTGACGGACGAAATGTCTTTGATGGAGATCTGGCGGCCCAGCGTCTTCGGTGATTTCACGTCCACTTGCGACGGGTCGCACGTCTGCTGGGAAATCTTCTGGTGCGGCGCGGGCTTGTAGCGCACATAGAGAACCTTCGGCGTCTCCGGCGCGAAATACAGGATGCGCGATTTCTCCGGGATGCACGCGTAGGCCTTGTTCAGAATCGTGCCACCGAACGTGAAACGCTTGAGGTAGCTCGCCTCGCGGTCCGTGTAGGCGCAGGTGAAAATCTTTTCGCGATCCGGAATGCCGCAGTAAAATAATTCCTGGCCGACAAATAATTTCTCCGGCAGTTCGCTGACCTTGTAAGTGCCGTCTTTGAACACGAGCAGAATCTTGTCGAACTTTGTGCACTCCAGCTTGAACTCCTCGCCGGAAACTTTGTAGCCGACGTAGCCGGTCTCGCGGTCGTAGGCCACCTTGAACGACTTGAACGCGACCGCCTTCACATCCACTTCCTCATGCCGCGCAGACTTCGTGGTGAGGCGCGGATAGATCGGCCGATATTTTTCCAGCAACGTTTCGAGATGGCCGATGGCGTATTTCGTGAGGCTCTTGAGGTTTTTTTGCGTGTCGGCCAGATCGGCTTTTACCTGATCCATCTCCTCGCGATGCTTGTTGATGTCGAACAGCGAAATGCGGCGGATGCGCACCTGCAATAATTTCTCCACGTCCGCGTCGGCGAGGTCGCGCACGAGCTGTTTCTGGAACGGCACGAAACCCTCATACACCGCCGCCATGACGGCCTCGTTCGTCTTGCACTTCTCGATCAATTTATAGATGCGCTCCTCGATGAAGATGCGTTCCAGCGTGCGATAATGCAGTTCATCCTGAAGCTGCTTCTGCTTCAACTCCAGTTCGCGCTTGAGCAGTTCGACGAGCTGCGCCGTGTTCTCGCGCAGGACTTCGCTGACCGTCAGTTCCACCGGTCGGTTATCCTTGATGACGATGATGCGGCTGGTGAGCGAGACTTCGCAATCGGTGAAGGCATACAGCGCATCCACCAGCTTCTCCGCGTCCACGCCCTGCGGGCACCGGATCTCGATCTCAACTGTTTCGGAGGTGAAATCATTGATGGATTTCACCTTCAACTTCCCTTTGCGCGTGGCGTCTTCGATCGAAGCAATGAGCGATTCGGTCGTGGTGCTCGGCGGAATATCCTTGATCACCACCGTCGAAGAATCCTTCGTTTTGATCTTGGCGCGGACGGTCACCGTGCCTTTGCCGTCCTGATAATCGCGCGCATCCATCAGGCCGCCGGTCGGAAAATCCGGCAGACATTTGAACGGCTGATTTTTCAAAATCGCGATTTGCGCTTCGAGCAGTTCGGGGAAATTATGCGGCAGAATGCGCGTGGCCAGACCGACGGCGATGCCTTCCGTGCCGAGCATGAGCGTCAACGGCAGTTTGCTGGGCAAGGTCACCGGCTCTTCTTTGCGGCCATCATAGGTCAGGATAAACTCGGTGATTTCCTTGTTAAACAATTCCGTGCGCGCCAAGTCGGTCAGCCGGCACTCGATGTAACGCGGCGCGGCCGCCGGGTCGCCGGTGAAGATGTTGCCGAAATTGCCCTGGCCTTCGATCAGATAGCGCTTGTTGGCCAGCACCACGATCGCGTCGTCAATGGAAGCGTTGCCGTGCGGATGATATTTCATCGTCTCGCCCGTCACGCTGGCGACCTTGATGAACCGCCCGTCATCCAGGGTTTTCAGCACATAGAGAATGCGGCGTTGCACCGGCTTCACGCCGTCGGCCAGATGCGGAATCGCCCGGTCGCGGATGACGTAGCTCGCATACTCGAGAAAGCTCGTGTTGACGCGGCGATGCAGCGCCAGCTCCAGTTTGCCCGGCACGAACGGCTTATGCGCCACCACTTCCACCGCCTCGGCCAGCACATGCGTTTCGCCGGCGTCGGGGGCGACGGGCGTGGGCGTTGCGGCAGCGTTCGGTTCGCCGCCTTCGATGGGCAATTCGGATTGGTTCAAATCTTTTTTGTTTTTGGCTGACATAGGCAAAGGTCAGAGCGCGCAGAATATGCCAATTCTTTGGCGTGAAGCCAGATTGAATTCAGTGCCGGTGAAATTTTTTCCAGCACGAAATACTCAAAACACACGAAAGCGGGCACAGAAGGAAGCGGCCGTTTCGGGCGTCAGTGTTTCGTGTAGTGCGTGGGTTTCGTGGTTAAAAAGCCGGCAATGAATCTTCCTTCAGGCCACGACCGGCGCGGCAGTGGCAATTTGAGTGGTGTTGGCAAATTCCGAAGCGAGCCGATCAAACCGCGCACCGCGCGAAAGACGCAAACATTTTCCGGAACACTTTTTGCGTATCGGGCGGGATTGTGCGGCTATTTTTTTGTTCGGACTTCCGCGCTGTTCCCGTGGGCACCGAGACCTTCGAGTTCCGCGAATTTTTTTACCGACTTCAGGGCCCGCTTGAGCGATGCCCGGTTATATTCCACCACGCTCGTGCGGCGCTGGAATTGATCCACCGTCAGGCCGGCAAAGGACGCGCCCGCGCCGTCGGTCGGCAGCACATGGCTCGGCCCGGCAACGTAATCGCCCAGCACCGTCGGCGACCAGTTGCCGAGGAAAATCGCGCCCGCCGTGATGATGCCGCCACTCACGCGTCGCGCGTCGCGCGTGATGACTTCGCAATGTTCCGGCGAGAGTTGGTTCGCCAGCGCCACGGCGTCAGCGATGCCGGCCACTTGAATCAACCAGGTATTGCGATCCAAAACGCGCTGGATGAAATCGCGTCGCGCCAGTTTCGGCAACTGCCGGGCAATTTCCCTTTCCACGCCCTTGAGAATTTTCGCGGAGGTCGTCACCAGCCAGACGCGCTCGTGGCCGGAGCCGTGCTCGGCCTGCGCGAGCAGGTCGGACGCGACGAATTTGGGATTGGCGGTGTCGTCCGCGAGCACGAGCAAATCGCTTGGTCCCGCGAGCAGATCAATCGCCACGCGCCCGACGAGCAGCCGCTTGGCCATGCTGACGTAGGCATTGCCGGGGCCGAAAATTTTCTGCACGCGGCGAATCGTGTTCGTGCCATAAGCCAGCGCGGCAATCGCCTGCGCGCCGCCGACACGGTAAATCTCCGTCGCGCCCGCCGCCCGCGCGGCAAACAGGATCGCCGGATTGATCGAGCCATCCTTGCCGCATGGCGTGGTGACCACGATCTCCTTGCAGCCCGCGACTTTCGCGAGCGTGATCGTCATCAGGGCCGTGGAGACGAGCGGCGCGGTGCCACCGGGAATGTAAACGCCGACGCGGCTGAACGGATCAAACTTCTCGCCGACGCTCGCGCCGTGGGAATTTTTCGCCTGCCAGCCTTTGCGCAGGGATTTTTTGGCGAACAGCGCGATATTATTTTCGGCTTCGGCCACGGCGGCGCGGAGCGCATTGTCCGCCTTGAGCGCCGCCGCCATGAGTTCGGCGTGCGTTACGGCAAGCTGGTCGGCGGTAAGCTTGGCACCGTCGAACTTTTCCGTGAATTCCAGCACCGCCTCATCACCGCGCGCGCCGACCTCATGCAAAATCGCCTTGGTGCGCTGCTCGATCTCGGCGTCGAACAAGCTGGAATCGGCCGCGACCTGGCGTAGCCTGGCGGAAAAATCTTTGTCGGTGTGGCGAACGGTTTTCATGCCCTCAAATTAAGAGAAAACGATATCTGAAGAAAGCGGGAAGAAGTTGAAACGCCAGGCAACGAAGGAACAAAGGTTGAAACACCTGGTTGCTTTGGTTCTTGGTTGTTCAACAAGAATTTGTTTTGCCAGCGGGAGCTTTGTCGTAACTTGGGCGGCGCATGACACGCAATCCCATCATCGTGGCGCTCGACGTGCCGTCGGCGGAACAAGCTTTGAAACTCGCCGAACTGGTCGCGCCGGCGGTTGGCGCGTTCAAGATCGGCAAGGAACTGTTCGTCTCCGCCGGGCCTGACATCGTGAAGCGCGTGCGCGCAACTGGTGCCAGCGTGTTCTTGGATTTGAAATTTCACGACATCCCCAACACCGTCGCCAAGGCCATCGCCGCCGCCACGCGGCTCGATGTGCAGATGACGACCATCCACACCAGCGGCGGCGGCGAGATGATGCGCGCGGCGGAACGATCCGCCCAGGACACGGCAAAATTGCTAGGTCTGGTCGCGCCGCTCGTCCTCGGGGTCACCGTGCTGACGAGTTCCACCAACGAAACCCTGACGGAAATCGGCTGCGAGGCGGACACGGAAAACCAAGTTTTGCGACTGGCGGAACTCGCGGTGACGTCCGGCTTGCGCGGTCTGGTCTGTTCGCCGCTGGAAATCGTCGCGTTGCGAAAAGTTCTGCCCGCGCACATCCAGCTTGTCACACCCGGCATCCGCACCGGCGCGGAAAAGGCCGATGACCAGAAGCGCACACTCTCGCCGCGCGAAGCGATGCAGGCCGGTGCCAGTTGGCTGGTGATTGGCCGGCCAATTTACGCGGCGGAAAATCCGCGCTGGGCCGCCGAGAAGATTTTGGAATCGCTTTCCTGAATTCGGGCAGGTGTGCTACGTTGCGCCGCGCCCGCATGAATTTTCCGTCCTCAACAAGAATTCGCATTGCGCTAATTCTGCTGGCACTGGGGATCGCCGGCGCGCGTGCCCAAATGCCGTTCACCGGCAGTTATTTTCTGCACGACCCCAGCACGATGATCAAGAGCGGCAGTAGCTATTTCATTTACGGCGACGGTCAGGGAATTTCCGGCATCACCTCCACCGACTTGCGAAACTGGAGTTCGATTCCCGCCGTTTTTCCCAGCGGCCCGCCGGCATGGACGACGACCGACTTGCCCGCATTCACCAACATCGTTTCCGGAGCGACAAACATAACCCCCGCTTTCAGCGGCTATTTTTGGGCGCCGGATATCGCCTACTTCAACGGCCGTTACCATCTCTACTACGCCTGTTCACAATGGGGCACGCGCAATTCCGCCATCGGGGTGGCCACGTCGCCATCCTTGAATTCGCCATCCTGGACGGATCAAGGCAAAGTCGTCGAATCGTATTACCCAGCCAAAGCCAATACCGACACCATCGCTTTTAACTGCATTGACCCCAGCATTCTCGTGGACAGCAACGGCTCGGTCTGGATGTCCTACGGCTCCTATTCGGACGGCATTGTCGTGACGCAGATTGACCCGGCGACGGGATTGCGCCTGAATCCCGCTGTCATCGGCACCAAAGTCGCCAGCAGCACCGCCACCTACGACCAAAACACCACCGAAGCGTCATTTCTTTATCAGCGCGGCGGATTTTATTATTTATTTCTGAACTACGGTGGCTGCTGTTCTGGTGTGGACAGCACTTACAATGTGCGCGTCGGGCGCGGCGCGAGCGTCACCGGGCCGTATTTCGACAAGAGCGGAGCCAATCTGCTGACCGGCGGCGGCACGGTGGTTTTGGAAAGCACCGCGCGCTTCGTCGGCCCCGGCCATCCGGGCATTCTGAACGACAACGGCACGAACTGGTTCACCTATCATTACTACGACGCCAAAAACAACGGCACCGCCACCGTGGGCATGAACCGGCTCGACTGGACGAATGACGGCTGGCCGGCAGTGACGAACGACTGGAGCGCCCTTTACACGTTCAGCACGGATGCGCGCGAACATCTCGCGCTCTATAACGCCACCTTGCAGAATGGAGCGGGCATTACCAACGACAACGCGCGCGGAAAAGTCCTGAATCTCGACGGCGCAACCAATGCCGTTTCGTTCCCGTTGGCCGTGGCCAACGCCAGCACGTTCGCGGCGTGGGTGAAGTGGAATGGCGGCGCGGAGTGGCAGCGGATTTTTGATTTCGGCAGCAACCCCACAAGATATTTTTTCCTCACGCCGCGCGCCAGCACCGGCAAGCCGCGGTTCGCCATCCGCAACGGTGGGGCGGAACAACTCATTGACGCGACCACCGCCATGCCGACCAATTCCTGGTGCCATGTCGCGGTTTCCCTCGATGGTGCCCAGGGATTTCTTTACCTCAACGGCAGTCCCGTGGGCACGAACAACACGCTCACCATCCGCCCGTGGCAGTTGCTGGCGCGCAGCAACTATGTTGGCCAAAGCCAGTTCCCCGCCGATCCCTATTTCAACGGGCGCATCGCTTCTTTCCGTGTTTTCGGCCGACCGTTGAGCGGCGCGGAAATCCGCGATCTCGCGTGGACGCATCCCGCGCTCGCGCACCGCTACAGTTTCACTTCCGGCACCACGAACGTCTGGGACTCCATCGGCCTCGCGCACGGCACGCTGATGGGCAACGCCGTCATCACCAACAATGCCCTCAAACTCACCGGCGCGAGCGGTGGCTATGTGAATCTCCCCGGCGGACTCGTCTCGGGTTCCTCCGCGCTGACCGTGGAGTTTTGGGCGGCGTTCGGCGTGAATGGAAATTACGCGCGCGTGTTCGACTTCGGAAACATCTCCGGCGCGAACGGTTCGCAATATGTCTTCTTCAGCCCGCACACCGGCACCGGCGCGCACCGCACGGAGATTTCCACCAGCAGCACCGCGACGTTCGACCTCCCCGGCACGTTCGACAACCGCACCGTTCAGGTCGCCTGCATCGTGGATCCGGCCAATGGCTACACGGCTATTTACACCAACGGCGTTTTGGAGCAGGCCACCAATCGCGCGTTGCCCGGGCTGACCGGCGTTAATAAATCCTGGGCATTTATCGGTCGCTCATTGTGGAGCAGCGACGCCTATCTCGACGCGACCATTGACGAGCTTCGCATCTACGACGGCCGCCTCACGCCGCAGGAAATCGCGACGGATTTTCAATTCGGTCCCGATGCGCTTGCTTTGCCGGTGAGCCTCACAACCTCCAATTCGTCCGCAAATCTGTCGCTCGCGTGGCCGTCATGGGCGGTGGGTTTCGCCGCGCAGGGCAGCACGAACCTGGGGAGTTGGACGACCAACAGCCTCGTGCCCACACTCGCCAACGACCGCTGGTCGCTGCTAATCTCCAAATCGAACATGCTGAATTATTACCGACTGCAACGCTGAAAATTTATGAGCGCAAAAAACATCACCGTCATCGCCACGTTTCAAGCCAAGCCCGGCAAGGAGACCGAATTGAAAAACGCCTTGATCGGCCTCGTCGCGCCGACGCGCAAAGAAGCGGGCTGTATCAACTACGATTTGCATGCGTTGCCCGAAGACCCGGCGAAATTTCTCTTCCACGAAAACTGGACGAGCAAAGCCCACCTCGACGCGCATTTGCAAAACACGCACATTACGACCTTGCTGCCGCGCGTGGGTGAGTTGTGTGTCGCGATGCCCGACATCACCATTTGGGAGAAGATCGCTTAGCGCCGGAGCACGGCTGTGTCGTCCTCGACCAGCCGCAGAAACTTGGAAAGCGCGGCAGCATCCGGTTTATTCCCAGCGCTAGTCATGGCGCGGCGGCGGCGGCTGGTTTTCGACCCAGCCGCGCTCCGGGACGGTGCGCTCTCTATAGGTCACTGGATGACTTCTACAATCAGCGGAGTTGGTGCCGGACGCTTCACAGAAATTTCAAACGCCCTCTTCAGCCGCACGATGGCCGCTTTGGCTTGGGCGGAATCGGCGGCGTGAACGCGGCAAAGCAGTCCGGATTTTTCCACGCGTTCGCCCGGCTTGGCGATGCGATCCACCCCAACATCGTAGTTGATGTTTGATTCCTTCGTGAGCCGCCCGCCACCAATGTCGCGGATGACTTCGCCGATGATGCGGGCGTCGCACTTGGAAATGAATCCCGCTTTGTCGGCTTTCGCTTCAGCGACAACTTCGGCTGTGGAATCCAGCGCCAGCTTTTGGTTGCAGGCTTTCAAGTCCGCGCCTTGGGCGGCGATCATTTCGTCCCACTTTTTGCGGGGTTCACCGGATCGCAAACATTCCGTGGTCAACTCGAGCGCTGACGCGAGCGATTTGGATTTTTTGGTTTGCACGAGCAGATGCGCGGCGGAATTCACCACGAGTTCCAATAAATCCAACGGACCTTTGCCTTCCAGACACTCAACGCTTTCCTTCACTTCCAGCCAGTTGCCGGCGGCGCGGCCCAGCGGCGTGTTCATGTCCGTCAAGAGGGCGCGCGTGTTCGTGCCACCCTCGTTGCCTAACGCGACCATCGCTTTGGCCAGCTTGCGCGCATCCGCCCTGGTTTGCATGAAGGCGGCGCAGCCGAACTTCACGTCGAGAATGAGCGCTGCCAGATTTTCGGCGAGTTTCTTGGAGAGAATGGAGGCGGTGATCAATTGAATGCTCGGCACGGTGCCGCTGGCGTCGCGCAGGGCGTAAATTTTTTTGTCGGCGGGAACCATCGTGTCCGTCTGGCCGCAGATGACGCAGCCGACTTGTTGCACCAGCTTGGTGATTTGCGCGGCGGGCAGCAGCGTTTTGTAACCCGGAATGGAATCCAACTTGTCGAGCGTGCCGCCGGTGATGCCGAGTCCGCGGCCGGAAATCATCGGCACGCGAAAGCCGAGACACGCCAGCAACGGGGCGAGCGGGAGTGAAATTTTGTCGCCGATGCCGCCGGTGGAATGCTTATCCACAAGCGGGCGTCTGTCTTTCGGAAATTTCAACACGTCGCCGGAATCGCGCATGGCCAGCGTGAGCGCGGTGGTTTCAGCGGTGTTTAGGCCGCGAAAATAAATGGCCATGAGCATGGCGGCCATCTGGTAATCGGGAATTCTCCCGGCGGTGAATTCGCGGATGATTTCTTGGATTTGTGCCGGCGCGAGGATTTTTCCTTCACGTTTGGCTTCGATGAGGGGGAGGAAGTTCATGGGTCAGTGTGAATGGCGGGTTTGCCTTGATAATTCAGGAGCGTTTCGTCGTTGGTAAAGGGCTGCTCGTCGGGAAATGCCACCACGATGGCATCGAAATTATTGGCCCATTGGGCGCGCTGGATCAGCCAGTTTTTCACGAACTCAGCCACGGACCGGCGACACTGTTCCCGCACCAAATCCTGGTGGGCCGCGTCCTTGGCGCGCCGGTTTAACAGGCCGGTCATCTCCTTCTCCAACTGATCGAGCTGCTGATTTTTGTCAAAGCGCGCCCAGCCGCTTGCGGCCCTTTTTTCCATGAAGGTGGTGTCAATGGCCGGCGGCAGGCTGGGCCGAAACTGCGGCGCGGAAACAAAACAGACGCTGCCTTTGACCGCCAAATGCCAGGGATCGGACAACACGAGATGATACCGGAAAGTCACCGGCACGCGAATTTCAGCCGTGGTGGTGCCCACATAAAATGAATTCCAAAACGTCGTGAGCGAGTCTTCGCGCCGGAAGGTTTCCACGCTGCGCGAGGTGGCCAGCTCCAGCACGTTGCCGTGGGTGGACGTGATGACCGGAATGTCCTCCAGGAACGTGGTGGTGATGTGGCCGGTCATAAAATTCTGGGCCAGCGCGCTGGCGGAATCGCGGGTGCCCTTCAAGACTTTCAGAAACACGCCAGCCCCAATGAGCGCCAGAACGATGACCATGAGCGCGAGGATGGTCGTCTTCCACGGAAATTTGCCATTGCCGGTCATGGTGCGTTGCTTGCCACTACTTGTAATCAGTTCGTCGCGGAAAGCATATCAAATTCATGCTGGCGAATAAAAAGCGGCCGGGCGATTGGTCTCGCCCGGCCGCTGATGAATGAATCGAATTCTAGCCGACAAACTTCTTCGCCGCGATGGTCGAGTTGTGGCCGCCGAACCCGAAGGAGTTGTTGACGATGGCGTTCACTGGCATTTCCCGCGCGACCTTCGGCACATAATCCAAATCACATTCGGGATCGGGATTCTGCAAGTTGATGGTTGGCGGCACGATGCTGTTTTTGATGGCCAGCGCGCACGCAGCCATTTCCACCGCGCCGGCGGCCCCGAGCATGTGGCCGGTGGCGCCTTTGGTGGAACTGACCACCAGTTGACGCGCGTGGTCGCCGAAAACCGTCTTGATCGCCTGCGTTTCCGCGATGTCGCCTTGCGGCGTGGACGTGCCGTGGGCATTGATGTAAGTCACGTCGGTCAGATTCAAGCCGCCCGAGCGCAACGCCATTTTCATGCAGCGCACTGCGCCTTCGCCGCCCGGTGCGGGCGAAGTCAAATGATGCGCATCGGCGGTGTTGCCGTAACCGACGATCTCACAATAAATTTTCGCGCCGCGCTTCTTGGCGTGTTCCAATTCCTCCAGCGCCACGACGCCCGCGCCTTCGCCCATGACGAAGCCGTCGCGGTCCTTGTCGAACGGTCGGGAGGCGTGTTTGGGATCGTCATTGCGTGTGCTCATGGCGCGCATCGCACAGAAGCCACCAATGCCGATGGGGACGACCGCCGCTTCCGAGCCGCCGGCGAACATCACCGAAGCGTCGCCCATCTTGATCGCGCGCCAGGCTTCGCCAATGGCGTGGTTCGCCGTGGCACACGCGGAGCAGGTGGCGAAGTTCGGCCCGCGCAAATTGAAATACATCGAGATCAGCCCGGACGCCATGTTGCCTATGAGCATTGGGATGGTGAAGGGCGACACGCGACTCGGCCCACGTTCGAGCAGAATCCGATGCTGTTCGGTGGTGGTGGCCAGGCCGCCGATGCCGGAGCCGAGGAAGACGCCGATTTCATCGCAATTCTCTTGGGTGAGATCCAAGCCGGAATCCTTCAGGGCCGACCACCCGGCGTAAATGCCGAATTGCGAGTAGCGGTCGGTGCGGCGGATTTCCTTGGGCGATGGAAACGCGGGCGTCAGGTCAAACGGTTTCACCTCGCCGGCAATCTGCGTGTCGAATGGTGCCGGGTCAAACGAAGTGATCCGATCAATGCCACATTGGCCGGTGATGAGATTTTGCCAGAACGTATCCACCTCGTGGCCCAGCGGCGTGACGACACCCAAGCCCGTGATAACCACCCGACGATCGTAAGAATTGTTAGCCATGGCAAAATGCAACGGGGCAGTTCAAGCTGGGTCCAGCCAAAACTGCCCCGTTCGTTACGGTTGAGATTACTTCTGGGATTCCTCGACGTATTTGATCACGTCGCCGACGCTCTGGAGTTTTTCGGCCTGTTCATCCGGCACTTCGATGCCGAATTCTTCTTCCAGCGCCATGACCAACTCGACGGTGTCGAGCGAATCCGCCCCCAAATCTTCAATAAATTTGGCGGCCGGCGTGACTTGGTCGGGTTTGACGCCGAGTTGTTCAACGATGATGTCTTTTACACGTTGTTCGAGAGGTTTGTCTGACATAATGATGCCTGTTTTCTAGCTTATTATGGCCCGGCGCGTCAAGCTTCGTTTCATTAAACTTCACATCACCATTCCGCCGTCCACCGTCAAAACCTGGCCCGTGACGTAGCGCCCGGACGCCCCGGCAAGGTAAAATGCCGCCGCCGCGATGTCCTCCGACTGGCCGAGACTGCCCAGCGGAATCTTTTTCAAAATCTCCGCGCGCAGCGTCTCGTTCAACTCCGCCGTCATGTCCGTCTCAATGAAACCCGGCGCGATCGCATTGACCGTGATACCACGGCCTGCGAACTCGCGCGCACACGACTGCGTGAAGCCGATCAAGCCGGCCTTGCTCGCCGCGTAATTGCTCTGCCCCGCGTTGCCGATGAGGCCGATGACCGACGAAATGTTGATAATGCGCCCCGTGCGCGCCTTGATCATCGCGCGGCTGAACGCCTTCGTGACGAGGAACGCGCCCTTCAAATTTGTGTCCAGCACCGTGTCCCAATCCGCATCGCTCATGCGCATCAGCAAACCGTCGCGCGTGACGCCAGCGTTGTTCACAAGAATATCTACCTTGCCGCAATCGGCCAAAATTTTCTCGGCGGCGGCGTTGACGGCGGCGGCATTCGCCACGTCCACGGCGTGCGCCCACGCCTTGCGGCCGAGCGCGCGGATTTCCGCCGCGACCTTCTCGGAATTTTCCTGCGTGCGCGAGACCACGACGACATCCGCGCCTTCATTGGCGAATTTCAACGCAATGGCGCGACCGATTCCGCGGCCCGCGCCGGTGACGACGGCAATTTGATTGGTGAGTTGGCTCATAAAGTGTCCGTGATGTTAAACCGTGAAGGCAGGCAAATGCACATGAAAAATGATGCGCGATCCGTGAGGGGTGAAAAGCGGTGAAACGAACGCCTGAACTCAGCGGCCTTTTACCGTTTTGGTGCCATTATTGTTTCTTGCTACCCGCCGGGCGCAAGATCACGACAAGCGTGGATTCTTGGTTGTAACCGAATTCAACATCCACGCCCGCTGGCAATCTATAAACGCTGGCAACGTCGAGCGCCAAACCTGTCTGATTTGGATTGCCAACATGCCTCGAACTCGGCTCTCCATATGCTTGGTGAAAAAAAATCTCTAGTGCCTGATATTGTTCACGAGGCATACGGATGACGGTGCCTTCTGCATCCTTGGGAATAATTTTGCCAACATTGTCTTCCGAATGGCTCCATTACCAGCGAGCATTGGCAGTATATTGGTGGCGGCTGGACGGCTGCCATCGCTTCGACCATAAGTTAATCTTTCCAGAACCCTCCCGCCGCGCAAGGGCAAATGTTCGCCAACGGATTGGCGCGACCGAACCGCGCGCCAGCGTCCTGGACTGCGGCAGCCCTCTGCCGCTTTTTCACCACATGGCTGGCGACACAAAGCGGCAGAGGGCTGCCGCAGTCCAAGACCTCGCGGAATTTCCCAGCCGCTCTTGCCATCCGTGGCGCGCGAATTAGTTTTCACGCATCACTCGTCACGCCTCACACCAGCGCCTTCACCGTGGCTTCCAAGCTCGCCGCATCCGCGACGTTCAGCATCGTCGCCGTTTTATCAATGCGCTTCATAAAGCCGCTCAAGGCCGTGCCGGGGCCGAGTTCGATGAACCGCGTAAAACCCTGCGCCAGCAACGCGCGCATCGAGTTTTCCCAAAGCACCGACGCGCACACCTGCTCCACGAGCTTGGCGGAAATTTCCACCGGCGTTCCGTGCGCGTGCGCCGTGACGTTGGAAATCACCGGCACGAGGGGCGAAACCAAATTCACTTTCGCCAGTTCCGCCGCGAGCTTCGGCTGCGCGCTGGCCATGAGCGGCGAGTGATACGCACCCGCCACCGTGAGCGGCAACGCGCGTTTCGCGCCTTTGGCCTTGGCGAGTTCGCACGCCTTCACGATTTTTTCCGCCTCGCCGGAAATCACAAGTTGGCCGGGGCAATTCAGATTCGCCAGCACCACGCCCGCCTCCGCACAAACCTCGCGCGTCAACGCTTCGTCCAGGCCGATGATCGCGGCCATGCCGCCTTTGGTCGCTTCGCACGCTTCCTGCATGAAACGGCCGCGCTGCCGCACGACGCGCAATCCGTCCTCAAAACTCATCGCGCTCGCCGCGGTCAGCGCTGTGAATTCACCAAGCGACAAACCAGCAGTCGCCTCAAACTTCAGATTCGGCACCTGTTCCTTGAGTAGTTGAAACGTGACCCAGCTCACGAGAAAAATTCCCGGCTGCGCGTTTTCAGTTTTGGTCAGATCGGCTTCGGGGCCGTTACAACAAATGCCGGTAAGATCGTAGCCGAGCGCGACGTTGGCGCGATCGAACCACGCTTGCGCGGAGGGAAATTTTTCAGCCAGGTCTTTGCCCATGCCAACGACTTGCGCGCCTTGGCCGGCAAACAGGAGTGCGGTTTTGCTCATGCGGGAAATTTTAACAACAAAGGCGCCAAGACGCGAAGTGGAATTTTTTTGGATAGTGGGGCAGTTCGCTTTTTCCTTCTCCACTCCGAGGGGAGAAGGAGGCCGGAGCGCCGGGCACCGTCCCGGCTCGAAGCGGATTCACCTCCAACTTGCCGAGACGGTGCTCGGCGTTCCGTTCGTTATGGGAAACTTTTCACGCGGTAAAACTTCGCGGCGGAGTTCGTCGTGCTGTCGGTGAACTCAAATGTGCCGGCAGTATTTGTCAGGTTTGTCAGCGAACTCCAGACGTTCAGCACGGCGGCGGTTTGCAGCGTATAAATTCCCGTCAATCCACTCATCACGAGTTTGACCCGGTTGCTGGTTGGCATCGTGATGGATTCAAACCGCAGCGGTGCCGCGTTGAAGAAATTCAGCGTGTCCAGCATGTAGGCGTTCCGGACGCTGGCGCTGGTGATCGTCTCAAATGGAAATCCCAGATAGACGACTTTGCCGCCGCCCGCCGCGCCATTGTAGGTGATGCCCGCCGCGCCGCCGGTGATGGCGCTGTAATTAACGCTCGCCGTCGCGCCGCCATTGGTGGGCGTGATCAAGTCTGGAAAGCCGACGAAATAAATCCCCTTCGAGCCGTCGTCAAAGGTGCCGTTGGTAGTTCCAGCAAAAATGGAATTCGTGACGGCGGAGAAATTCCACACGCCGGAACTGTCGGCGACGTAGGCGGCATGAAGCTGGTTGTGAAAAAAATTTCGGTCCGCCGTCGTTGGGCCGCTGGCGCGATCCAAATCCCAGGCGATTTCTGAACCCGAGACAAAAAGATTGCCGCCGCCGGCCAGGAACGCCGCAACCTTCGTTTGCTCCGCGCTGCTGAAAGTCTCGTCTGCCGTGGATTCGTTGCCGCACGCCCAAACGACCATGGGATAATTCGTCAAGGCAACGAGGTTGTTGGTGAGAGCCGCGCTTGAGCACGAATCAAACGCCACGCCCGCCGCGCTGATGGCTTTGCCGTGCGGCACGACGTAGTCGAACGAATTGATGCGGCGCGGCAGCACGCGCTCGTTGTCGCCGGTGCCGCTGGGCGGAACGTAATTTTGCGCGACGAGATTTTGTTTCAGGTTCGTCGTGCGATCAAAGCGGTCGAACGCATTCACAAAAAGAATTTTCTTCGAGGTGCTGAACAATTGCGGACGGCAGCCAGCCACTGCGGATGGAAACGATTCGCCGCCGGCATTGGCCGCCGCCACGCGAAAATAATAATCCACGCCCGCCGTCAGATTCGTGATCGTGAAATGCGTGGCGTTGCCGACGGAAATCGCATGGCCAAAGCCGTAGCCGTTGGTGGATTGATAAATGACGTAGTTCGTCGGCGCACCGCTGTTCGCCACGCCAACCGGTGCGGCCCAGGCAAGCGCAACCGCGCCGTTCGTGCTGCCGCTGGCACGCAGGTTCGCGGGCGGTTCCGGCGGAAAGAGCAGCGGCACGGGGTTGTTCGTGTCGAACTGGTTCATATATTTGACGACCGCATGCATCACGGCGCGGGCGACGGCTCCGCGCGCCCGGGGATCGCGCAGCAGCGCCGCGTCGGTGGCATCGTCGTGATACGCCACCTCGATGATGGTGGCGTCCATCACATCGACGAAGTTGTTGTTGCTGATCTCGGAGTAGCCGCCGGCATAAGTGATGTTCGTGCCCCGGTCATACCACGCATATTCCAGCGGCGGCGAACCGAGGCCGACGAGTTCGTCATTCACCGTCGCGCCGCAAATCTGCGCCAGCGCTGGTTGATTGGGCGTCGCGGGGCTGTTGATCAAACCCTCGGTGCCGCGCTGGCCGCCGGCGTTCGAGTGAAAGCTGAGGTGAATGCGCTGAAAAAAAGACGTGCCGTTCGTCTCGGTCATTTCCACAGACATGCGCGGCGGCGCGGACCAACTGTCCGTCTCGTCCTTGGGAGAACTGGTGTCGTAAAGCGACGTGGACTGGCCCTGGCCGAGGCTGGTTTGAATCCAGTAACGGCAGCTTTCTTCTTCGCGCGGATAACCGGACACGCCGCCACCGCGATCAATCGAACCCATGCCGTTGCCGAAGCGGAGGGCATCGGCGATGACCACCGAACCATTCGTCGAGCCGCGCAGATTGCTGATGACCACCGCGCCGCTGGCCGCATTGGAGCCGGCGTTGAAATAATATTCGCCGAGATAAACCCAGCCGTTGCCGACGAGATAATGCGGCACGCGATACGTCGTTTCGCCGCCGGTATGGCGGATGCGGTAAAGCTGGTCGCCGCGATCCGTGCCGTGCCGCGCCCAGGTGTAAACCGGATAATAACCCGCGTTGGGGAACGTCGGCGTATAGGTCGCCGTGGCCGTTTCCGCAGCGGCCAGCGAAGCGTAGCGATACGGCACGTCGCCGGGATTTCCGAAATAAACGGGCGAGGCGCTGTCGGTCCACGCTCCGGCGAATGTCACGCCCGCGCTGACGTTGTCGAGCACCACTTCGTTGGTCTGCTGGCCAAGTGGACGCATCGAGGCGACCGTCGCACCAGCGTTGAAGCAATAAGCGGCGAAGAAATTCAACTGGTCGAGATTGCCGTAATCTTCATTCATGGAATTCAGCGCAGTTGGCCGCTGGAGATACCAGAAGTTATTGGTGCTCCACGTCCAGCCGTGACCGGAATTCATGAACACCACGCGCCCGGACAATGCGCCCGCGGGCTGCCGCGCCGCCGCCGCCACCGGACTGAACGCCGGAGTCACCGGGGGAAATTGCTGCGCCGCTTTCGCCGCCACCGGCTCGCGCCATCCCGGCGTGGTCGAAAAATCGTGCCATGTAGTGTCGTCGGTCGGCGCGTCGCCCGGGTCGCCGCCGGCGCGGGCGACGCGCGCGAACGCGACCCCAGCACTGGCCATAAGGCAAAGGAGACGGCGCATCATGGCCTGAGTGTCCCATCAAACGGACGCGGCGGCAAATGGGTTGCGCGCCAGACTGCAAATTCCTTGCTTGCGCTCGGCGGCGTTCCGAAGAAACTTGGCGCAACACAAAATTATGTTTTCACACATCGTCATTTTCTGGACCAACCCATCGCTGCCGCACGCAGCCGACGAGCTGGTTGCCGGCGCGAACAAATATCTGCGCGCCATTCCCGGCCTGCTGCAATTTCACGTCGGCAAAATGTCGCCCAGCCCGCGCCCGGTCGTGGACCAGACGTATCAAGTCGCGCTGAACTTGGTGTTCACGAGCAAGCAGGCCGAGCAGGCGTATCAAATCCACCCGCAGCACCTCGAGTTCGTGGAAAAAGTTTTCAAGCCCACTTGCCAGAAAGCACTCATCTACGATTTTGAGTAGGAGTGGGACAGGCGTCTTGCCTGTCGTGTTATTGGTTCTGTCGTTGCACTGGACAGGCAAGCTGCCTGTCCCACTTCACGCTCGCGGATGAAACTTCCGGTGAATCTCCCGCAGCCGGTTGCCCGTGACGTGCGTGTAAACCTCCGTCGTGCTGATGTTCGCGTGGCCGAGCAATTCCTGA
Organism: uncultured Verrucomicrobia subdivision 3 bacterium; assembly: GCA_903850425.1. Taxonomy (GTDB): domain Bacteria; phylum Verrucomicrobiota; class Verrucomicrobiia; order Limisphaerales; family UBA11358; genus UBA11358. The sequence goes on along the minus strand of CAINLR010000027.1, from coordinate 43,887 downwards.
ATCACCCGCAAGTCCGCGCCATGCTCCAGCAGATGCGTCGCGAAACTGTGCCGCAGCATGTGGGGCGTGATGTTGCGCGCCACGCCGGCGCGGGCGACCCGGTTCTTGATGTGTAACCACAACGTCACCGCCGCGAACGGCGTGCCGCGCTTGGTCAGGAACACGTTCGCCGGCGATTTGGGCGTGACGAGTTTTGGCCGCCCGGCTTCGAGGTAACGATTCAACGCTGCAACCGCTGTTCGCCCCACCGGCACCACGCGCTCCTTGTTGCCCTTGCCGATGACATTGATGAATCCCGCGTCGAGATGCAGTTGCTCCAGCCGCAGGTTTTTCAATTCAGACAAGCGCAGGCCGGAAGCGTAAGCCAGTTCCAGAATCGCCTGATCACACAAATTTTCTTTTGTCTCCGGCCGCTCCGGCACGAGCAATTGTTTGATTTCATCGTCCGACAACGCCTTGGGCAACCGCTGCCACCGGCGCGGCAGCGAAAGATTTTCCGCCAGGTTCGCCGGCAGCAGCTTTTCATTTTCGGCAAATTTGTAGAACGCCCGCAGCGCCGCGATTTCTAGATAAACACTCTCGCCGCTCAACCGGCGTCCGGCCTCCCTCTCCGCTCCGCGAGGAGCGGAAAAAGGGGAGGGGTCCGCCACGTTATCTTCCTGGCTCGTCGCAGACGCTCCTCGTCCCGCCGGCAGCACGTTCCGCATCCGCTCGAATTGCAGGAACGCCATGAGATGCTTCAGGTCCACCGTGTGCCAGTCCGTGACATTCTGCCGCGCCGCCCACGCGGTGAATTTGCCGAGCAGCGCGGCGTAAGTCTTCGCCGTGTTGTCCGACTGCCCGCGCTCGTGGCGCAGGTATTGCAGAAAATCTTCCACGAGGGTTTGCACGTTGTGGCCAGCGTAATCCAAGTCCGCAAAAAATCACGCTTGTTCCCCTTGCTCCGCCAAGACAAATTGCCCCCATGTTCGAACTTAAACCGCACCTTTTTACCAGCAAGGCGCAGACTTACGCCGCGTTGGAAACGCAGCTCCGCGCGCTGCTGCATGGCGAGCGCGACTTCATTGCCAACTGCGCCAACACCGCCGCGCTGCTCTGGCACGCGCTGCCGGATTTGAACTGGGCGGGCTTTTACCGGCTCGTGGACGGGCAGCTCGTGCTCGGCCCCTTCCAAGGCAAACCCGCGTGTGTGCGGATCCAACTTGGCAAAGGAGTTTGCGGCACGGCGGCCACGATGCGAACAACCATGCTGGTGCCGGATGTTCATAGATTTCCCGGCCACATCGCATGCGATCCGGCGTCGCAGTCGGAAATCGTCGTGCCGCTCGTGCCGGCCGGCCAGTTGCTCGGCGTGCTGGATCTCGACAGTCCCAAACTCAACCGCTTTGACGCGGACGACCAGGCGGGCTTGGAAAAAATCGCCGCCGTGCTGCTCGCTTCCGTGAGGCGATAATATTTCAGGCTGCTCTGGTTGCCGGCGAAAAGGCCGGTTGGGCGAATCGCCTGGTTTGAAAAATGCGGATCATTCCGCCAAAACCGTGAACGGAATGGCGGGCAACGTGGCCGCCGCCGCGCGTTTCGGCTGGTTGCCTGGCTTCTTCGGATTGGCAGCCGGTTCCTGATTTTTCGGCACGACATCGCAAATCAAATTGCCCGTGGCTCCCGGCTTCATTTTTTCCGCATCGCATTGGAACACCAGTTCCAGACCGGCGGGAATGGCGGCAACGCTCGTCAGCGAAATTCCTTCCGGCGCGTTGTCCAGTTCCAGTTTGAAGCGCTCAGAAAAATTTCCCGGCGGCGCGCTCACGCGCACCCGCGCCGCGCCGCCCGGCGAAAGCTTCACCGGCGTGGCGCTGAGGATTTTGAACGCGTCGCGCATAAACCAACGCTGCTGGCCGGCCACCGTCACGGCGAGTTCTTGCGACGGCACCAGATGGCGGTAGAGGAAGGCCTGCATCATGTCTTCGGCCGGCACGGCGTCGCGCGTGATCGTTTTGCCCGCGATCACGGCCTGCCCTACGACGGCCAAAGCGACGATATTTTCCGACGACTGCGGCGGGGCTTTGACGGTGAACTGCGCCTTGTCCTTGCCTTCCGCGATGCGCGCCCCGCTCAAGGAAAAACCGGCCGGCGCATCTTTTAATGCCAACGTGATCGCATTGGTGAAACCGTCCCGGCGCACGGCGAACACCGTCAGCGGCGCACTCAGGCCGGCGCGCAGGCTGAGGCTCGAGGGCACGACGCGCAGCGCAAAATCCGGCTGCGGTTCGCTGACCCGCAGCCGAAACGCGAAGTCCGGCCCGCCTTTCCCCTGCGTGTCGGTGAGGTGGATGAAATAAGTTCCGTCCGCCGGCAGCGTGGCCGTGAGATACGAATCAGCGTGATGCGTGTTTAGGCCGGAACCCTTGTCTTCGAAGTCGTCATTGAACGCGATTTGTTTTCCGTCCGCATCGGTCAGCCGTAAAAACGAATCCAGCGGCGAATTCAGCCGGCGCGCGAAAATTTCCGCCACAATCTGTTGCCCGGCATGGCCGGTGAGTTGGAACACATCGCGCTCACCCGGTTTACCAATGTGACCGTTGACGATGACCGGCAGCGTCAATGCCTGCGCCGTTTCCACGGTATGATTTGACTCGCGCTCGGACACTTCCGGCAGATCGTCCACCGCAAAGGGAACGGCATTGATAAATTTTCCGCTCAGGGAAACGATGCCGGTTTCAGCGCCGTCGAATGAAAGCGACTTTTCGGGCAGGTTCCAACCGGTCAGGGCAACGGACGTTTTTTCGCCCGCTTTGCCGCCGAGCGGGTAAATGCCGGTGACGAATGGCAGTTCGCCGATGGCCAGACGATAGACGAAATCCTCGCGGCCGCGAAAAATCGAATCGTGAATTTCCACGGTGTATTCGCCGTCGCGCGGCACTTCAAAATGAAGGACCGGGTCGGGCTGAAAGTGGAACCGCTCTTCGCTGGCCAGTTCCTTGCCCTTGGCATCGTAAAGTGTCAGCACCGATTCGAACCAGCCCGGCACGGCGTCGGCGAGATACGGAATGAGCTGTCGCGCGCTGGCGGCGATGACGAGTTGCTGGCCACCCTTGGCCTGAAAATGATAGCGGTCCACGCCGCCGGGCATGATCTGGCCATTGACGCTGGCCGGCACCGAAATGCGCGACTCGTATTTTGGCGTGCCGACGGGCGCGGGTTGGCCGCCCATTTTTTCTATGAATTTTTCGAGATCAGGATTGGCCGGTTTGGCGGCGAGCTTGGTGATCTCCGCCAGCGTGCCGATGCAAAAGCGGAGCGGGTTGGATAGCGCGTTGGGCGTGGCGAGACGGATTTCGCGGTCGCCCGGCGCGGCGTTGGCGGCGATGGAAATTTTGACGATTACGGAGTCAATCATCGCCGGATTCGCGGTGCGGTTCGGCGGGTTCTTGAGAATTCTGGTGCGGATTTGTTCGCGCTCCGTCGCGTCCGCCGTCGTCCAGACGTTCGTGCCGGCATTGCGTTTGCGCGTCGCCTGAAATTTATCCTGCAACTCCTTGAGCCGGTCGCGCAGTTCGTTGAATTCTTTCTGGTTCATCGGCCGCTGATGATCCAGCACCGTCGCCGTGACGCCCGGACCGGTGACAAACGCGTTGGAAACCGTCATTAAGAATTGCCCGCCGACGGTGATTTGAAACGTGGCGCCGACTTTGCCGCCGGCCGGATAAACGTAGGCCAGATGCGGTCCGCCTTGCTGGGCAAAGGCGGTTGCGCCCAGCAAAAGCAACAGCGCAATGGAATGAAAGGTTTTCATGCGGACATGATTTCCTTGAGCAGCCCGGCAGATTTGATTCCGTCCTCCGCGCCGGGCAGGACGAACGTCGGCAGGCCTTGCGGATTCGGCAGTTTGGCCGTCGCTTCGATGCCCATTTGCGCGTAGATGCTGCCGATGAGGTCCACCGGATACACCGGGCGTTCCTTGACCTCTTCGCCGCGTGCATCAGACGCGCCGATGACCTGTCCGCCCTTGAAGCCGCCGCCCGCGAGCACGGCGGAAAAAACTTTTCCGTAATGGCCGCGCCCGCCATTCCACGGCGCTTCCCACATGACTTTGGGTGTGCGGCCGAATTCGCCGCCCCACCAGACGATGGTGCTGTCGAGCAAACCGCGTTCACCCAGATCTTGCAGCAGCGTGGCGAAACCTTTGTCCAGATCGGGCAACTGGCGTTGCATGGTTTGGAAGTTGCCTTTGTGCGTGTCCCAGCCGGCGTAGTTGATGGTGACGTAGGGAATGCCGCGTTCGACCAGCCGCCGCGCGACGAGGCAGGACTGGCCAAATTTGCTTTTGCCGTAACGGTCGCGCAATTCCTGTTTCTCCTGCGCGAGATCAAACACCTTCGCGCCGTCGCCGAGAATCATGTCGTAAGCCATGTTTTCCGCCTGCGTGGCCGCCGCAATTTGCGGATCGTCCGGCAAGGTCTGCGCCAGCATGTCGAGGTGATGCATCAGCTCGCGGCGGCTTTTCTGGCGCTGCTCCGTGACGCCCGGTGCCACGACCCCTTCCACCGCGAACGGCAGTTGCGCCGGGTTGCCGCCCGTGGCGAAGGGTTTGAAGCGCGACCCTAAAAAGCCCGCTTCGTCAAACCGTCCCTGCGGCTCGGTCAGCACGACGTAAGGCGGCACCAACCCCTTGTAACCGGCGTCGTAGCCCTTCATCAGCGACACCACCGCGCCGACCGATGGAAACACCTGGCGCCCGCCCGGCTGCCGCCCGGTCTGCACCAGATAAGAGGCGGTTTCGTGGCCGTTGTTGCCATGCGTCATGCTGCGGATGATGGAATACTTGTCGGCCTGTTTCGCGAGCGACGGCAGCAGTTCGCCGATGCGAATGCCGGCGACGTTTGTCTCGATCGGCGTTTTCAGCGGCCCGCAATAATCGTAGCCGGCGTCCGGCTTGGGATCAAAAATGTCCAGGTGCGACGGCCCGCCCCACATCCAGATTTGGATGACCGCCTTGGCGCGGGGAGTGCTCGGCGCGGCAAAGGCTTTGAACGACAAATGATTTGCCAGCACCAGCCCGCTGGCGGCAAACATGGCGCGGCGAATCGCCTCGCGCCGGCTGAGGCGCGGCCGCTGTTTTTCAAAATCAAAATGAAATGCACTCATAATTTTTAGTTTGGATTCAATGCCGGTAGAGAAATTCCGTGCTGTTCATCAGCGCCCACGCCAGATCCACGGCGGCCTGCCGCTTGCCGATGCCGGATTGAAAATAATCCTGCGTCGTCTTGATTTCCTCCGCCGTGGGAAACCGCGACAGGATGCCCAGATACATCCCCGTGGCGATGTCCGCCGGCGCGCGGTTGGAGGAGGTTTGAAATTCAATCATCCGGGACGATTCGATTTTTTTCTGCATCTGGCTGGAGTTGAGCAGGCACAGTTTTTGCGCGGCGGTGAGGTGGTTGTTGCGCTCGGAATCCTGCCCGGTGTCGCGCGCGGGGCGCCCGAACAATTCCAGAAACGGGCTGCTGATGCTACCATCGGGCAAGGCGATGGAACGCAGGTTGTCGGGAATAAACGTGTAAGGTTCAGGAATTGGGCTGGAATATTTTTCGGTCGCGCCGGTGAGCTGATCCAGCGCGTCAATCAACACTTCCGCATCCATCCGTCGCAGCGGATAAAACGCAAAATTCGCCGCCGCCGCCGCACTGGTGCTCTGCGGAATCGAGGCGAGCTGGTAGGTTTTGGAATTGAGAATCTGCCGGTAGAGCTGCTTGAAATCGTAGCCGGATGAAACCAGTTCCTGTTCGAGATAAGCGAGCAGTTCCGGGTTGCTCGGCGCATTGTCCGCGCGGAAATCATCGGCCTCGTGGACGATGCCGCGACCCAGCAGCCATCCCCACGCGCGGTTGGCGAGGTGGCGCGCGAACTGCGGATTCTTCACCAGCCAGTTGGCGAACCCGGCGCGCGGATCCTGGTCGGGTGAAAGCTTTGCCCTCGCGCCGTCGGGCAAAACCGCTTCAAGCGGCGAGCCGTTCAGCGCGCCGGCATTGGTCGCGGCGGGATTGAAGAAAACAACTTCCTCCTTCCACTCGGCGGTGGTTTTGTAGCCGACGTTGGCAAAAAAAATTGCGAGCTTGGCGAGGTCGTTGGACGGCCAGCGCTCCGCGCGTTCGCCGAGAAATGTCAGCGCCACGGTCTGCGCAATGCCGGCGGGCGTCCGGTTTTGCATCGCGCGATAAAAATTAACCGGCGGGTTTTCAAAATTGCTGCCGCTGGCGGTGAGCAGTTCGCGGGCGAACTGGTCGCAGGGTTTGTTGTCGCGGAGGGCGTCGCGCACCCAGCGGTAATAAGACTGCGCCGCGTTGGGCCAGAGGTTGATGGGAAACTCGGCCTTGATGCGGAGCAGATCACTCCATTTCAGCGCCAGATAATCCGCAAATTCGTCGCGCGCCAGCAACCGGTCAATCAGCACGCGGCGTTTGTCGGGATTGCGGTCGAGGATGAACTGTTGGGCTTCCGTGGCCGTGGGCAGGGTGCCGATCACATCCAGATAAATGCGCCGCACAAATACCGCATCGGAACTGAGGTGGGCCGGCGTGATGTTCAATTTCTGCAAGCGTGCAAAAACCAAGTCGTCAATTTTTCCCTGCGGCGTCAGCGTCGCCGCGCTTTCAAAGGGCGTGCCACCGAAAGCACGGACGGCGGACACCAAGACCAGGAGTCTCACCCAGCGGGTGATGCTCGCGGAAAAATTTCCAGCGCACAGGTTCATCTGCTCCTACAGACGCGCCGCCCGTGGCAAAGGCTTCATAAATCATCGACCGCAAATTCTGTTGCGTGCCCGCCAAATTTGAGTTGGGAACAAAATAAATGATTTAACTCGGTGCCGGCGGCTTTGTAACTAATGTCGCCACCTCAGCGTCAAGACCCGTGATGTCGTTACTCGTCTCAAACCCAGATGGCCTTCCTTTGGTGGAAAGGCCAGGCGAATCCGTTCGGCAATTTTCTTTCACGGTCACGCCCCAGCCCGGTGAAGGCATCGGCGATTTATGCCACCGCCTCGCCCGGCAATGGCTTGAACAAGACGCCGCGCCGCTGCACCTGCTGGGGTTTGGCCACGTTCGCGCCCGCGCCGCCGCCACCGCCGCGCTCCAGAAATTTTATGGGCGCGTGGACTGGCCGGTGACGTGGGTGGAAGGCGCGGCCTGCGATGGCGGTCCGATCGCGGGAATGCAAGTTCACGCTTTCACCGGCGCGGTGGAGCGCGTCACCTTTGGCGGGCGCATCGTGGGGTCGGTGTTCACGGAAGGCGGCGCGCAGCAATGCTTCGTCGGCGGCCTTTCGCCAAACGACAAGACGCTTTCCCGCGCGGAGCAGACCCGGCAAACCCTGGAAGATTTGCAAAAAATTCTGGCGGCGGCGGGCTTCGAACTCGCCGATACGGTGCGGACGTGGTTCTTTCTCGAAAATATTTTGGCGTGGTATGACGACTTCAATCAGGCGCGCACAAAAATTTATTCCGGCGTGAAATTTCGCACCGGCTCGCTGCCCGCCAGCACCGGCGTGGGTGCAAAGAATCCTGCCGGCGCGGCGCTCGCGCTGGCGGCGCTGGCCTTTCGTCCGCTTGAAAAAATTGTGCGCGCTCAGGAAGTCGCCTCGCCGCTGCAATGCCCCGCGCCCGCCTACGGCAGCTCGTTTAGCCGCGCGATGGAACTCGCTTCGCCAGCCGGCCGACGGCTGCACATTTCCGGCACGGCGAGCATTGCGCCCGGAGGAAAAACCGTGTGGGTGGATGATGTCCGCAAACAAGTGGCGTTGACGATGGACGTGGTGGAGGAGATTCTCCATGCGCGCGGATTCAGCTTCGCCGACCTCACGCGCGCCACGGCGTATTTTCGCCACGCGACCGATGCCGGCGTGTTCGCCGAATGGCTCGCCGCGAACCGGTTGACGGCCATGCCGGTGGTCTCCGCGCAATGTGATGTCTGCCGGGATGACCTGCTGTTTGAACTCGAAGCCGAGGCGGAAAAAGAGCATTGAACCCGCGCCAAGACGTAACGAGGCAAAGGACTTTTTACCCAAAAAACATGAGGCGGCGGAGCCCAACCAAAGGGCGGCAGCGCAGGGGAATCCTGGCCATTCGCCTGTTGTTTATCCCCTTGTCCCTGGCTTCCGCCATGCGGTTGAAAAACCGCCTCGGCGCGCGACGAAGTTGAGCCATGGCACCGCAAGGGGTTTGCGCAGGTATCCGTTCAATGGTTGGCAGCGCGGTTTGACGTGCGTTGGCTGCGAGTGGTTCCGCTTGGCCAACTGTCGTCAGTTTTGTTGACGTGACAGGTTGGGGGGATTATTCGATCCTGCCGGCAGCCACCGCACGCTAAGTCTTTTGTTCCATGTAGATCGCAACTAGAATTTTTGACAAATATGCTCCACCTCAAACCTGCCACCTGGGTCTGCACTTTGGTTTTCACCGCGCTCGTCTCCGCTCGCGCCGCCGATCCGGCCTATTGGGCGTGGGCGCCCACTCCGCCGCTAGGTTGGAACAGTTGGGACGGTTTTGCCACCACCGTCACCGAGGCGCAAACACGGGCGCAGGCAGACGTCATGAAGGCCAAGCTCGCCACGCACGGCTGGGAATATATCGTCGTGGATATTCAATGGTATGAGCCCAATGCGACCGGTTTTGATTATCGCAAGGACGCGAAGCTCGATTTGGATGAATGGGGCCGGCTCATTCCGGCGACCAATAAATTTCCCTCGGCCGCTGATGGCAAAGGTTTCAAGCCGCTGGCCGATTACGTTCACAGTCTCGGCCTGAAATTCGGCGTGCATCTCATGCGCGGCATTCCGCGCCAAGCCGTCGCTGCGAAGGCGCCGATCAAGGGGACTCAGTTCACCGCCGCCGACATCGCGGACACCAACAGCAAGTGTCCGTGGAACGGCGACATGTATGGCGTGGACATGACCAAGCCCGGCGCGCAGGAGTATTACAATTCCGTGTGTGAACTGCTGGCAGCGTGGGGCGTGGATTTTGTGAAGGTGGACGACCTTTCCCGTCCGTATCATCAGCCGGAAATCGAAGCTCTCCGCAAGGCGATTGATCGCACCGGCCGCAAGATTGTTTTCAGCACGTCGCCCGGGGCCACGCCCGTTTCGTCGGGCGAGCATGTCAGCGAGCACGCGAACATGTGGCGCATCAGCGATGATTTCTGGGACAAATGGTCGCTGCTGTTCGAGCAGTTTGACCGCCTGCGCAACTGGACGCCGTATCGCGGTCCCGGCCATTTCCCCGATGCCGATATGCTGCCGATCGGCGTGCTGCAAATGGGCAAAAACAAAACACACTTTACTCGCGACGAGCAATACACGCTCCTTTCTTTGTGGAGCATCGCGCGTTCGCCGCTGATGATTGGCGCGGATTTGACGAAGCTTGACGAGTTCACGCTGTCACTGCTCACCAACGACGAAGTCATTGCCGTTGACCAAGCCAGCCTGAACAATCGCGAACTCTTCCGGCGCGACGGCTTTTATGGCTGGGTGGCCGACGTGCCGAATTCGCCAGACAAATATCTGGCCCTGTTCAACACCCGCGATGGTGGAAGTCAAACCGCAGAACCGACCAAGACCGCCGTGATGGTAAAACTGGCTGAGCTTGGCCTAAGCGGCGTGGGCAAGGTGCGCGATCTCTGGACGCAGCAAGATCTGGGCGTCTTCACCAATGAATTTGCTCCCGTCATCAATCGTCACGGAGCCGGACTTTATCGCGTTTCACCCAGCCGATAGAAATCTGTGTGCCTTCAGAGGTAGTGGAGCCCAAAAGCACTTTGCAAACCCGGACTGGGAATTAAATACGAATGAAAACCATGAATTCATTAACGAGGATTTTCGCCGCGTTGGCATTTAGCATCGCTGCGTCCTCGCCGGCCGCTGACAAAACCTTGATGGACTACTTTCTGCCGACGCCGATTATCGGTGCGTTGACGACCAACGTGTGGGGCGCGCCGGGGGTGTTTCCGCGCGATCCCCAGAACGGACTCGAAGACCAGACGATGAAACAGTGGTGCTATTGGGATGGCCAACTCATCAAAGGAACGGATGGAAAGTATCACCTGTTCGCGAGCCGCTGGGATCAAGCCAAAGGTCACAATGGTTGGTTTGGTTCCGTAGCGGTTCACGCGGTCAGCGACAATCCCGTTGGACCCTATGTGGACAGGGGTATCTGCTGGCCGGACAGCTTGGGCGGCAAAGGTCATAATGTCACCGCGCTGGTTCTCCCGAACGATGAAGGCTATGCGGTCATTGTCAGCGAAACCCGGCCCGGCGCAGTGTTTATTTCCAAATCGCTGGACGGACCGTGGATCATGAAAGGTTTGCTCACCGTAACCGGACAGACCAATTGGCGTGCTTCCAATGTCAGCGTAATGATCCGGCCGGATGGCGACTATATGATTGTCCCGCGCAACGGGCAGGTGATGATCAGCAAAGCCGCCGACGGTATCTGTGGACCTTACCAGATCGTCGGTCCAGCTTATCCCAAAGGCATTCCGAATCTTGAAGATCCTGTGGTCTGGTATAGTGGCGGACTCTATCACATCGTCGTCAATTCATGGAGCACGCGCACGGCCTACCATCTTACTTCCAAAGACGGCAAGACGAACTGGGTTAACCGTGGGTTGGCTTACGATCCACGAAAGGATTTCGTTCGTTACACCGATGGCACCGTGAACCATTGGGATAAGATGGAACGTCCCGGCGTGCTGCTGGAAAATGGCCACGTCAAATACTTCACTCTCGCGGCTCTCGATGTGGAAAAGAATCAGGAGCGCGGCAATGACACCCACGGCAGCAAAGTCGTGGTCATTCCATTCGATGGTGAAGCGTTTGATCGCGACATGGTCAAGACTATCGCCGCCGAAGATGCAGCCGCGAGAACTACATTAGCGCAAACGCCGGCAACAAATTCTCCGCCGCCGGGCAAGCTCGCCGCGCGTCCGCTGTTTCGCGATCCGCCGTTTGATGCGCCGACCGATCCGGTCCTCTGCTTCAACGCCGAGTCCAAGAAATGGTTCATGTATTACACACAGCGCCGCGCCACGGCCACCAACACGTCGGGCGTGGAGTGGGTTCACGGCTGCAACATCGGCATGGCCGAATCTTCCGATGGCGGTGCGACGTGGACTTACCGGGGCAACGCCGACATCAGTTATGGCAAGGATATTCATCCGAACGACTATACCTATTGGGCCCCCGAGGTCATCTGGGTGGCGGGCACTTATCACATGTATCTCAGTTACGTTCCCGGCATCTTCAACGACTGGAATCATCCGCGCGAAATCGTCCATCTCACCAGCAAGGATGGGATCAAGTGGAATAGTCTCGGCAAAGTGGATTTGAAATCCGAGCGCGTCATTGATGCCTGCGTCATGCAATTGCCCAGCGGCCTGTGGCGGATGTGGTATAAAGATGAACGAAGATCGCCCAGCTTGTCCTACGCGGACAGTCCGGATCTGAATCACTGGGAAGTCAAAGGGAATGCCGTGACCAATTTCAGCGGCGAAGGTCCGAAGGCGTTTCATTGGCAGGGCAAGTTCTGGCTGATCGCCGACTGCTGGCGGAACGGCATGCGCGTGTGGAGTTCGGACGACTGCCGCAATTGGAAGTTGCAGCCGGAACCGCTCTTCGGCTCGCACGGCGACGTGGTCGTCAGCGGCGATCGCGCCTGGTGGTTCTACTTTGGTCCTGGACGCCGAACGGCAGTGGAGGTCGTCGAGCTGAAAGTTAGCGAGGGCAAATTACTTCCCGGCGATCCCAAAGAACCCACCTACATGGATCTCAAGCCCGTCCGCGAGGAAGAGAGATAACTGCCTCGTTTCTGCCTTCTTCATTCGCCTTTTGCAAGAGACCGTGAACAAACGCGATTTGGCCGCACTCTTGACTACGTGATCACAGGAAATCAACAACCATCGCCCGTGATGAAAAGTTGAGATCCGGTGGTTGCGAGCAAGGTTGTCAATATGGCGAGTCCTTAAAGGCTAGGTTTATTTGATTTTGGATTGGATGCTCTTGAAAATGTTGTAATCGGCCTGCCAGCCATCCATATCCCCCTTCCTTCTTTTAACAGAGCTACGACCTAAATAGGCTTGAGCAAAGTCCGGGCTTATTTCAATGGCTTTATCATAGTCCTCAATTGCTTCATCCAATCTAGTGGAACCGTAAATAGATTTAAACGACTTGATAGCGCCACGATTATTGTAGGCTTCAGCAAAGTCCGGTTTCAGTTCAATTGCTTTAGTGTAATATTCCTCAGACTTTTCATAGAAACAATGGGTCCACATCCAAACACCTACAGTATTATAGGCTTGAGCATCTGGTTGGATTTTGAGGAATACTCGCAAATCATCCAGTGCTTCGTTGTGGTAACCTTTTGCTTCTTTTACGGATGCTCGCCCGAAGTAGGCAGAGGCAAGGCCTGATTTCAATTCAATGGCTTTATTAAAATCAGCCCATGCAGCATCGTAATTGTTTTGTGATAAGCTCACATTGGCTCGGTGAACGTAATCGTCAGCAATGTCAAATTTTTCAAGGGACAAAGTTGGCATTGTCGAATCATCTGTCCCGCCAACATTTGCGTTTTCGGGCGACATAGGATTAACCATAGATAGCTTTGCTTCGAATGTCTGTAGGTTGGTTTGCGCTAGTGGAACTCCCTGTTTCGCTGCTTTACGGCACCATTTCACCGCCTCAGCATAATTTGTCGTGACACCTAGCCCACAATAATAAAAAACGCTAAGGCTGGATTGCGCTAGGGCGTGTCCCTGTTCCGCTGCTTTACGATACCATTCCGCCGCTTCTGCGTAGTCCTGCGTCACACCTACACCCTTGTAATAGGCAACTCCAAGATTGTTTTGCCCTCGGGCATCTCCTTGTTCTGCAGCCTTGCGAAACCATTTCACTGCTTCTGCGTAATCCTGATCTATGCCTTGGCCGTTGACATAACAAGTTCCAAGGTTGTTTTGTGCATTAACATTTCCCTGTTCCGCAGCTTTGCGATACCATTTCACTGCTTCCGCATTATCTTTTGTTACGCCCTGTCCATTGTCGTAGCTGCTGCCTAGGTTAAACTGCGCTGCGGCATCACCCTGTTCCGCAGCCTTACGAAACCATTTCACCGCTTCTCCTAAATCTTGAGCCACACCCTGACCTTTGAAATACCGTAAACCAAGATTTGACTGAGCATGCACATCTCCCTTTTCAGCGTTTGCTTTAACTGCCTCCAATGAGTGCTGGTCAGGGCCAATTTCATCAGCGAGTAATAGGAGAGGAACCGCAACCATGAAGACTAAAGCACATGAAATCAACTTGTTTTTCATTTCGTTATAGTTCGCGGGTTGCCGTCGGCTGTCAAGTTGAATGATAATGCCAAAATTATGAATCCGTAAAACTTGCACTGGACACAGCTAAATACATGATTCATCATCTCCAGGTGAAATCCCTGATAAATAGCAGTTCCTTTGATCGGCTTTAGATATTTCTTAGCCTTTGTGAATAAGCCAGAACAGGAAACTTTAGCGTGGCGTGCCTTCTTCCTCGGCGCGCGTGCTGCGATTGCTGCTCATGGCGTTGTTCTCACAGATTCAAATCGGGAAGCATTTATCCAAACACTTAGGACAATTGCTGACGGCGAGCTTACATTGACCGACCCCGAGGTTCTTTCGAAAACCAACGACGCCAACCTGCGAGCCATCTTCGCCAAGCAGAGCCGTGATTCGATTGATAACGACAGAAAATTGGCAGTGATGATTCGAGAGGGGTTAAATAATGTCTGTGACCATACCGCTTAAATCGGTTGCGCCAACGTGGAGAGCGTCTTTAGTTCTGCTTTCGCGATTGATACAACTATGCCAGCGCGGCTCAATTCTAATCCAATCTTTTTCGGACACGCGCCATGAAACCCACTAAGGTCGATATTAATGACTATCAAAAAATAGTCGAGTTGTATCATAACGAATCGGATCGAGCGGCTGCTATCTTGGCGGGCAGTTTCGTCGAAAACTATCTTGTTGAATATCTCAAGACTTGTTTCCTCATTGCCGACCCTGAAATTGATGAGCTTTTTCAAGGTTTTGGTCCGATGGCCACATTCTCTCAGAGGATTGCTATCGCTTACGCAGTGGGTGCTTTTCATAAGTCTATGAGAGACAATCTCCGGGCAATCAAAGAGATTCGGAACCATTTTGCTCACCATCCCGGGGATGCGAAATTCGATGATGCCGTCATCGACAAACATTTTAAGAAGCTGAGCTTTGGCAATGATAGGCAAATTTGCCAAACGGGCGACATACCACTTACCGACCGACGTCGCATCTACCTTCTGAGTATCGCTTGGTTTACCCTTATGGCTTCCAAGCGATTAAAGCAATTTGCTTCTGAGCATAAGTGATTTCGGCAGCGGCGGTTTGCCCCGCCCGGCGGTTCTTGCGGGCGGTCAGTTATTACAGCCGGCCATCATGCGCCCGCCGTCTTCCGCTCGTTCCCGGAGCGCGGCTGTGTCGCGGAGACCAGCCGCAGCAACGTCCGCGGACTGCATGGTGTAGGATTTTTCCACCGCGTCCACCCATGCCGCTTTGCTGCGACTGGTCCCGCTGCGGGACACAGTCGCGCTCCAGGGGAAAAGCGCGTCGGCCTCGCTTTTGTAGGAGACGAGGTGGCGAGTCTCTAACTCACAAAAGTCAACTTGGGCCAACAAATTTGTGACTCCTCACGTTGGCTCCTACTTCCCGTCCGGCCAAAGCGCCAGAGGGCTGGCGCAGTCCAAGACGCTGCGCGCGGTTCGGTCGTCACCGGCCAACGCGGCAGCGTGGCTTGGACTGCGGGGCATCCTCAAGCCGGACTCTCGATGGAGCCGGCGCAGGAATTCATGGAGTTGTCGGATCAACTGGCGCGAACAGAATACCTGCTTGGGCATTGCGTTTCCTGTTCACGGCAGGCTGGCGAAGAGAAAGTGTTTCGTCTTCACCAAGTCACGATCGAGTCGCTGCATTTCATCGGCCAATGGCGACCAGGCGGCGGCGGGCGCCTCACGCACCAAACTGCCAACGGCTTCCATGGCGGCGCTGGCGGCGGCGAGCGCTTGTGAATCCGCCGGTTGAACCTTGGAACTTGGATTATTGGAAAATTCAAAAACCAGCAAGGCACCGCACAAGACCAACACAGCGGCGGCTGAGACCGGAATCCAGCGTGGCCAGGCGGATTGATTTTCGGCGACGGCAGCGTGGTGAGCAGTGCGGACGGCGCGCATGATGGAGGCGTGAAGCGGCCCGCTCACTCTTGGATTGGGCAACTGACTTTTCAAGGCGTGCGCCAGGGCGCTGGAATTTTCCTCGAAGCGCCGCAGCTCGTCGGACTGGGTGAGGGCATTCTTCAACGCCGGCGCCAAAGGCCTGCCGTCATTGAGGGCATTGGAGATTTTAAATTTTAGCAGCCAGGATTTCATAGCGTCTCACAATTCCTTTGCCGGGGGCAGAGTGGATGATGGTTGGGGGAAGGCGGCCAGGACCGGCCTTAGTTTGGTCGTCGGAAACGCCTGGAAAAGCGTCAGGCCTGGGTTTAATTCGCGAGCCAGAATCTGGCGCGCACGAAAGAGCATCACCTTGATGTGGACCCGGGTCTTGCCCAGCACTTGCGCGATCTGCGCCACATTCATGTCGTCCGCATAATGCAGCCAGAGCGCTTGGAATTGATTTTCGCCCAGGCGCTCGCGGGCCAGTCGCCAGAGGTTCTGTCCTTCCTCATGACGGGCGATCAGTTCCGATGGATCGGATTCATCCGGCTGGTCGGGAATGGAATCGTCCGCGACCGGAGCCGCCGCGCGATGGCGGTCAATGCACTTGCGGCGGGCGATGGTGAACAACCACGCGGCAAAGCGACGGCGCGCATCGAACTGAACGATCTTTTGAAACGCCGTCACAAAGGTGTCTTGCGTCAACTCCCGGGCATCGGTCGCGTTGCGGCAGAACTGGGCCACAAAGGCATGGACCCGATCTTCGTAGCGATCGACGAGTTGCTCGAAAGCATCCAAGGAGCCGGCCTGCGTTTGGCGGGCCAGCTCCTCGTCGGAATCGGATGGTCGTTCCTGCGCCAATGTTTGCGGCCGGGTTGAACTTACTCTTTTGTTTCTTTCGCGGCCTTGGCCGCAGCTTTCCGCGCGGCGTCGGCCTTGATGATCTCGACGGCATCGCTGCCGGACAGGACGAGCTTGCCGATGATTCTGGGGCCATCCTGCGTGATCGTCAGAGCGTTGGCGAGCTTGATGGATTCCGGCTTGTCCGTTTGCAGTTTGAGCAGCGAAATGAGGCCTTGGGCAATGGAGAGAATGTTGCCGGCCACTTCATTATTATCGGCAGCGACGGTCAGCGAGGCTTGGAATTGCTTTTCTTTCTCACTGAGGAGCAGTTGCAGGCTTTTGGCGAGTTTCAAAATCGCGGAGTTCGGGTCCGAAGCCGGGAGTTCCAGCTTGCGCACGGCGGCTTCGAGGAAACGCCCGCCCTCACCGGCGCCCAGCTCAGGGAAGGACTTGCCAGCGGCCAGGTTGGGGCTGGTGCCGTCGAGGGCATCCAGTGCCCCAGCCACGCGGTCTTCGCGCTGGCCGAAGATCACCCGGTTACCCTGAATGGCCGCATAGACACGCGGCGCGACGCCATTCGACGCCGGCTTCTTGTCATCAACCCAGTTATGAATGACCTGCTTGTGATGGGGCACACTCTGATAGTCTTTGGCGGCCTTGGCCAGGGTGACCAGGCGATCCGCTTCAAAGTCAGCATAGATCATCAATACGGCGTCGGCGGGAGCCTGGCTGCGGCCGTAGAGGGTGACGCCGTGAAGTTGGGTGCGGAGATCAAAATTGAAGATGGATTGCATGGCGGCCAGCTTGGCTTTGGCCTCCGGCTTGTCCATTTCGGAAAGAATGAACTGGCCAATCGCGGTTGGCCGGAGCGCGTCGCAGTCCACATGCAGCAACCAGGTCGGGTCCGCAATGACGTCTGCTCGCTGGAGTGCAGCCGCGTGGGCCATGAAGCCGCTGGCGCAAACGCAGGCGGCCCCGAGGGTGAATTTCCAGAGTGTTGATTTCATAATGAATGTCGAATGATGGTTTAACTTGAAGTCGGCTTCAATGGTAGCGCCGCCTCAATAAAGCATACGCAGCCGCCGGTTGACCGGTTACAGAATAAGCGGAAAATATAAGCGGAAAATTTTTGGGCCGGGGCCATAGTTTGAAAATGGCGAGAGGTTGCTCCGAAACCCGTTGTGTGCTTTGAACGCTTGAACCGACGTGCGCTCGTCCCTCGCGCGCACTCCGCTCTGGTTCATCGAGAGGGACGGGGTGTGGGACCCACCGAACAATCCATCGTTTCGCTTGGAGAATGGGGCTGACGGCGTATGTCCGCATTAGCATGAGCCGCGTCACGGCGGTTCATGGGGATTGCCGCAGCCAGACAGTCCGAACCCTGCCGTGCGCACCCAAAGCGGCGTAGCACTTCGCTTCGCCGCCGTCCAAGCAGGTTTGCGCCGCGCGATTCGTTCTCCGGTGTTTGAACCCGTGTTTATCTGTGTCCATCCGTGGTTACTACACTTTTCCACGACATGGACACGGCCTAAACTCCGCGCTCAAGCCGCGCCCAACTGCAGGCGCGCGTCGGATTCCAGCAGCGCTTTGAGATTCGGCCAGTGGGCGGCGTTCATATCGTTGAAGGCGTTCAGATACACGGCCACGACTTCGTGTGGATGCTTGGCCAGGATGGTTTCAATGGCCGGCTTCAATTTTTCATCGCTCATCTCGCCGGGCAGATCTTCGACCACACCTTTTTCATGCGGAATGCCGAGGGCGTCCAGAAAATCTATCAGCAGCGCGGCGTGCTTTTTCACCAACCAGGCGCGGAGCAGGGCGGCGGCGGCACCTTCGAGATTCGGGCGGGCGAGCGCGGCGAGCATCATGGTCTGACGCGCGTCGCGCGGCTGGCGTTCCAGAAACACCGGACGCAGTTTGCGCGTCTCGGCCACGGCGGCCATCGTGGCCTTGTAAGCCGGTTTGTCCGACTCGAACGTGAAGTTCAAAATATCATTCGCCAGCGCAGGCGACATGAAGCCGATGAGTTCGTGGGAGGTGAGCATGGGAAAGGGATTAATTTGAGTTTTTAATTTTTAGTTAAACAATAGTCGTGACGGAAATCTTATTTTTTTGTGCGAGGCTTTCGCAAACCTCGCGTTCGAGCAGCAGGGTTTTACCGGCTTCAAGCGCAAGCACGGCAATTTTGGCCGTGGCGCAAACCTCGAATGTCTTTGGGCCGATGCAGGGAATGTCGAAGCGCATGTCGTGATTCAGCTTGGCGACTTTGACGGCGACTGCGCCGCCGTTTTTGCCGGCGAGTTCGCCGCCGCGCGCGAGGCACGGGTCCGTGCCTTCGAAGCCTTCCACGGCCAGCACCGTGCCGTCTTTGACCACGACCAGTTGGCCGATTTCCAAGGCTGAAATCTGCTTGGCGATGTCGAAGCCGAATTTTACATCCTCGATTTGTTCGGCGGAAAGTTTCGGGCCGAGGTGAAAATCCTTCTGCGGCATCAGCGGGGCGAGCCAGGGTATTGCCTCAATCAATTCCACGCCGTCCTTTTTCAATTCGCCGGCAATCGCGCCGAAAATCGTGTGAGCGTTCTTCTCCTTCAAGCGCATGAGCACCCCCATCGCCCGCAAATCCGGGCGCAAATCAAAGAGATTTTTCGGGGCGACCTGACCGGCCATGACGCATTGCTTCACGCCGCGTTCCGTGAAGGCGCCGATCATCTTGTTCAATTGGCCGACTTTCAGCCAGACGATGTCGTCCACGAGGCTGGCCAAGGCGGGATCGGTTTCGCCCTCGACGGCGGTGGCGACGATGCGCTTCACGCCGGCGGCGCGGGCCAGGCGCGCAAAATCGAGCGGCAACGAGCGGCTGCCGGCAATCAGGCCGATGGATTCGAGCGCAAGATTCATGCGGTTCGCGGCGTAGAATATCAATTTGGCGGCGGGAAGCCAGTCGCGATTTCTATTCGGGATGCATGCGCCCGCGACGCCAGGGGGAAAATGATTGGCCTTTCATTTTTTTGGTGGCGCGACAACACTTGGACTTCAAAACATGGCCTGTCATCTTCCAGGATTACCGCTGCACCGGGACACGGCCCAGTTAGTTTTTCAAACCACTGTCCGGGTCTTTGTTTCAACTCTGCTAACAATCTCTGTCCTCGCGGCCGACGCGACGCAACCGGCGCTTATTCCCCGGCCGCAGAAAATGGAACTGTGCGCGGAAACTTTCGAACTCACGCGGGCCACGCGGATCTATGCGGACGAGTCGGCGCGCGGAGTCGCGGATTACCTGGCTGGCAAGCTGCGCCCGGCCACCGCGCTGCCGCTGCGCGTCGCGCACACAAAGGAAATGGCATCTGCGAATGGGATTTTGCTCACGACCAAAGGCGCGAACACGCAGCTCGGCCCCGAGGGTTACGAACTGGCGGTGTCATCCACGTCTGTCGTTCTCCGCGCGCAAACAGCCGCGGGCTTGTTTTATGGTGCGCAAACATTGCTGCAGCTTTTGCCAGTCGAAATTTTTGCGGCCCACCACGTTCGGAAGATCTCATGGACGCTGCCTGGAATTCGCATTGCGGACCAGCCGCGGTTCGCGTGGCGCGGGTTGATGCTGGATGTCAGCCGGCACTTTTTCACGAAGCAGGAGGTCAAGCAACTGCTCGACGAAATGGCGCTGCTCAAGCTGAACACGTTTCACTGGCACCTGGTGGATGACCAAGGCTGGCGGGTGGAAATTAAGAAATATCCGAAGCTCACACAGATGGGTGCCTGGCGATCGGACATTGGGTTCGGACTCGATCCGAAAGCCGCCACGGCCTACGGGGCGGACGGGCGCTACGGCGGTTTTTACACGCCGTCGGATATCCGCGAAGTGGTCGCCTATGCGCAGGCACGGCACATCACCATCGTTCCTGAAATTGAAATGCCGGGCCACTCGGCGGCGGCCTTGGCGGCGTATCCGGAGTTGAGTTGTTCCGGCGCGACTGGCCGCACTAATACGCCGGCCGGGTTCCAGGCCGGAATCTATTGTGCTGGCAAGGAGGAGACCTTTGAGTTCTTGGAAAATATTCTATCGGAGATCATGGCTTTATTTCCCGGAAAATATATCCATATCGGCGGCGATGAAGTGCGCAAGGATAACTGGAGTAACTGTGAGCAGTGTCAGCTACGGATCAAGTCCGAGGGATTGAAGAATGTTCCCGAACTGCAAAGTTATTTCATCCGGCGCATGGAGAAATTCATTAATGGCAAAGGCCGCACGCTGATCGGCTGGAGCGAAATCCGCACGGGCGGACTGGCGCAAAACGCCGTGGTGATGGATTGGATCGGCGGCGCGACCGAGGCCGCCCGCGAAGGTCACGACGTGGTGATGACGCCGAAGGAGAGCTGCTATTTTGACTTTTACCAGTCTGAGGACCGCGGCACCGAACCGCGCGCCATCGGCGGTTTTTTGCCGCTGGATCAAGTCTATGCCTTCGAGCCGATCCCCGCCGATCTTGCGCCGCAATTTCATCCCCACATCCTTGGCCCCCAGGCCAATGTCTGGACCGAATACATTCCCAATTTTAAGCAGGTGGAATACATGACCTTTCCGCGCCTTAGCGCGCTGGCGGAAGTCGCTTGGTCGCCCCAGGCCGCGCGAAATTTTGAAGATTTCTCCCGCCGACTTCAGCAGCAGAACCGGCGGCTTGACGGGTTGAGCGTCAATTACTGGCGCGAAACATGGGCGAAGATCGGCGGTTGGACCCCGGAACAACTCACCACCACGGGCACCGTCATGGAGTGGAACGTGACTAAAAACGTGACCAACGCCGGCCCGCAGCGCGTCAGCTTCAGCCAGGTGGAAGGCGCGGACGGCGTTGAAATTGCCTGGGCCGCGCTGGTGGAGGACGGCCGGGAAATCAGCCGCGACGCACATCCCGGTCTGGCGGGTGGCAAATCGCGCGACGCCATTTACACTCTCGATATGGCCGCGCCCAAGCCGGGCGGGCACTACACGCTGCGGGCTCGAGTGAGCGGCATGGGCGGCCTGGATTCGCGCGGCAACGTGAATTGGAATTTGAGACCAGCGCCGTGACGGTCTTATGCCGAATTCCGAAGCAACCGAGCCAAGTTTAGGCGGCGCGGGGAGCACACGCCGCTGGCGGGTGGTTTTCGGCGGCTCGCCGAAAACGACGCGCCACCAATTTCCTTCCGCCAAGGTGGGGAAAATGATGGGTGACGAAGGTTGGGGCGGGCTGCCCGAACCAGCACGCGAGCCGCGCGTGCTCCCTATTCCAACTGCGAAATTTGGGATCCAGCGGTGCCCGATTATGACAGCATTTTCATCTTGGCTTCATTCTGGCTTAATGTCGGCTGTGTTACTGTCTCGCGGTTGACGACCCGGTTCCAAGCCGCATACACTCAACGCCTCGCCGGTTTTTAGAAAACGACTTGGGCGCGAGTTTTGACAAACGATGAGCGCGATTCAACGCCGGTTTGCTTTCCTAGTGAAGGCCGCTCTCGCTCTCGGCCTGGCTTCCGCCGCCGAGAGCGTGCTCGTTGCTGGAGTAATGCCAACGGGTGTGCGTTACACGAATGTAGTGGTGGCCGAAGTGCCGTGGTCGCTGCACGTGGTCATGGTCGAACGCACCAATGCTGGCTACGGAATTCAATTGCGGCACGCCGGCGGCGGGGCGATCGGAATGATCCCGCTAAGCCAGCAAATCTCCAATGTCCCGCCCACCGCAGGCCGCCCCGTGGCGGCGATCAACGGGGGTTTTTACCGCCGGGAAAAAGCGTTCGCGGGCGCGGCTCGCGGTTTGCAAATCAGCGCCGGGGAAGTTCTCAGCGCGCCGAATGGCAGTCCGTGTTTCTGGCTGGACATTGGCGGTGACCCGCACCTCGAAAACGTCCCTTCGCAATTTCAAATCACCTGGCCCGACGGCAGCCGCACGCCGTTCACGTTGAACGACGAGCGGACCAACGACGCCGTCGTGCTCTACACCCCGGCGATCGGCGTTTCGACGCATACCGTCGGTGGGCTCGAACTCGTCTTGGAACGCTCGGCGGGCAGCCGCTGGTTGCCGTTGCGAATCGGTCGCACGCTGTCGGCGCGAGTGCGCGCCATCCAACCGGGCGGCGATACGCCGCTGGCACCCGACGTGATGGTGCTCTCGATCGGCCCCAAAATTTCGCCGCGATTTCAGAACCTGGCGGTGGGCGCGGTGGTGCAAATTTCCACGGCGGCTTCGCCTAATTTATCCGTGGCTTGGAACGCGTTGAGCGGCGGACCGGTTTTGGTTCACCAGGGAAAACCGCAGAAGATTCACGCGTCGGAGGAAGATGCTTACGAATCGAGCTCCATGCTGGAGCGGCATCCGCGCAGCGCCATTGGCTGGAATGCGGGCTCGTTTTTTTTGGTCGAGGTGGACGGACGCCAGCACGACTTGTCGGAAGGCATGACCTTGGATGAACTCGCCAGCTACCTCGTGAAGCTGGGCTGCGTCGAGGCGCTCAATCTTGACGGCGGCGGCTCTTCCACCTTGTGGTTCGACGGCAGCGTCCGCAACAGTCCGTGCGACGGTTACGAGCGACCCATCGCCAACTCGCTCGTGGTGGTGCAGCAACCGGCGAAACTCACGCCGCCGCGAACGGAGGCCTTTTCCAAGTGAAGACCGGTCGCAGCACGTTTTCCGTTTCGCCCATCACGCGGGGCGGGTGGCTGCGCCCCCGGGCGATTCACGCCGGGTGGCTGGTGCTGCTGGCTTCGCTCCTCGGCGCCAGTGGCGAGGACACGAACCGCCCGGCCAAACCGGAGCATTACATTTCCTACACCAACGAAATTAATGCGGACGTGCCGTGGTCCATTCACATTGTCAAATTTGATCGCGCCCGTTCCGACCTGCGGTTTTACACGACGCTGGGCG
This sequence comes from uncultured Verrucomicrobia subdivision 3 bacterium, assembly GCA_903850425.1. GTDB lineage: Bacteria > Verrucomicrobiota > Verrucomicrobiia > Limisphaerales > UBA11358 > UBA11358. The sequence goes on along the minus strand of CAINLR010000027.1, from coordinate 20,886 downwards.
GCGGCGAAGTCATGGGCACCGACGTTGTCTCTGCCCAGGTCAAGAGCGTGCCCCGCGAAGTTGGGAAGCCGCTGGCCGCCATCAACGGTGATTTCTATGATGCCGCCGAGGACTATCCCGTGCGGCCGCACGACGTGCAAATCCGTTCGGGCGAAGTGCTGACCCACCCGGCGGGACACAGTTCGTTTTGGATTGGCGCCGATGGCCAGCCGCAGTTGACCAACGTCACCTCCCGCTTCCGCATCGTGTGGCCGGGCGGCCAAACGACGCCGTTCGGGCTCAATCTGGCGCGCTCGAATGACGCCGTCGTCTTGTTCACTTTCCCCATCGGAAAATCCACGCACACCAAAGGCGGAGTCGAATATGTTTTGGAAGCCTCGGGCACGAATGACTGGCTGCCGTTGCGCATCGGCAAAACCTACTCGGCGCGCGTGCGCGCGGTCCAAACCGAAGGCGACAGTCCGGTGACCCGGGAAACCATGGTGCTATCTATCGGGCCAAAGCTGGCCGCGACGTTGCCGGCCCTGCGCATCGGCTCCACCGTGCAGGTCATTACGGAAACTTTTCCCGATCTGGCCGGCGCGGATTTTGCGATCGGCGGCGGACCGGCGCTGGTGAAGGGCGGCAAGGTCATGACGTGGAAAGGCTGGGTTCATCTCCGGCATCCCCGCACCGCCCTGGGCTGGAGCAAAACCCATTTCTATCTCGTGCAGGTGGACGGCCGGCAGTTGGACTTGTCCATGGGCATGACGTTTGAGGAACTGGCCGATTTTATGGTCAAGCTTGGCTGCGAGGAAGCCATGAACCTGGACGGTGGCGGTTCTTCCACGCTCTGGGCCTTCGGTGCCGTGCGCAACAGTCCGAGTGAAGGTGAAGAGCGGCCGGCTCCGAACGCGTTGGTGGTCGTCAAAAAAAATCCGGAGGCGGCTGCCAAATGAAACGGTCACACGCCAACCGGCTGATCTCGATCCGGGCAGCGGGAACAAGTATTTACCACGGATGGACCCAGATGGCCACGGACAGCCAAGCCAAGCGCAGCGGCGCAGAGGTCGCAAAGAGCCGCCGCGGAATTTTTCTCTGCGCGTCTCCGCGTTCTCTGCGCCTCGGTGTTTTTCCCCAGCCGTGTCCAGCCGTGTCCATCCGTGGGTTAACCGCGTCGTTACGGCTAAGACCATCAAAATGGCGCGTGCTGGCGTGCGCCCTGTTGATCGCCGGTGGCACCGTTGCCTCGAGCCACGCGGCTGAATCGTCCATGGTGCCGGGCGCAGAGCTGTTCGCCAGCGGTTCCATTCCGCGAATCAAAATTGAGCTCAAGCCCGAAGCCGTGGCCAGTCTGCATAAAAACGCGCGGGAGTTTGTTTCCGCGACGGTGTCCGAGGGAACCGCCGTTTATTCGCAAGTTGCCCTTCATTTGAAAGGTGCCACCGGCAGCTTCCGGCCGCTCGACGACAAGCCCGCCTTGACGCTCGACTTCAGCCGGTTTCAAGCCGGCCAGAAATTTCATGGACTCCGCCGGATTCATCTCAACAACTCGGTGGAAGATCCCAGCTACACCAACGAGAAGCTCGGCAGCGAGCTGTTCGCGGCGGCGGGCGTGCCGGCTCCGCGCGTCACCCGCGCGCTGGTCGAATTGAATGGCCGCGCGCTGGGACTTTATGTGCTCAAGGAAGGCTTTACCGAGGATTTTCTCGCCCTCCATTTTCAACGCGTGAGCGGTGAACTTTACGAGCCGGGCGAAGGCCACGATGTGAATGAAGCGCTGGCGCGAAATTCAGTGGCGGCTCCGTTTGACCACGAGCGCAGCGCCTTGAAGCAACTCGCCGCCGCCGCGCTGGAAACAAACTCCAGCCAAGGCTGGGGTAAGCTGGAGACCTCGCTCGACGCCAAAAAATTTCTGACTTTCATGGCCATGGAAATCATGCTGGGGCATCGCGATGGCTACTGCCTGGCCCGAAATAATTTTCGTGTCTATCACGATCTGGACAGCGGTAAAATGGTCTTCTTCCCGCATGGCATGGATCAATTGTTTGGCATTTCAAACCTCCCGTGGCAGCCGCACTTGGCCGGCGTGGTCGCCCGCGCGGTCATGGCCACGCCCGAGGGGAAGCAAAACTACGCCGCCACTTTCAGTTCACTGTTCACCAATGTTTTCAAAGTCGAGGCGCTCACAAATCGCGTGGATCAACTGGTGCTGGAACTGCGTCCGGCATTGAGTCGTCGCGAATGGAACGAGGTCGGCGCCGCCGCCGGCCTGGTCAAGGAGCAAATCCTGAAAAGACAGTTAAGCTTGCTGGCGCAACTCCAGCGGCCAGTGCCCCAGCCGATTGTTTTTTTGGCGGGCGCAGCGAGGCTGACAGATTGGGAAATTGCGGATAGGCCGACTTCTGGTAAGATGGATGAGGTTGAAGTTGACGGCCGGCCGGCGTTGCATATCACGACCCGGGCCGCGTCGGCGTCGTTCTGGCATACCACCGTGATGATTCCGCGCGGGCATTATCGCTTTGAAGGCCGGGTGCGGATTGCGGGCGTGGAGCGGCTGCCGTTCGGCGAACATCAAGGCGCGGGCCTGCGAATCGGCGGCCAGGTGCGGGAAACCGGTTCGCTTATCGGCGACGCTCCGTGGCAAATGCGGGCGGCCGCCTTTGAGATCGCGCCGCCGGCGCAGGCAGTGGAATTGATTTGCGAACTGCGCGCCCGCGCCGGCGAGGCGTGGTTTGATTTGAATTCGCTGTGCGTCCGGCAAATTGACACTTTATGAAAAAAACAAACTGCTCCCGAGCGTTTACGTTGATTGAACTGCTGGTGGTGATCGCCATCATCGCGATTCTGGCGGCAATGCTGTTGCCCGCGCTGGCCAAAGCCAAAGCCAAGGCCAAGGACATTGCGTGCATCAATAATTTGAAGCAGATCGATCTCGGCCTGCGCATGTGGGCCGGCGATCATGCGGACAAATATCCTTGGAACCTCGACATGAGCCAGGGCGGCAGCAGCGATACCGGCGATTGGACGGATAATTTCCGCCTGGCGTCCAGTGAACTCGTCAACCCCAATGTGTTGACGTGCCCGATGGACATGGAAAAGCTGGGCCGCATGACCAACACTTGGAAGCGACTGCGGGGTGATATGAACGTCAGCTATTTTGTCGGCACGAACACCACGGGGAAGATTCGGGATCAAATTATTCTTATGGGTGATCGCAATGTGATTGGGGGCGCCCACCCGGATTCACCTTATGATTCGGTGTGGAACAGTAACATGGGCACTTCGATTGACGCGGCCTGGGACAAATCCATGCATTCCTTCCGCGGCAACATTTGCACGGTGGATGGCAGCGCGCGTCCGCTCATCAAGGAGCGATTGCGCGAGGCGATTGCCAACGCCATTGCCAACGGCGTGGATCCGGTGGTCTTTTCCATGCCGCGGGGAGTTCTCTGATGCGTGACCACAAAGTCATTCAAGTGTTCGCGGGCGTGGTCATGTTAGGCTCAGTGATCGCCATGACGGTGACGCTGCAAGGCGGATTCGCGCCGGGCATTGATTCGCATCCGCCGGCGGCTTCCGGCTGGGGCGCGGCGCGTGAGACTTTGTCCCGGCTGAAATCCGGCGGCCAAGTGGTGGTCATCACCCGCGACACTTCTGAATTCAAAAATCCAGCGACGGACCTGCAACTGGCCAGCTTCCGCAAGGAACTGCGGCGCGCCAACGTGAAACTCGATTCCATCCATTTGCTGCAAACCGATCCGCTGCGCCCATTGGAAGTGCCGCCGGGCGATTTCGTTGACTGCCTGCACAAAGCACCGCCGGGCAGCGTGATTGTTTCTTTCATGGGGCCGCCGGTATTGAGTGCGGTGCAGAAAAAACAGCTCGGCGAAATCCAGTCCGCCGTCGTCGCCTTTTGTCCGGGCGGATTGACCGAGCGAATCAAACTTCAACCGCTGTTTGAGCAGGCTCTGTTGCAGGCGGCCATTGTCAGTCGCAAAGGCCCGTTGCCGGTGGCCAAATCGAATAATCTTCAGGGCTGGTTTGATCAAAACTATCTCGTCGTGACGCCGGCCAATGCGGGCGATCTGGCTGCTGACCATGAAGCCAAAACTCTCGCCGCGCGATGAGCGAACGCTGCCCCATCATGGCCCCGTCTCGCCGGTCCGGGTTCACACTCACCGATCTGCTCGTGCTGGCCGCTTGCCTGAGCCTCGCGGGCGCGATCACCATGCCCTGGCTAATGTCGGGAAAGGGAAAAGTCAGGCAGGCGGTTTGCACCGCGAATCTGGGCAAGATCAACCAGGCTGTGCTTTCCTTTGCCGCCGAACACACCCAGCGTTTGCCAGGGACTGTGGCCGGCGACGAGAAGCGCAACGTCTGGTGGTATTACAAAGAGCAGGTGAAATCCTACGCCGGTTTATCCGGCGAATCCTCCGCCAACGACACCTTGTTCGCCTGCCCGGACGACCGGGGTTATTCCGATCCACTGCCGTTTCACCGCACCGGCCGATTTGATTTCAGCAGCTATGTCTTCAACGGCGTGACCCTGCCGGGCATGCCCAACATCGCCGGGTTGTCGCTGTCCGCCATCAACCAGCCCAAGCGCACGCTGCTGGTGATGGAGTGGACCGCCCACGCGCCGCTGTCGTGGCACCAAAGTAAGACCGGCCGCAAAAACACGCCGTTCTATTGCGACGCGAAAAGTGTCGTGGGATTTGTGGATGGCCATGTGAATTTTGTCCCCATATATTACGATGGCTTTAATGCCGCGTTTACCCAAGACCCGATTGCCGATTATGAATATCAATACAGTGCCAAGTGATTTGCTCCCGCCCGCGCGGCTCACCGCCATCGGCCCGCGCTGCCTGCTCGCGGTGATCGCGCTCGCGTTCCTGCCTTTGTCCGCTGCGCTGGCGTTGCCGGCGATCGGCCCGTGGGTGCCCATCTTCAAAGGCGTCGAGCTTGCCATCGGCACCAACGATTCCAGCATCTCGGGCAATTTCACGAACTCGCAATACACGCATTACATGCAAGTCGTGCGTTGTGTCCGGGTGGATTTGACTGACCCGCAGGTGAAGCTTTTCACGACGCCGCGGGCGACCAATTATGTGGCGGAAACGCGCGAAACGCTCAACCTGTCCGTGCCGCATTTTTTGATGACGAACCACCTTCAGGTTGCGGCGGACGCCGGTTTTTACAACACTAGCTCCGGCACCGACCCGTCCAGCGAAGGTCTTCCATGCCAGGTTTATGGCCTGCAGATCTGCACCGGGATAGTGGTTTCAGCCGTCTCTACGACTGACTATGCGGGAAGCCCGCGCGCGGCTTCCTTGATGTTCACGACCAACAAAACCCCTGTTTTTGATTTCATAAATGTTCCGCCCGGAACCAACACGGCGGGCATTTACACGGCCATCAGCGGTTTTTACCCGATTGTTTCCAACGGCTTTAATTACGGTATCGCCGCCAGCAACAACTATCCTGACTCTTCCATTCATGGTGTCCAGCCCCGCACGGCCTATGGCATTTCCAAGGATAATCGCTATCTCTTGATGATGACGATTGATGGCCGGCAGACAGGTTATAGCGATGGCGCGCTGGATGTCGAAACCGGTTATTGGATGACCAACTGCGGCGCGTGGAACGCCATCAACATGGACGGCGGCGGCTCCACCGCGCTTTACATGGCCGATAGCATCGGCAATCCCGTGGCTCTCAATCACTCCAGCTACCTGCCGTCCTACGGTCGCGAGCGATACATTGGAAGTCACCTGGGAATCTTTGCCGCGCCGACGCCGGGCTTTTTCACCAACGCGGCGGTCTTGCCCGACGACACGGCGGCAACGCTCACCTGGACCACCATCAGCGCTGCAACGACGCAAGTGAAGTATGGCCCGACCACCAATCTGACATTGCTCACCGCGTCCAACGCCACGCTGACGACCAGCCACGCACTGTTGCTGACCAATCTCACGGGCAACGCCAGTTACTATTACGCGTTGCTGGCCAGCATCGGCACGAACCGCTACACCTCGTCCACGAATGTGTTCACCACGCTCAACTACGCCACCACCAATGCACTGTTTGATTTCACGAACGTCTGGACTTACTGCACCGCGAATCTGGACGGCATCAACTGGACGGCGCGCACTTACGATGACTCGGCCTGGGATGGTTCCGGGCCGGGCGCGTTGTGGATCGATAGTCGCGGCCCCAATGCAGCCATCCCGGTAGCACTCAACACGCAGATGCCGTCTGACCCCAACAATGCGTATGATCCCAACTATCCGTTTATTACTTACTATTTTCGCACCCATTTCAATTTCACGAACAATCCTGCGGGTGCCGCGCTGCTGCTGCAATGCTACATTGACGATGGCGCGGTATTCTACCTGAATGGGAAAGAAATTTACCGGGTGCGCATGACCGCCGCTCCCGCCACCATCAGCAACGCTTCCTTGGCCACGGGTAATCCCTGTGCCGGCGATGCGACCTGCCCCGATGTCTTCACTGTTTCCGGCGGCGTGATTGCCACTAATTTAATCACCGGAGATAATGTTCTAGCGGTTGAGGTTCATAATGCCAGCGCCGCCAGCCCGGACATCACCTTCGGCGTTTCCGCTTCGCTTGCGCAGTCTTACTCGGTGCGCCCAAGTCTCAGCCTGGCCACTTCCAACAAGGTCTTCGGCCTGAGTTGGAGCCAGGGTGGATATACCTTGCAACAGGCCACCACCATCACCGGCGTTTGGGCCGATGTGCCCGGGCCGGTCATCGTCAGTCCGTTCGCCACCAACAATCCGTCCGGCACCCGGTTCTTCCGGCTCAAGAAATAATTCCATGAGGAAGTCCTTGATCAGAACCCTGGCGCTCGCGGCGTTGCTGGCACCACTGACTTCGGTCTTTGGCCAACCGCTTACCCTCAAAGGCTCCGACACGCTGCTGGGTCTAAGCCAGAAGTGGGCGGAAGCCTACCAAGCGCAACACTCCAATGCCGTGATTCAAGTGGCAGGTGGCGGCGCAGCGACGGCCTTTGCGGCGCTGGCAACCAAGAAGCTCGACATTGCCCTAGTCTCGCGTTCGCTGCGCTATAAGGAGGCGGAAGCTTGTGTGGCGGCTTTTGGTCAAAGGCCTCAGGAATACAAACTCGCCGTCAGCGCACTGGCCGTTTATGTGAACGCATCTAATTCCGTCAAAACGCTCACCTACGATGAATTGTTTAGTATCTTTAGCGGCCAGCGCAAAAACTGGAGTGAATTCGATGGCGGCGACAAGTTGGACATCTCCCTCTATGGTCCGGCAACCAATTCGCTACTGGGTGAGCTATTCAATGAAGAAGTCCTCGCAGGAAAAGTGACTACGCTGGCCGCCCCGCAACTGGCCAACCCTGACCTGCTCAAAGCTATCGCCAGCGACCCAAAGGGTATCGGGTATGGCGCACTTCCGGCGGTTGAAGGCGTTCGGCCGGTCAGCATCAAACGAGTCTTTTCCTCCAGACCCGTGCTGCCCAGCGAGGCCACCATCACCAACCGGACTTATCCCATTGCCCGCTTCGTGTATGGCTACGTCAGTCCTGCGGCCAATCAGGTGCAAGCCAAAGCCTATCTCGATTGGATTCGCAGCGACGCGGGACAACAGATCGCCCGGGAAGCGGGCTTCTTCCCGACCGCAGCCAAGTGGCGCGCGACGCCATAATCAACTTTTCAGAACTGTGAAGCAAGTCGCCCCAGCCGGTCGCCTGCGCCAAGGAAGTCAGCGGTTGCAACCCTTCGCCAGCTATTCACTTGGAATTCTTCGCCAAGACGCAAAGACGCCAAGCCGATACCGTGAAAAATAAGCCCGCCGCACTGGCAACGACCGCGCAGCCATCGGTGAGGTCAATGATTAAGCGGACCGATTTGCAAAATCCTTGCGCCCTTGCGCCTTTGTGCCTTTGCGTGAGAAAGCTTCAGGCTGGTTTCGGATTAGGAGATGCGATTGACAGGTCGGCGCGGGCGCTTGCCGCCAGCGTTTTCCTGGCCGCACCAGTCCTTACCCAGGCGGGAACCATTGCCTTCGATCATGCCAGCGGGTATTACGAGACATCGTTCAGTCTAAAGATCTCCTCGTCTAACCGGGACGCAACTATCTACTATACGACCAATGGCGCTGCTCCGCGTCCGGCCACCGCGCTCCTTTATTCGGATGAGATAAGTATTCGCTCCACTACCATTGTCCGGGCCGCCGCATTTTACCACGGTATTCTCCAGACTGGCATAAGCACCAGAACCTTTTTGTTTCCGGCCGCGATCCTCAAGCAAACCGGAGCATCGCTGCCGCCAATCTGGGGCACCAACGGAAGTCACCCAATTCCGGCGCACTACGCGATGTCGGTGTCCTTACCAGAGCGCGCTGCGGCACGGCTGAAACTCATGGAAGGACTTCGTTCGCTGCCGGCGCTTTCACTCGTGACTGACCCGGAAAATCTGTTTGCCGCCAAGACCGGCATATATCTGCATCCCGCCGAGCGCGGGGCGGCGTGGGAACGCCCCGTTTCCATTGAGTTGTTTCAGGCCGGCCCGCAAGCCGGCTTTCAAATGGACGGCGGCATGAGAATTCATGGTGGCATGAGCCGCCAGCCGGAAGAGTCTCCCAAACACTCCTTCCGCCTGGTCTTCAAACCGCTTTATGGTAGCGACACGTTGCGCTATCTGCTATTCGGTGCTGAAGGTGGCCCGGAGTTTCATGACCTTATCTTGCGCGCCGGGAACAACGATTCCTGGCTGGACAGCGATGGCGTTTACCGTCGCCAGGCTACTTATATCCGCGATGAGTGGATGCGCCGGAGTATGCAGGCAATGGGCTATCCTTTCGCGCGGGGTAACTTTGTTCACTTATATCTCAATGGTCTCTACTGGGGGCTATACAACCTGTGCGAACCACCCGATACCTTCTTGCTCGCTGCCGGGCAAATCAATGCCGTGGCCGCGTTTGATTTCAGAAAGGCGGATAAGACTGTATCTGGCGATGATACGGTTTGGAACCAGATGATGACGCTGGCCAATGCGGGTGTGAGTGATGATCGCAACTATGCACAGATCAGCCAACTCCTTGATCTTACTGAGTTGGCGGACTACCTGATCTTAAACTTTTATGCGGGCAACTCGGATTGGGATCGCTCGGCCAACTGGCTGGCGGCCCGCCCGCGCACGCCTGCGGGCCGGTTCCAGTTCTTCGTGTGGGACGCGGAACGCACGCTGGGAGATCCGGAGCTTAATACACTGGATTTCGATGATGACGAAAGTCCGTTGCGGCTATTTCACAAACTGTCCGAGAATGCCGCGTTTCGAAAATTGTTCGCGGAGCGGGTGCAGCGATTGCTCTTCGACCACGGCCCGCTGTCGCCCGGGGTTGCGGCAGAACGCTATCGGATTCTGGCCAGTTCGGTTGCCAAAGCGATGCCGGCCGAAGCCGCGCGCTGGGGAAATTATCGCCGCGACGTGTATCCATTTAAGACCGGTCCCTACGAACGCTGCACGACCGGGGAGCATTGGCAACCGGAAATGGATCGCATCCTGACTCAACACTTTCCCCGGCGGCGCGAGGTGCTATTGAACCAATTCCGTGAGCGCGGCCTCTTCCCAACCACCACGGTTCCGGAGCCTTCGCGGGCGGAGAGTTTTTCCCCGCCAAGCTCCGATTGACTCGCGGCAGCGGGGCGCAGCGGCGGCCGAGAAACGTCAACAATTCACTTGCGGCTCCGCTGGGGCCGACATAATAATCTCAACGCGCCTGTCCCTGTCCTAGCAGTTTGCAGCATAATATAGATCATGCCGACTTATACACAAGAGAACCGTCCGGTGCGGATTGACACTCCGCTCGAGGAGAATGTCCTCCTGCTCCGCAGCATGAATGGCACCGAGCATTTGGGGCGCCCCTTTCAATATGAACTGGTGTTGCTGAGTGAGCAGCACGACATCAGCTACAAAGATATCATCGGCCAGAATGTGACGGTGGCGGTGGACATTGACGGCCAGGACCCCCGCTACTTTAACGGCTATGTCTCGCGCTTTTCCCAGACCCGTTACGAGCGCAAGTTGGTGGAATACCGGGCCACGGTGGTGCCGTGGCTGTGGTTTCTCACGCGTTCTGCCGACTGCCAGATTTTTCAGAACATGACCATTCCGGACATCCTGAAGCAGGTCTTCCAAAATCATGGCTTCAGCGATTTTGTTCTCCGCTTGCACGGGACCTACAAACCCTGGGAGTATTGTGTGCAGTATCGCGAGACCGCGTTTGATTTTGTCAGCCGCCTGATGGAACAGGAAGGCATCTACTATTTTTGCAAGCATCAGAACGGCAAACACGACCTGGTTTTGTGTGATACCGTCGGCTCGCACAAGGAATTCAAGGGCTACGAAGAACTGCTCTATAGTCCGAGCCGGGACCATGCCAAGGTGCATGAGATCGTTTGGAACTGGGTGGAGCATCACGAAATCCAGCCGGGCACGAGCAAGCTCAAGCAGTTCGATTTCAAGAATCCGGCGCTCACCAGTGTCGGCAGCGCGTCGCAGGATCGCGGCGACGCGGGCGACCAGTTGGAGCGGTTTGATTATCTCGGCGAAATGGACGCCGAATCCGACGCCGACCGTTATACCAAGCTGCGGTTGGACGAATGGCAGTCGGAATACGAAGTCTATACTGGCGAGGGCGACGCGCGGGGCATCTGCACCGGCGTGCGGTTCAAGTTGACGGGCCATCCGCGGAAAGATTTCGAAAAGGAGTATCTGACCACGGGCACGGAATTTCGCATCGCGTCGGATCCGTTCGACACCGTGGAGCAGGCGGACAACGCCTTTGTTTATGAGGCGAAGATCAATGCCATTCCGGTCACATCGGAATATCGCACGCCGCGCCGGACGCGCAAACCCGTGGTGTCCGGGCCGCAAACGGCCATGGTGGTAGGCCCAAAGGGCGAGGAGATTTACACCGACAAATATGGCCGCGTGAAGGTGCAGTTCCATTGGGACCGGCAGGGCAAGGCGGACGAAAACAGTTCCTGCTGGATCCGGGTGGCGCAGGTGTGGGCCGGTAAAAAATGGGGTTCGATCTACACGCCGCGCGTCGGCCAGGAAGTCATCGTCGAATTTCTTGAAGGCGATCCGGACCGCCCCATCATCACCGGCCGCGTCTATAACGACAAGAACCTGCCGCCGTATGAACTACCGGCCAACAAGACCCTTTCCACGCTGAAATCCAATTCCAGCAAAGGCGGTCAGGGCTTCAACGAACTCCGCTTCGAAGATAAGAAAAGTTCGGAACAAATTTTTATCCACGCGGAGAAGAACCTGGAGTTCAACGTCAAGAATGACGTTTACGAAACCGTGGCCCACGACCGCCATCTCACCGTCAAGAACGATCAGGTGGAGGAAGTCACCAACGACCGGCAGGAGAAAGTCACCCGCGACCATGTGGAGCAGATTGGCCGCGACCACCATGCCACGGTCAAAGGCAAGGAAGCCATCAAGATTACCGGCAGTCAGTCGGTGACGGTGGAAGACGACGTGATCGAAGTCTTCAAAAAGAACCAGTCCACCCAGGTCGCCAAGGATCTCTATATCAAGGCCGAGAACATTGTGATCGAGGCCACCGAGAACATCACCATCAACGTGGGGGATTCCTACATTGCCATTGAGCGCGGCGGCATCAAGGTGGCGACCAACGGCGACATTGTGTTTGAAGCCAAGGGCAGCATCAACCAGAAGGCGTCGGCAGACGTGAAGATTGAAGCCACGGCCCACGCCTCGATGAAAGGCACCGCCAGTCTGAAGCTGGAATCGCCCGCGCCGGCGGAATTGAGCAGCGGCGCAATCCTGACTCTCAAAGGTTCACTTGTCAAAATCAACTAATTCCAGCGACTTGTTTCTATGAATAAGAAAAGCGGCAAAGCCGGAACCCCAGTCGCGCCCATTGACCCGATCGCCCCGCACCCGGCCGACGTGGCGGACCCCGGCGAAATGGAAGCGATCAAGGCCGAGCAGCAGAGGACCAAGACCGGAAAATACGGTAGTGTCCCGTCCAAGCCGTTCAAAGCGCTGGCGGGGGATGCGGCCGCAGCCACCCAGGATGAGCCGAAGGAAGAGGCGAAGAGTTGGATTGAGATTGAACTGGTGGGCGAAGATGACAAGCCGATCCCGGGCGAAAAATATCGGGTGACCTTGCCCGACGGTAGTGTGGATGAGGGCACCTTGGATCAAAACGGTTGGGCGCGCATCGCGGGGTTCACGGCCGGAGCCTGCAAGACTACTTTTCCAGAGTTGGACCAGGACGCCTGGACGTTTATCGAAGCCACGGGTCCGAAGACTGAATAACTATGCCAATATCTCATATCGTTGTGCAGGGTGAGTGCCTGAACAGTCTCGCGGTGGAATACGGATTGTTTGCGGACACCATCTGGAAAGATCCGGGTAACGCCGAAGTGAAGCAGGCTCGCACCCATGGCGATTGTCTCTTGCCGGGCGACAAGTTGGTCATTCCCGATCTGCGGGTCAAGGCAGTGGACACGGCCGACAAGAAACGACATCGGTTCCGCCGCAAAGGCGTGCCGGCGCGGCTGCGGCTCCGCATCATTGAAAACGAGCAACCGGTGGCCAACGCCGCTTACCAGATCGTAGTGGATGGTCTGATTTTGAACGGCACCACGGATGGCGACGGCCTGATAGATCAGACGATTGTTCCGGGGGCTAAAAAGGCGGAGTTAATCCTTCAGGCACCGGGTCATGAACTGCGCTTTGAAATAGACCTCGGGCACCTGGACCCGATCACCTCCGTTTCGGGCGTGCAGCAGCGGCTGAGAAACCTCGGGTTTGGAAGTTCCGACTCGGGGGAAGTTGATGATGAGACGACCGAAGCCATCAAGGCCTTTCAGATTTCTGAAGGATTGGATCCGACTGGCAAACTCGACGAGCAAACCCGCACCAAGATTGAAGCGGCCCATGACTTGAAGTAGCAGCGAACTATTGCCATGAATAAATACCCATTGGACTTTGAGCAGAAAGACTTCAAGGACCCAAACTATGCGGCCTTGCTGAAACTCCCGCGCTTTGTTGCCAACAAAACGCCGAGCAGTGGTTTGCGCGGGGCGAGTATCATGTCCGCGAACTGCAGTATCACCAAACTGTTCCTGCGCGTTGGTGGTATTTCATCAACTTCCTACAATGCGGAGGAACCCATCCACGCCAAAATTGTTTCCAACGCCGCGTCTCGCTTCTGTTTTGCACCCAAGGCGGGGCGAGGATCTCCCTCCAGCACTGCTGGGGAGGTCATTAAGATATGTTGGGAATTAGTCAATCCGGCTCAAATCACTGCCGCAGTGCTGGAACTCTTCTTTCGGGAACGACCGGCCCCAATCTGGAAACAAGAGTTGGTTTGGGACGGCGACACGCTCGTGCCACTTCGTCCCGGCACGGTGGCGGGCGCTGTTGACGCCCGCAAAGACTCGGGCCAGATGGACTGGGATGGGTCATTCAACACCGACGATCCCGATGTGCTGAAGGATTTCCCGGCCAAGTGTGTGAACGCCGCAAACTCGCCTTACAAGCTGAAAATGCGGGTGCTTGCCGCGCCGGGCACCGCACGCAAGCCGGTCGAGTGCTGGACCTATTTCGACATCAACCTCGCCAACCTCCAGTTGGAATGGTGCCCCACCACCGATCTGGACAAGATTCTTCCCGCCTCCAACAAAGCCAATAACCTGAAAGTTTGCCGCTCCCTGGTGGATGCTTCCGACGCAGATAACCTAAGTGGACTAATCCCCACATCGGGTCACACTAAAAAGGTCTATCTTCCCAGCCACACTTTTTATCAGTCCACATCGGAGTTGACCGACACCACTTCCTGGGATCGTTACAAAGCGATCTGGGGTGACGGGCCGTTGATTCCGGTCTTTGTCCGGGCCATGATCCAGGCCTCCAACGGTGTTGTCCAAGACCTGCCCAATGCGGTAGGCAGAGTCAGGTTCATGTGGGACTGGGTGGATAAGGGCGAGGAGCCGTGGCCGGGCACGGACCAGAACATTAAGAGTTGGTTGGCCGACACTCGCGATTACAAGGCGACCGCCACGGCAGAATCACCCGCCGGGAAGAACTGTCATGTGGATCGGGGGGGCAAGCGGGGACCCGGAGCCAAGACCTGCTTCCCGGCGCAGGCCGGCAAAGATCCGATCCCGGCGCTGGCCGTTCACGACGGCACAGACCAAGTGTTTCCATTCGAAGTAGTGCCTTTGAACGCCGGCGGCTCGCCCTTTGCCGCGCGGAAATGGGCGGCCTTCAGCTACTCGTGGGCTGCGGGCGTGCTGGCAGGCAAGACCGGCGTGTTGTTTCAACCTTCGCGCATGGCGGGCGACGGTTACGAGCTGCACGTTTATGTTGCCTATGACACGGACCACGAGATGGCAACCAGCGCCTGTGCAACGACCATGCCGGCAGGCTTGCACAAACAAACCGGGACCTTCCGCATCTGGAAGCAGATTGATTTTGTGAAAAACTGGCGGATGAAGACCACTTCCCCGGATGGGACACTGGTGGACTTGAACGCCATCCAGACCAAGTTCAAGGATTACTACATTCATCTGAAACTGCCGGGAGCGGTTGACAGGGATCTTACTCAATGGTGGGCGTCGCTAGGGACCGTGTTGGCGGGTAATACGATCGAAGACTATATTCGCGAAGCGGTGGATCCGACCAAACGGAGTCATCTGGTCTTCTTCAAACCCTACGCCGAGTGGCGGGCCAGGATGCTGGCGCTGCACGGGCCGGATGAGGCCTCAATGTATAACTGGGCGGACACCGTTGGCAACAAATTAGACCGCACCGGTGCGCCCATTTATCATGCTTGGTTTGGCGAATACGGTGGCCCAACCAAGCGCAAGCACCCGCTGATGCGGCCGTGGCCCTTGAGCGACGCCGCTCTGGTTCCCAATGCCGTCCTGAACGAAGAAGGCATCATCCAAGTTGAGTTTCCAGACTCGGCCGGGTGGAACGGGGGCCTGGTGGCCCCGGTGCGTCTGAAGTTTGACAAGACGGGCGGCGTCATGTCGAATTTCGGCACGGCGGTGACTCCCGCCCATGAAAATGCGTTAAGAGGCGTTCTGAAAAATGCCGTGCTGAGACATTGTCAGAAAGCCGGCGAAGCCGAAGAAGTGCCTTACGGAAATGGCCAGAACTCGGCCGCCCACAGCCCGCTGAAGATCAAACTCAGTGGCAAGACTGGCAATCAAAGACGCCTCGACCGGTTCCAGAACGTGCGGGATGCGCTCAACCGCTTGAACAACGAAGTCTGGATGGAGATATGCGCTAGTCCTTACGAATTCGTCTGCATCCGCAACGCTTGGGCATTTGTCGTCTTTGACGAGGTTTTGGACCACACGCTGAACGCCGTGCTGCCGGGGACGGAAGGCATTCCCGCGCTTCAGATTACTGACTTGTGCAATATTAACCTGCCCGGAGGCAAGGCGTTCTTCGCCAATGCGGCGGGAACGCGCGGTGTGGCCTGCACTCTGTTGCCCAACCCCAAGCAGACCACCTTCGAGCATGAAGTGGGACACTGCTGCTACCTGAACCATACTTATCAATGTCAGGAAACCAGCGACCCGAACTACCTGCACCAAGGTGTGCCGGCGTTACCTGAGTGCATCATGACAACCCCAGCGCCAGCCCAGAGTGCCAACTATTTCTGCGGCTTTTGCATCCTGCGATTGTGGGGCTGGAGCTACCTGGAGGTGGATGCCGCCACGGGCGGACTCAAAGTTTTAGCGACTCGGAACGTCCGGTCACTTTGGTTCCATTCGGCTTACAACAAGGAACCCGGCAAGCCCGGGGCCGTGCCGCCGCACCCAAAACTTGTCGGCCAGCTTCATCCGGTGCCATGATAGTTGAGGCATGGAGGGGTATTCAGTGCCGGCCAACACAACTGGCGCCTGAGTCTCAGATCGTGGTGCCACAACGAGCCGGTCGGTCGGTCAGCTGTTTTTTAACTGCTTCAAGATCACATTGGAAATCTCCTCATTCTCCGCCAGGCTGGGTGCGAGAATACTCCGCAGCCGGAGGAGGATGGTTTCCAATTGTTGCATGGGTTGATCGAAGACGGTTTCCAGTGCGAGCGGCGACACGTCGCCGAAGTCTTTGCAGAAGCTATGCACTCCGGTATCTGGAAACAGGCGCAACAGCCAGCTCACGGTTTCCATCCAGATGTCCAGGCTGATCGCGGTTCGCGCTTGTTTGGGTGTCTGGCCGCCTTCGGTCAGATTGTTCGGGCTGACCAGATTCAACAACGGCTCTTCCTTTTTCACCAGGGCTTTTAGTTCGGCCAGATAATCATCCTTGCCTTTGGCCGCGTCGCCGACGTGGCGCGCGAGACTCAATATGTCATCCAGGATGATGGGCAGGTTGCTCTGACTGTTGGCGAGGAGAACGCGAACCGCCATGACGCCCAGCGAATACAAATCGCACGGGGAACTGAGAAGCGGCCAGACTTCGTAAGGCGATTTGGGGAACCGGGTGCCGGCGGCGCGTTTGAGCGCTTCCACCTGTGTCTCGGCCAGTTTCACCGGCACCGTGCGGAAGCGCGCTTCGCGCGGGCCGGCCGATTCCGCCTTGTAAACATGGGCGTAAAAATCCAGGCGATGGTCGGCCAGCGGCAGCTTGAACCATAAGAGGTCATGCGGATCCAGCCCCAGATAATCCTCCGCGACCAGGGTTCCCTCCAGCACCACGCCGTCGGTTTCCATGGTGACATTGCGGATCTGAATATTGCCGATGCCAAACGAGTGGGCCCCCATGCCTTCCGGCAGGAAGGGCGACGGTTCGACGCGACCGATGCGAATGAAGTATTTCTGCTCGGTGGATTTGATCTTCAGCGGATAGGCTTGCCCCGGTTTGGTCAGGTGACAGCGGGCCGACCACAGGGTCGGGAATTGGTCGCCGGTTTCCTGCAGGCCCACATGAAAACTGGCGGGGGAGAGATTGAGCAGGGGAAGCTGCTGGGCTTTCACCCGCGTTCGGACTTCCTTGAACGCATCCAACAGCGCCGCCAGCTTCAGGTAAAAAATTTCGTTCAGGCGATCCGATGAAAACCCGTCTCCGTGCAGGAGAAACGGGAGGCCTTTGGGATTCGCCGACCAATCTTGCAGGCCGGCATACAGCCCGTTCGTAAAGCCGGTGCCTAATTTGCTATTGGCCCATTGCCAGGTCCGTCCCTCCAGGATTTGCAGATAGTCATCCAGGTTCAGCGGATGATGACGGCTGACCCGGATAAAGCCCGCGTGCGGATTGAACACGGCCAGAACATCCTTGGCCGAATGCAGTCGGTCCAACGCTTGCACATGCGAGTTGACGGGCGAATCGGCCGACGTGGCAATAAAAGTTTTGTTTTCCTTGGCTTCCGGCTGGTGCAAATAGCGGTGAGGGGAACTGCTATACGGCTCCAACCCGTGGGACTGGAGCAGCGCATCCTCCGTGCAGACCCGCCAAGCCGTCAGCTCAATTTGGGCAAAGCCTTTGGGATCGCTGGTCCGGGGCTGCTTGATCAGGATGGGGCCGGCATTGTTGGATTCCATCTGGACGCCAATAAAAGCCCGGGGCAGATTGCGTTTCCGGAGCTCGCTTTCGGCCTGCCATTCCCGGTCAAAAAACAAATTGGACAACTCCGTTTGATAACCCGAAAAAGCCAGGTCGGGAATCTGCAACGTCTGAATCCAGATTTCCACCCATTCTTGAATCCGGGCTTCGGCATCCGCGATGGCGCCGAGATACACGCGCGCGCCGGGCAGTTCCTGGAGCAAAACAAACGGACCCTCGTCGGCGGGCGCGCCGGTGCGCGTCAAAATGCCAATCGCCAGCGGCGTCGTTTCATCCATGCGATGAATCGGCGCCAGCACAAATCCGGGCGGTATTCCGTGCGCAGTCCAGCGTTCAATTGTTGCCATGCCCTCAAAATATGCCAGAACGAGTTGAATTGAAGCAAAATATTTCCTGCGGTTGCCGCTTGACCTGACGGCTGCCTGGTTCTAAAACTAGACGCCACATGGAATCCATCATGAAAAACAAAAAAATTCTCTCCTTTCCCTTGGCGTTGGCGGCTGTATTTGCGGCCCTGTTTTTGGTCGGGTGCGGCACGCCCCAACCCCGATCGTGGAACCTGGTCATTACAAAATCCACTTCCGCCTCCATTGAGGTGGATTTGATTGGAGTCACCGTTTCGGGCATACCGGTTTGGGAAGGCTACAATCTTGACCAATATTGGAGCGAGGGCAATTTGCGGCGCAAAGAGGCCAAGCCCTTGTCGAAGATTTTGGAGAAAGACAAGCCGTGGCTGGTTTCAGCAAAGGATGCCCAATGGCAGGATTGGATGAAGCACGGAGCGACCCATTTGCTGATCATGGCCAATCTGCCTGGTCATTTTGAAGCGGGGGCGTCGGATCCCCGCCGGCTGATTCTGTCATTGGCCGATGTTTATAAATCAAAAAACAACACCTTGGAAATTGAAGTTCAAGGCACAATGATTTCGCTGCTCACCCCGCAAAAAACCAAATAGTTTTCGCCTTTCCCCAAGCCTTGAGCGTCGTGACCCACTCAGCCACCTGACTGCGAATCTCGCCAGCTATGCCTTCTTTTGGCGAATTTGAAACCGTTGGGGAGCCCTACGCCAATACTTATTTTCAGAATTATATCACGACGGTCTGGCGGGCGCGAAAAAGTGGCGAGGCCTCTGCCTCTGCGCTCTATGCCGTGAAGTGTATTGCCCCCCGGCGCCGCGAGGTTGACCGGGCGGGCCATGCCGACGACAAGCTCGAAGCGGACGGCGGACTCGAGTTCATCGAAGTCTTCAAGCAGATCAAAAAAGCGCAGAGTGAGCAGGGGCGGGGACTGGCGCCGATTCTGGCCTTTGGCACTGCGGAAGCCGGCGCGTGGTATGCCACCGATTTTTGCGAGCGCAGTTCGCTGAAAGCGCTGGTGAACCGGCAGGGCCAGGTGGATGATGCCGCGCTCCGGCATGTGATTTACTCAGTGGTGACCGGCTGTCTAGCACTCAAGCGATCCTGTTCCCGTTCGCATGGCAACCTGAAACTGAGCAATGTGCTGCGGGGCGGACGCAATCAAGTGCTGCGCAAAACGCCCTTGCTGCTGGTGGATCCCATGCCCGTGCCCTCGGCCACCATCTCGCATTTGGCCGGGGCCGACCGGCAGAATGTCGGCGGGATGGTGCATGATGTTTTTGAGGCGCAGGATCTCAAGGCCATCGGAGAGATGATTCTGCAATTGGTCGAGGGGCGGATTATTGAGAGCGGCTTCGACTACAATTACCCCGTGGCGCTTTCCGCCGCTTGGAGCCGGCTGGGCAAGAGCGGCGAAAGTTGGCGGGATCTGTGCAACCAGTTGCTTGATCCCCAATTGTCCATTGACCGGGTCAACCTGAATTGGCTGGCTGAAAAAGTTAAGCCCACATCAACCGGCAGGAATCTCGGCATTGTTGCCAGCGTGTTATTGGGTCTCGGTTTGGTCGCGGGCGGAGTGTATCTGATGCGCTCAAGACCACCGACTCAACCAGCAAAAGTAGAAATCAAACCCCCACCGAAAACACCATCTGAGCCAGCGGGTGATCAGGAACCGAAGATGGCATTGCAGGCGCAGATTGGTGAGTTGCTGAAGGCTGGGCAAACGGCCTTGACCGGCGGGGACAACAAGACAGCGGTGGCGAAGGCGGAGGCGATTTTCAAGCTGGATGCGAACAACGCGCAGGCGCTGACGCTACGACAGAATGCGCAAAGCGCGCAGAAGATTTTGGATGATCAAACGGGCAAGGCGGCGCAGATCGTCGAGTTGCTGAAGGCGGGGCAGGCGGCTTTAGGTAGCGGCGACAACAAGACGGCGGTGGCAAAGGCTGAGGCGGTGATAAAGCTTGATGCGAACAACACGCAGGCGCTGACGCTACGACAGAATGCGCAAAGCGCGCAGAAGATTTTGGATGATCAAACGGGCAAGGCGGCGCAGATCGGCGAATTGCTGAAGGCTGGCCAAACGGCCTTGACCAGCGGCGACAACAAAACAGCGGTAACAAAGGCGGAGGCGGTATTAAAGCTGGATGCGAGCAATGCGCAGGCGTTGACGCTACGACAGAGTGCGCAAAGCGCGCAGAAGATTTTGGATGATCAAACGGGCAAGGCGACGCAGATTGGTGAGTTGCTGAAGGCTGGGCAAATGGCCTTGACCGGCGGCGACAACAAGACGGCGGTGGCAAAGGCGGAGGCGGTGATAAAGCTGGATGCGAACAACGCGCAGGCGCTGACGCTACGACAGAGCGCGCAAAGCGCGCAGAAGATTTTCGATGATCAGGCAGCGAAGGCGACGCAGATTGGCGAGTTGCTGAAGGCTGGGCAGGCGGCATTAACTGGAGGGGACAACAAGACGGCGGTGGCAAAGGCCGAGGCGGTGATAAAGCTCGATGCGAATAATGCGCAGGCGCTGACGCTACGACAGAATGCGCAAAGCGCGCAGAAGATTTTGGATGATCAGGCGGCGAAGGTGGCGCAGATTGGCGAGTTGCTGAAGGCTGGGCAGGCGGCATTAACTGGAGGGGACAACAAGACGGCGGTGGCAAAGGCTGAGGCGGTGATAAAGCTGGATGCGAATAATGCGCAGGCAGTGACGCTAAAACAGAATGCGCAAAGCGCGCAGAAGATTTTGGATGATCAGGCGGCGAAGGCGGCGCAGATTGGTGAGCTACTGAAGGCTGGGCAGGTGGCATTAACTGGAGGGGACAACAAGACGGCGGTGGCAAAGGCTGAGGCAGTGATAAAGCTGGATGCGAATAATGCGCAGGCAGTGACGCTAAGACAGAATGCGCAAAGCGCGCAGAAGATTTTGGATGATC
>CAINLR010000026.1 GCA_903850425.1 uncultured Verrucomicrobia subdivision 3 bacterium | reverse complement strand
TGTCGGCCGGCGGCAAGATGCGGCTGGTAATGGGTCTGCCGCTCAAGACCCTGCAAAATTAATTTTCTGCGAACCGAACCGCCGGTTCTGATTCCCAATGCTTAAAATTGCGGTTATCTCGCATATGTATCCGTCTCGGGTCAACCCGGTTCACGGCCAGTTCATCCATGCCCACGTCAAGGCATTGCAGGCGCAGGGCGCGGCCGTGCGGGTCATTGCGCCGGTCCCGTGGACGCCGCCGGGACTGGGCTGGCTGCGCAGGAAATGGGCGGAATACTCGGCCATCGCTGGAAAGGTGGAGGATTACGATGGCGTCCGGGTGGTGCGGTTGCCGTATATCACGCCCCCGCGGCCGTTTCATGTTATCGGCGGGCGGACCATGGCCGTGAGTTTGCGCCGTGCATGGGAAAAGATTATGGCTGACTTTGCCTGCGACTTGATCCACGCACACACGGTGACACCGGACGGATTCGCCGCCGTAAAGCTTGGAAAAGATCTTGGCCGGCCGGTCGTTTGTTCAGCGCGCGGAAGCGAGGTGCATGAAATTCCGCGCCAGTCGCCGACCATCCGCCGGATGACACGCTGGGCGCTGCAAAACTGCGACGGCTTCATCGCCGTCAGCCACGCACTGGGACAAACGGCAGTGGAACTGGCGGACGGGCCGTTACAGCCCGAAGTCATTTACAACGGTGTCGCTGAAAACTTCTCGTCTGCCGCCGATGCGAAAAAAATCCGCCGCCAGCTTGGGCTGCCCGAAACGGCGAAAATCATTTTGTTCGTCGGCCGGTGTGAGCGTGACAAGGGCATGGATGAACTGCTCGAAGCCTTTGCCAAAATCGTCCGCCGGTATCCGGAGGCGCTACTGGTGGTGGTCGGTGATGGCGGGGCGCGATCTGAAATGGAATCCGCCGTCCGATGCGCGGCTTTCGGGGATCGCGTGCGCTTCGCCGGCTTGGTGGGACGAAACGAGATTCCCCTTTATTTTCAAGCCTCCGACGTGTTTGTCCTGCCATCTTATGGCGAGGGAATGCCCAACGCGTTGCTGGAGGCGATGGCGGCGGGTTTACCCTGCGTCGCCACGCACGTCGGCGGCATTCCCGAAGCGGTTCAGGACGGCGTGAATGGAATTCTGATCCCGCCGAAATCCGCCGAGGCCATCGCCGGGGCGTTGGAGAAAATCATTTCCGCTCCGGATTTTGCGCGCGGCCTGGGCGCGGCGGCGCGGCGCGCCATCACCGAAAAATTCAGTTGGCCCGCCAATGCCCGCGCGCATCTGAAGTTTTACGAACAGGTCATCGCCAAATTCCACCGGCACTGACCCCGACCAATCACCAAATGAACCCGACACCGAAAACTGAAACCTCCGCCACGGAAGCGGCACGTCCGACGGAAAAAAAATCGCCGACGGCGCGCACGGCCTTTGAAATTCTTCCAGAGTCCCAGCACGGTCGGTGGGACGAATTCGTTTTGAACTGCCCGCGCGGCTCGGCGTTCCAGACGACGTGGTGGTATCGGGCGTGGGGCGTGAGTCCGGTGGTGCAGGTTTTGCGCGGCGATGACGGCGGCATCAGCGCGGGAATTTGCTATGCCGTGGGCCGGCGGTTCGGCACGCGGGCGACGGTGCGCCCGCCGTGCACGGCGGGAAACGGCCCGGTCTTCAACCCGTGCCAAGAAGAAGGCCGCTACAAGGAAAACACGCATGCCAAGCAGATGGCGTTACTGGCCATTCACAGCCTGCCGAAGCTGGGATTTTACGATTTGCGGTTGCGACCGGTGGATACGGATGTCATGCCGTATCTCTGGAATGGTTTCGACACGCAGGTTGGTTATACCTACGTCATTCCGGCCAGCCAGAAAGATGACTGGATGGAGGGCGCGTCGAAAACCACCCGCAAGGA
>CAINLR010000025.1 GCA_903850425.1 uncultured Verrucomicrobia subdivision 3 bacterium | reverse complement strand
CTGGCGCAAGAGCGATTGCTGAGAGTGTTCAATCAACGCCGGGTCGCGCGGATCGGGCAGCATTTGCGCGATGGCCTTGGTCAGTCCCAACCGACGATCCAGTTGGCGCAGCAGCGGCAGCCCGCCGTCACTGGTCACGTCCCCGCCAGAAAAACTCGCGGCCACCTGGCGCTTCTTGACGGCCGGAAAGCGGAAAAGTTCCGGGTTGCAAACTGTATCCTTCGTCGCGCTGGGCAGTGTATTCATTCCACCCAGCTAGACATTGGCCGGAATCCATCGTTACAATTTTCACAGTGAATTTTTCGAGCTAGCGCGGAATTTCCGCTGCATCGTTTGCATCAATGTCCCGCGCATTTTTATAAATTAACCCGGTTGGCTGATCGCGTGTTACGTTTGGTTGTGAACCTGAAAAAGTAACAGCAACCCCAAGGACCGTTATGAACAACCAGACTCCTCCAAGACCGGCCACGAACACGAAGCGCCACCCGCTTTTGTCGCGCTGCCTCGTCGGATTTCTCCTCGGCTTTGTCTCGCTCTTCCTCCTTTTTTTCCTGGGTGAAACCCTGGGGGAACCAGTCATGTATATCGGCGTCGGGGCCTTCGCCCTCTGCGCGCAGTGGTTCCTGTCGCGCCGTCAGGTCGCCGCCCTGCGCACAGACTGGCCCATCATCTTATGCCTGAACTTTATGGTGTTGGTGAGCATGGTTCTTTGTTTCACCCTCGAACACAACAACCCCGGGGCGCACTTGACCGCGCTGATTTTGGCCGTCGTCGCCGTGGCCTGTTCCTACGCCGGGGCCGCGCTCGCGCAACGCCTCGCCCGGAACCGAACCCCGGCAGTTTGATCTAATCAAAAACCCCGCAACTTCCGTTGCGTGACCGTCCGCGCCTGGGTCGCCACCAGATACCGAAGCGCGTCCGCCGCGTCCTCCCAGCCCAGCCCCGCCTCGTCGGGGTCCATCTTCAGCACACCCTCCGGCCGGTTCGGATCGTGTTGCAGCGTCGGCAGCGTTTCCACCAGCCGTTGACACCGCTGGTGGATGGACAGCGTCGGTTTCACCCCCGCCGCACCCCCCGCGTTTGATTCCGGCTCCCCGAAGCCCTGCAACAGTTCCGCCCACCCGTTCAGCCGGTCCATGTTTGCCCCGCACAGCCGGATCTCTTCAGCCTCGTAACGATGAGTAGTGGGATACGCGAGATTGGTAACAATCTGTTCATACTGGTCCAGGGCTGCTGCGGTATTGCTCGCGGCTGGACCCGCACACGCAGGTTGCTGAAATTCTGATGATGGCATCGGTCGGCTTGGTGATCTTCGGTGTTTCAATTTTCTCGATGCGCACATCGCGCGGGCTGTAGAGACCTGTTCTGTTCCCCTTTACTTTACGAGCCCGGCCGGTCACGCATCCAGACACTGGCGGATGGTTTCAAGCAGAAGATCGGTCGCATAGGGTTTTTGAATAAAGACTTCTCCCTGGTGTAATTGAATTTCCCGGCCGGCGGTGTCAGCGCTGTAGCCACTGACATAAATAACCTGGCAACGTTCGCGCCCGCGCGAGATGCTGACGTAAAATTGTTCCTGATTGATGGCAGGCAGCGAGCGCGACGAGGCGACCAGCAAAACTTCATCCACGGTCTTGCCCTGGGCGGCATGGGAAGTGACGGCGTAGCCATGCGTGAAGGTGCGATAATCGGCAGGAATGACCCGGCCATCGGCCAGCAACATGGAATCGCCCTGTATCGTCCGCACCTCGACAAGTTCACCATTGATAAAGCGCTTGCGCACGGCCACCGCGTTGGCTTGCAGCAACAGCTTGTCCCCGGCGGCGATTTTTAATTTCCGTCGCTCCCCGACATCGCACAAGGCGGAGCTTTGACCCAAATGAAAAAAAGTTTCGGTGCCGTCAGCACGTTGCACTTTCAGCGAATCGTTTTCGACCGCGACCACCGTGACGGTTTCATTTTTATTAAAACCATGTCCCCGACGATGAAAATGGATGGCCATGCCGGGACGATATTGTCCAGCATCGCGCTTCTGTGCTTCCGTCCATGAGAGTGAATCAAAAACTTGAAACTCCTTTTCTTCACCAGCCAGCCGCCCTGACGCTTTCAACGCGGTGCGGACTTTTTCCGTCACCGCCTCGATTTCCACCCAAGTGGGCGCGACCAGCAGCGCAGATTTATTTTCCGCCAACGCTTCCAAATATGACTTCGTCGCCGAGTCGTGAAGATCATGGTGGCCGTCCGCAAGCATTTCAGTCACTGCACCCATGCGTTCCAACTGCGCGAACGCTTCGACAGTGCGTTTCTGCGCCGCCAGTTCCACGGCCTTGCGATAGGCCGCTTTGCGTTGCCGCCGGATGGCCGTCAACTGTCCGGCTTTGAAATTGGAATGCCGTTCCAAAATCCGCAGCGCATCGCCACGAGCGACCGAAGCGTGCTGCCCTGTATCACCGGACAAAATGATGCGCGCATCGCGCGCGCAATCGAACAGCCGTTTCATATCGTCCATCCCCACTGCCCCGGCTTCATCCAATACAATCAATTGCCGTTCGGACAGAACCGGCTTGGACAGCAGCAGGCTTTGCAGTGTCTTCGCCTCGAACCCCTCGTTGCGCAAAACATCCGTTGCCGCCGCCGTTGGCGCGCAGAACAGTGGTTCAATCTTCGCCTCATTGCAGGCGGCGACCAATTCGCGCAACGCCGTGGTTTTGCCACTGCCGGCCAGACCGCGCAGGCCGGTGATGCGGTCACTGTTGCGGAGGACATGGTAAATCGCCCGGCGTTGATCTTCGCCCAGCCAGTCCGCAGGTTTGTAGCCCGGATGCAATGGTGCGACGGCATCGCAGCCTGCGTTGACCGTCTGGATTAAATCCAGTTCCGTAGCTAGAATTTTTTGAGTCGAGAACCCACGTTCGGTTTTTACCAAATCTGGCAGGTGTTTCACCGCCCCTTTCAAATGGTCCAAGTCCACCGCACCCAAGCGATGCGCCAACGCCACGCTCAACAGTTCATGCTCCGGCACCACCGATTTACGCTCGAAGACATGGGCAACGGCATGGTTCAAAACCTGATTTTCCACCAGCGCAATATGCGGCAGGCGCGATGGACGAGCCGACGCGCGGAGTTCTTGCAATGATTGCCGTTCATCGGCTGTCAGCTCTGACAATTGCCGAGCGCGGACTTCGGCGGTTGAAATGCCTTTGATTTTTTTTGCCCGGCTCTGATGCACCGCATGGGAAATTTCGTCGTTGGAAAGTTTTCGCCCCAGCTTTTCCTCCATTTCCTTCACCACCGCGTCGCGCTGCTGCGCGCGTTTGGAAAACCGTTTTACTACCACGTCACTGACACCCTCGATTGCAAAACCGTGTTTGGCCGGGGCAATCCGGTAGCCGATTTGCTGCACCCGCTTGGCCAGTTCGTTCCGATAGACCGCCGTGCCATAACGAATCGCGTCATACATGCCGCGCGCTTCCAGTGCCTTCCAGCAACGCTCCGCTTGATCAAA
Source organism: uncultured Verrucomicrobia subdivision 3 bacterium (assembly GCA_903850425.1). Lineage (GTDB taxonomy): Bacteria > Verrucomicrobiota > Verrucomicrobiia > Limisphaerales > UBA11358 > UBA11358. The sequence continues at coordinate 3,939 of CAINLR010000025.1, read as the reverse complement.
CGAGGCGTTGAACACTGTGAAATGCGTGTGCAACTGCGGATCGAGCGCGCGGGAACTGTCATGCACGAACGAGGCGGCCACGAGATTGCCCGTCGGCCGGTCCTTGCGAGCGCCCTGCTTGCGCACGCGCGCGGCGGCGAAGGTTTCGAGTTCACGGAACGCGAGCCGGGCCGCTGCCTCATGCGCTTCAATCAATCGCTGGTCGTCCAGCGTGACCGCCAGCACGGAAACCGATTTCGGCGCGGAACAGGTGAAATCATAAAACACCCGGCGCTGGCCTTCCTTCTGGCTCCGCTGCGTCAACCGCTCGCCATCGTTTGGATTATGATTTTCGCAGAGCGCATGAAACTGGTCTCGCGTGACTTCAGCCCTCAATCCCAGCCGTTCCGCACCCGCGCCGATCCACTGGCCGGGGCGGATTTCCCCGGCGGCGTAGTAATCATTCTGGGCCAGATGCTCGTCGAAATACTTTTCGGCATCCGCCAGATTTTTATGGGCAACCGCAGTAAACATGGAACGTGATTTTATCAGTTTTGAAAAAAGCTTTATGCCCCGCTGGCACATTCGTTATTTTCTTTCGGCATTAATTTCCCGATTGGTGCATCGTGCCTGAACCGATCAGGCGCAGGGCGTGTCTGGCACACGGGATCAAAACTGAATCCAGTTTTATTCATGCCTGTCAGTTTGTCTGAACTTTCCTCCGTTGTGGTGTATGTGATACACCAAATGCACTGGGCCGATGGTTTTTTTCATTCGCCAACCAGTTTGGCCGAGAAGAAGCCAGCTTTTGTGCAATCTTTACACAAAATGAAAGCCCACTTTTTGGCTTAATAACCGCATATATCCATTGGTATTATTGGGGATTATCGCTTTTCACACGGCAGAACCTGAAATTTTGTTGCAGTTTTCGCCTCAAAATGCTGCTGCTGGCGCTTTGACTGGCGGCTTTCCTGTGGGCGCTCGGAAACCGGCCAGACAAATCGCCAGCAATGCGAACCTAGACGGCCAAGCACTCAACGGACGGTTTGTAAATCCCGCGACTCCACAGCCGTTCCGCCCGCTCCAATTTTCAAACCGCCCGTCCAGTGCGTCCGCGCAAACTTGCGTCCGACTTCAGATTGCGTTATCTATTTCTCCAGTGAAAACGATGTCCTTCAATCAAATGAAACGACAGGAAGCGGAAAGTCGCATGGCGGCAATCCGCAGGTCCCGCCGCAGTCCGGCAGCAGCAGCTGCACAACAGCGACGTGCCTCATTGGTGGGCGACGGTGCCAAGTGGCGCATCACCAATTTGAATCAAGTTGCCCGCGCCATTGCCCGCTGGGCGTAACTGTGGGCTTTTCCCTCCAACAATTTTCGGAAGTTTTCAAGATACGCGATGCCGATGGACAACCGTTTGTCCTCATTGGCGGCCAGGCGGTCAACTATTGGGCGGAACACTATTTGCCCGCCGACCCGCAACTTGAAAAACTGCGGCCATTCACCAGCGAGGACATTGATTTCAAAGGGGGTCATGCCGATGTTCAACGCATCGCCCGTCAATTGGAACTGGCTCCGGGTTATCCGCCCAAGGTGCAAATGACCACGCTGGCCGGATTCATCCCGTTTCACATCGGTGACCTGAAATCCGCCATTGAAGTGGTCCGGCGGATTCCCGGCATTTCGGATGCGCATACGCCGGCTATCCAAGCGGAATGGAATGGCATAACCATCCGGGTGCTTGATCCCATTTCCCTGCTGGCTTGCAAATTGGAACTGGCGGCAACCGTGTCGCAGAAAAAGCGACAGGACGTGGTTCACTTGAAAATGTTGCTACCCTGTGTCCGGGCTTTTCTAGGTGAAATCCTCCAGCAGGTTGAACTTGGCAAGTTGCCAGCGAAGGAGTGGTTGAAGGTCGCCAATCAAGTGCTGAAATTGACGACCGACCATCGCGCCCGGAAAATCGCCGACAAACATCAGATCAACTGGCCGGAAATTCTGCCGCTGACTGCCATCGCCAAAAGCCAGAACGACAAGATCAGACGGTTTCAGGAGCAACAGTTGGAACAGGGCTACAAAAAATCCAAGGGCGTTTCCATCTGATGCGATGACGGCGCTTTGACTGGCCGGCTTGCTTCCAGGTATTCAGCAACCGGCCAGACAAATCGCCGTGATGGAAACCTAAACGGTCACGCACTCACCGGTCGTTCTAAAACCGCGCTCAACTCCGCCGTCGTCCGTTCATGCCACTTCCGACCTGCTCCGTTTCGCTGCCGGTTTCAGAACGCCCGGCCAGTGCGCCTATCATCATCCAATTTGATACGTTCAGGTGAACGTGATTTCTGGCGGCTTTCTGAAACTTGAAAGCCTTGATTTTTTGATGACACCATCTCCCAACGAATTTGTTAGGGAGAAAAGTGGTGCGAAACGAAGCGACAAAAGGCGACAACGAACGTGTCGCTAGTTGTCGCTTATTCAGCGTCATTTCATCCCACTTTAACTTTCACCTGCTCTCGACACAATTTTTTCACCGGCGGGTTATCCTGTCCAGCGATGACAGAAACGGCACAACGAAAAGGCGGCGGAAAACCATTCCGCAGCATTCTGGAACCGCACTTTGAATTCATCCGCGAGCTGCGCCAACGGCGCAAGACGTGGCGGCAAATTACTGAATTGCTGCTCACCGAGAAGGGCATCCGCGTTACGGTCTATGCCCCATATCTTTTTTACCGCCGCAAATTAAAACGCGCCACAAAACCGAATTGGGAAAATGTGGGAAATACTTCCGAAGTCCTACCCGCCCGCCCCAACGTGGTGGCCAACCGGTCGCCATCGCGTCCAGCGCCGTTGCCAAAACAAAACGCTTTCAACCGCCCAAACATCAAAAACATTAACACCGACCAAGAATTCACATGAACACCAACATCTCCAAACGCATCCATATCAATCCTCAATCCAAAGGCAGCCTCGGCAAAAGTTTCGAGGCTGAATTCCGCACCGCCTGGCTCGACTATCACGACATTCATTGGAACGGCTCCGACCTCGATGACCGGCACCATTCGTTTGCCGACCGCCATCCCGAACAGGTGCAGTCCTATGTTTTGGGCAATGACGACGACAGTAAATCCACCCTGCTCGGATTGTTTCGCAACGTGTCGCGCAGTGACGCGTCGGTTCATGTCATTGATTGCCGGGCGCAAGCCGACGGCCTCATCGTGCAGGCGCTGGACTCGTTGCAGTTGCTCGAATCGCTCGCCGCACAGGGCATCCGGTTCACTTTTTTGCTTTTTCCCAGCGAGGACACGGAGAGCATGAATAATCTGCTCGACCTATTTTTCTTCGCGGGCGACCGCGTAGATTATGTCGTGGTTCACAATCCGGCAAAAGTGAGAACGAACCTATTCAAGAAATCCAACATCGAGGCCGAGTTGAAAAAGTTTGGAGCCAAGGAAATCACTTTGCCGGTCATCACGTCCATCACGTTGCTGGCCATCAAACGCGCCGAAGCCAAGGCTGGTCGCAAATTGAGCTTCGCGGAAGCGGCCACACCCGGCGCACCGCATTTGGAATTGATGCTGGCCGGGGAAATGCAATGGGCGATGCAGCAGATGTTCCGGCAATACGACTTGGTTGCCGATTTGCTGGTGCCGTCGGAACAGATGCCGGAGCTTGAACCGCAGACCGAACCGGCGGCGAAATCATCACGGCACAAACAGCCAATGTTCAATTTGGGCGAATGAGGTTATGGATTTGGACCAAGATGACTTGGCGGTGCTTTGCACCGGGATGACGACGGACGAAGTGGATCGGGTTCACCGATTGTTGCACGAATGGAGCGTCGGACCGGACAACAATTTTCCAGTGCAACTGACATTGCTCACCAAGGCGCAGTGGCGCATCGCGGCCAATCTGCCGCGATTGATGAATGATGCCCGTAAATTGATTGAACTGCATCTGGCT
>CAINLR010000024.1 GCA_903850425.1 uncultured Verrucomicrobia subdivision 3 bacterium | reverse complement strand
TCCTTACGACCCCTCCGTTTGGGACCAAGCCATCGCTCACTCCAACCAGAAAAAACTCAAACGGCTGCAACAAAATGCCGCCGCACTCGGCCTCACATTGGTCTCAGCCTCATAAACTTATACGCCTAGTTTCTTAAGAGGTTCGACGAATGCCGGCACTTGGGCATTCATCGGAAAAGCCCGGACTCCCCGCCTTGTCCCTGAAGTAGTGATGCCCGGCGAGCGGCAAATTTTCCAACAGCTCAACAACGACCCAGCAGTCAGCGCATTTCATCAGCGATACCGACTTGCGCTTGATGCGGAGGGCAAAAATCTAGTCGAGTGGATTACTGCCGGCTCCTTTGAGCCTACGATGGGTTGGAAAAAAATCACAACTTGGACGCCATCTGCATCCGCGACCAGTGCCACGTTTGATGAGCGGGAATATGGTTATTTCGATGGCCAATACAAACTTAGTCCGACCCAACCTCTGTATCGCGTCGAACAATTGGATCATCGGGATGAGACGGCCTCGTTTAGTTCTGTCGGACTGGAGAAAGTTTTAACCGGCGGGGATGCTTACGCGAAGCCGTTGCTGGAAGTCTTGGATTCTGTCAAAGATTCAAGCGAAGGTTCGCCGCTTTTCCGGGCGTATTTATTTTTGCGTTTGATGGACTTGATGAAATTGCAGCCCGACGCTTGGGGACTTACATTCTGTCCGTCAGCCCGGACGCATGAAGCAACCATCAGAAGCATTGTCGGCGAACAATTCAGCAGCGGAGATTGGTTCGTGCCGGCCAAGGTCAATGCCCTGTCGGATAAATTGGGGCAATTTTTTTCCGCCTCAAAACCGATTTCCTACGCAAAACAGGCAGACGGCCTGCTGGCGCTCGCTCGCGCAGCTTCAAAGAGCGGCTTGCAGTATGTCGGTTTCGTGGGTTTGGATGGCAAACCCAATTTCATTGACGATACCATTTCAGGAGAGGTTTTCGGCTACAGCGCCGCCCGCAAACTGCCGATGTATTTGGCGGCGACAATTGCAACCGGGCATCAGCTTAAAGAACCGGCGCTCCCCCTATCCCCGCTATTTGCCCTCACCGTTTCGTGCCAGGAGATTCTGACCAAGGCGGGTGTGAATCCCAGTGACATTTCATTTCAAGGTGCGTTGCCACCACTGTTTCAAGGAACGGCTCAACGATGAACAACTTTGCCGAACTATCCGACGGAACGGGCGCGCAATTTCTTGTGCGCTGGCGCGGCCGGCAGGAAGGTCCGTATTCCGCCGCCGTGATCGAGGTGAAACTGGCGGCGAATGAAATCGGGTTGTTGCATGAGATTTTTTACAATGGCAAGTGGGTTACGATTCGTGACTATGTCGCAGAAAGAGAAACTGTGCTCCAGGCGGAACATCAGGCGAGAGAAGACCAGGAGCAACGAATGCGACAAGCCGCCGAGCAGGAGGCACGCGAACAGGAAGAACACCGGCAGGCAGAATTATTGGCCGAAGAAAGGCGGAGGAACGAACAAATTGCGGCCACCAAATCTCGCCAGATGACCGAAGATAATTCGCGCCAATCAACCCCGCCAAACCTAACCAGCTCTTCCGGTATGCAAACTCTAGGCGTGGTTATGCTTATTGCTGGAATAGCTTTAGCCGCATATTTTTTCCTGGCCTTTGATGCGTCCGTTGAAAGTGGTTATGGCCGAGTGAACAATATTGGACTGATGGCTGACCGCCAGAATGGGATCATTATTGGTATTGGACTTGGAGTTGCTGGCACCATCATGCTTGCAATCGGCTCTCGCAGTAAAAACTAAAACAACTATGGCACAATTCCCAATCTCTAAAAAAACGACCGATGGCGCAGCGGGTAATTCTGATTTGCTTGCGTGGTCGCAAGGTGACATCGAAAATCGTTTTGGCTTCAAAGGCGGACGTTACACCAGCGTCAATCATGGTTTCGCTTTTCTCATCGGGGCATTGGCGACCGGAATTCTTTATGCCTTGATGCTATTTGTCTTCGTTCATGTGCCAGGATTATCGGTGGTGGCTAATATTTACATGCGCCCCAGCAACCAGTTCGCCGTGATTCCAGCTACTTTTTTCTGCTTTGGCGGACTCGCTATCCTTTTTTTGAAAGGAAAAAAAATTAAATTTCAACGCCGGGCTCTGGATTTGGCTGCCGTCCCCACCGAACCAGAATTCATCCTGACAGAAACCACTGCCGCAACGGTTCTGGCCCGTATTCATTCAATGGTTGATCATCCGCGACATTTTATTTTGCTCAATCGGCTTGACCGAGCCTTGTCCAATTTCAAGAACATTGGCCAAGTTGGCGATGTATCCGCGATTCTTCGCGCCCAGGCGGAGAATGACGAAGATCAGGTAGCATCCAGTTACACCGTCGTCAATGGTCTGGTATGGGCGATCCCGGTGTTGGGATTTATCGGAACTGTTTTAGGATTATCTCTCGCCATCGGCCGGTTCACTCAAACATTGCAGGCTGCTGGCGACTTAACCTTGATCCGCGCATCACTTCAAGGCGTCACCGGCGGACTTGCCACTGCTTTCGAGTCAACTTTGGTCGCCCTTGTTTTTACTTTAATTTTGCAATTGGTGATTACCTTTCAACAGAAACGCGAGATGGCTTTTCTTGATGAATGTAACGACTACTGCCATTCACATATTATCGCCAAACTCCGTCTGGCGGATCGAAAACAAGCGCCTTCTGCAACAATTGCCACTGAAACCAAGTCATGAGCAGTCGGCTCAGAAGCCTTGATTCGAAGATTAGTTTCTTCGCGTTTGCTGACATCATCACCGCCGTCAGCGGCGTGCTTATTTTCGTCGCCTTGCTGCTGGCAACAGATTTAGGCCGGCCAACCAACAGCAGTTCCCAAGCAGCGGATTCCGAAATTGAGCAGCAACTTCAGCAAACGCTCGCGCAACAAGCGGAAACGGATGTGGAAAACCGCCGGCTGCAAGAATTGTTGGCGATGGCGGACACCGCCCCCAGCTCGGAAAAATTGCAGGCCGATATTTCCCGACTGCGTTCACAGTTGGCCGAGGAACAAAAAAAACAGGCGGCGGTCACCGACCAGATGGCCGACAGTCAGACGACCATTGCCGCGCGCGACAAAGTTCTTGGACTTACCGATTTGAAAGCCACGGTCCAACGTGTGATTCAAGAAGTGGAAACGATTTCGCGGCAGGATGCCAAAGCTCGCCGCGAAATGGCAACCTTGGATCAACAAGTTGCACAACAGCAATCTAAACTCCTGAAACTCCGCCAGAGGGATGGGCAACTTTGGCTCATTCCCGATAAAAGTTCCACGACCAAAGAGCCAATCTTGGTGACTGTGGCCGGTGCCAGCGTGGCGATTGAGCATTTCGATCATCCTGAGCAACGTAAACAGTTGGGAACATTAGACGCTGATACCGCATTCAAATCATACCTTCGCGAAGCAAAATCACTCGATCAGTATGTGGTGTTTCTAGTTAGACCCTCTGGTATCGGAACTTTTCAAGACCTTGTTAAATCTGCTCGTGATTTAGGATTTGATGTTGGCTTTGACGCCTTGGAAGAAGATCGGCAGATTCATTTTTCTACACCCCCGCCGGTTGATGATACTACGCCTCCGGCCGGGACACCTGCCAGTGTGCCAGGCCAAAACTCGTCAGTTTCAAATGCCAACCCAGCATTTCCGGCTAACGCGGCAACGGCTGCGACACCCCCAAAGCCTGACAAACCGCGCCCCGCCGCTGCTACCGGTGGACAAGCGACGCCAAAAGATAAGAGCTGGTGGCAAAAATTGCTCGAATGGGCAGGTCTTGGATAAAATGAATCTTCGCCGAAAAACACCACCCGACAGCCTCTATTTGTTGCTCGATACACTGTGCAACGCGTTTGGTGGAATTATTCTGTTGGCGGTGCTTGTGGTATTGCTCACTAGCAAGGAAAAGAGCCAGCCCACAGCTTCGTCTGATTCACAGGAAATGCTTCAGCGTCGTCTTGCACTTGCCCAAACCAACCTTCAGCAATCACTTCAACTTGCCGCGTCGCTTAAAGCAAAGGCCGGTGATGAACGCTGGAAACAGCAATTATCCCTTCTTTCAACCCGAAAAGACCTTCAGGACGTGATCCAACAAACCCGTGACACCGTTGCCCGTAACAGCAAGGAACTCGATTCAGCCAGCGCTGCCGATCCGGCGGAGCGTCTGAAATTTCTCAATGCGGAACTCGCCACCGCGCAAGCCCACAAATTGGAAGTTAAAAACAGTCTTGCTGCCGCCGAAGAAAACATTAAGCGCCTTAAACAACGCCTGTCCGATATGGAACGACAGGTGGTGGCGAAACTGAACGATTTGCAAAGGCCACTGCGTTTGCCCAAAGAACACGAAACCGGAAAGCGAGTTGTTTGGCTTATTGCCCGCTACGGTCACATCTATCCGTGCCGCAATACCGACTTGACCCGCAACGAAACCGACATCAATTGGACGACGCAGCTCGATAATGAAATTGCCGAGCCGATTCCCGGACGGGGAATTGATCCGATTCAGAACCCCGGCGCGATGAGTAATTATTTCGGGTTTCAAGCTGGCGAAGATGTTTATTTTGCCTTCAATGTCTTCGAAGATTCGTTCCCGGCCTTCATCCAGGCAAAACAAATTGCCCTTAGAAATGGTCTATCCTACGGTTTGGACTTTCAGCGCATAGCCGATGGCCCACTTAGTTTCACTCACGGGCGTGGCTACAAGCCTAAGCCTCAATGATTATCGAAACCAATTATTCATCCTATGGCTGAAATAAAAGTTTTCTGTTTGCATTGCGGCCAGCATATCCAGTGTGAGGAGACCTGTCGCGGGACGCAGATCAATTGCTCGTCGTGCAACCATTCATTTCTGGTTCCGCAAGCTAAGAAAACCGTAGTTCAGCCGCCGCAGGCACCCGCGCCCGCACCAACACCGATAATCGCGCCGACAACGGTGCCAGCACCCCAGCCAGTCGTAGCAACTTCACCGGCACCGCCAGCCCCGAAAAAAAGAATCCGCATAAAGCCAAACTATCTGGCTGAGGCCAAGGAATGGGAAGGAGAAGACGTTCCAGAAGGATGGCAAAAACGACCGAACGGAGCCCCCGATTCCGGCACTCCATTTCTTAGGAATTCCCTAAAGCGGTCCTGGGTAGTGCCGTTATCCATCGTGTCAATTTGCTGTGGCGTGGCCGTTGCAGTTTTAATCTTCATTTCTCCAGCTTCGCCAATTACAAAAGATGAATTGGAAGCCCAAGTTAGAAACGACATTCAAGATACCCTCCTAAAAAATGCGGACACCATGGGGACACACATTGATAGTTTTAATTTGGTTCACGAGAACGGAACCAAATATAGTGGGATTCTTATCGCAAGAACTGGCAGTAAAACTGAGTCGGTGGACGTGGACGTGACGGTTGAGGGCCGAAAATTCTTGTGGAAAATCCAGCCCAAAACTCAAACCGACTTACGAACCCCAATAAATAATTCCGCTGAATTGCCCGCAAGAACTCCGTTTTATCAGCGTTTACAAAAGCATCCCCGAGCTAACATTTATGGCCTCATACAGCCCGGTGAATCTCGTCATTTAAATCCTACTGCCACAGTTCTTTGGCTGGCGGTCGCTTTAGGCTTACTGTCCTACGCCAGATCACAAAAGGACCTCGCAGCCTTCATTGGGTCATTAGCCATCATATTCGCGGTATTCGCCGCCTCAACCTGGATCTGGGTTTCCATTTGGTCTTTTGCTGTGATTGCAATCGTTTGGCTGGTTCCAAGAGATAACACATAAGAAAAACCCCCATTAACCTTATGCCAGAAATTAAAGTATTTTGTTTACATTGTGGTCAGCACATTCAGTGCGATGAAAGTTATCGCGGCATTCAAATTACTTGCCCGGCGTGTAATCACTCATTTGTTGTTCCCCAAGCATCGAGGCCAGTGAGTCAGCCGTTGCCGCCACCGCCACCTGTTACTTCTGCGACAGAGCCGAAGTCAAACCCAGGCCAAAGGCAAGAATCCCAAGCAGCACCCAAGAAATGGGAAGGCGGAGTAGAGGTGCCAGAAGGTTGGGGAAACCCCCCTCCGAAACGCTTTACTGAGCCAAAACCTGCAGCGGTGCCCACTAAAAGCACAGGTAAACAAAAAAATATCTGGGTGGGCGCAAGTGTGGCCGGTTTGTGCATAGTAGCCGGCTTGATTTTTTGGGGTCAGAAAAGCCACCAGAATCAAGAAGCCACAGATGCACCTGACAGCGGTAATTTGCCGCGCAATAGCGCAAAATCGAGAGCGTCAGAGACAAAACCAATTGAATCCGTGAGGACGAAACCATCGCCTATGACCTCGGATGAAAAGCTGGCACGCGAAAATATTTTACGGGCACTACTGGATGTTGCGTCGGCAACGCAGTTGGGCGTTACGAGGGCGAATTATAGTGCTTTGGTTATGAAAGCATTGTCCACGCTCAATTTTGAAAAAATAAAATTATCCGCATCACGTCATGCAAATTATTTAGACTGTGCGGACTCTGCCATCCATTTTTATGCAAAGGCGAATGATGCATGGGCAGACTATTTCAAATATGATTGGATGAGGGAGGAAAAAATCGCTTGGATGCTGCAGTATAATTTTGACGAGTTGAAAAGAGCTGGTGTCAACGTAAACTCAACCGATTATCCGCGTGATCCAAACCTTGCCACCGCATTTCGAGTCCCCTTCGATGATTGTCTTTCACTATACTGGAAAGGTGCTGATAAATTTATTGATAAAATGAAACTTGATACGACTCAATAAAACCATCGCATTTCGCTACCGCATTTTTACTTTCCTGCTGATTCTAAAATCGTCAACCCCGCTTTCGACAATAGCCTGGCGACGTGCAATTCTTTCCCTAAAGCCAGTTGCCGCGCGCCCACCTTGTCGTTTTTGCTCTCATTCATCCGTAGCGGCATCAATTCTAAGTTGGCGATCACATTGTCGAGTTCTGGCACCACCGCTCGTGGAATGATATGATCCACGCTCAGTTGATCGCCCGCGTAGGGACCACGCCTCACGGTGGGTGCTTTGCCTTTCCGCATTTCGCTCAGCCCTTCGACATCCAGGCAGCCCAGCCGATCCGCAATCGTCAAATTCCGCAGCATGGCGTCGCTCGTCAATTTCGCCCCGGTGCCCGTCATGCCAGCTTTCGCCACCGCCTCATTGGCCACGTTCGTCGGATTATTTCCGGCAAGTCTGGCTTCCGCCAGTTGTGCGACGTATTTCTCCACCCGCGGATTCGCCGCGCGCTTGCCTAGTGTCGCCAGTTTCGCCGGCTCGATGAGCGACGAAATCCGCGCCACATAAGTCGCGACCGAATCCGCCTGCACCCCAGTTGCCGACAACAGGAGGCACAGCACCCAAGCCCAAATCATGATTTTCTTCATCTCTAAAACTTTCATCCTTTGGGCTGGGTAAACTAGACGCCTATTCGCCGCGTAACGCCCGCAAACGATGCCAGATTATCACACGCCCCGGACAACGCCCGTCCAAACGAAAATTATTCCTTCGGATTTTCGTATTGCCCGGGCAGCCGGCGTGTTCAGTTTCCACACGGTGCCCACCGGCAGGTTGCCGGTCAGTTTTCACGTTTGGCGGTTTGTCCCCAGCACTGGTGACAAGACGAAAATCCCCGATCTGTTAATCTAAAGCCGTTGGGAGTAGTGACCCCGACAAAACAATTTAAAAGTGTTGTTGAAAGAGCCCGGCGTAGTGTCCGGGTTTTTTCATTTCCGCCGTCGCCCAGGCTGCTCGCACTTCACGAATTGTCCCGGCACTCGGCGTATTTAGCGGTCTTCGACTGCCAGTAAAACTGCAAGTAAAACTAGGGAATTGGTAGGTTCTTGTTACCCGAAGTTACCGCAAGTTAAATGAGAAAACCCTTGAAAACCCAATGAAATAGGCAGATAATAGCCCTGTCGATAAAAGAAAAGAGGCCGGACACTACTCCGATCTCTTTCACACACTTTAAATTTTTGGTTGGAGTCACTACGTCCAACTGGGAATAGATTAGCACCTGGCTGGTTGCGGCGCATGTCACCAGTGCTGGGGACAGGTCGCCAGCGCGGCGGGCACCATTTGCGGGAGGCACCACAGCGGCGAAGTTGACAGCCGGACGGTTTCGCCTACGTTTCGCTCACCATGTTTGACCGCGCCGTCATGAAAACCAAAGCTGCCGAGCTGGCGGCGGCGGGCGTGTTCATCGGCACGTCGAGCTGGAAGTATCGCGGCTGGCACGGGCGGCTCTACGAGGAATCGCGCTATGTTTATCGCGGGAAGTTTGCGGAGTCGCGGTTTGAAAAGAATTGTCTCACCGAATACGCCGAGGTGTTCAAGACGGTGTGCGTGGACGCGGCGTTTTACAAGTTTCCGGAGGAAAAATATCTTGCCGGGCTCGTGGCGCAGGTGCCAGCGGATTTTCAGTTTGGGTTCAAGGTGACGGATGAAATCACGATCAAGAAATTTCCCAATCATCCGCGTCATGGCCATCGCGCGGGCCAGCCGAACGAACATTTTCTCAACGCGGACTTGTTTGCCAACGCCTTCTTCAAGCCGTGCGCGCCGTTCCGCCCGCAGGTCGGATTGCTGATGTTTGAATTTTCGCGCTTCTATCCGAGCGATTACGAGCATGGCCGGGAGTTCGTGGCGGACCTCGACAAGTTTCTTGGCGCATTGCCCAAAGGCTGGCCGTATGGGGTGGAACTGCGGAACAAGGGCTGGCTGCAGCCGGATTATTTCGCGTGCCTGGCGCGGCATGGGGTGACGCATGTGTTCAATTCGTGGGATGCGATGCCGCCGGTGAGCGAACAGATGGCGTTGGCCGGCAGTGAGACGAAACCGGCGCTGACGGCCGCGCGCTTCCTGCTGAAACCCGGTCGCAAATACGAGGACGCGGTGAAGAACTTTGAACCCTACGATCAGGTCAAAGAGATCAACGCGGATGCTCGCGCTGCCGGGGCGAAGTTGATTGCCCAGGGCAAAGCCACGGCCGGGAAGAAAAAGACTTACATCTACGTCAACAACCGGCTCGAGGGCAATGCGCTGGAAACGATCGATGCGATGCTGGCGGATTGAAGTCACCGCGCGAGCGGGCGGCCGGCCGGGGCATAAAAAAAGAGTCTGGCCAACTCCTTAGCCAGACTCTTGAACCTAATCAGCATGAAAACCTACCGCTAATTCAGACTGTGCCGCCGCGAATCTGTTCAAACAAACTTCCGCACGGGTTGGGCAAGAGGGCAGGTTCTCCGGTTGGCCGAAATTGATTTGATTGATACGGACTGCTTTTTTTCAATTCAACCCCGGCAATCAAGCTGCGCTATGTTTGAGGGTGAAAGCCGTGCCAATGTCATTCACCATGAAAACCGGTTTCTGCCTGCTGCTGGCCGGATGCCTGTGCCTCGGGGTTGGCTGCGCCTCAGTCAAACCCGCTCCCGCTCCACGAGTCTCAGTGGTGGTTCCGGCCGCCCCGGATTCCGCCCTCGTGCGGACGGTCAAAGACTGGTGGCATGCGCCGCCGCCGGATGTTCGACCAGCAGGAAAAAATGAAGGCATGGGCGCATGTCTGCTGGGCAATGTTCTGGTAGCGGTGGGAACGCTGCTGTGCAGATGAGGCGGGCGGCCATGGTCCATTATTCTACGTTTATTCGTCTCTCCCACTTTGACCACCTAGTGTTTTGGAGAAAAAAGTTGTGACCGGCTCGCCAACCGAATAACAATTCCCCCATGTCAAAAGCAGAAAAACTAGACGCCGTCTTAGGCGCGATGATTGCCAGCGCCGAGGATATTTCGGATTTGCTGTTCATCCCCGGAAAGCGGCCGCAAGTGGAAGTGCATGGAGTGCTGCGAACCCCGGCACTGGACTGGCCCGCCCCGCCGCACGACGCCGCCCTAATTGAAGAATTGGCCGACGTCATCATGGCGGACAATCCCAAATTGAAACAGGATCTGCGCGAGCGGGGCTCCTGCGATTGCAGTTACACCTTCCAGAACTATTGCCGATTTCGGGTGAACGTCTATCGGAAATATAAAAAACTGGCGATGGTTCTGCGCCTGCTCAAACCGCTGGTGCCCTCGATCGAGGCGTTGGGCTTGAATCCCATTTTCAAAGAAGTCATCAAGGAAAATAACGGCATCACCTTCGTCACCGGGGCGGCGGGGAATGGCAAAACGACCACGCTGGCCGCGCTGGTGAACGAAATCAACCGCACTCGCAGCGTCCACATCATCACGCTCGAGGACCCGGTTGAGTTTCTGTATGAACATGACCAAGCCGCGATCAGCCAGCGTGAGCTCGGCCACGACTTTTTCACCTTCTCCGAAGGCCTGCGCTCGGCCCTGCGCCAGGCGCCCAAGGTCGTCCTCGTGGGTGAAATCCGTGACCGTGAAACGCTGGAAATCGCCCTCAACGCCGGCGAAACGGGCATGATGATCTACGGCACGCTGCACACGATCAGCGCGGCCCAGACCATCCACCGCATTCTCGGCATGTTTCACAAGGATGAGGAGAAACAGATCCGCGAACGGCTGGCGGGTTGTTTGCGTTACGTCATCGGCCAGCGGCTGGTGCCTAAAAAAAACAGCGGGCGGCTGCTGATCACCGAAGTCATGGGCCACAATCTGCGCACACAGGAAGCCATTGCGCTGGGCGAAAATGAGGGCCGGAGGCTGACGGAGATCATCGAGTCGGGAAAACACGCCGGCTGGCACAGTTTTGAACAGTCTCTGCTGGGGGCCTGCGCGCAAGATTTGATCACGGAAGAAACCGCCATGCTTTACGCCACGAATAAACCGGGCATGCGACAGATGCTGGATGCAGCCCGTGGAAAAACCCACTTCATTCGCAACCGGAATCAGGCTTCACCAATGATTGTAGTCGAGTCCTACGAACCGCCAAAACCGGTGCTGGCTTCCAAGCCGACCGGGTTAAATATGGCGGGCAATTCGCAAAACGATCTATGTCCCCCCGGGTAACCTCGGAAACCTCCCCGCAAGGATGGCAACCAAACCGCGCCAAACAAAGCAGAGGAGCCTTGACTAGCGACCGCTGGAAATCAAGCGGCCCAACGGGCACCGTAGGTCGGCGGGTGGTGTGGGTGGGCGGCGATGACCAAGGTTTGCGGCTGGTGGGTTTTGGTGGACGTCTCCCAGTGCGCGACCGTGGCGTGAGGGGCGCTGGCTTCCTCGAAAAAATAGCTTTCCGACGCGAGCAGCAACTTCTTCACTTCGCGCGGAAGCGACTGAAAATCCGGATAGGTGGTCATGATTGATTTCATTGTTACGCCTCGCGTCACAGTGGTTGAGACAGTGGGTTGGGGAAGGCGTTCAAATGGCCAAGTCGGCGGACCACCTGACGGCCGTCGTGCCGGCGGCGACGCGGCGTGGCCGGCAGCGGGTCAGGTCCTCACGAAAGAAGTGCGTGAACACGATTTCGTGGGCGAAGAGGGAGGTCCACTCAAAGGCGGCGGCGCGGTCGGCATCGGTGCCGCCGAGGAGTTCGTGCTGGCCATTGGGCTGGCGAATCAATTGGGCGTCGCCAAACTGGCGGCTGACCCGGCGGCAGCAGCGTTGGGGAAAGAGGTGTTTGAGTTTCATACCCCGCCACGATAGGCGACAGGGTTGGACAATGGCGGTCCAAGCGCGTGCAGCGCCGAAGATCAGCAGAAATTTCTCGCCGGAGAATTCTGGAGGTTTTATCAGCGCGGCGCAGAAAACAAAATATCATCACTCATCCGCCGCGCTATGCGCGGAAAGGAAAAAGGAGCAAAGAGTAAAACACGATTTCACCGTGGCACAGAACCACTCACCAACACACAACGGAAACCCAGGCTGAAGTAGCGCAGATCAGGCGCGCGGCTGAGGCGATACGAAGACAACAAGTAGTCAGGACTGTAGGTGCCCCAGGACGCACCACGCAACACGCGATACTTTTGATCGTCGGCATACCAATCCTCGCACCATTGCCACACATTGCCACCCATGTCATAAAGACCGAATTGATTCGCGGCAAAGCTGCCCACCGCCGAGGTGTTTGTGAAATTGTCCATCCCCAAGTAGGGGGCATAGTTGCCCGCCCCACTCGGCGGTGGCCAGTTGGTTCCCCACGGATAAAGACCCTTGGTCTTCAGGTCTTTTTCTTTCGGCGTGCTGCCCGCCTCTCCGGCCAATCCCACCGCCACGCTCCATTCGCCATCCGTCGGCAAGCGATAGGACTGATTGCTCGAAATGGTTCCATCCGCGCGTTCCTGCGCCGTCAGCCATTGGCAAAAAGCTTTGGCATCATGCCAACTCACATTCACCACCGGATGATTGGGGGGTTGGGTAAAACCAGGATTCTTCCAACTGCCATCAAGGTTGTCATCATTGGCGGAATAGATTTGGTAATCCAGCACGCGAGTATCCCAGATACTAAACAACACTTCCGTGCCCGGCACTTTCACCAGCACCATTCCCAGGCTGTTCGTCCAACGCGTGGCATGGGCAAAAGGCGTGGCCTTGAATCGCTGCAGTGACCAGCACACCACGTCCGAAAAATTGCCGGTCTGAAACGTCAGTCCCGCCGGGTCGCTGACCACTGTAAATGGAAACGGTTCATCGCCATGCTTGAACACGCCGGCCAGTTCGCCCGCCGTTTCCGTGGCGGTGAATTGAAATTGCTGGCCGTGGAACGTGATCGTCCCATTCAACCCGCCATCCCGGTTTTGAAAATCCAGCTTTACTCTTTTGGAGGCATACACGCCGGCCAGCTTAGGCATTTTCTGGCGAGTGAGCCGGGCGGTGAACGTGCCGGCGGTGAAGGTAATGTTGTCGCCATCGCTCGTGGCGGTGAAGGCCCTGCTTTCTTCGTCCGCGCCAAAGGTGCCGGTCAGCTTGCCGTCCTGGTTCTCGCCCTGAATGGTGTAGTTCTGGCCCTTGAAGCGAATGGAGCCCGTCCACCTGCCCGCCTCCGGCTTGAGGCGCAGCGAAATATCCGGCCCGGCAAACCGGCCAGAGTAAGCTTGTTCCGCCACCTGCTCAAAGGGATTGGTGCTGGCCAGCAGTGTCGTGGCCAGCAACAGGCAGACGCGAGTGATGGCGAAAGCCACACTTTTGACCGCCTGAACCAGTTCTCTGCAAAGTCTTTTCATGTCCATCATGCGGAGTTTGCTCCTTTTTTTTCTAATCGGCGACGAAAACCTGTTTGCGATTACGGCTGATCAAGACCTGGGCCGCGGGGGTCTGTTTCTATTGCGGCGAAGCGTTGGGCGGCACCTTCACCAAATGCTGGAAGTTTGGCTCCCACAGGGAGCTCGCGGCCTCCGATGACACTGAAAAGCGCCAAGGGGCTAACTAGCGGAGTGACTTGGCGGGCATCAACCCGGGCGCCTCGCGAACCTCTCCGCCAAGGCTCGCCTCGCCATTCAGGAACAACGCGACGGCTAAGCGGTTGACTGGCTGGAAACGATCGGCAACGAACATTATCAGGCTTGAAGCCGGTCAGTGCGGCAATGGGCGCGCATTTTTTTCTTCAACGAAACGCAATTGCCTCACGCGGGCACGGCCGAAAAGCAAAATCGCCAGGCCGATCCACGAGGTGACCGCCAATACCAGCGCCACGGGCGTCAGACTGTGCGAATCGAACACCCCGATGCACGCCGAGGCCAGGCCCGACACGCCGATCTGCAAAAAACCCAGCATGGACGCGGCGCTGCCGATGTTGTGATCGAATGGCACCAGCGCCAGCGCCGAGCCATTGGGCGCGGACAATCCCAGCGCCGATAAGATGACGAACAGCAGCACCAGCGTGGCCCAGAGACCAAACCAGCCCAGCAGCGTTCCCACCAGCAGCAGCAAAGCCGCCGGACACACCAGCAACATCGCACCGAGAAAGATACGCTCGCTGGAATATTTTTTCAGCAGCAGGATGTTGATCTGGTTGCTGCCGATAAAACCCACCGATAGCCCGGCGAAAATTGCGCCGAACTGTTTCGCGCT
Source organism: uncultured Verrucomicrobia subdivision 3 bacterium (assembly GCA_903850425.1). Lineage (GTDB taxonomy): Bacteria > Verrucomicrobiota > Verrucomicrobiia > Limisphaerales > UBA11358 > UBA11358. The sequence goes on along the minus strand of CAINLR010000024.1, from coordinate 1,274 downwards.
CACCTGAAACACTTCCATGAACACGATGGGCGAACTCGCCACATACACCAGCAAGCCCGCAAAGGCAAATGCCCCCGCCAGCGCATACGTCAGGAACTGCGGCTCCTTCAGCACGGCGGCGTAATTGCGCAGGATCGGCAACGGCCGCAACTCCACAGTGCGGTCCGGTTCATAACCCACCGGCAACACCCACGCTGTCACCGCCATCATCACCAGCACAAACGCGGACAGCACGATGAACACCCATTGCCAGCCCCAGCGTTCCGACACAATCGTTCCGATGCTCGGCGCCAGGAGCGGCGACGCGCTGATCACCAGGATGAGCAGCGAGATGATCTTGGCCGTCTCGCGCGCCGGGAAAAAATCGCGCACCATCGTCATCGCCGCCACGCCGGCTGCGCAGCCGCCCACGGCCTGCACGAAGCGCCAGCCCACGAGCCATTCCACGTTCCGCGCCAGCAGGCACGCCAGTGACGCCAGCACGAACAAGCTCAAGCCCGCATACAACGGCCGCTTGCGCCCGAACCGGTCCAGCAGCGGGCCATACAGCAATTGCCCGGCCGCCAACCCCGCGAAATAACTCGAGAGCGACAAGGAAATGCGCGCCGTTGACGTATCCAGCGCCACGGCCATTTTGGGAAACGCCGAGAGATACATGTCAATTGCGAACGGGCTGATGGTGGCCAGCGCGCCCAGGATGAAAATGATCAGCGGACGATTGTGTGTTTGCGACATAGAGCCGACGCGGCAGACCGAACCACCGGATGAAACCAGGATTCCAGCGGGACAGAGTTGCCTCCACGGCGGCGGAACGATGCGCTGGCTTGCTGATCCGGTCAAGCGACAAAGTGGATCCAGGCACACCTCCCCATCGCCAGAGCGTCAAGTCCAACGGTCCGGGCGGGCGCGTGGGCTAGGACGCCGGCAAGCTGATCCAAGGCCGCAAGCCGTATTTGTTGGTGGCCATGATTTATTTCCAGCCCCGGGTTATGGAACTTGACCCTCCCATCCGGACTTGCAAGGCTCCCCGCAATGAACCGCTTGGTTTGGCCTCGCACGCTCAGTCCACTTCTCCTGTGGTTGATGACTGGGTGGTTTCAGGCATGTCCGTTTTCCTTTCATTGGCCGGCTGGGGTGCCGGCATTGGGGTTGGGGTTGATGGGATCGGCACCGGTTTAGCCGTGGCCGGAGGATCCAATTTGACGGGCATGATGACCAGGCGTCGGCCGCCGCTGGTGCAGACCAGCGGGAGCAAGGCGTTTTCAATCTGGATT
>CAINLR010000023.1 GCA_903850425.1 uncultured Verrucomicrobia subdivision 3 bacterium | reverse complement strand
TCCTTACGACCCCTCCGTTTGGGACCAAGCCATCGCTCACTCCAACCAGAAAAAACTCAAACGGCTGCAACAAAATGCCGCCGCACTCGGCCTCACATTGGTCTCAGCCTCATAAACTTATACGCCTAGTTTCTTAAGAGTCCGGCCAAGGAACGTGCCGCCGTCGAAGAAGGATACATTCGTGACGCTGCCGTCGGCGTCATTCGCGTCGGCCAGGATGGTAACATTGGCGGGCGAAGTGAAGGCCGCACCGTTGGCAGGCGAAGCAATGGCGACGGTGGGCGGCACATTGGCCGCCGGCGGGGTGGAACGGGTGTAGGCAAAACCGGGGCCAGCGGGCAGTGAGGTAAATTGTAGGGACAAATAAATATCATCCGAAATGAGATGCACCACGAGTTGCTGCCCGGGATAGTTATGCACGGGATTCCCGCCGCCGGCAGTGGTCCAGTCGGAGTAACTAAGCGTTGCATAATTGGCGAGCGATCCCACCGCCCATTCGGTGTCAGCGGGGCTGACAAACTTGGTGAAGGCGGTTTCCATGACGCCATTAAAAATGCCGCCCGAGCCGCCGCCACTCGGCACGCCGCGCGTCAGCGCTACGTTGGGTGTGAGTTGATCCCGGTTCGCCGCCTGGGTGGGGTCCGGCGCTGGCTGGGAGTAGGTGATGAGCGGTCCCGTCCACAGGGTGGCGGCTTGGGTCGCTCCCATCGCCGCCAGCAGGGCGAAGATAAATAACATCCGCCTGCCGGCGCAGCGCGGCGGCACTGTTGGCAATGATTTTTGCGGGCGCGTTTTTGTTTTCATAGGTTTGGATTGGTAAAGGTGATGACTCATACCAATTCTCAAAAACAACCGGTGCATTGGTCGGGCGGCGCTGCGGCGACGCCAAACGGGGAGGCCGAGCCGCAGCTGGGCCCTACCAGCAATGTGCCGGTTATCATTGGGATAATGGTATCATACCATTTCCCAATGACGACCGATAGATGGTTCGCCCGATCCCTCACGCGACCTTTGGCCACCCTGTCCCCCAGCGGGTGCGGGGGTGCTTTGGCTATCCGAGCTTCATGGAGTGGGAGAGAACCACGCCACGCAGGATCAAACTGTCTGGCAACGGTTGTTAACGGCAGTCATTGCTAACATGCCAGTTTCAGTGAAACCGCACTAATTCCCAATGATGCGGTAGTATTTTTGCGGATAGTTGGTCGTGGCATTGGTAAAGGCCACACGCGCCTGGGTTGCGATAAAATTTGTTTCCGTGGACCAGTTGGGCAATCCCAAGTTGGTCGTGCTCTGCAGCGCATAGTTGATCCCCGCTGACAGGCCGCCGACATTCATCACAAAGCTCGTCGCCCCGGCCAACGGCGTCGCGCTCAGGGTCGCTGGCGGCGGCGCGCTCGCCTTCCCGAAGAGGGTAATTTCCGCATAGCCGCAAAAGCCGTTTTCCGAGGCGGGACTACTAAAGTCAAACTTCACGGCGACCACATTGCTGGCCAGCGGTCCGGTCGCAGGCGTGATGGTGACTCGCGTCGCGGATTGCAGGTTGTTGGCAATCGCGGGATTGAAGTTCACGCGGGTCAGCAAGAGGAAGTTCGTCGGCGCGGCCACGGTTGAATAATACACGGTGTAAGCTTGTTGATCGCGGCCGTTATCCGCCCAGCCGCCGTAAACCGTGATATTAGTCAGATCATAGCCGGTGACCGAATTGGTGAGCGAGTAGAGCACCAATGACCCCGCCCCGCTGCCACTGCCGCAAGTCACATAGTTCGTGCTGGTGGTAATGGGATAGCCGGTTCCACCCACTATCTGGGTGAGTCCCAAGCCGCCGCCAGCCGTCAACGAACTGACGTTCCGACCGGAAACTTCCAGACTGAAATTGCCGCTCGCGTTGCTGGGGAGTTTTCCGGCAATCAGACTGCCATTCGTCACAGCGGTCCAGGCCGGAGTAAAAGTGCCGCTGCCGCTGCCAACTTGGTTGGTCGTGGTAATAATGACATTGTTCACCGCCACTGAAATGGCAAACGGGGATGACCACAGATAATGGCCCGAGCCGACATTGTAAATAGCACAGCCGTTTGAAGTCCCGACATAAATGAGGCCGGGCGAACTGACCGCCGGCAGGCCGCTCTCGGTAATGCCAGCGGCATTCGTGGTGGGCACATATACTTGCGCCGTCGTGTTGGGCGGAATGACCACATCCAAGTTGATCGCGCTGCCCGTATTAGTCCATGCCGTCGAGATGAGACCGCAGGTGGAATTGAAACTAGTCCTGGCCCAGGTCAGGCCGGCACCCACGACGGGCTGAATACGGATCGTCTTATAGCCCGGACTGGTGGGATTGATGCCGCCGACCGCGCTGTATAAATACTCGCCGACCGCGCCAAAGGCATAGTGATTGAATGAGTTCATGCCCACGCTCTGGAAGCCACCGGCCGGCGTCCAACCGTCCCAGCGTTCCCACATGGTCGTTGCGCCCAGAGTTACTTGATAGAGCCAGGAAGGATAGGTTTGTTGGAGTAGAAGCGTGTAAGCCAGGTCATCGCGACCGGCGGCGTGCAAGGCGGGTAATAGCCTTGGCGTGCCGATGAATCCGGTGGCGAGATGGTTGTCGTATTGCGCAATCGCATCGGCAAATTTTTGCGCGACTTGAGTGCGTAAAGTAGCGGGCACAAGGTCCAGGGTATAAGCGAGCGCATAACCCGTCTGGCCGCTGCCATCCTTGAACGAACCATCAGCGTTGAAAAAATTGGCGAACGCCACGAGGATGTTACTGTGCAGCGCGGCATACGTGGCGGCATCGGCACTCTTGCCAATCGCCGCCGCCATTTCCGACATCGCCTGGGCATAATAAGCGTAATAGGCGGTGTCAATCACGGTGCCGGTGGCACCGCCACCCAAATTCAACCAATCGCCAAAATCACTCGCCAGGCTGGCCACGACATTGTTTGTGGCGTGGGCGGTGAAGTAGTTCCCATAGCGTTGAAACGAGGCGTAGTGCTCAGCAATCACGTTTGTATCGCCATAAGTGCGATACATGGTGTAGGGACAAATCCAGCCGGCATCGCCCCAGGCGGCCGAGCCGGTGCCATCCAGGTCGGGTGCGACATGAGCGAAGGAGCCGTCAGCGCGTTGGGAGTCCTCGCATAAGGTGACGAGATGCCGGCGGAAAAACGATTGAACATCGAAGTTGTAGGCGGCGGTTGGCACGAAGAACTGGGTGTCCCCGGTCCAGCCCATGCGTTCATCGCGCTGCGGACAGTCGGTGGGAACCTCCAGGTAGTTGCCTTTCTGGCCCCAGATGATGTTATGGAAGAGTTGATTCACCAGCGGACTCGAGCACGCGAAGTCACCGGTCAGCGGCAAGTCGGAATGGACCACGATGCCCGTGACCGAACTCACCGTCGGCGGCACGGAGAGCCCGCGCACTTCAACATAGCGGAAGCCGTGGAACGTAAAGCGCGGCTCGAAGACTATGGTGCCGTTGGTGGCGAAGATGTAGTAGTCGGTGGCATTCGCGCCGCGCAGATTAGCGGTGTAGAGCGTGCCGTCCGGATTCAGCATTTCGCCATGCCGCACCGTAATACGATCGCCGATGCTGCCACTAATATTCAACCGCACCCAGCCAACCATGTTCTGGCCGAGATCGAAGGTAAAGCAGCCGGGTTTGGGCCCGGTGAGAGTGGTTGCGGCCAAGGTTTCAAAACACCGCGCCGGCTCCGTGACGGCGGCTTGCAACTGTAGTCCGCCGTTACCTGGAAATAAAGCAGCGTTGCCATAGAACGCCTGAATGATCGCCAAGGACTGTCCCGACCCGCCGATGTTCACGGTAGCATTCTCCGTATATGACCGCGTCTGATTCGTGCCGCCCAGCGTGAAATTAATTTGCAACGTCTTCACGGTTCCGTAAGCCGGATCGCCGCCCAGATTACCGTTGCTCGCCACGAAGTTGAGCACTTGGTTGGTCACATAGGCCGAGACGAGCACGGTTACATTGGTGTAACCAATCGCGGCGGCACTCAGGCCAGTGACCACCGGCGACCAGGCGCTGTCATCGAAATTCGTGGTGTCCCAGCCCGGCAACTCCTTGCGCGCGTCATAACTCGAGCCGAGCAGCAGGTCGGCAAATTGGATTGGGCCGTAAGCCGCCTTCCAGGAACTATCGCTGACGATGGTTTGCTGGCTGCCGTCGGCGAGTTCGAGGACCAGTTGGGCGAGGAATCGCGGGGTGCCGCCGTAGTTAAGCCGCGTGCCCTTGTAGGCCAGATCGCTCGCATACCAGCCATCGCCCAAGATCGCGCTGAGAGTATTCGTGCCACTCCGGGTCATGCCGGTGACATCGTAGGTCTGATAGTAAACCCGCTTGGTGAATTGCGTCCAACCCGGCGTGAGCACATCGTTGCCAACCTTCTGGCCGTTGAGGTGCAACTCATAAGCACCCAGCGCCGTGACATAAACGGTGGCTCGCGTGATCGTTTGTGTGACCGTGAAGGTCTTCCGCAAATAAGGTGCCGGGACACGGGCGATTTCGTTGAGCGCGGGCGTGCCCCACGGCGACCCGGTGCTTTCTGCGGACACCCAGGAAGAGTCATTGAAATTAGTCTGAATCCAAGTGGCGGCCGGCCATTGCGCCGCCTTCCAGGAAGTATCCACTGGAATATTGGAGACACTCCCGGAGGCGAACTGCACCACCAAACGGCCAATCACATTCGCCGGCAGGGCATCGCTGTTCGTCGCCGCCAGCGCCAGCGTGTTGGTGCCGGCGTGCAAGAGCGAAGTCACATTGATTCGCGCGGTGGCTTCCCACCGCAGCGCCAGGTTGGTCGCCGACAGCCCATTCACAAAGACCCCGCAAACATTGTCCGCGTAAAGAGCCACGATGGCGTTGGTAAAGGTCTGGCCGGCGGGGAGGACTACTTGTTTGCGCAGGGAAGATTGATAAATACCCGACTGCGCCGCCTGGCTGGGACAGCGAATCCAATTGATGCCGGATGCATTGAACAAGGTATTGTTCGCGGTCTGCTGCGGAGTCAGGGTATAAGCCGCGTCATAGCCGATCCATTGCGCCGTCCAGTTGGTTGCGGCGAGCAGTCCCATGGACCATTGCGCCGTCGCGCTCCAGCCCGATACATTATTGCTGCCGTCATAAACCCGCACCCGGTAGAAAACTGTTTGCCCGCTCGTCAATGGCAAGCCGGCGTATAAGACATCTATCGTCGCGCCGCTGGCAACTTTGCCGCTGTCCCATAAGTCCGCAGCACTGGCTGAAGAGCCGGCTTGAATCTGATAGGCGCTTTGGTTCTCGCCCCTCGCCGAGCCGGTGCTTTGAAGTTGCCAGCTTAGCCGGGGATTCACGTCGCCGATCCCCAGGGGATTTACTCTAAGCGCACAGCGCAAGTTCACCGGCGGCAAAGCCGCGTGCGCGCTTGGACTGGTGAACCAGCTTAACAGCGCTATCACGACAATTGCCCCCGGAAAAAACCCTCGCTCGATGTTCAGTTTAACTCTCAAAATCTGATGCAAAATAGGGGGCTTCAAATATCCTTGGTAAATAAAGCAATTGCTGACGTCGTTAAGCTCTAATATCTGCCTGTCGCACTTCGAGCGATGGGGAGCCACAGCCGACAAGGGTTTTAGTCGGTAACTGACTCAAGACTACCCGTTAGTCGTTGAACTAGATCGAGCCAGTCGTTCGACACTTCTGTGGGCCGGACCGCGCGCGCAACGGAATAATTCCGTTTCCTGCTGTCCCATCAAGTCTAGCGAAAGACAGCGTCCTGAACCCACCCCAAATCTATGTTCCGGGGGTTGAAGGGCGGCGGTGGTGTCACATTAAACCCTTGTTCGGTATTAATGCTTTTCCATCGGTGCGATTCGACGTGGCCATCCACAAAGGAAAACATACTGCTCAGCGCGTGGCGGACGGAGGGTGAGTTCTGCCATTGCGCAAAATTGTTCACGGCAAAGTAGCCGTCATCAATGGTATTGGCCGATTCTTCCACGAATACGAGCGCTTCGCTTGGGCCAGGATTCCTCACTTCAGTGGTTTTTTTATAGGCGGGAGGCGTCGGGGCGGGCATGACAATGGCTTCGGTGGCGTCATCGCCACCCATTCGGCCGCCGATGGAGTAATGGCGCACCGCCACGGCGGCCACGGCGGCTCCGCCGGGTTTGATTGCCTTGGCCGTGGGGCAAACATAGATCCCGACATTTTTACTATAAGTATATAAAGCTCCATTCATGATAGGGATCACGTTGGTAAAGTCGGGACTGAGACTTACATTGCCGGTCACCCAGGACGTGGCACCGCCATTGATGTTGGGCACCATTTTATCTCCATTGTCGCCGGAATACATAATCCAACTGAGTTGCAGTTGTTTTAGATTGTTGAGACAGCGCATGCCCTGCGCCTTCTGCTTGGCCTTAGCCAAAGCGGGTAACAGCATCGCCGCCAGAATCGCGATGATGGCGATGACGACCAACAGTTCAATCAGCGTAAACGCTTTCTTGGACACGCACGATTCACGCATGGCTACTTTTTTTAAATTTTTCATTTGCTGGTCACCTGCGACAGCATTGTCTTTCGGCCTGCCAACTATCACCGACCGCTAATCTACCATTTAACTGAAAAGTATTCTACTAGTTAAGTTAAACCGCCCGAGGACTTGCGTCCCCGGGCGGTCAAACTAGCACCCAGCCTCAAATCAAGGCATCCGCACCCGGAGGAAGCTCGCGGGCTGGGAAGGATCAATCGGAATGGCGTTGGAGATGGCTCCAGTTGCCGTCGTAACACCCGTCGCCACGACCGTCCAATTAGCCACCGGCGTCAACAGGTTGGTCGAGCTCAACACAGTGTAGCTGTAATTGGCCGTCGCGCTCATGCCCGTCAGGATCAGGTTGCCACCGGATACCGTCGGGGTGTTGACGACCGGTTGCGCCGGGGCCACAAGACTATCACCTTGCAGCACAATTTCGGAGTAACCTGTCCAGCCGTAGTCCTGGATGCCTTGGGACGTGAAGTCGAACTTCACTGCCGCCACATTGGTGGCGAGGGTCGTCTGGCCAATCATCGGCGAGATGGTCACGCGGTTCGCGCTGGACGTGCCATTTTCCGGAACGTCCGGACTAAACCCTACGGTGGCTAGCGGCACGAAGGTCGTCGGGTTGGAGAGGGTGGAATAGCTCACGGAGTAGAACTGGCCATCGCGACCATAGTCGTTCCACAAACTATAAACCACGATGTTGGTCAGGTTCCAGCCGGTCGGCGCATTGAAGACAATCCACGGGACGGCCACCCCATCCGCACCGCAGCTCGCCCCAAAGGCCGAGCCGAAACCGATGGCTCCATCCGTGAGGTTGGCGACACTGCAACCTTCTTCAGTGAAGACCCCGGCGCCAGTGCTGCTGGGCAGTTGGTTGGCAATCAGGTTGGGAGTTTCAACGACGTAATCAAAACTACCTTCCTCATGTTGAGCGGTGATCACCGGAACAGCCGCCGGCGGTGTCGCCGAGGGTTTGCCGTAAACGGCGAACTCACTATAGCCGGAGTAGCCGTTCTCCCCGCGCGGGAAGTTCATGTCAAACCGCAACGCGGCCACATTGTTAGCCAAAACGCCGCTCGCCGGCGTGAGCGTGATGCGGTTCACCGAATAGCCCACCGGGCTATTGGGATTGAAACTGACGGTGGTCAGCGGCAGGAAGATGTCAGGATTTTGCAGCGTGGAATAATACACGGTGTAAGCCTGTTGATCGCGGCCGCCATCATTCCAGCCGCCGGCGGTCATGATGTTCGTGAGGTCATATCCATTTGCGGTCGGCGGCAGCGTGAAGGTTACGGACTGTCCGCCAAAGCCATTGCCGGTGCCCGTGCCCGTGCCCATGGCAGCCCAGCAAGCATGCGCCGTCGTCACGTAAAAGTCCGCCGTGCCGAACGTGCCATCGGTCAAAACCGACGGAGCGACGCTCGGATCGCTACAAGCAGTCGGCGGGGCGGTGCCGAATGTGCCGCCGGTAAAGTCACCGGGACCAACGCTGCTGGGAGTAAGCCCGGCAATCAAACTTGCACCCAACGTGCTCGTATCCCAGCTCGGGGTGAAGACTGGCGCATCGGAGGTCTGCTCGGCAATGGCCGTGACGATGTTGCTAACCGCAACCGGCGCGGGTTTCACGGTGACGGAGCAGGAACCACCGCTCGTGCTGCCAAACGGATTAGAGGCCACCAACGTGTAAGCCCCGACATCGTTGGTGCTAAGGTTATTCAATGTCAGCGTGGCCGACGTGGCGCCAACCACATTGGTTCCATTCTTCTTCCATTGGAGGGTCGCATAGTTACCGAAGGCGGCCGATAATTTGATCTGGCCACCCACCACATCAGCGGCGGTTTTGGGTTCCACCGAATCCACCAAGTTAGGTGCGATTCCACCGGAGAGCACGCCCTGCACCACAAACTCGGTGTAACCTTCCCAACCATTCTTGGGCCCGGGGGACACGTCGAAACTGAGTTTCACGGCGACCACGTTGCGCGCCAGCACGTCGGTAGCCGGAAGCAAAGTGGTGCGCGTCACGGTTGGGAGATTGCCGGGAATTGTGGTCGGCGCGTAGTCGGCTGTCACCAACGGAACAAATGTCGTGGGCGCAGAGACCGTGGCATACAAGATCTGATACTTCTGCTCGTTGCGGCCTTCATCCGGCCAGCCACCAAACACGGTAATGTTGGTCAGGTCATAGCCGAAGGTTCCGGTATTCGCCAAGGTATAAGTGATGGAAGCACCCACGCTATTAATCGTCGGTCCGCCCGCCACGGCAATGAGGGCCGGCGTGGAAGTAAAGGCACCAGCAACGCCATCCGACATGACCGTCGCATCGGGATTACAAACACCGCCCGCGCTGAAACTACCTGTTCCACCGCTGACTTGATTAAAGGTTCCCGGCCCGGTGCCAAAGGTGTAGTTCCAGACCAAACTGTTCGTATCTACGAACCACGGAAAATAGTTAGTGCTGCTGGGAAACATCTGGCCCGCGTAGTTGATGACGATATTGCCCGAAGTAGGAGCGGTGCCGACCGCAAGCTGGCGCGGCGTGCTGTAAGAAGGTGCGGCGGCACCATTGGTGGCGTTGACTGCTTTCAACGTGTAGAAGCCAGAGTTGGTCAACTGCACATTGCTGAGCGTCAGCACCGGGCTCGTTGCGCCGGGAACATTGTTCGTGGCACCACCGTTGATGACCTGCCATTGCAGATTGGCCGGCGGGGCATTGCTGTAATCGGCCGTGAACACAACCGTATCACCAACCACCGTTTCAATGTAGCTCGGCAAAGTGTCTGAGGTCAGGTAAGGCGACGGCGGCGGGGGCGGTGTAGCACTAGCGGTGCCTTGCACAACGATTTCGGAGTAGCCTTGATAGCCGTTGTTGAAGCTGCCTGAATTCGGCGGCGTGAGAAAATCAAACTTGATGAAAGCGGCCCCATGGGCCAACACCGTGCCATTGGTCCCGGTGATAGCCACCCGGCTGGCCGGTGCGCCTTGCAGTCCGCCATTGGCAGTGCTACCACCGCTAATGTAACAAACCGTCGTGATGGGGGTGAAGGTCGTAGGAGCCGCCACTGTGGAATAGGAAAGATTGTAATACTGCCCGAACCGGCCAGAATCACCCCAGCCACTGTAAGTCACGATGTTCGTTACGTCATCTCCGAAGGCATCAGGAAGCGCATAGACGAGCGTGCTACCACTACTACCATTACCGCCGCAGGTGGCAAATCCAGCAAGATTGCCGGACGCACCCAACGCATTATCAGTCAGCACCGAAGTGCCGGCTGAACCTTCCAACGTGAAATTACCATTGGCGGTGACTGGCAACTGTCCACCAATCAAACTGGGTGCCTCTGCCGTCCAACTGGGCGTGAACGGATTCGGCCCTTGCTGAGTATCGGTCGTCACCAGCACCGGTCCCCGTGTCCCATCAACTTCAAGATTATCAATGCCAGCATGGGTAGCACTACTCGTGCACTTCCAACCCATGAACAGATCCGAGGACCGAAGGTTTTGACCTAAGGTGACGGTGCCCAGCAAAATATTGTTATTGTAAAATGCGACCTTTGAGCCGTTTCCCACAAACGCCGAACCCGTGCCAGCCGTGTCCGTGAAAACCAGCTTCCAATGCGGGGTTGGCGCAAAACCAATCGTGTCCCAGCCAGTTTGGCCAGATGCGCCGGCCGTGCCGCCGTTTTGAAACACTTGCACGCCGCCATTTTTGCGGTGCAAGAAGCCGAATTCATTTGCCCCAGCGACTGGATGAGAAGGTTGGGAACCATTGCCTGTATTACAATTCCGCAAGGCAAAGGAACACCAATCCGACGCATTAGCCGGCGGACTAACAGTCGTAAAATTCGTTTTCTGATACATGTCGAACTGAATCGTCAGTATCGTGGTGGAGGCTTGAGCTATGTTAATACTGCTTTGAAAATCCCCGTTAAGCGCGACCAGCACATAATTGCCGTCCGAAACGACCGGCTGCCCGACGTCGGTGCCCGTGTTGCCAGCCTGATGATGCGTTTGATTCAAGAGATATAAGTTGGTGCCCAGCAGTCCGCCTTGGCGACCGGTGTTAATATCCACATTCATATTCTGCGAACCACCGGGGTTCGAAGGGAACGTAAAGTTGTCCGTAAAGAGAACATCCGCCGTGGCGGACCCGGCCAGCGCCAGCCAGGCACTCAGGGCCAGGCTCGCCGCCATTGTTAATTTTGCGTTATTGGGTTTTTGCATAGGGATTTTACTGGTTTGATTAACTTTAGTTGGCTGAGGAGGACATGATAGCCCACAATCCCGTCGCTGGCAAACTGCGGGGCGAGTTAGCGTATGGTCGTTGTGGTTTCAGATGGTTCAGGTGCGCCAACCCGCTGCACGCACACATCCAAACCGGTCGGCGCGAGCAATTTTTGGGTTGATTCAAAGTCACGATAATCTAAAAACCCGGATTGTATATCCCCTAACACGGTAACACTGCCATCACCGAAACAGGTGATGCTTTCCCGGTCGCGGTTTTCCCCACAAAACCCGCCCAGGCACGCGGCTTGACCGGCAGGCCAAAGGCCGAAATTCAGCCAGTTGTGGGACAGACATCTAGCCTGTCGAGCGCCACCTCCGGCAGGAACATCAATCAACGTCCAGCCAAACCGGGACTGGACAGGCAAGCTACCGGCGCCACTACTGTTGGCCACGACTGGAACCAACTCCGTGTATAAACTGGTCGAACCAAGCGCTCTCATCATCCGGCCTGCGGCCACCTTCTCCCCCCACAGAAAGGAAGAAGCGTTCGTGTGGCCTGCGTGGTTCACGGTTCTCTATGGCGACTCCGCGTCTTGGCGTCTTGGCGTTGAAAGCAGGCAGGTAGGCAAGACGCCCGCGCTGCTTTCACGCGCTCCGCTCTTTGAGGCTCGCCAGAATATCCGCCACGACTTCCGCTTTCGGCTTCGCGCCTTGCGGGCCGCCGTGGTGGAGGCGCACGGAAACTTGACCGGCTTCCATGTCGCGACCGCCGATGACCAGCATCGTGTGGACGCGGGTTTTTTCCGCATCCGCAATCTTTGCCTTGAACGGCGTGGCGCTGAAATCCGTGTCCACGCGCACCATGTTGGCTAGCAGTTCGTTTATGATGGGCTTGGCGTAGTTGATCAACGCCTCGTCGTCGTTGAGCGTGATGACGCGCACTTGATCCGGCGCGAGCCAGAGCGGGAAGTTGCCTGCGTAATGCTCGATGAGGAAGCCAATGAAAGGTTTCTAAACCCTTCGCAATCCTAGCTTGTGCCCACAGTCACTTGCTTCGCCGTCCGCTAACCAATTCATGCGTCAGTTCTCTGGCCTCATAGACTTTGCTCAACGCCTCAAGAATCGCCGCCGAGCTGACCGCTATATCGCGGCCCTGGTTGTCGCTGAAGGCGTAATCCCAGGATAAGCTTTGCAGGTTGCCGTCGAAGACGATGCCGACGAACTCGCCTGCGCGATTGACGACGGGACTGCCCGAGTTTCCGCCGACCGTGTCGCACGTGTCCACCAGGTTGAGCGGGGTCTTGAGGTTTAAGTGCGATTTGCGTTTTTCCCACCGCGGCAGCAGATCAAACGGCGGCTGATTCTTCATGTCTTTGGCTCTTTCGTAAAGTGAAGCAAAAGTGGTGCGCGCCGGCACGCTTTTGCCATCTTCTTCGTAGCCCTTCACCGTGCCGAATGCGAGGCGCAGGGTGAACGTGGCATCGGGATAACCCGTCGTCCCAAACAATGCATTGCGGGCGTGCGAAAGCGCGGCGTGCGCCTGCTTCTTGGTTTCGTTTTGCTCTTCAGAAACCTTGCGAAGCGCCCGGGCATCCGCGTCCACCAAGCGGGCAAGTTCAATCATCGGGTCGTTGGCCGTCGCGACCGCGCTCGCACCGCCCGCGTAAAGTTTTTTTTGAAACGACAAATCGCGCACCTTCGTGCCGTTGATCAATTCCACCGCGCGGTCATGCGGTGATTTGCCGGCAAGGATTTTCTGCACCAGCGGATCAGTCGCGCCCAGTTTGCCACAAAGGAACGTTAGCGAGTCGCCCAGCGTGAGAATTTCCAAGCCGGGGTAAATCGGTTTATCGGAAAACAATTCCAATTCGAGCGATTCCTTGCCGGAGTCGGAGAACTCGTGAAGCCTTTCGCCGTCGGGCTTGGATTGCTCGTCACCGGCACGGAGAAGCGTGCGCGCGAGATGGAAACTTTCACAATTGAACGCCTGGGCGTTGCCTTCTTCCAGCAAATTAAAGCGTGTTGCTTGCGCGGCGAGCGTTTTGGTGGCCTCGGCGATTTTATCGTAGGCGGCGAGCGCTTCGGCAAACTCCGGCTTGCCAGCGAGTTTCGCTTTGAAATCCCCTTCCTCCCTGGCCTTCGCCGAAAAAAATTCTGGATCAAGCAGTCCCGCGATCATTCCCTCCAACTCCTTCCGAAAATTTTGCGCGCTGAAAAAATCATCCTTGGCCTGCCGGGCGTTTTCCTCGCTGCGCCTGCTCCAGTTGCCGAGCAGGACTTCCAGACGCTTCAAATCCTCGAGCAGGGACGGCAGGCGTTGGTCACGCCTATATTCCAGTTCAGCCATCGTGAGCAAACGGCTCGTCCGTCCCGGATGACCGGAGACAAAAACAAGATCACCCTCACGCGCGCCCATCGGAGAAAAGTGTAGAAAATCTTTAATCTTCGCCGGCTTCCCGTTTTCGTAAACGCGGAACAGGCAGATGTCGAGATCGTGGCGGGGAAACTCGAAATTGTCGGGATCGCCTCCATAGAACGCAATCTGCTGCTCGGGCGCGAAAACTATCCGCACGTCGGTGTAACGTTTGTAACGGTAGAGATGATACGCGCCGCCCTGCCACAGTGTCACGACGTCGGATCGCAGGCCGGTGCGCTCCAGCGATTCCTTCTCCACTTCGGCGATGACCTTGCGCCGCGCAGCGAAAGCGTCGGCGGCGCTGGCATCTTTGGGCACGGCGGCGTTAATGCGCTCGGTGACATCCTCGATGGATTGCAGCACATTGATTTCCAGGTCGAGGCATTTGATTTCCTCGGCTGGGGTGTGCGCGTAAAAACCGTCCCGCAGATAATTTTTCTCCTTCGTGCTGATTTTTTGCAGCGCATCTGCGCCAACGTGGTGATTGGAAATCAGCAGGCCATCCTCACTCAAAAAACTGCCCGACCCTCCGGAATTGAAACGCGCCGAGGACTTCTGCAAATGCTCAAGCCACGCGTCGGTTGCGTCGAATTGATACCGCTCCCGCAGAATTTCGCGCGGTGGCTGGTTGAACAGCCACATCCCTTCATCGGCGAAGCTTGCTACGGCAGCGGCGCATAGCATGGTTGCGATCAGCAATTTTGTCATGGTGTGTGCAATCATAGCCAACGACCTTTTGAGCGCACAAGCGAAACACACCGAACCGACTGCGAACTGAGCTACGCCCTTCTTTCTTTGATGCTCGCCAGAATGTCCGCCAC
>CAINLR010000022.1 GCA_903850425.1 uncultured Verrucomicrobia subdivision 3 bacterium | reverse complement strand
TCCTTACGACCCCTCCGTTTGGGACCAAGCCATCGCTCACTCCAACCAGAAAAAACTCAAACGGCTGCAACAAAATGCCGCCGCACTCGGCCTCACATTGGTCTCAGCCTCATAAACTTATACGCCTAGTTTCTTAAGAGTTTGCTCCCCCGCCGTTTCTGAGTTCGTGACCTCAAAGCGGGGAATCAATACGCTACAAGGCTACCCGCCGCTCACAATGTTGTTTGCTTCAACCCAAAATTGTTCACGCATTTTGTGAAGTTAATTGCTATCATCCCTGCCCGCGGCGGATCTAAAGGTATCCCGGGCAAGAACATTCGTCCGGTTGGCGGCAAACCCCTGCTCGCGTGGTCCATCGGACAGGCGCGGCAGACCCCACAAATTACTCGCGTCTTTGTCTCCACCGACTCCAATGAGATCGCCGCCGTCGCCCGAGACTATGGGGCCGAGGTCATCATGCGCCCCCCGGAAATCAGCGGCGACACCGCGAGTTCCGAGTCCTGTCTGGTGCATGCCCTGGATTGGCTGGAAGGTGCCAAGTGCCAAGCGCCAAGCGCCAAGGATGCTTCCCGCTTCTCTATTAGCGCTTCGCCCTGGGCATCGAATCCCGACTTAGTCGTCTTCCTTCAAGCCACTTCGCCGTTGCGGAAGCCTGATGACATTCAGAAAGCCATCGAGACGTTTGAGCGCGAGCAGGCAGATTCGCTGTTCTCCGCCTGCCGGGTGGAAGGTTTCGTTTGGCGGGTTGAGGAGGATGGCACACCCCGTTCTTTTAGTTACAATCACCTAGACCGTCCGCGTCGGCAGGACGCGCCCGAGGATCTGATTGAAAACGGTTCCATTTACATCTTCAAACCCTGGGTCCTGCGCCGGTTCAACAACCGTCTGGGCGGCAAAATTGCCGTCTATCGCATGCCTGCTTTGCATTCATTTCAAATTGACGAACCCGCCGACCTTGAACTGATTGAAGCGTTGATGGCGTCCCGCCATCGGACCACAGGACCACAGGACCAAAAATTAGAACGGACAGTGGCCAGCAGTCAGCAGTCAGTAGTCAGTGGTCAGTGGTCTGTAGTCAAACTTTTAGTTCTGGATTTTGACGGAGTCCTCACCGATAACCGCGTGCTCGTTCAGGAAGATGGCACTGAAGCGGTCTATTGCAGCCGTGGTGACGGAATGGGCATCGGAATGCTTAAAGCCGCCGGGGTCGAGGTCATCGTGATTTCCAAGGAAAAGAATCCCGTCGTGGCTGCCCGGTGCCGGAAATTGGACATCAAGTGCATCCAAGGCTGCGACGACAAATTGGCAGAGCTAAAGCTGAAAGCAGAAAGCAGAAAGCTGAAAGAAACCGAGATTGCTTATGTTGGGAACGATTTAAATGATCTGGAGTGTCTGCGCTGGGTTGGTTTGCCTATAGCTGTGGCTGACGCCGTGCCGGAAGTCAAATCCATCGCAACTATTATCACCATGAAATCCGGCGGTCAGGGGGCTGTTCGGGAAATTTCGGACTGGTTGTTGGCGCATTTGAGTTGAACTTTATGACCGACTGGCCGCGAAATCCCTATCCAAGCTCGTTGAGGCGCATTTTCAGATTGATGCTGCCAGTCAAGCTCTATCACCGCTATGTTGGACTCGTTTGCAAGGTCCCGGCTGTGACGCTGGAGTCTTGGATTTGTGAGGCTATCGCCCCATCTTTGAGAAAAAGCGATGTCGAGCGCGCAGAACCCGGCATTTTGCTCGCCGGCAAAAAAGTGCTGCAAACTTTTAAGTTGGTCATTTTATGCGAAGTTCTGACATCCACGGCCGGCGAGGCGATTTGGGCAACGCTGCCACCCTTTTACTCCTTTTGGCATATTAACGAGAACTGGGGTCTCACAGAACAGGGTCGAATCACGCGGCGCTGCGGGCGAAACAAGAACTGGTTGTTCGTGCCAGACCCCGGCGTGGAGAGATGCCCCTCTGAATAACCGGTTGCGGTGCTGTTTTGGGATAAATTCTGTTCTCATTCAAAAACTCATTTTATGACGAATAAATTAAAGATCGGCAATCGTTTTGTTGGCGACGGCCAGCCCTGTTTCATCGTGGCGGAGATCGGCATCAACCACAACGGTGAGTTGGAAACCGCCAAGCGCATGATTGACGCCGCCGTTCTGGCGGGTTGCGACGCGGTCAAGTTTCAGAAGCGAACTCCCGCATTTTGCGTGCCGTTGGAGCAACGCAATCTCATGCGCGAAACTCCCTGGGGCATGATGACCTATATGCAATACCGGGAACGTGTCGAATTCGGTGTCAAGGAGTATCAGGAGATTGATCTTTATTGCAGGCAGCGTGGCATCATTTGGTTTGTTTCCCCTTGGGATGTAAAGTCGGTGGATTTCATCGAAGCCTTCAACCCGGTGTGTTTCAAGGTGGCCTCCGCCACAATCACCGACGTGAAGCTGCTCCGGCGGATTCGTGAAGCCGGGCATCCGGTCATTCTCTCCACCGGCATGTCCACGCTGGAGCAGATTCGCACAGCGGTGGCTGAACTGGACAAAGAGCGGCTCATACTAACCCACGCCACCAGCACCTATCCCTGCAAGACCGAGGAATTGAACCTCAATGTCATCGCGTCCCTAAAAGCCGAGTTTAGCGTGCCGGTGGGGTATTCCGGACATGAAGTCGGGCTGCAAACGACTTATGCGGCGGTGGTGTTAGGAGCCTGTCTGGTGGAGCGGCACATCACTTTGGACCGCGCCATGTGGGGCAGTGATCAAGCAGCCTCGGTCGAACCCTCCGGTTTCTCGCGGCTGGTCCGGGATATTCGCACCATCGAGAAAGCTTTGGGCGACGGCAAAAAACGTGTTTATGACAGCGAAATCCCGGTGATGAAAAAGTTGCGCGTAGTCGCCAGCTAATTTCAGTTTTGAAGTGTAGCAGCCGACGTCAGGAGGCTCTGACTAATTTCAGCTTTCAGCTTTCCGGATTTCTGCTTCATAATTGGCTGTTTTCAGCATTTCAATTTGTCAGCGTTTCAGCTTTTATGACTGAGCTCTCGTCTCCGACCGCCGCCGCCCAGAGTAGTCCCGTGGTCAGTAGTCCGGTGGTCGCCGCTGCCGCTCGCAGCAAGCGCCCGTTGGTCGTTTTGGTCGTTCCTCGCGGCGAGGCGGTTAGAAACTTCCTCTATTCTGATACGCTTCGCCTTTTAAGCAAGCAAGCACGGGTCGTGGTTTTATCCGTCGTTACCAACGAGTCTATTCTTGCCGTGGCCCGCCCGTTCGTGGAAGAGATTATCCTCATTGAGGAGCACCCAGTCCAAGCGCTTCCCGCTTACCTCCGGGTGCTGACCGAGCACGCCCACGACCGCTGGCTCTGGAGCAAGGTGGCGCAGAACAACTGGGAGCATCGCGGCCGCCGCGCGCGCCAGCAAGGTGGCTTCCAGAATCTGCAATGGCTGGCGGTGGCCGGCGCGTCGCGCTTGCTCGGCAACAACCCCTGTCTCCATGCACTGACGGCTTTGGAGCAATCGCTCCAATGGCGGCTCCGCACCACCCGAATATATGACGAATTGTTCGCCCGGTTGAAGCCGGATTTGGTCTTCAATGGCTCGCACATTCACGGTCCTGCCGGAGAACTCCCCTTGCGTGTGGCCCAGCGGCTGGGCATCCCCACGGCCGGGTTCATCTTCTCCTGGGATAACCTCACGTCCCGCAGCCGGGTCATGGTGCCCTACGATTACTGGCTCGTCTGGCATGAAGGCATGAAGCGGCAACTATTATCCATTTATCCACGCATTCAGGAATCCAGTGTCTTCGTCACCGGCACGCCGCAAATGGACTTCCATTTCCGACCGGAACTCGTAATGCCGCGCGAAGAGTTGGCGCGCGGGATCGGCATTGATCCCGCCCGGCCCTTCATCCTCTACACCACCGGCGTGGATAAACATTTCCCGAAAGAGCACCTGCACGTAGAGTTGGTCATCCGGTTATTGAAAGAGCTGCAGCTCTCCTTGCGGCCCCAGTTGGTGGTGAGGAATTACATCAAGGGCACCAGCCCGGAGATGAAGGCGCTCTCGAAACGGAAGATCCCGGACGTCGTCTTCCCGCCCATGCTTTGGGATATGGCGTGGGCCACACCACAGCCGGAAGATTTGGAACTCTACTGTAGCCTCGTGCATCACGC
Source organism: uncultured Verrucomicrobia subdivision 3 bacterium (assembly GCA_903850425.1). Taxonomy (GTDB): domain Bacteria; phylum Verrucomicrobiota; class Verrucomicrobiia; order Limisphaerales; family UBA11358; genus UBA11358. Next base: position 35,121 of record CAINLR010000022.1, on the reverse strand, counting down.
CGCGATGAGCATCAACGCCGCGTCTACCGTGACATTGGAATTCATACTCAAGGACAAGCCGGTGATAAACCTGGATTTTGATCCGCCCGGCAGCGACCTTGCGCCGTGCGATGGTTTTAGACGGCACATCCGGTTCGACCACTTCTGGCCAGTCGTCCAAAGTGGCGCCGCCATGGTTACCCGTTCCGTGGAAGATATGCGGAAGATGCTTATTCAGGGTCTAACCCACCCGGAGGTTGACCGCGAAACGAGGCGACGATTTATTTCCAATTTCTTTGGATCCACAGCCGACGGCCAAGCTGGCCGAAGGGTCGCCAAAACGCTGTTTGGCCTGGCGGCCAGTGGACCAAGGAAGGCATAAATATGACAGCATCAATGAGTCAGCAACTAAGCGCCTCGATTGCCTTGTGCACATTCAACGGCTCCCGTTTTCTACGCGAGCAGCTTCAGAGTTATTGCAGTCAAACTCTCTTGCCTGGCGAGCTGGTTGTTTGCGATGATGCATCCTCAGATGACACTCTTGACATCTTAAACCGTTTTGCTGATAAGGCCCCATTTCCAGTTCGCATCCACTGCAATCGGCACAGGCTCGGGCATTTGATGAACTTTGAAAGGACTTTAAGTTTATGCTCTGGCGACATCGTTTTTTTTTCAGACCAAGATGATGTTTGGGAACCCTGCAAAATCAAATCCATGACTGAGATTTTTTCGCGTAGCCCGGATATTGGTTTAGTCTTTTCTGATGCATCTGTCGTGGATGAAAATTTACGTCCCATTGGAAAGTCATTGTGGAAGGTTGTCCATATGACCGATGCGCGGCTGCGGCAGATCGAAGTGGGTCATGCAGCCGAAACCATTCTCAAGAACTTCAGTATGCACGGTATGGTGTTGGCATTTCGGAGTAACTTAAGAGGCATATTGTTGCCGTTTCCCGAAAAGACAATCCACGACATCTGGGTCATGCTCATTCTTCCGTTTGTTTCCAATGTTGGTTTCACCCCGGAATTGCTGGTAAAATATCGCCGTCACTCAGATACCGCAACCATAGGATGGGATCCACTTTCAAACAAAATACAAAAATTGCGAGATCGTAAAGGCATACGGAATCGCTTAAAATTGCTCGGACAGTCTGATTTTATTCTGAAGGCGCATAAGCGGATTGCGGAAGCACCCAATGTTATAAACAAAGAAAGCAAGTTGAAATTATTATTAGCAGCTTCCGAACACTACCGGCGCCGTGCTGCATTGCCTGCAAATCGAGTTGCTCGAAGTTTTTTCATCTTGCGCGAATTTCTCGCGCTGGGCTACCAGCGATACTCACACCCGGTGCGTGGGCCAGTTAAAGATATCTTGATGCAGCTTTAAGCCGCTCTGCATATATCGCGAACAGCACAGTTCGAAAGCGGCTCTGGTATTTTTATGCATCCAATTGAATTGACAGTCCAAGACCGCATTGGCTGACCGGCCGCGCCGACTTTATTAACAGGAATGACGAGGCCGCTTGTCAAGTTCATTCCCCTGTTATCAGAAATTGAAAGCATTGAGTATCTAAACGCTTATATGAAGACTAAATCGGATTATTACACTTATCTAAGAAGTGAGATTAGGCAATTTCTTCCCGAGTCATACTCACTTGTTCTTGAGATAGGCTGTGCCGAAGGGAAATTTATCCGCAACTTGAAGCAAGGTTGTGAGACTTGGGGAGTAGAAATGAATCGGGAAGCAGCTTTGGTCGCTCAACAGCGGTTCACCAAAGTCCTGGTGGGTTCGTATGACGAGGTGTCCCAAAACATTCCAGATGAATACTTTGACCTGATTATTTGCAACGACATTATAGAGCATCTTCCGGATAGCACGAGTTTTCTCAGTTCATTATCTAAGAAACTAAAAACTTCAGGCAGCATTGTGGGCTCAATCCCCAACGTCCGTTACGTCGGCAATCTTTATAACATTTTGATTAAAAAGGACTGGCAATACGAAAGTTCAGGAATCTTGGATAGAACCCATTTGAGATTTTTTACCCACAAGAGCATCGTTCGGACTTTAACAGACCAGGGCTTGACGATCGCTTTTCTGAAGGGAATCAACGCCCAAAAAAACCCTTTAAAACGACTGCTGGTCTTGATTTTAGTGCTATCAACTTTCTTCCATTCCTGGGATATTCAGTATCCTCAGTTTGGTTTCAGAGCAATTAAGCAATAGTGATTTGAGTATTGACCGGGTGGTTTTTCTTTAATGGAGACGGAGATGTCTGATGGCAAGGCGGCAAAGCGCCCCAGTTGCATTCTACATGCGCAGGACGAAGATATTCACGGGACTCAAGTGCTGGCCCACCGAAAAGGAGCGTTGGCTCGTCGGGTTTGTTCGGGCGACAATTGACCCGGCCAGCTACGAAGAAAGATTCCAGAAGTATGCCGCGCGTGCCGAAGCGTTCGAGGCTGTCAGTTCGGACGGCGACGCGGATGTAGTCGCCCTCCCATTTGTCTGGGATTACTACCTGAAACAGAAGCAAACGGGGACGGCACAGGCTCTGGCCCGTCTAGCACAAGCGGCCGGTAAGAGGATTATTGTCTGGAATGGCGGCGATCTCGAGGCCTTGGTTCCTATCCCAAACGCCATCCAGTTCAATCATGGCCCCTTTCGTTCCCTCTCCCGGATTCCTAAAAAAGTTTTTGCCTTTCCCCAGTTCAAATCCGATTGGCTGGAAACCTACTGTGGAGGCGAACTAAGGCCTCGGACTTGGTGTCTGCGCCCATCCGTTGGCTTTTGCGGGTGGGCTTCGGGTAACCGGGCCAAACTTGCGATCAGGAAGTGTTTGACGGCCTTCCACCTTGCTCGGTATCACCTCGGGTGTTCCAATTATGTCCCGCCACCTTTAAGGTCGCCACTTCTGCTGCGGCAGGGTATCCTCAACCTCCTGCGCCAGGAGGTCCGGATCCGAACAAACTTTATGAATCGAAATCAGTATCGGGGCGGGCTGCGTGCCGGTTCCACCGATGAAACCTTCAGTCCGACCCGGCTTGAATTTGTGAATAACATTCTCGAAAATGATTATACGGTTTGCGTCCGGGGAGTGGGCAATTTCTCGGCGAGGTTTTATGAAACCCTTTGTCTTGGCAGAATCCCGATTTTCGTCAACACCGATTGCATTCTCCCGTATGACTTCACGGTGAACTGGCGCGATTATTGTGTTTGGGTTGAAGCGGCGGATGTTCATCGGCTGCCGGAAATCCTTTTGGAGTTTCATCAGGGGCTTTCGCCCGATTCTTTTTTAGACCTGCAGAAGGATTGTCGCCGCATTTGGTTGGATCGGCTTAGTAGTAACGGGTTTTACACCCACTTTCATGAGCATCTCGCGGGGAGGGAAGATTGAGGCTATTGATCATCTCCCATGTTTTACCCTGGCCTGGCGAGGCAGGCCAGCAGCTCCGGGTGCGCTACGCCTTGGCGGCGGCGGTGCGGAAATTTCAGGTGGATTTCCTCACCTTCGCACCCGCGGGAAAGCGAAAAGAAGTGGAAGATCAGCTTGCAGCCCTAGGCTGTCGCCCTATCGTTTTGACGTCGCGCCAGACCGATAGCCCGCTCTCCAGACTTCGCTTTATGCTAGGCGCTTCTCTTTTCGCGCTCTGCACCGGTATGAAATCGTCCAATTACGTCATCGGAAGAGTGGAGCTTTCTCCTTCCCGTATTCGTTCAGCCGTCAAACCCTGGGAATACAGCGCGGTGCTCTATGAATATTTCCATGCCGTGGACAGTGTTCCCGTGTTCCAGAGCGCCGGAGTGCCTAGCATTTTGGATATGCACAACGTGCTCTGGAAATCCAGGGAAGAACGATTGAAAGAAAGCGTCGCCTGGCCAGCTTGGATAAAGCGAGTTTCCTTGACCCGGTATCGCCGTCGGGAGGAATCCGCGTGGGATCAGTTTGACGCCTTGATTGCCATTAACCGCCGCGAGCACGACATGGTTCATGCCAGAAAGCGGCCGGATCAGAAGTTGTTCTACGCGCCGATGGGAACGGATCTTTCGCGCTGGCCTTATTGCTGGCAGCCAGCCACGCCTCCGCGTCTAGCATATTACGGGGGGCTGGCCAGCGCGCACAACGAAGCTGCCGCGCTGCGTTGTTACGAGTGCATCATGCCGCTGATTTGGCGGCGGTTCCCCGACACCGAGCTTTGGCTGGTCGGCAGTAATCCAACCCAACGTCTCCGTAATCTGACGAGCGACCATCGGGTCAAGGTGACCGGCTTTGTGGCGGAGGTTCAGCATTTGCTAAAAACAATGTCGTTGGTGCTGTGTCCCTGGACGGGCACTTACGGCTTCCGTAGCCGCATCGTTGAAGTCATGGCGCTTGGCGTGTCGGTGGTCGCGCCCCCCGCAGCAGTGGACGGGATGGAACTAGAGTCCGGTCGTGGGATCATTCTGGCCAATTCTGATCAAGCGCTTGCTGAACAATCTTTAGGACTATTGTCGGCTCCAAAGCAACTCGAATTGCAAAGTCGTCTAGCCCGTTCGGAAATGGAGCGTCTCTATGGTCTGGAAATCACCTACGGCCGGCTGATGAAAGAACTGAGGGAGTGGGTGAATACACGGAGCCAAGCGCAAAGCGAAAAGCGACTGTGTGACCCTGACCTTTGACCTCCGGCCTCCGACCTCTGGTTTCTGTCCCATGCTCCGTCGTCCTGTTGTCCAATTTCAGCATTTCGGATTATTAGATGAAGCTCGTCGTTTTCTCTCACAAGCCCTGCTGGCCTTGCGCAGTCTCCCCCACGGGCTTTGCGACGGATGGCGGTTTCCCCTTTCAGCTGGCGGCCATAGCCGAACTGTTTGATGAAACCGTTCTGTTGGTGCCATGTGGTCGGCGTCCTGATGGGGAGGGCGAGATTCCTTTGGCAGGCCCAAGCCTAAGGGTGTCGGCACTGCCTGCGCCTTCCGGCTCCGGACTCGGGCGCAAACTACTGCTCGCTCTCTGGCTCTTCCGCTGTGCGCCTGCCATCCTCGGGGAATTTCGCGGTGCCGGTGCGATTCATGCTGCCATCCCCGGAGACGTCGGAACGGTGGGCATGTTGTTAGCTTGGATATTCCGTAAGCCTCTGTTTGTCCGGCACTGCGGCAACTGGCTGCGGCCCGTTACGCTGGCGGAGAAGTTCTGGCGTTGGTTCATGGTGAAATTTGCAGGCGGACGAAATATCATGCTGGCCACCGGGGGGGCGGCTGAATCCCCGAGCCGAAAGAATCCGAAAGTCCGGTGGATTTTCTCCTCCAGCCTTACCCAAAAAGAACTGCGAGTTTACGCCAATCCGCGGACCTTTCCCACCCGCGGACAATTGCGGCTCATCATTGTGGCTCGGCAGGAAAAGGCTAAGGGCGCAGCCACGGCGATCCAGAGCCTGCCGTTGCTTGCGCAAAAATTTCCCCAAGAGAGCTTGGACATTGTTGGCGAGGGTGCCGCCATTCCTGAATTCAGGCAACTTGCCCGAGAAATTGGTGTAGCAGGCAGGGTTGATTTTACCGGCAAACTCACTCATGAACAGGTAATGCAACGCCTGCAAAAGGCCGATTTGTTTATCTTCCCGACCACTGCTTCGGACGGTTTCCCCAAGGCGGTCTTGGAAGCCTTGGCCAGCGGCTTACCCGTAGTGTCCACCCGCGTCTCCGTGCTTCCACAGTTGATAGGCGCCGGCTGCGGCGTGCTCATTGACGAAGCCACTCCCGAGGCCGTGGCCCGGGGCATCGAGCGGGCGATAAGCAATCCGACTCAATACGAAGCCATGTCCCGTAATGCCATTGAAACCGCCCGCCGATACTCTCTCGAGAATTGGCGTGATACCATCGGAGGCTACCTTGAAGCCGCTTGGGGGCCGCTGAAGGCAGAGGTCGGAGGCCAGAAGCCGGAAGTCAGGTTTCAGCAGGCAGTGGTGCCGTAATCGGCTTGGAGCTTTTAACGTTTCCAAAACCAGCTTAGAAGTCTTGTGTCCTCCGACCTTCGATCTCCGACTTCCGTCCTGCGTGGCCTGCGAGTTTCCATCGTCACGGGGACGTTAGGTCAGGGCGGTGCGGAAAACCAGTTATTCCTTATCGCCTCAACGCTTGAGCGGGAAGGGGCTACGGTGCAAGTCATCTCTTTGACCAAGGGTGAGTTCTGGGAGAAACCTCTGCGCGAACATAACGTTGCCGTGGATTTTGTCGGCGAATCGCGTTTCCGTCTCCGGCGGTTGATGGAGATTATTGCCGCCGCCAGAAAATTCCGCCCCCATGTTTTACAAAGCCAGCACTATTATGTAAATGCTTATGCGGCAATCGCGGCGAGAGTGTGCCGGATTCCAAGTGTCGGTGCTGTTCGAGGCGATGGAACAGCCGATTTCGATTCCTGCGGGCATGTGTTTCGGAGGCTTAACATGCACCTGCCGCATCTTTTGGCGATAAACTCGCGCGCCGCCATGCGTAAAATGCATTCCTTTGGCTGCCCTGAAAGCAAACTCTACTATCTTCCAAATGTTATCGATCTTGCCCGCTTCAAACGCAAGAACCAACGAGGCAATGGCGTGCCGATGATCGTGGGAGTAGGACGCATGGGACCGGAGAAACGATTTGATTTTTTCTTGGAGGTGATTTTTCAGTGGCGACAAAAAAGGCGGGCACCAGTTCGTGCCTGCCTGGTGGGAGATGGCCCGCTGCGAAAGGAACTTGAGGAACGTGCGGGCCGGCTCGGATTGCTCGACGGTTCAGTCCACTTTTACGGGAGCGTTAAAGATATTGTGCCAATTTACCGGGAAGCCGATCTCCTCATGCTCACCTCCGACCGCGAGGGAACCCCAAACGTGATCATGGAGGCCATGGCGTGTGGTTTGCCGGTGGTGGCTACGGCCGTTGGGGATGTTCCGGAACTAGTAAGCCATGAAACCAGTGGTTTCGTGTTTCCGGTTGACGATCTGGCCGGGTTCCTCGGCGCCGTTGAAAAGTTGATGAATAATCAGCCCTTGCGGGAATCCATGGGCTGCCACGGGCACTCTTTTATTCAGGGCAACCATGAACTTGGTCTGCTCTCAACGTTTTTGGCGCATTTATATGCACGGGCACTTTCTTAACCAGACCACTTCTGCATCGGTAAGAAGACCGTCCAGAGGGGGCAAAACCCTCGATTCCTTGCTGACGGGCAGGATCTGGGTTCTCGCACTGCTTGCGCTGGGCCATGCCGCCTTGGGGCTTGTTATAAAGTTGTCTCCGTGGGTCGTCACCGTTCACGCCTTTAGCACCCTCGCGTTTAGCTTGGTTTGGGGAACCCGGCCAGGAAAGCCGGCACGGACACTACTCGCACTATGCTATATTGCCGGCAGCGAAGTTCTCTGGCGAATGGTAGATACGCCGCCGTTTTTAACTTGGATGTTTGGCAAGCAGGCTTTCATTCTGGTTATTCTTTGTGCTTTTGTCAGACGCCGCCGTTTCAGCCAGGCGCGGCTGCCATTGGCTTACTTCCTGTTATTGCTCCCAGCGCTGATACCCACGCTGGCTAGCGTGGATCTGCATTATATACCCACGATAATATCTACCGGTTATACCTGTCTTCTGGCCATAGCGTTAAGCCTGACCTTTTTCGCCGACACAAAATTATCCCGGGACCAGGTTCTGAATGCGCTTTGCATCACGGTTTTGCCCATAATCGGGGTGGCTTATATCTGTTACACCAGCACTTTTGGAGCCCCGCAAATTGACTTTGAGTCCAGTTCAAATGTCGACGCCAGTGGCGGCTTTGGCCCCAACCAGGTGTCTGCCATGCTGGGTTTTGGCAGTGTCTGTGCATTTCTCTGCCTCCTTTTGGGACGGACTGGCCTTCTAGTCAAAGCTGGCTTGGCGATGCTGGCAGCTTGGTTTGCGATGCAGTCGGCGCTGACTTTTTCCCGGACCGGTTTATATTTGAGCGTCATGAGTTGCCTGGTCGCCGGTCTGCCTTTGCTGCGCCGATGGCGAACTGGCTTTATGGTGATAGGCGTTGTCTTGGGATTCTACCTCTTGAGTTCCTACCTACTCTTCCCTTATCTCGACCAATTCACAGGTGGCAAACTAACCGCGCGCTTTGAAAACACCGTTGGAACTGGGCGCGAAGAAATTGTGAAATCGGACTTCCAGATATGGGCAAAACATCTGCTTCTGGGCGTAGGCATCGGCAAAGCGTATTCGGCCCGCCGGGAGTTCTTGGGCCACGCAGCATACCCGCACACCGAATATACCCGGTTGGTGGCTGAACACGGGGTGTTTGGGATTCTCGCCGGTTGTATTCTATTCTGGATTCTTATAAGGGCGTGCCTTTCCGCACCCGATCCTGCCAGCCGCAGCATAAAATGGGGCGCATTCATTTTCGGCCTCCTATTCATGTCGGTCTCGGCTACCCGCCTAGTTGTTCCAGCGCTGGCTTTTGGAGTCGTTGCGGCATCCATCATCCCTCAACAAAGATTTGCCCGGAGGAATCGTCCAGCTAGTCCGCAGCCCGAAGGAAGCATGCGCATGGCCGGACTGCGGTTCATGCGGCGCACCGGTTTGGCATTGGGCCGCACGGCAGTCCCAAAGCCCTCGAAGATGACTGCTCCTTGAGTGGATAAGATGCAAATCTCGCCGAAGCAAGCTATTCTGATAGGCACGAGCTTGGGTGATAATCCTGTCCAACTCCACTTTGCTGCTTTGGGCGGAGAGTTGGCAGAACGGGGTTACTCGGTTTCCTTGCTCGTGCATGGCGTTCGGCGTGAAGACCAGTATGTTAATCCCAGAATCGAACTTCTCCACTGGCCTTCGCCGCGTCCGACCCGCCTGGCGGACGCATTGTTTTTCGACAGGCTTGTGGTCAGGCACCGACCCGGCTGCTTGATCAGCAATTTCGGCTCGACCAACATTATGATGATCGTCGGCACTTTGCGGCGGGTTCCGATTCGGGTGCATTGGTATCATACGCTTTCGTCGCAAATTGATCTGGACACACCGCATAGCCAGCGCCTCTACCTTTGGTTGGTGCGGCAACGGGCCAGACTCGTTTATAAATGTGTCACCCATAGTGTGGCCAACTCGGCAGCCGCCCGGCTTGACCTTGGGGCGACCTTCGGCGTGCCGGAACAGAAGTCCATCGTCTTTGCCAATTCCCTGCGAGACCCTATTGCCAACGGGGCGATTGTTTCGGAATCAACGACTACTAGTTCTTCAAGATTCCTGTGCGTGGGGCGCTTTGCCTGGTCCAAAGGTCAGGATGTGGTGGTGCGGGCGGTTGCGGAGGTGGTGCGGCGTGATCTCGACATCTCAGTCGAGTTTGTCGGCGACGGACCCACCCGGGAAAGCTGCCAACGTTTGGCCGGGGAACTCGGGGTTCAGAACCATTGTTTATTTTCGGGGAAAGTGCCGCACACCGAAGTGCTGGAGAAAATGCGACAGGCGTGGGCAACCCTCGTGCCCAGCCGGTGCGAAGCCTTTGGATTGGTGAATATCGAATCCATGGCGGTCGGCACCCCCGTGGTGGGTTCGGCAACGGGTGGAATAGTTGAAATTGTTCGGGATGGCGTGGACGGGCTTTTGTTTAAACCGGAAGATTCACTTGCCTTGGCGGGATGTCTCATCAAACTGGCCAAGAACAGAGGTTTGCGAAGCCAGATGTCAACCTGTTGCCGTCAGAGATTCATTTATAAATATGAGCAGGGTCGAACCGTCACGTTGCAATCAGAATGGCTGGATAAATTGATTCAGGGTAGTTGAACCTCTTTTACCCAAAACCGCAGGCTTATGGATGAGCACCCTTTTTTCGATATCGTCCCCGCTTCGCGTTATTTACCAGAGATCCTGCCTGAGCTTTTAGCGCTGCGTCTCTTCGAGCGGGCACCGGTTGGAACCACCACGCGGTTGTTGGCCGTTGGGGATGTCGGCTTTTCCGGGCGCGTGGCAAACAGCGCCGCTGGCGGCGGCTACGGATCCCTGTTGGATGAAATTCGGCCGATGCTCCAGACGGGACAAATTGTTTTTGGCAATTTGGAGACGCCGTTATTGGCGGACACTTCGGCTCCGGCAATGTTCACCGGACCAACTGAAGCCGCCAAGGCATTGGCACAGTCGGGATTCACGCTGCTTAACCTGGCTAATAACCACATTCGAGACCATGGTCCGCAAGGTTTGCACTCCACCATGTCTGCCTTGCAGTCTGCGGGTTTGGCGTGGGTGGGAGCCGGGCAGGACGCAGCTTCCGCCAGTGAATTGCGGCGAACCGATTGCTGCGGTTTGCGGATCGGCTGGCTCGGCTGCGGGCAAACCAAAGAAAAACAGTCTGCTGGCGGACCTTACTGTTGGGAATATGACCCGGAGGCGGTCTTGGCGGCCGTGCGTTCTGCCCGGCCTTCTGTGGATGTGCTGGTGGTTTCGCTTCACGTCGGACTGATGTTCCTCGATTATCCTAAACCCGAGGACAAACTTGTGGCCGAGCGGCTGCGAGAGGCTGGCGCGGATTTGGTGCTGATGCACCATGCCCACGTGATCCAAGGCGTTCAGGTTGACGACCGGCGTCGGGTCATCTGTTACAACCTCGGCAATTTTCTGTTCGACTGTCAAGAAGGCAACGTCAGGGCCGAAGTAATGGTTCGTGAGCAGCAAGAGGGAGCCGTATTCCTCTTCGATTTGGACCGGGAGGGTGTTTGTCGCGGGCTGGTTTTGCCGACGTGGACCGATGAGAACTTGCGCGTGCGGTGGGCCACCGGTGAGCAAGCTGAAAGGATTCTTCAGCGGTTGGCGCGCATCAGCGGCGACTTGGAAAGCAATTATTCTACCTTGTTCGAAAAACAGCGTGCGGAGCGCAACGCCGGGCTGGGACTTAAGGTCTTAATGTTCCATTTGAAACGTGGAAACTGCGCCTACGTTTGGCAGGTGTTCCGGCGCTTGCGCTGGGAACATTGCCGGATGGTGTGGCAGTGGTTGCTGGGGCGGCTGCGAATTCGATCCTCAAGATGATCCCGGGTATTCTAATCGTAGGTAACTTCCTGTCGCACTCGGAGGGAACACGGAGCGTCTGCGAAGATCTGGCCGTGCGCTTGGCCGCACATGGAAGATTCCGTGTTCTGACCGCCTCGGACAAACCAGGCCGTCTGGCTAGGTTGTTTGACATGCTGGCCACGGTATGGCGACGGCGGCGGGATTACGAAGTGGCGCAAGTGGATGTTTACAGCGGTCCCGCTTTTATTTTGGCCGAATGTGTTTGTGCGGCTTTGCGGCTGGTTTGCAAGCCCTATGTGCTCACCTTGCACGGAGGAAATCTACCGCGATTTGCCAAACGCTGGCCGCAGCGCATGCGCGGTTTGCTGGCCGGGGCACGCTTGGTCACCACGCCCTCGCGCTACCTGCAAGAGCAGATGCACCCTTACCGGGAGGACTTGCGGTTGGTGCCTAATGGTTTGGATCTCTCGGCTTACGTCTTTCGTCAACGCAGCGCTTTGCAACCCAAGCTGGTCTGGCTGCGCGCCTTTCACCAGATTTATAATCCCTCCCTCGGCCCAAAGGTAGTGGCCCGATTACGGCGCGAATTTCCAGACATAACTTTGACGATGATCGGACCTGACCGCAGAGACGGTAGTTTACCAGCCCTGCGCGCAACCGCTCGCTCAGCTGAGGTGTTTGATCGCATTGATCTGCCCGGCCCGGTCTCCAAGACAGAAGTTCCACTGTGGCTCGACCGGAACGACATCTTTCTCAATACCACCAACGTGGATAACTCTCCGGTTAGCGTGATGGAGGCCCTGGCCTGTGGCTTATGTGTGGTCAGCACTTTGGTCGGTGGGATTCCTTATCTCTTGAGCGATGGGCAGGATTCGCTGCTGACGCCAGCCAACGATGAAAAGGGCATGGCCGAGGCAGTCCGGCGTTTGCTGAAGGATTCCGCTTTGGCAGCGCGGGTGTCCCTGCATGGCCGTGGCCTTGTGGAATCGATGGACTGGTCGGTCGTCCTTCCGCAATGGATTGATATCTTTCAATCGCTGCTTCCGTCCGGCAGCAAGCGTGTTTTCTGAGTTGGCCATCGTTCGGTCACATGAACCTGCTGCCCCTCTATCATCGGTTGCCGGTGCATTTGCGAGCCGCTGCTGCCAGCCTGCGTGGTTATCAGCTCCAGTGGTGGCGCTATGGCCCCGGGAGCGAACGCTTGGTGGTCGAGGCATTAGATCGAGAAACCTGGACGAAAGTCCAATGGGACAAATGGCAACAGGAGCGGTTGACTTACATCCTGAACCGGGCTGCGACCCAAGTGCCTTATTATCGCGACTATTGGAAGAAACGCCAGCTTGAGGGGCACCGGAGCGAATGGGAGAACCTGGCCAATTGGCCCATCCTCGAAAAAGAAACGATTCGATCCCAGCCGCTGCAATTTCTGGCTGAAGATGCCAATCCCCGGCGCATGTTTTATGAGCACACCAGCGGAACCACGGGCAAGCCGCTCGATTTGTGGTTCAGCCGGAGAACCGTTCAAGCGAGTTACGCCCTCATGGAGGCCCGGTGGCGCCGCTGGCATGGAGTGAATCGGCACACCCGCTGGGCTATTTTCGGCGGACAACTGGTAACGCCTGCGAGGCAACGAAAGCCTCCATTCTGGATCTGGAACCAGGGGCTGAAGCAACTCTATTTTTCCTCCTACCACTTGGCTCCCGATTTAATCCCTCATTATGTCGAAGCTCTTCACTCGTTCCAGCCGGAGTATTTGGTGGGTTACACGTCGTCCTTATACGCCGTGGCCATAGAAGTCTTGCGCAGCGGACTATCGCTCCCAACACTCAGGGTGGCTGTTACCAATGCCGAGCCGGTTTACGACTATCAACGCCAGGCGATTGCCGATGCCTTCCACTGTCCGGTGCGGGAAACTTATGGCATGTGTGAAAATGTTGTCAACGCGAGCGAGTGTGAGGCCGGTTCGCTGCACTTGTGGCCGGACGCGTCCGTCCTGGAGGTAGTCGAGGGAACTGAACCGGTGGCTCCGGGCCGGTCGGGTGAGTTCATTGGCACCGGGCTACTTAATCTCGACATGCCGCTGATCCGCTACCGGGTTGGAGATCGCGGTGCATTTCCTCAAAACCAAACCCCTTGTCGGTGCGGACGCAGCCTGCCGGTGCTGGCCACGGTGGAGGGGCGCAATGACGATGTGCTTTACACACCAAACGGCACAAGGATCGGTCGTTTGGACCCAGTTTTTAAGGCGAATCTTCCCATCCGGGAGGCCCAGATCATTCAAACCCATTTGAACCGGTTCACGGTGCGCTATGTGCCGGTCGGCAGCTTGACAGCATCAGATGCGCAGTTGTTGGTTTCCCGGTTACAGGAACGCCTGGGAGAAGTTCAGGTCACATTGGAGGCGTTGGCTGACATCCCACGAACCGGAAACGGGAAGTTCCGTGCGGTCATTTGCAACTTGCCTGCGTTGGACATCGAAAGGCTACAGCAGGGCAACCACGTTCGATACAAGCGTGGTTCTAAGGATTGACATGTTTATTGGTGTAAATGATTAACGCCGTGGGCGGGGCTAACAATACTAAAGGGATGGGCACCACCACAAACGCGCCAAAGGCCGGAAATGTGCTGATTAAACCGCCATTGGCCACAATGGGTATCATTGTCGAATAATTGCTATTTACAATTGACTCGCCGTTCACATTGGTCAGCCAGACCTGATTGGTGATCGCATTTACCAGCGACATTGGTGTGTAGCAGTGCCAGTTGGTCATCGGAATGGCAACCGGCGTGCCAACGTAGGTGTTGGTAAGGCAATAGCCGAAGAAGTCCTGAACCGGATGAATCACATAAGTCTGACCTTTGGCCAGTCCGATGCCGGAAAGGTCAACATTGACTACGCCGTTGCTCCGGGGGTTGACAATGGTGATGGATCCACGCCCGACTTCCCATTGATTCGATCGGACAATCACACTGGGATTGGTCAAAGTGGCGGCCACAGTGGAGTGAACGTCAAAGCCTGAGTATGCGACCCATTGGGCGTGAGTCAAATAGGCGGCACCACCGCTGGGATAAAAATCCATCGTAACCGGCGTCGGGCTGCTGAAATAATAGTTGTTGTAATCCCAAACGGCTCCAAAATAGTTGGACTGAACTAGTAAAAAACTGTTGGCGTTGTCAACTAGATTTGACAACATCGTAAGCCCTGTAAACGAATAGAAATTGACCGGCAGATTGTAGAAACAATTTTGTTCTATGTCTGCGTTTACCAATAGTGTGGCGCTCCCGCCGAACGTGGCGCTGTCGGATGCATTGCCCAACATCACGTTGTTCTTGAATACCAGATTGGTGCAACCAGACCCGGAACCTTCAACAAACTCCACACCGCCCGGCACGCCGTTGCCGTTACGTAAAAATAGATTTCCCGTCATCTGATAATTATTAATGTTCGCGTCCAAAGCTGAATAAAGCTGACAACCGTTCAAGGCGTTGTTGGCAAAAACACAATCATTTACTTTAGTCCACGAAAAGGGAGAAGAACCTTGCGCATATAAGCCATGTCCGCTTGAGTAGTCCATTGACCAGCGGCCATTGTCAATAAACAAGGTGCCATAAATCTCATTGTAATCACCCTTGGCCGAGGCGCTTTGTGGACAGTCATGGAAAATGCAGTTGATAAACTTGTTCCCACTTCCATAAAGATTGAGGTTGGCCGCCTTATAAGTTCCAGCGCTGATAGCAGCATCTCCGGCCGCCCGTGTAATTGTAACCGGCAGCACCTCGCTGTCGGTGATTTCCAACCCCCAAAACCAGAGATTTTTCGTCGCCACATAAAGATTTCCATCCAGAACGGCCCGCTCATTGTTGTAGTTGCGGATGATGATTGGACTATTGCTGGTGCCGACAATGCTGTATTGCGAGGCGTTTGTGTTATTCAGAAGGGTGAACGACCCGCGCAGATCATTGGTCGCAGAATTGGCCTTGCTCACATAAGTTCCGCCCCGGAGCCAGATGGTGTCACCGGCCAACACGGGCGGAATGATGGGCGCACTTCGATTGATGGTTCCGAAGGCGGTGTCTATATCCAGCGGAGCAGCCAGAGTGCCGGGGTTGGTGTTTACTCCGTTCGTGGCCACATACCAGTCGGTCGCCTGCGCTGAGAACGCAACCACGAGGAGCGAAACCAACCAAACTCTGCGCGAAATGGACATAAAATTCATATTGATATTTAGAATAGCCAAAACCATGCCAACTACATCGCTGGGGCATGATTCCCGCTGCGAGTCGTAGCCGAAAGCGGCCGACTTAATGCCTACAATATCACCGTTTAATCTCCCAACAACCGAAATTTAATAAGCATGAAACTTTATATCTATGGTGCCGGCTATGTCGGCTGTGTCACCGCCGCCTGCCTGGCAAAAATGGGGCATACTGTCACGATCGTGGACCTGATGTTGTCAAAGGTGGATGCAGTCCGATCCGGGCGCAGTCCTGTGTTAGAACCAGGCCTCGATGAATTGATTGCCGCGGGCGTCGCCGCTGGGCGGATTGACGCAGAAATGGCTTTGCCGGAAGGTGAAACCGGCCTCCGTGCGGCGGACATGGCGATGGTCTGCATCGGCACCCCCAGCCAGCCCAATGGCGTCATCGATGCCCGGGCCTTGAAACGCGTTTTTGAGTCCATCGCTCGTGGAGTGCTGACCCGACCGTCGCCGCTCACGGTGGTGGTGCGTTCTACCGCGCTGGCCCCCGTTATTCGGCAAATTCAAACCGAGACACAACCCCGAGAGGGAGCAGACAAGCTGCGGTTGGTCATGAACCCCGAATTGTTGAGGGAAACCACTGCGATTGCGGATTTTTTTAACCCGCCTTTGCTGGTTGTTGGCGGTGATGACCCGGCGTCGCTGACGCACGCCTTAAGCCTGTATGAGTCGATTCAAGCCCCGCGTTACAAGGTCAGCCTCGAGACCGCCTCCATTTTTAAATACAGTTGCAACGCCTTTCATGCTTTGAAGATCGCCTTCGCCAACGAAATTGACACCTTGGCCTCGCTCATTGGCGCGGATGGGCGCCAAGTGATGAAACTCCTGACGGAAGATAAAATCTTGAACATCTCTCCGGTTTACCTGCGGCCTGGGTTCGCCTTTGGCGGGTCTTGCCTCCCCAAGGATCTGCGTGCTTTGGAGGCGCTCGCGCGGGAGCACCATGAGCCACTGGCGCTGCTTTCGTCCGTCCTGCCCAGCAACCGGCGGCGGATTGAACAAGCCATCGAGACCATCTTGGCCAATTCTGGGCGCCGCCTAGGCTTCATCGGGCTGAGTTTCAAAATTGGCAGTGATGACTTGCGAGAGAGCGCGCATGTCGAGGTCGCCGAGCGTCTGCTGGGCAAGGGATTCGAAATAAAAATCTACGACCCCGATCTGGATCCACACCGATTGGTGGGGGCTAACATGGCGCATGTGATGGAGCGGCTGCCTCATCTGGCCCGCATCCTTGTGGATACAGCGGAAGAAGCTTGTGCCCAGGCTGATGCCATCGTGGTATGCAAGCGCATGATGAGCAACGAGGAGATCCGGAAGTTTTCGGCAAAAGGAGTGCCTATATTTGATTTGCAGCAAATGAATCCTTCCGCGGGTATAAAATAGGAGTTTATCTTAGGCTTGCACACCTCCTCGTAAGCATCTATTGCTGCTAATGAAACACAACGGTTCCATCCGAAATATTCTAATTTTGACCCAATACTACCACCCGGAGCCAGGCGCACCCCAGATCCGTTTACACGCCATGGCGAAGGAGTTGAGCGAACTGGGAATCAAGGTGCGCGTATTGACCGGCATGCCAAACTACCCTTTGGGCCGGATTTTTGCCGGCTACCGCCGCAAGCTCCATCAGCGCGACACCGTGGATGACATCCCGGTGGAGCGGGTTTGGCTCTACCCAGCGGCCGGTAGAGGTTCGTTGAAGCGGATCGTGAATTATGTCTCGTTCACTTTAGCAGTGATGCCAAGCCTGCTCTTTGGACGCCGCCCCGATTTGGTCTTTGTGGAAGCGCAACCGCTGACGCTGGCGTTTCCGGCGTGGATGCTCAAAGTGCTGCGCGGCGTTCCCTATGTTTACAATACGCCGGATCTACAGGTGGAGATTTCCGGCGAAGGTAAGTGGATCGGCATGGGTTGGCTCATTGGTCTGGCCAAGAATCTGGAAGGATTTCTCATGCGAAACGCACTTTCCGTAACAACCGTCACCCATGCCTTCATTGAACATTTCATTGAACATCGGGGAGTGCCGCGAGCGCGGGCCAGTTTTCTGCCCAATGGAGCCGACATTGATTTGCTCCGGCCGCTTGCGCGTGACCCGGAGTATGCACAGCGGTTAGGCACCGGCGATCGCACCGTGTTTACCTACGCCGGCACGCACGCTCATTATCAGGGCTTGGAGGTCATCGTGGAAGCCGCTAAACTGCTCGTTGATCGGCCGGATATTGTGATTCTCATGGTGGGGCAGGGACCGGTGCGAGCGGACCTCATTCAAGCTGCCCAGGCCGCCGGTTTGAAGAACATCCTTTTTCGCGAATCGCCGTTCGAAGAGATGCCGCGCCTCATGTCCATTACCTACGCTTCCCTGGTTGTTCTCAAAGATCTGCCGGCGGCCAGAAAAATGCGGTTATCCAAAGCCATTCCCCCCCTGGCTTGCGGCGTGCCTTTGATCTATGCGGGCCGCGGCGAGTCGGCTGAAATTGTCCAAACAGAACGCTGTGGAGTGGTGGTTGAGCCGGAACGTGCTGACCTGCTTGCCGGTGCCATCCGCGCGTTGGCGGATGACCCAGAGTCGAGGAACGAAATGGGCAAACGCGGACGTTCGGTTGCTGAGCGAGGATTCTCCTGGCGATTCCTGGTCGGCGACTGGGTGCGGCAGGTGGATTGTATCAAGCAGGGCGAAGATCCAAAAGTTCCCGGACTGCCTTGAATTTCGGGTGCGGGAGTCCTGAACTTTACAGCGTTAACCATAGGTCTTGGTTGCCAAATACGTCGTAACGCCTTTTTGCCATGTCAATTCTGTATAGCCTTTTTCTGAGATTGCTGAATCCGACTTCGCTGTGCGCGTTGCTGATGGCGGCGGCGGCGATCTTCCGGAAGCGACCGAAGTTAAGCTGGTTTTTCTTCGGGGCCGCATTCTTCACCCTTATGACTTGCGGCAATGGTTGGTTGGTTGGTTTTCTGGTTGAAAATCTTGAGTGGCGTTACTCTTTGCCGGAACCGGCCCCCACTGCGGATGCCATCCTAGTGCTAAGTGGTGGCTTGCTGGAGAAACTTCCACCCCGTCGAATGATTGAGGTGGCTGACGCGGGGGATAGAGTAATTGATGCTGCCCTGCTTTACAAACAAGGGAAGGCCGGTCTGGTGATCTGCACGGGTGGCGTCGCTACCGGCGGCGCGGCCGTAACACGTCATGGCGGAATTCCTCGGGACGTTGGGCGTGCCGCCCGAGGCTATCGTAACAGAAGGCGGCTCCAGGAACACCCATGAACACGCCCAGAACCTTCCCACCATTTTTCAGGAACACAAGTTAAAGCGAATTCTGTTGGTCACCTCCGCCATGCATATTCCGCGCGCCTTGGGTGCCTTCCGAAAGCAATTTCCTGCGGTTGAATTCATGCCGGCATCGACCGATTACCATGCAACCGAGCAACCCTCAAACACTCCTTGGTATCGGGAGCTATCTGCCCTGATTCCAACGCCTGATCATTTGCAGGCGTTTACCGAAGTCATGCATGAATACCACGGAATCGCCTACGACAAAATGAGAGGTTGGATGTGACGGTTTGACGGTTGCCCCGGCCATTGATCCGTGCATCCCTTAATACCATGTTGAAAATTCCCTTCTACAAGCCCAGCCTTGGTGCTGAAGAAATCGCCGAGGTTGTGGATACGCTAAGAAGCGGTTGGCTCACCACGGGGCCGAAGGCCAAGCAGTTTGAGCGCGAGTTTGGCGACTACCTCAAGCACAAGCACGCTATCGCGGTCAATTCCTGCACGGCCGCTTTGCACCTTGCGCTGGAGGCCATCGGTCTTAAGGCCGGTCAGGGCGTCATTGTGCCGACGATGACCTTTGCCGCCACGGCTGAGGTGGTCCGCTACTTCGGCGCGCGTCCGATTCTAGTGGACTGCCGCGTGGCGGATCTTAATCTCGATGTTGCGGATGCCGAACGAAAAATCCAATCCGCATTGGCGGCTGGCCAGTCGGTTACGGCGATCATGTCGGTTCACTATGGCGGCCAGATTGGAGATGTGGCCGGCGTTCGGGCACTCGCCCAACGCTACCAGCTCAAGATTGTCGAGGACGCTGCACATTGTTGTCCTGCTTTTTTCCGCGAATCTGGAGAAGATTCATGGCAGTCCGTCGGGACTGGCGCTGACATCAGTTGCTACTCGTTTTACGCAAACAAGACGATAACCACCGGCGAAGGCGGCATGGCTTGCACCGAGAACGATGATTACGCCGACCGGATGCGAATCATGTCGCTGCACGGCATTTCACGCGATGCGTGGAAGCGTTACACAACCGAAGGTTCATGGTATTACGAGATCATCGCGCCCGGCTATAAATATAATCTCACCGACATTGCCTCGGCCATCGGCATTCATCAAGTGCGCAAAGCGGACCGGTTTCACCGCCGCCGGAGTGAATTGGCCGGCCTCTATCAAGAACTACTACAAGAAGTCGAGGAGTTGATCCTTCCCCAAGTCCTACCGGACCGCATCCACTCCTGGCACCTCTTCGCCATCCGGGTGCAGTTGGAGCGATTGAACTTGGATCGCGCGCAATTCATCACAGAGTTGCAGCAACGCGGCATTGGCACCTCGGTTCATTGGCTGCCATTACACATGCATCCCTATTACCGTGAAACTTATGGTTACGCGCCGCATGATCTACCAGTGGCCTGTTCTTTATACCCGGAAATCATCACTCTACCGATTTATCCGGACATGACGGAGGACGAAGTAGCCTATGTTTGCTCAACAATCAAGGACATTCTCGCCCGTAACCAGACGGCGGTTTCCGGTAGTCCTGCTTCAGGCTCCCGCTCCGCTGAAACGGCCAGGCGTTAGTCGAATCCAACCTTAGTGACGTGTTCTCTATTCAGTTGCACATTCAGCGCCAAGGAAAACCAGCCAACGATTTTTGTGGATACGAGCCAGCCATCGCTCGCGCATCAGCGAATGAAACGAGCCTTCGACATTGTTTGCTCTGCTGCCGGTCTGTTGGCTTTGTGGCCGGTGGGCTTGCTGATCAGTCTGCTGATCAAAATCACGGACGGGGGTGCCATTTTCTATTCGCAAAACCGGATTGGCCAGTTCGGGAAACCTTTTCGCATCTGGAAATTCCGGTCCATGGTCGTCAACGCCGATAAGCAAGGGTTGCAGTTGACTAAAGCGGAGGATCCCCGGATTACTTGGATCGGCCGGTTCTTGCGGAGGGCCAAGCTAGACGAATTGCCCCAGCTCTGGAATGTTCTGGTTGGCAACATGAGCTTTGTGGGGCCGCGGCCCGAGATGCCGAACTATGTGGAGCATTACACGCCGGCGCAGCGCGAGATCCTCAAGTTGATGCCTGGTATCACGGACATGGCCACCATGATGTTCCGGAATGAGGAGTCGCTCTTGCGGGGGGCCGGAGATGTTGAAGCATTTTATCTGCGTTACTGTCTGCCGAAAAAGATTGAGCTAAACCTCCAATATGCACAACGCGCTAATGTGCTGCGGGATATCTGGATTATCGTTCAGACGATTTGTCCTTACTGGCTCGGGGTGTTGCTGGTGTATGCGCTTACATTAACTGTCAGCTTTGGGTTGGCCTACCAGTTACGCTCCGACTTTCACGCCGATCAGAATGATTACGAAGAGTTCCGCCGCTACCTGCCTTGGATCATCTTTCCACAGTTAATGCTGCTATTCTGGCGCGGGCAATTACGTGGCTTGATCAGTTACTTCAGCGTCCCTGAACTGCGACAGACCGTCAGCGCCCTGGGGATTGCGTTTCTGCTTCAATACGGCCTCTGCAAGTTTTCGCAAGGTCGCCTGGAGCCCACCCGCAACCTTCTGCTCATCGATTTGTTGGTCTCCTTCTTTGCGCTGTGCTCGGTCCGCCTGGCGTTACGATTTTTACGCGAGCACTCCGCGGAATCTAAAGCCGTCAACCAAGCCGCGCGCTGGCGGGTCGCGATTGTTGGCACTGGTGAACAGGCAACGAATCTTGCGCTAGGCTGTGTCAGCAGCCGTGGCGGGCACCGGCGAGTGGTGGCGTTCTTTGACGACAATCCGCGCATCTGGCACAAACGGCCGCACGATATTCCTGTCATCGGTATGCCGGAGTGCCTGCTGAACCCGGAGTGGCAGGCGAAAATTGATGAAGTCATTGTGGCGCTACCCGAACACAATCCGGGACGGCTGATGGAAATCCGGGAAATGCTGAAAGATCAGCCATTCAAAGTTACCGTCGCTGCCGGACTGCCTTTGTAGGTGCCGCTGCGGAGTTGATTTTCTCACGAAAGCCTGCTGACCATTTATGAAGATATTTCGCTTGGACCTGTCGCCGCCGCAGCGGTTTCTGGTGCTGCTCTTGCTGTATGCGGTCGAACTCGCCGCCAGTCTCTGGCTGGCCTATGATTTGCGCTATGATTTCATGGTGGACCCGGTGTCCTATCAGGAAAGATATTTCGTTCTGTTCTGGTTGGTGCCGCTGCAATTGGTGTTACTCGGCTTGTTTCACCAGTTGACGTCCCTGCTCGGTTATTTCAGCACCCCCGACTTGGCTCGCATGTTTCATGCGTTGTTCTTTAGTGCGTGCGCGGCATTGATCGTCTGGATCGTGGCGGGAGAGGGCTTTGCCCCGCCGCGCGCGGTATTGGCCATGGACTTCTTGTTTTGCCTGATTGGACTAACCGGAATCCGGCTGGCGTTACGCACTTTGAGGGAGTCGGGGACCGTGGGCAGCAAAGGGGCGGGTCGGCGGCGGCGGCGGGTGGGAATTATTGGCGCGGGCGACGCCGGTGCCGTTCTGGCCCATGAATTATTGCTCAAGCCCGGATATGGTTTGATCCCCGTCGCCTTCTTTGATGATGACCGGCAAAAATGGAATTCGCGCGTCTATGACATCGCCGTGATTGGTCCGCCTGAACAACTGGCGAGCGTAAATGGCAAACTAGGAATTCAGGAAGTGATTATTGCCATGCCTTCGGCGTCGGCCAAGCGCATCGGCGAAATAGTCCGGCTCGCGCGGCAGACCAACTTGGTGTGCAAGACCGTGCCATCGCTGGATCAACTGGCTTTGGGCCAAGTGCGCGTCAGTCAGTTGCGGAATGTCGAGATTCAGGATCTGCTGGGTCGGGAAAAGGTGGAGTTGGAAGCGGCCAGCATTCGGCTCGCCTTGGAGGGCAGGGTGGTGCTGGTGACTGGGGCCGGCGGGAGCATCGGTAGTGAATTATGCCGGCAGATCGCCACATATCATTGCCAACACCTGCTGCTGCTGGATCGCGCTGAACCCAATGTGTTCCAAATTGAACAAGAGCTAATCCGCCTCGACCATGGCCAGAGGATTATCCCTTTGGTCGGTGATATCTCGGATCGGGCGCGCATGAAGGAAATCTTTTTGCGCCATCGGCCGGAAGTCGTTTTCCATGCCGCCGCGCACAAGCATGTGCCGATGATGGAACATCAGCCGGGCGAGGCGATTCAAAATAACAGTCTCGGCACGGCTCAACTCGCCGACCTGGCCCTGGAATTTGGCGTGGATCGGTTTATCCTGATTTCCACGGACAAGGCCATCAATCCGACCAGTGTCATGGGCGCAACCAAACGGTTGGCGGAAATTTACATTCAGGCACTCTACGCGGCGAACCCCGACCGAACCAAGTTCATGGCTGTTCGCTTTGGCAACGTCCTCGGTTCCTCCGGCAGCGTCATCCCGGTATTTCACCGCCAAATTGCCGAGGGAGGACCGGTCAAAGTGACGCATCCAGAGATGACCCGCTACTTCATGACCATTCCCGAAGCTTCCATGTTGGTGCTGCAGAGCGCGGTCCAGGGCACCGGCGGAGAAATCTTCGTGCTGGATATGGGCAGTCCGATCAAGATTGTGGACTTGGCGCGACAGATGATTGAATTGAGCGGGTTGAAACCGGATGAGGATGTGCAGATTGAATTTACCGGGATTCGTCCGGGCGAGAAACTATTTGAGGAGGTTACTCGCCAAGGAGAAAATTTTGCCCCGACCACCCACCCGAAGATCTTCCGGTTCCTCTCCCAACCCGCAGATCTGGCCCGGTGCCGTGTCATGCTGCAAAACTTGCGCGAAAATCTCCATCAACTCGGGGTGGAGGAACTCAAAGTTAGGTTGCAAGCGGCCCTGCCGGATTATAAACCCAATGCGCTGCCAGTTATCCCGTCCGTCCAATCAATCGTCCAACCTGATTACCCCCACAATCAGGTGGAGATTAAATCTAAGAGTGGGAAGCATGACTTCTTTGGTTCACCAGAATCAAGCGCACCGAGCGCGGCACCATTATCCTGATCAAATTCTGAAAATTTATGAATGCCAAAATAGCTATTGTGGGTCTGGGTTATGTCGGTCCGGGCCCCGTGCATTCTCGACACCTGCAACGCCATGGCTGCTATCCAAACAAAATCAGGCCAGGCATGGAAGGCTTGAAGAAGGGATTTTAGATGACTGCCTTCGATCATTTAAAAAACCAACTCCTCGCCGAGCCGAAGGTTTGGCTAGTCACCGGGGTGGCGGGTTTCATTGGCTCCAACTTACTGGAGACACTACTATGTTTGAATCAGCGCGTGATTGGGTTGGACAATTACTCGACGGGCTTCCGGCATAATCTGGAGCAGGTGAGGGAATTGGTCGGGACAGAGCGGTGGCAGAATTTCCGGCAAATGGAGGGTGACATCCGCGACTTGGAAACCTGCAAGCAGGCAACCAACGGCGTTAAGTTTGTGTTGCACCAGGCGGCGCTGGGGTCGGTGCCGCGCTCGCTCGCGAATCCCGCAGAAACCCACGCGAACAACGTCACAGGCTTTTTAAACATGTTAATGGCCGCCCGTGACAACGGTGTCATGCGCCTAGTGTATGCTTCCAGCAGCTCCGTTTATGGCGATCATCCGGCGCTGCCAAAAATGGAACATAACATCGGTCATTGCCTTTCGCCCTACGCCGTCACCAAGCTTGCCGACGAACTTTACGCGAGGGTATTTGCCAGTTGTTATGGATTAGAAAACGCCGGACTGCGCTACTTTAATGTCTTTGGCCCGCGGCAGAATCCCGACGGACCATATGCGGCGGTCATACCTAAATGGATCGCTGCGATGATGCGGAATGAGCCGGTCCAAATTCATGGCGATGGTGAGACGACGCGTGATTTTTGCTATGTGGCCAATGTCGTGCAGGCCAATCTGCTTGCCGCCACGGTTCCAACGTCGGGCACAATGGGTGGGATCTACAACGTCGCGGTCTGCGCACGCACCAGCCTGAATCAACTGTATGCGCTCCTGCGTGGTAAGCTCTTAGCGGCTTATCCTCATTTAAGGGACAGCCGGCCTGTGTATGGGCATTTCCGCGCCGGCGATGTCCGGCACTCCGAGGCCGACATATCTAAAGCGGAACACTCTCTCGGTTACAAACCATCGCATACGGTCGCGCAAGGGTTGTCGGAAGCCTTGGACTGGTATCGCCAAAACTGCAACTAGATTCGACTTTATGAAAACCAAAAGCACCCGAAAGATTCTGATCGCCGTGTTAGTTGTGAGCCTCCTTGCCGTCGGCGGCGGTTACGCCGGCTATCGGGGGTATTTGGCTCAGCGCCAGGTCCGTTTGATCAAACAAGCGCAAATGCACCTCGCCAAGCCCGACCCGAAGAAGGCGATGTTGTGCCTGCAGCGGGTGCTGCGGTCCGACCCTCGGAACGTGGAAGCCTGCCGCCTCATGGCGGCCATTCACGAGGCGTCTCGCTCGCCCGAGACCCTGCTTTGGCGCAACCGTGTGGTCGAACTCAATCCGCGCTCGGTGGACGACCGGCTGGCACTCGCCCAGAGCGCCATACTCTTTGGCGACCCGGCGTCAGCGACCAATACCTTGGAGGCCGTGGACGCAGCTGCCAAAAAAACCGCCGCCTACCACAACATTGCTGGTGAAATATACTCAATGGTAAACCAAGCCAGCCAGGCCGAATTCCACTTTCTAGAAGCCGCGCGACTCGAACCGACCAACCAGTTTCCCCAGCTGAACCTAGCGATCTTAAGACTCCATAGCACCAATACGGCCGCCGTAGCTGAAGCGCGTGCCACCCTGGCGCGCATTGCCGCATCCACTCCAACTTTGCGCTGCCAAGCCCTGCGCGAGCTTCTGTTGGCTTCCATGCTTGCACGGCAAACAAACACAGCTTTGGAATTATCGCGTGATTTAGTGCGGCAAACCAACGCCATGTTTAGCGACCAGCTCTTACGCCTGGACGTGCTGAGGGGAAGCCAAAATGCTGAATTCAAACCGGCGCTAAACACTATGCTACGTGAGGCCGGCACGAATTTGGTTAAAATCTATGAGCTGAGCCAATGGCAAATCAGCCGGTCAGGCCCCGCTGCCACGCTGGCCTGGCTTCGGAGCCTGCCCACGAGCGTGCGAACCAACCAGACCGTTGAGGTGGTGATTGCGGATTGCCTGACCATGCTCGAAGATTGGCCGGGACTCCAGCTCGCGCTTAGCAAACGCGACTGGGCGGGTCTTGAATTTTTGCGCCATGCGTTCCTGACCCGCGCGCTCCGCTCGCAGGGTCTGGATGGGGCGGCGACTACGGAATGGGTGGTTGCGTTGGAGCAGGTCGCACAGCAACGCCCTGAAATTAAGAAAGGAAGTCTGGAAATGCTACTGCGCCTGGCGGTGGCTTGGAAATGGCAGGGTGAAAGCGAGAAATTGCTCTGGACCATTGTCAACCAGTATCCGAGCGAAAAATGGGCCATGCAGGCACTGAGCCAGATCTTGTATGCCGACGGACGGACCCGGCCCTTGATGCAGCTGTTCATGCAAGAATCGAAACGGTCACCGTCCGAACTTGACGTGAAAAACAACCTGGCCATGACGGCGCTATTGCTGGACGCGAAAGAACTAAGACCACATGAACTGGCCAAAGAACTTTTCCAAAGCGCCGCCACCAACGCTGCTTACGCCTCGACCTATGGGTTTTCTCTCTATTTGCAAGGCAAGATCCCCGAGGCTTTGAAGGTATATGAGACGCTCGACCCCAAAGAGCTGGAACAGCCTTCCAATGCCGGCTATTATGGCCTCGTTCTGAAAGCCAGTGGCAACAAATTGAAAGCGCGCACTTACTTAAATTGGGCGTTCAACGGTCCGCTGTTGCCGGAGGAGCGGAAATTGTTCGAGCAGGCGAAGGCGGGAGTCTGATGAGGTTGAATTCGACCTCAGATGTGTTTGCAGGAGCAGCCAGTAAATTCGTTCAAGACGCCCGCCGGATCGCCATCACGGCTCTTCAAAAAGTCGGAGTGGTCGCCAAATCAGCCAAAGCCAACGACGCACTCGTGGAATGATTCAACCTACCGAGTCATTTCCCCACTACGTCCCAAAATAACTAAAGAATGTCCCAAAAGGGTATAGATTCTAAATGACAAAGCCGATAATGTTTTCTCACTAAAGCAGAGGAGCAAAGTCCCTAAAAACAAATTAAACGGAGCTACTATGAAAGCAATCAACTTCACAACAATGACCATTGTGGCCATTTGCGCATTACCAATGGCAGCCTTGGCAGGCAATCCACCGATTCCGGAACCGAGCACCATTTTTGCTGGAGCCTTGTGTCTAGTGCCAGTTGCCATCGGCGTTGTGCGTTTGTTGCGGAAACCTCGCCGCTAAAAGGCTTTTGGCCAAGCTTACACGATGGCACAACGCGTCGCAAATGCTTCCGGTTTTGCGCGTTTTTTTTCATTGGCACCAATTACTGGCAGTTATCTCGACTATTGTCTGCGTGCTAGCTACGGTAAGGCAACGGTTTGGCTTTGACGAATACGTTAGCAGTTTGCAAGTGCTTAGATTAGCGGCAGCGAGCAGGAGAAACATATGAAGCAATCAAGCCTATCAGTAAAAGTTTTAATTGCCGGGATTGCCTGTTTGCTGACTACCGCCCGAGCCGCCCCACCTCCAGTAAGTGTTCCTGACGGCGGTAGCTCCGTTGTGTTCGTCGCCATTTCAATGACCGCACTCGTCTTGGGCCGGAGGCTGCTCCGTTATGCAAGGCGAAGCCACGCTGAGTTCCCGCGCGGGCAATGATTGAGGAGCCTGCCCCAACTGTTTGATGCGGTTGATAGGTTCGAGTCACACGATCCGGCGGTGAAGCGAGTAACATTTTCGTCAGATTAACCTGATAGGATCGGTGAACAAAAATGGGCGAGGCTTGACGTCTGGCACCGACATACTATTCACAATGAAAGCGTTGGAGATAGATTGATGGTTTTCTAAATATCCTCAAAAATAATATTATGAAAAACACTACACTCAGAAAACTAACCCCGTGGACAATTGTGGCCATACTCGCGATTTTTGTCCTGACCAACTCCGCTTCTGGACAATGTTGCCTGACGCTACCCACGAACAATATTCTCACTGCCTATATCACGACTTATCCCAACTGGATCGTGACCAATGGTGACCCAAACCCTGTTCACGGATTTACGACTCCGCCAGCAGGATTCACGGTGGATGTCTTGGATCCAACCTCGCCAATTCCAATCGGAATTTACCCTGCTTGGTGCGTTGATGAAAGCACCATTCTTAACCCGACTTATTTTATTGTCCCGGGACTGACAGTTTATTCAGGAACTCTGATTTCTACGTGTGACCCGATCGGACTCGCGAATCTGCCTTTTCGTCTGGGGACCCCTCCGGTAGGGCCACCGCCGATCGTGGACGTGGCCACGTGGCACCAGATTAACTATATCTTGAATCACAAGAGCCCGCCGGACTATCACTACTACTGGTGGAATGTTCAGGCAGCAATCAACCGGCTGGTGGGTGGACCCGCGCCGAATGATCCGCTGAATGATCAACCAAATTCTTATCCTCCAGTCGACATCAATGAGGTTGCCGTCATTCTTAATGACGCGACAAGCAATGCTGCGGCGTGGTTGGTGCCTTGCGGCGGCAGTGTCGGAGCCATTTTCGATATTGCAAGCGGAGCAGGTCAGAATTCACCCTTTCAACTCATCCTGCTGGAAGTGCCCTGCTGTCAGGTGTCGTTTAGCAATTGCCCACCGGACCTTTCACTCGGTTGTAACCCGGATCCGTCGAGCATTCCTGACTGCCACAACCCGGTTGATACCAATGTTGTCTTCGCGACTTCCTGTTGCGGCTATCCAGTGACGATTACGTGCACGAAATCCGATTTCTCAGGTGGTTGCCTTAATTACCGCATTCTGACCTACACGGCTTCCGACGGTTATGGCCATACAGCCACTTGCACGCGGAGCATTTCATGGATTGCCGATACCAATGCTCCGGACATCCTGAACGCCCCGACAAACATGAATTTGGGGTGTAACCCCGCCAATTTGCCGACAGACGCAAGCATTGCCGCGCAAGTCACAACCAAGGATATGTGTAGTTCATCGAACGCAACCGTCTCCGTTTCACATAAAGACGCAACCACCAACTGCACCGTCACGCGCACATTCATCATCCTGGCCACCGATAACTGTGGCAATGCTGCCACCCAGCCGGTGGTTTACAGTTGGACGATAGACACGAACGCGCCGGTGATTGTGGTTGGGGCCACCAACTGCGACCTGGGATGTAACCCTGTTCTTTTGCCGAGCATTGCGAGCCTCAAAGCCCAGGTCACGGTTTTGGACACTTGCAGTGCAACCTCGACCAATGTTTCGTTTCTGGACGCAACCACCAACTGCACTGTAACCCGCGCGTTTACCATTACCGCCATGGACGCTTGTGGCAACACGGCCACTCCGAAAACTGTGGTTTACACTTGGACCGTGGACACTAACGCACCGGTCTTGACCCGAGTGCCGACCAATAATTACTTGGGCTGCAACCCTGTTAATGTGCCGACTGATGCGAGCGTAGCGTTGCTTGTGACAGCAGCCGATGGTTGCGGTGCTCCGACCATCAAAGTGACTCATGTGGATGGCGGCACTGCCTGCGCCATGGCTCGCACATTTACCATTACCGCCAGCGATGGCTGCGGCAACACCTCCGCCCCTTCGACGGTTGTTTATACCTGGTCGGTCGACCTGACCGCACCAACGATTACGAGTGTTCCGGTCAACAGCAATTTAGGCTGCAACCCCGCCACGCTGCCATCTGACGCAAGCGTGAAAGCGCAGGTTATTGCGACCGATAATTGCACGATGCTGGCTACCAATGTTTCGCACCTTGACGTGACCAATGTTTGCACCGTTACCCGCACCTTCACCATCACCGTCTGCGATGCGTGCGGCAATGTCTCCTTGCCCAAGACTGTGGCCTATACTTGGACCGCGGATACAACGGCACCGGTGGTCACCTGCCCGCCGGACGTCACGATCAGCAATAGTTATGTTCTCTATTGCACCTACACTCCGGCGGATTATGGCGCTGTGTGCAACGGCACCAATGCGTCCAGCATCCTGACGAATTGCTTCAAGAAGATCTATACCAATGGTTATATGCAGTGCGGCATTACCAATGCCACTGGATATTGCATCAAATTCACCACCTGCACTAACATTCAGAAATTCATTCCCTACACTGGAACGCCCGGCTGCTTGAAGACAAATTATAGCAACCCCACCAGTTGTGAGGCTGGCGTCTTCGCGGGACAGGCTCTCTGCTTGAAGCTCAATGTGGATTTTGGCGATGCCAAGTCCGTAACCGGCTTCGCGGCCGGTTGTGGTGATCTGATTCTAAAGGACCCCGCCTGTTCGCTCGACGGACGGAGCATCCGGCAGATTCTCGACATTTGCCATACGGCTTTGGGGGGTGGCAACATTTCCGCATACGGATGCACCATCAGTAATCTGAGCATTGTTTGCAGCAACTTGAATCAATCATTCCAGAACTGCAAACCCAGCGACTGGTGCAAGGGCCACCTTGTGCCACCGGCCATAACCAACATTTCGCCTTCCGTGACCGGCTATGCCACGGTGATTGACAAGTGCTCTTCAACTCCCACCCTCACCTATAAGGATGTGATCACGCCTGGAACTTGTTCTGGAACCTATGTCATCGCCCGCACCTGGCTGGCGGTGGATGGTTGCGGCAACAGCAACAGCTGCACCCAGAACATTTTTGTTGGGAACTCCAAGGCCAGCGTTTGTGGCTACGTGTTCATGGATTGTAACGGGGATGGCTTCCTTACCCCAGGTCTTGATTCAGGCTTGCCGAATGTTGCCGTCACTCTCAAGAATGCCAGTAACGTCGCCATCGCGACGAACACAACTGATGCACAAGGCTCCTATTGCTTCTTTAATCTGACGCCAGGAACCTACTCCGTTAGCACCATTCAGCCGACCGGACATGTCCAAACTGCGGGCACCTGCACCAATCACTGGCTGAACAGCACTGGTCAGCAATGCTGGATTGATAGAGATTTATACCAACATTGGAAAGGCGGCGATGGCGTGGATTGCTGGACCGCCAGTGATGGCTATCAGCATTGGAAAAATTCGGCAAACAAAGATTGCTGGAAGGACAAAAACGGCACTTCGCACACACAGAATTGCACCTATGTCAGTTGCGATGTGCCTACGAACAATACTGAGACATTCACCTTGGCCCTTTGCCAAGCCTTGACCTGCGTGAACTTCTCCTATCAGGGCGTTGTGCCCAAACCCGTGGTATGTGTGACCGGACCAAGCACCGGACATTTGTGGCAGACGGCCGTCTACACCTGCAACGTCACCAATACGGGCACCGCTTGTTTCTCAGCCTGTCAGGTGACAGCATGTGGCAAATCGTTTACTTGTCCGCCGTTAAGAGCCGGCGAGGGTTGTTCGTTCCCGATTAGTTATCAGTTCCAGTTGAGTGACTTTGGTTCGTTCAACTGTCAGGCAACTGCCTCCTGCAATTATTCAAGCTCCAGCAACCCTAGCACCGCTCAGGGAACGTGTAATACATGGGTCACTTGGTAAGTGGCTCGGCGCACTTGGCCCGGCAGTTCAAATTCGGACCCTCACTTGGGAAATGGGGCCGAACCTATCAAGGTTCGGCCCTTTTTGCATTTTGAGGCGGCAGCTGAGAAGCGTCGTCTCCGATCATTTCCGCGTCAGGTTGTTCGCAATTGCATCAGCAGGTCTTTGCTCTCGACCGCATCGCTCACGCGCACGCAGATTTCGTCCACCACCCCATCGGCCGGCGCGTAAATCGTCGTCTGCATCTTCATGGCTTCGAGCGTCAGCAGCTTGTCGCCCTTGGCCACCTTCGCGCCGACGCTGACCGAGAGGACGGTGACGAGGCCGGGGATGGGCGCGCCGACTTCGTTCGCTTTGGCCGGATCGGCTTTGAGGCGTGCCTTCATGGTTGGCTTAACGGCCTTGTCCACGATGGCGAGTTGGCGGGCCATGCCGTTCAATTCAAAGTTCACGGCGCGTTTACCCTCGGCATCCACCGCGCCAATGTTGACAAGGCGGATGAACAATGTTTTGCCAGGTTCAATTTCCACCGAAACTTCCTGCCCCACCTTCATCCCGTAAAAGAATGCGGGCGTCGGCAGCACGGACAAGTCGCCGTGTTCACGGATGTATTTCGCAAATTCGGCAAACACCTCCGGATACATAATGTGACTGAAAACGTCATCGCTCGTCGCCTCGCGCTTTAGCTTGGTCGTGAGTTCTTCCTCCAGCTTCTTAAAGTTCAGCGGCTTGAGCCCGGCGCCCGGACGACCCGTCACCGGCTTGCGTTTGCCGAGCACCACCCTCTGTAAATTCTTTGGCCAGCCGCCCAGCGGTTGACCGAGTCCGCCCGCGAGCATATCAATCACCGATTCGGGAAACGGCGTGCTGTCGGGTTCGAGGTTCACCACGTCGGCGGGCTTGATGCCGCGCGTGATGAGAAACATCGTCATGTCGCCGACCACTTTACTGCTCGGCGTGACCTTCACGATGTCGCCGAAAAGTTGATTCACCTCGGCGTAAGTCCGCGCGATTTCCGGCCAGCGATGCGCCAGGCCCATGCCGGCGGCCTGTTCCTTGAGGTTCGTGAACTGCCCACCCGGCATCTCGTGCAGGTAAACTTCGGCGCTGCCGGCTTTGGGCGACGTGTCGAACGGCGCGTAAAACGTCCGCGCGTGTTCCCAGTAATCCGCAAACTCATTCAGCGCGTCGAGGTCGAGACCGGTATCGCGCTTGGTGAATTGCAACGCGGCCACGATGGAGTTCAAGTTCGGCTGGCTCGTCGAACCGCTCATTGACGCGATCGCCAAGTCGGCAATGTCCACGCCCGCTTCCGCTGCCGCCAGAACCGATGCCGCCGCAATGCCGCTCGTGTCGTGCGTGTGGAAATGAATCGGCAGGCCAATCTCCGCTTTGAGCGCCTTCACCAACATCGCGGCGGCAGCGGGTTTGCAGAGTCCCGCCATATCCTTGATCGCGAGAATATGCGCGCCCATCTTCTCCAGTTCTTTTGCGAGCTTCACATAATATTTCAGCGAGTATTTGGCGCGCGCGGGATCGAGGATGTTGCCGGTGTAACAAATTGCCGCTTCGCAAATGCCGTGCGTTTCGTTCACCGCCTCCATCGCCACTTCGAGGTTCGGCAGATAATTCAGCGAGTCGAACACGCGGAAAATATCCATGCCCGCCTCCGCCGCGTGCTTCACGAACCCGGCGACGGCGTTGTCGGGATAATTGGAATAGCCCACCGCGTTCGAGCCGCGAAAGAGCATTTGGAAACAAATGTTCGGAATGCGCTCCCGCAACGCGCGCAACCGCAGCCACGGATCTTCGTGCAGAAAACGTAGCGCGGTATCGAACGTCGCGCCGCCCCACATTTCCATCGAGTATAGGTTCGGCGTGCGGCGGGCCACGGCGGCGGCCACGGCGAGCATGTCGTAAGTGCGCAGGCGCGTGGCGAAGAGCGATTGATGCGCGTCGCGAAACGTCGTGTCCGTGACGAGCAGTTGCTTTTGCTTGAGCGTCCATTCGGCGAACTGCTTGGGGCCGAGTTCGCGCAGCATCTGCCGCGTTCCCTTCGGCGGCGTCTGCTTGTGGTCGTAGGCCGGCACGCGCGCGGGCAGCAGCATTTCTTTGGGAACAAAACTCTTCGCTTGCGGATTGCCATTCACCGTCACGTCGCCGAGGAAGGTCAGCAGCTTCGTCGCGCGATCGCGCTTGGTCTTCAACTTGAAGAGTTCCGGCGTGTGATCAATCAGCGTCGTGGTCGCGCGGCCGCTGCGAAATTCCTCGTGATGAATCACGTTTTCGAGAAACGGAATATTCGTCTTCACGCCCCGGATGCGGAATTCGCGCAACGCCCGGTCCATGCGTTGCAACGCCGCGTCGAAGGTCGGCGCCGACGCCGTCAGCTTCACCAGCAGGGAATCGTAAAACGGCGTGATGACCGCGCCGCCGTAACCCATGCCGCCATCCAGCCGCACGCCGAAACCACCGGCGCTGCGATACGTCAGGATGCGGCCGTAGTCGGGTTGAAATTTGTTCTCCGGATCTTCCGTCGTGATGCGGCACTGCACCGCGAACCCGTTGCGCGGAATATCCTCCTGCGCGGGAATGCCCACCTCCGCGCCGTGCATCGGCTGGCCATCGGCGATCAAAATTTGCGAGCGCACCAGATCAATGCCCGTGATGACTTCCGTGACCGTGTGCTCCACCTGAATGCGCGGGTTCATCTCGATGAAGAACCATTCTTTCGTATCCTGATCGTAAAGAAATTCCACCGTCCCCGCGTTGTCGTATCTGATCTCGTGACACAGCTTCACCGCCGCATCGCAAAGTTCCGCGCGCACTTGCTTGTCCAGGCCGATGCTCGGCGCGATCTCAATAACTTTTTGGTGGCGGCGTTGCACCGAGCAATCGCGCTCGTGCAAATGCACCACCTTGCCATGCTTGTCGCCCAGAATCTGCACCTCAATGTGTTTCGCCCGCGGAATATATCTTTCCAGAAACACCGCCGGATTGCCAAACGCGCGACCGGCCTCGCCTTGCGCTTCATCCAGCAAATCCGCGAGCTCGCCGGGCTTGGTCACCACCCGCATCCCGCGGCCACCACCGCCGAAGGCCGCCTTGATGATGAGCGGAAAGCCGATTTCCTTCGCCACCTTGAGCGCCACGCTGCGATCTTCAATCGCGTCCTCCGTCCCCGGCAAAACATGCACGCCGACTTTTTGCGCGAGCGCGCGGGCCGCGGTTTTGTCGCCCATGTTTTTTAGCAGTTCCACGCGCGGACCCACGAAAATGATGCCCGCCGCATCGCACGCCTGGGCAAACTCCGCATTCTCCGACAAAAAGCCGTAGCCCGGATGAATCATGTCCACGCCCTTTTCCTGCGCGAGCGCGATGATGCTGGGAATATCCAGATACGCGCCCACCGGCCCCTTGCCTTCGCCCACCACATAGGCCTCGTCGGCTTTGAAGCGGTGAATCGCCAGCCGATCCTCCGCGGCGTAAATGGCCACCGTGCGGAAACCAAGCTCCGTGGCGGCGCGGAAAACGCGAATGGCAATCTCGCTGCGATTGGCAACGAGCAATTTTCTCTGACGAGTCGGCGTGGGGTTGGCGCTCATGTTTTGCAAGCGCAGATGAAAGCGAAAATCCCGGCCGCAAGCAATCCGAGAAAGCGGCCAATCGCAAATCCCCAAGCCCCCACCCAACCGCCACGCAAAACCGCGCCGGCATTACTGCCGACGCGGTTTTCGCTTCCGCCCGCCCACCCGTCCGTTATTTGGGCGCTTTGACTTTCGCTTTGGGCTTGGCCCGTTCACTCGTGCGCGTGCCGCCGAGCTCCTCCACCGCGCTGCTATCCCGCCCGAACTGCGCCTGCGCGCCGAGCAACGCCCGCGCCGAGGCTTCGTGGAGGTCCGTTTCATCCTGGGCGATCACGTTGCCCAGCTCATCCGCCTGCGCGAGCAGACCGTTGTAGGTTTCTATGTCCCCTTCCGCCTTG
>CAINLR010000021.1 GCA_903850425.1 uncultured Verrucomicrobia subdivision 3 bacterium | reverse complement strand
TGGTTGACAGCTTCACGCTTAAAGGTTTGGTCAAACTTCTGGCGGGTCTTAACGGTGTTCTGGTTATTGGTTTTAATCATTTGATTGTCTACCCAATTTACCGTCCGTCAAATCGAAGCAGCCCCAAGGCGCTCCGCTCAGACCGGAGAGGTTGGGGGTGGAAATCCCTCACGCGGCACCATTTTGCCCACGTAGTCCAACGCAGAGACGGCGCACTTAAAACGCGCACAGTGTCGGTGCGAGTCCGACCGTGGGCACCAGCCGCGTGTAGTCCAATCAGAAGAGACGTTCCGCTCAAGACGGAAAGGTTGCAGGTGCAAGTCCTGCCACGCGGTCCATTTCCTGTAGCGGCGGTCTATGACCGTCTGACCAATTCATTCCGGCGGTCATAGACCGCCGCTACAATTTTGGAATGTCAACCGGACGAGCGAGCCGGGCCTCGGTGCTAACGAGTGCGTGCCTGCGGGCAAGTGGTGCGAGTCCACGGCATTCCGCCAATTTTGCCGACGGTCACCGTCCGGCGTGTAGTTCAAAGCGAACCGGCGGCTTTATAACCCGCATCGCACTAGGTGAGTGCCGGGCCCGGGAGCGTTACCCGGCACGCCGACCATTTTACATTTTGCACCTCCGAGCGCGCGTCGCTCGAACGGCCCCGCATTGCGGGGGCCAAGCCGGTAATCGAGACCGGCCGGAGGTGTTTGCTCGTGTAGCCCAACTAGCAGAGGCACGACGTCGAGAGCGTCGCCAGTGTCAGTGCGAATCTGACCACGAGCACCAATTTGGCCTGCAAGCATTAAAGTGATGCAGCGGACTTTTAATCCGCAGAACAGGGCGCGTTACCCTGGCGGGCCACCAGCCTCCGCGCAGAGCTTCGGCTCGGCGAGCCAATTCATTGCCTCGTGGTGTAACCGCAGCATACCGGGTTTTGACCCCGACGGACCTGGTGCAAATCCAGGCGAGGCAACCAATTTTTGCAGGTCGAGCTTCGACCGCTCGGTGGTGAAATAGCATCACGTCTGGCCTACACCCAGAAGTCGAGGGGGCAGAACCTTCCCGGGCGACCATTGCCTCGTTGCATAATCAGCAGTGCGCCGGTCTCTGACACCGGCAGTCTGGGTGCGATTCCCGGCGAGGCAGCCATCTAGCATCGGCGAATTTGCACGCCAATCTGTGAGGGGAATGTTAAAACAACCGCGTTTGAAAGTCTCAGATTCATTTGCCGCCATCTGGTTCGCCGCGTTTAGTGCGGTGACATTTCTCACATTCGGGTTCGACAAATGGCGCGCGGGACGCTCCGGGCAACGTGTTTCTGAATTCACGCTCGCGCTGCTGGGTGCGCTTGGAGGCTGGATTGGCGGATTATTCGGGATGATTGTATTCCGGCACAAAACGGCGAAGTGGACGTTCAAGTTCAAGTATGCGCTCCCCTGATTCCGTTCGCCGCTGAAGTCTGGGTTTGGTGGCATTACCGCTGACTCTTCGTTGCCGTCGTTTCAATAAAGAACAAACACCTTACTGCGTAAGCAGTTGGTGTGTGCAGTTTTTATGAGCGACATATTGAACAAGACGATTGTGCTGGTGCTGAACCCGAACTGGCAGGCGATCAACATTCGCACGCCGGCGGATGCGTTCTGCCAGATGGCCACGAACGCGGCCACGGCACTGGAGATCGAAGGTGAGAGCCACATTCGACCCGTGGCCTGGGCTGAGTGGATCACGCTGCCGGTTCGCGACGGCGACAACGCCGTGCGCACCGTGCATGGTGCCATTCGTGTGCCGACGGTCATCGTCGCGGTGAACTACGCGCGCGTGCCGAAGAAGCGCCCGAAGCTCTGCGCCCGCACCATCCGCGAGCGCGACGGCAATCGCTGCCAATACACTGGCGTGTTGCTGCGCCCGGACGAGGGCAACCTCGACCACGTCGTGCCCCGCTCACGTGGTGGTGCGGACACGTGGGAAAACCTGGTTTGGTCCGCGAGGGAAGTGAACCAGCGCAAGGCCGACCGTCTCCCGCACGAGGCTGGCCTTAAGCTGCTCAGCGTTCCGCGCGCACCGAAGGAACTGCCGGTGTCGGCCATGATCCGCAATGCCCACGGCGTCGCGGAGTGGAAGTTGTTTCTCAACGAATAAATCAAAGGGAGGGCGCGGGTTCATTACCGGGCTCGCGCTCTCTCTTTAACAAACCTAAAATTAAAATTAGAATGAACACGAAAGACTTTCTTCGTCTCGGCGTGCCATTGGGTGAAGCCACGCGGCGCGCAACGGATTTTGTGGCCAAGTTTATCCTCAGCGGCGGCGACAAGTCGCGGTTGCATGAGGAAGTTAAGGCTATTGTCGCAAACCCTTCGGCGTTTCTGGTGGACGACTTGCGCAAGGAGTTCGCCAAGGCGTTGCTCAATGCGCCGCCGCCACCGCGCGCCGAGCCGGTGAAATATCATCAATGGGGCGAAGGGCTGGATCACGAGGCAGTGATGTAGATGGAGAACCGGATGTGGTTATTTGCGATCGTCCCCTGAAAGGCGCTGCCGCCCCCGAGCACGCCGGCCAGAGTAAGTTCGTCGTGCAGCGTGGAATCTGTTATGCCGAATATGGTGAGCAGTAGATTGACCATTGCGCCCAACCCAACGAACCCTTCGATCTTCGTATCCATCCTTGCACCAACCGAAGGGGCCGCTTTCAAATCAGACAGCACGATCCATCTTGCCGCGACTGCTATGGCGCCTCGCGGCACCATCCGTAAAGTGGATTATTACGATGGGGCAAACTTGGTTGCCTCCTCCACCGAGCGAGGCTTTAGGGCGATTTGGCAAAATCCGCTGCCAGGAAGCCACTATATATTTGCTGTGGCTACCGACTCACGAGGCATGACGGCCACGTCATCTCAAGTAAAGATCAGTGTCTTGCCCGCTAATGACAACTTCTCGGCGGCAACAAAGTTGGTGGGCACGCATGTAAGCATCTTGGGCAGCACTTCTGGAGCGACATTACAACCGGGGGAAACGGATTGGAATGGGGGTGGCCCTTCGATTTGGTATTCTTGGAAAGCTCCGGTTGATGGCCGCGTTTATCTGGCAATGCCGAATTGGCCTTGGGGAACTTACTTTGGAGCGTTCACTGGGAATTCTTTCACAAACCTGACCGTCTTGGGGCATGATCTCCCGTTTGACGGCTGGGAAACGGCATATTTTTATTTTGAGGTTCATGCGGGAACGACCTATCACATTGTAGTAGCCCAGTTCGGCACCGAACTTGGGCCGTTCACCTTGAACTTGGATTTCTTGCCTAAACCGTCCAACGATGATTTTCAACACCGGGCCGCGATTCCGGGGCGTGGCGGGAGTGCGACCGTGGACACGTTCTCGGCGACTTTTCAACCAGGCGAGCCAATTGACCTTGCGCCAAATGTCATTGGGTGGACGCCGAGTTTACAGACGGTTTGGTGGACGTGGACCGCTCCGACTAGGGGGCGGGTTACGATTCAACCATCCAGCAGTTTTCTCTATCTGCTGGGGGTGTATGGCGGGCTGAGCCTTTCTAACCTTACGGCGATTGCGCAGACCATCAACAATGGAGTGACGCTCGACGTGGCAGCAGGAACCAAATTGCAGATATCGGTGGACGGAGCCAACGGCCAGTCAGGATTTTTGAATCTGAATTTGAATTTTGTTCCCAGGCCGACCAATGATGATTTTAAGAACTCTGAATGGGTTTTTGGTTCAAACCCGACAATCCCAGGAAATAATCTCGCTGCAACGGCGCAGCCGGGTGAGCCGCAGCACGCCGGAGTGGGTGATGGCCATTCCGTCTGGTGGAAGTGGGTCGCCCCCGCCACGGGTTATGCGGTTTTGAGTTTTGCCTCCAATTCGGCTCCACCTGTGGTAGCGGTTTATACCGGTCAAACCGTATCTAATCTCATTGAACACGCGAGCATGGCGGCAGGGACCGTCGGCTTTGAAACGATAAAAGAAACCACTTATTACATCGCAGTTGACGGAACATCCAGCTGGGAGGGATCGTTTACGTTGAACCTGATGTTGTCCACGATTCGTCTGACCCAACCCACGGCTGGAGCGAAATTCTACGTGGGCGACCCCATTAAGATGGCGGCGAGCACCACACCTTTGGACGGAAATGGCACCTTCGTGGATTTTTATGCCGGCGACCAATTCCTCGGTTCAGCGCCAAGGATGCCGCATCCTGCCATCATTTGGACCAACGCCGGCCTGGGGTCGTATCCTTTGACTGCTCAGATCACCGATCGTCGCGGAATCACCCGCAGCAGCGAGCCGGTGAATATCCGGGTCCGCCCGGGCAATGATGATTTTACCAACGCCCTCGTGCTCCAAGGCTTAATCGTTTCGACGAATGGCACCAATCTCGGATCGGGAAAAGAGTTGGGGGAACCGACGGGTGGCGATCCTTCTGCGGATGCTTCTGTTTGGTATGCTTGGACTGCCCCGGCCTCTGGCGAGGCGGTAGTCGGAGTGCAAGAGGATTATTTTGGCGGGCACCCGCTTGGAGTTTATTTGGGTAGTTCTGTGAGCAATCTCGTCGCTTTGGGTGAGAGCATTTATGATTTTTACCCCATCAGTTTTGTGGCTCACAAGGGCGTTACTTATTACATCGAGGTGAATGGGTTTAGCCAAATGATTCCAAATGGATACGGATCATTTGGGCTGGGTATTACTCAGACGCCGGCACCGGCCAACGATGATTTTGCCAACAGGATAACTTTGTCAGGCTCCTCCGTGTCGGCCACTGGGTCCAACATTGGAGCGACCAGCGAACCGGGGGACGGCGGGGGCGCGTCAGTTTGGTGGACCTGGACCGCTCCCGGAACGGGGAGCCTTTATGTGACTGCCTCGGGAGATACCCTTGGTCCGGTATTCTCGTTCTTCACGGGTAATTCGATTTCAAACCTCAACTCGGTCGCAGGGATTGGCCCGTCGTGGTTCTACGGAACAGACACAAGTGGTCAACTTCATGTGGAGCAAGGACAGGTTTATCAAGTTGAAATGACGGGCACATATACGCATCCTCGTGGCAACGTTTCGCTGGCATTTTCTTTCGTTGCGTCCCCACCGAATGATGATTTCACAAACAGTATTCTTTTGACTGGTTTGGTGGCGGTCAGCGTAAGTTCAAACACTACTGCTTCGATCGAAAGCGGCGAACCCGCGTCCAATGGACGAACGGTTTGGTGGAGATGGACCGCGCCAGTGTCCGGACCTGTTTGTTTAGGCACGAGTGGAAGCAGCTTCAGTCCGCTACTGGCGGTCTATAAGGGAACGATCCTCACCAATCTCGTTCTCCTGACCAGTGGCTTGTCTGATTTGCAATTTATTGCCGCCGCTGGAACCACCTATCAAATATTGGTTGATGCGAACAACGGCGGGCAAGTCGGTCAAATTCAATTGACCTTAGCTGCCGGCATTCCAGCAAATGATAATTTTGCGAGCCGGCCCACCTTGAATGGAACCAATGTCAGCCTGATCGCTTCGACGGCTGGCGCGACTCGCGAAGTCTCGGAACCCGCGCATGGCGGTTTTCAAGGCAGCAATTCAATCTGGTACACTTGGACGGCTTCCGCAGCGGGAACCTTGACCATCACTGTCACTGGTGACGGGTTCAGCCCGACATGGGCGGTTTACACCGGATCCAATTTGAGTGCCCTTTCTGAGGTAGCCGACAGTTATGCTTGGCCGTGGAATATTCGTTCTTCCGGCAGTTTCCCGGTTCAGCCGGGTATTCCGTTGCAGATCGCCATTGATGGCGCATTGTCGGCAGGAGGAGGCCCAGCCGGAATTTTCAGCCTTAACCTGTCGTTCGTGGGTTTGCCCAGTAATGACAATTTTGCGAACCGCAGCGCCATCAGCGGCACGTCAATACACGTTTCAGGCAACACTTCCGGGGCGACTCGCGAACCAGGGGAACCCGATCATGACGGTTATCCCGGTGGGCATTCTATTTGGTGGTCATGGACGGCTCCAACTTCCGGACAAGTCACACTGGATGCGTTTGGCAGTTCAGTCACAACCTTGATCGCAGTTTATACCGGCACCAGCGTTGCCAGTCTGACCAGCGTTGCCGGTGGAAACGCGACATTCGCACCGGTAGCATTTAATTGCGACGCGGGTGTAACATACCAAATAGCCTTTGATCACTGGTATCCGGACATCTATGGGGCAGTGAAATTGAATCTTCTGTTTTCGTCGATTCAGTTGACCTCGCCCACCAACGAGACAGTATTTCACGCGCCTTCCGAAATCATTTTAGCCGCCACCAATACAATCTGGGACGGCACTTTTACGACCATGGAGTTTCTCGCCGACGGAAACATCATTGGCACTGCCACCTCGGCACCCCAGACGCTCCGTTGGATTAATCCACCATTGGGTAATCACGCGCTACAGGCACGGGCAACCGATACGAATGGTATCACCCGAACGTCGCCGACCATAACGGTGCACCTGCGGCCCGCTAATGATGATTTTGCAGATCGAATGCCGATTGCCGGGCCGTTCCCCGCAGACCACACGCCGCTTCGAATAGGTGGAAAGCCCATCCATAATCGTAGGATCGCTCTTAACGTCGCTAGGCCAATGCCCGCCGGTAGACCGAGCAGCCAGAGGCGGAGTTTCCAAGCGAGGCAACGCTGGAAAGAGGCGACGTCATCCGGATGAGTGAGGAGTGCTTGGGCAACGAACAGAGTGTGTTCAGTGTCGTCGCTGACCATGCCACGATTAAATAGAAAGCGATGCCTCCACTCGCCCTTCCACATCCGCAGGATCCGGCCGCGGGACATTCCTTCGGCCGGCAATCCCAATGTATCCCCCACCGCCGTGCCAAGCAACAGCCCGGCGAAGCGGTCCCGCAAATCATAGTTTGGGGAGGACGCGGCCATCACATTATTTTGTCCCTATAGTCGATTCGCACAGGTCGGCAAAGTCATGGAACAAACAATCCACATCGCCTTTGCGGGCGAGTTGTTGAATCCAATCAGCAGGAATGGATGTCAATCCATAGACAACTCCCGCCAGACCGCCGGCGACACAGCCCGTGGTATCCGTATCTCCGCCGAGATTCACGGCTTTCAAAACACAGTCGCGATAATTCTCCGTCGTCAGGAGGCACCACAGGCTGGCGGCCAAGGTGTGAATCACATATCCACTTGAATCAATGTCGGATTCTGGGCGGCGGGCTAAATCACCGGCAAGAAGCATCTGAAAATAATCCCACTCTGCGGACCACCACGCCTCGGATTCATAAAACGCACGGAATGCGATGATCGTTTGTTGGTAGGCGTCGGGAATAATTTTGCCGTTGATCAATTCGCGGACCAGCAGTGTGAAAAATCCACAAGCCATCTGAGATCTTGGATGCCGATGCGTCAGAGCCGAGGCTCGATGAATTTTTTCCAGTGCCGGTTTGGGCGGGAGGTGTGCGAAACGCAATGCAACCGGAAGGATGCGCATGAGTGAACCATTGCCGTTACTGAATTGATCGTCACCGCCGGCGACTTCCGCGCGCATCCCACTTGCGATTCGGCCAAGTGCACGTGCCGTGGACACGCCCACATCAAACACCTTGCCATGTGGGGTCCAAATTTCTTCCTGATGCCAGCGGACGAAGCGTTTCCCCATGTCCTCGGTATTAAATTCATGGTGGATCAAGCTTTCGGCCGAACATAACAGCAGAGAGGAGTCGTCGGACCAAGTGCCTGCCGGTTGCCGGTGTGAACCAAATCCGCGCATCTCACGGACTGGATCAGCCTGCACTGTTGCGCGATCTTTAAATTCCACAGGCACGCCCAGTGCATCACCCACAAGAGAGCCCCACAAACCGCCGAGAATTCTGTCTCGTTGTGAAAAAACTACGGTCGTGTTCATTCACTTTGTGTAATAAAGAACAGCCCTGCGTAAACCTTAGGATCGATCAAGACCCCGGTTTTTGCCTTCACTTCCAGCCACGGCACAATCTCCGCCAGCGGAACTTCATGGACGGTGATGTCCTCATGCGCCACGCCGCCGCCGGCGCCGACCCTCCGCAAATCCAGCGCGCGAAGGAGCGTTACGCGCTCCGAGGTGATCCCGCTGCACGCCGGCCCCGTTGTCACCGCTTCAATGCGGCCGGCAGCATAGCCCGTTTCCTCCAACAGTTCTCGCCGGGCGGCTTCTGCGGTGGATTCGTTCGCACCACCCGGCTCATCACCGATGATTCCCGCGGGAAGTTCGATGGTGCGCGCGTGGACCGGGATGCGGTATTGCTCCACCAACAAAAGTTTGTTTTCAGGCGTCACCGCAGCGATAAGCGCCGCACCCGTGGCATTGACCCGGTCCACATATTCCCAATGGCCCTCTTTTATCAGCGCGAGAAACTTGCTGGTATGGAGCGTTGTTATATTGAGCTGATTCATAATCTTGTCAAAAGGTCGGCGCTTTGCACGGTGGTGATTCCGGCGCGGTTCATCTCCGCCACGGCGTTCTTCACATCATCGGGCTGAAGATTCACACCCCGGCTGGCGTCCTCAATGAAATGAGTTGTAAAACCCAATTGAGCAGCATCCAGCGCCGTGAACTTCACGCAATAATCCGTGGCCAGGCCGCACACAAAAACCTCTGTGACGCCCTTCTCTTTGAGCCATTCGCCCAACCCTGTGCTCTTCCGATGACCGTTATCGAAGAGACCGCTGTAGCTGTCGATCCCGGCATCGGTGCCCTTTGGAAAGATCTTGGCGATGCGCTCCTGTTGCAACCCGGTCGCCAGCTCCGCGCCGGGTGTTCCCTGCGCGCAATGCGCTGGCCAGAGCGTCTGTGGCAGACCTTTCAGCACGATTTGCTCGAACACGTTCTTGCCCGCATGATTCACGGCAAAACTGCCATGATTGGCTGGATGCCAATCCTGCGTCGCGACCACCAATGGAAACTTCGCTTGCAGCGCATTTACGACGGGGATGATCGCATCTCCGTCGGGCACCGCCAGGGTGCCACCGGGCAGGAAGTCTGTTTGTATATCTACTAGGATCAGTGCTTTCATAATTGGATTCGTCCTTCCAAATAATCGCCCAGTTGCGGATTCAGCCGATTGGCAAATATGCCGTGATAACCCGGTGCCTTTATATCGGCAATGATCAGGAAAATAGCGATCGGCAACTGGCAGCCCAAGACATGCGCCCACATGAGTTGCTCGAACCACAGCCAGGCACCAATGTTGAGGATGAACAGCACCGCCCAGATCAGTTCGCGCCGGCGAACAATCCGGAATACATTGCAAAACAGGAAGAAATGGCTGGCGGCAATGGCGAGCATCCACCATAGCGGATTCTCCCAGCGCCATAAAACGACGGCTGCCGTCGTAAACGCACCAATCGCCAGCATGTCTTGCGGCGTTAAGCGGAATCCCCATGTGCGTTTTCTAGGTTGAGCTTTACACATGAAACCTGGTTTGAAGAATGTGTCGGTTGGCATCCAGTAAAATTTCCAAGTCGCCGAAGGTGGTTTTGAAATTGCGGGTGCGCAGATCTCGACAGACAACCACCTCGCCGCTACCCGCCGGTTCAGCACTCACGACATGATATGCGGGCGATAGCTCACGCATCACTCTGAACTCAGGCACGCTGCCCAACAGCCCAGCATAGCGATCATCAAGCACCTCCTGTTGCGTCAATGACTCCCGAACTCCGTTGAGGACGTTCAATTGAAATCGGCTGACGCGTTCACCAGCCTTTACCACGCCAAAGAATCGCCACGGCCACAGCGCGGATGGCATCAGTGTGACCGCTTCGGGAGCCATCGTCCCGGCGCGTT
Source organism: uncultured Verrucomicrobia subdivision 3 bacterium (assembly GCA_903850425.1). Lineage (GTDB taxonomy): Bacteria > Verrucomicrobiota > Verrucomicrobiia > Limisphaerales > UBA11358 > UBA11358. Next base: position 22,006 of record CAINLR010000021.1, on the reverse strand, counting down.
TTCGAAGCCAGCCCTTGCCACCAACGTAAGCTGTCAGCGTGCCGAAGAAAACTATCGCGGGGACAGCCGGCATGGTTTCGGAGCGGACATACAGCCAGATTGTAAAGACGGTGGCCACCGTGGTGAGTAACAGCACAAAGGCATCAATAAAGAAAACCCATTCGAGGCAGAATCGTTTTTTGGTGAACGGGGCAAGCAAGGTTACACCCAACGTATTGCTGAGATCCAACAGCGTGTGAAAAGCGAGGGCAGCAAACAAACCTCCGCCGAATTGCCAGCCATTCAGTCCGGCGGCACACATTATACCTCCGGTCAGTGCACTGGTGGCCGCTTGAACCGTTAGGGCATGACTCCATGTCTGGTGCGCGCACACGAATGCTCGCTTCCCGAAGACCCGGCTGATGGCATCCAAGTCTGGCAACACGGAACCGGCCACCAGGCCAAGCGCTAACTCCGGCTGTGAATTCAGAACAGGGGCGGCGGCGATCAATCCAATCCCAGCATGGGTGGCAATATCCATCAGGTGATTCTCCCTTTCTGCGATGGCTCGCGCGCAACCAAAGCCGCGAGTTCGACTACGTATGAGCCAACTCCAAGCGACAGTGCACCAAGCGTGACGGTGAAATTCAAAGCATCGGAAAGCCAGCCAGCGATCTGCATTTCCAGGCTAATGGAAATCAGCGCACAGGCCAAAAAGATCGAGACGAAGAACAGGAAGGCAACGAGATGCCAAATCTGTTCGCCGGCCGACCGGTCGAATCGAGTGGCCCCGGTAAATGCTAATCCGGCGGTAATCCACAAATAGCAACTGCTGGCGATCAATCCTAAAATCCAAAAAGACGCAGCCAGATTACCAACCCAGCAATAAGCTGCGGTCAGGCCCAGGATGATTGCAAGTCCGCGATACAGCCAGCCATAGAAACGAAATCCATCGGCCACGCAATGACCCCGATGCTCAGATGGAAATGAGGTTTGAACTGGCTTGCCGTGAAGTCGCAACACAAGGAACCACCACCAAGCCAAGATGCCCTGACCGTCAAATGCGGTGCGAACGGCTGGTTCGCTGCGAATTATCGCCGCAAAACAGCGTATGTTTTTCCAACGCATAGCTAGGTTTTTGTTCAAGCTTTCGGACATATATTCGTCTCCCTCAGGTCCCTTGCGAATCCTTCTGTTTCAAGCCGCTGGGAATTCAATGAACTGCGGCGGCACATGATTCACCAGCCAGACTCCATTGGCCGAGCGGCGGAACACGTGACCGGCTCGGTGCATTTCGCCGGCCCGAATGGTCAGCAATGCTGGCTTGCCGTGACGACTGCCGACCTGCACCGTGACTTTTGTTTCCGTTGACAGATGCACGTCATGCCGTTCCATTTTCTGCAAACCATCCTGACGGATGCCGTCGAGAAAGCGTGTGGCGGTGCCGTGATACAAGATTTCTGGCGGCGTCTCGGGCGGATACTGCAAATCCACTTCGACCGAATGCCCCTGGTTCGCGCGAATCTGGGTGCTGTCAGCGCTGAACGCAAAGCGCTTCTTGTCGCTCGTGGCAACGACATGCTTCAACTGCTCGAACGTCAGCGCGACCGCGTGGCGGTTCACGGCATCCAATAGTTCGGTCACACCCACCCAGCCGGCGTCGCCAAGCTTCAATCCGATGCGTTCCGGCTCGTGCCGGAGAACCAGGCTTAAAAACTTGCTGGCATGTTTCGTTTCTTTTTCGGTCATAAAAATGTCTTTCAAAGTTTGGTCAGGATGAGCGTCACATCATCGGGCAATCCGCCGGATGGATAGCGCACCAGTTCAATCAATTGTCTGGCGGCGACTTCAACCGGCTGTTCGCGGCAAATCCCGACAATTCGATCCGCCGAGGTGTATTTGAGCAATCCATCGGTTGCGAGCAGAAGATTGCCGGGCTGATTCTTGTGCCGAAATGAAACTGGCAACGCACTGCCAGAGCCAATGAACGGCTTGCGCTGCTGGGCTTCGGTGAGGTTGACGTGAATTCCGCTTTCAGGAATCCACCACCCGCCGGAATCGCCGACACTGGCTCCGAAGATTTCGTCCGGGGTGACGATGGCGAGCACGCAAGTGGTTTCACCAGCAATTGGATCCTTCGCGATCACTTCGTCCATCTTGCGCAAGGATTCAACACATGCGTCGGCTTCTCCCAAAAGGTAAGCGCCCTGGCAAATCAACTTTACGGCCAAGGCTGCCGCCTCCGTCCCACCGCTGCGCCCACCGGCACCGTCGGCGACGCACAGGATAATTCGCGGACCATCATTGAGAATAAGTCCACGATCTTGATTTTCAGGATTGCCTGCGGCCGTTTGTAAAGATGCGTTCATAAAACCTGAATTTCTTCTCTCGCCTGCAACCATTCATTGGGAATACTCGCCCGTCCCGCACTCAATGAGACAATTCCGCCGACAATGGCGGCGTTGGTATCGCAGTCGCCCCCGACGCTTATGGTTTTGCCGATGGCGTCCACGAAATGGCGCGGGTGATGAGCCGCCATCCAGATGCAGAATGGAACGGTGTCTGGCGCGGTCACCAATGAGCCGTTGCCCAGCGACTTTGCAATCTCTTGAATCGGAATTTCCGCGGGCGTCTGGCTGGCCAGCAAAAGTCCCCGCCGCACCTTGCTTTCAGGCGTGAGTCGCAGAATTTCAGCAAAGAACTGCTGCGCATAGTCTACTTGCTGTGCATCCCGTAATCGCCACGCCATCGAAGCAGCCACAGCGACAGCCATGGTGCCGGCCACCCCTTCGGGATGTGTATGCGTGACCAGCGCCGAATCCCGAGCGGCATCAGCGCAGCATGCAATGTCATCAGCGAAATATGCACCGAGCGGTGCGACTCGCATCGCACCACCGTTTCCCATCGAACCCTGCCCACCAAACGCATTTGCTGACATCTCTTGCCATTTCGCCCCGGCATTGATCTCCCGTAGCTGTATCCTGGTCATGCGCCCATAACCACGATCCGGATCGCGCTCGAAACGTCGAGCAAAACGCCGGGCCAGCGCATCCTGATTGAGCTCGCCGTGTGATTTGAGCACCGCCACGATGGAAATAGCCATCTCGGTGTCATCCGTATGAAACCATGGGCCTGCCGGCAGCTCGTTTTCGACCAGTCGTCTATGTGCGTTCTCTGACCGGTAGGCGAGCATTTCACCCAGAGCATCGCCCAGACCAAGCCCATCCAGCGACAACCTCATCCGCACCACACGTTCGTTATGATCAGCGGGCAGCCTTGCCGCCCAAGTATTCTCGGGTGCCGACAACAATTCCTTCATCCGCCGCAACCAAGTTGTCTCAATCCAGTCCGTCCCCAGCGGCCCAACCCGATCCACCATCCAACCGGCGAACCGTAGTTCGTTGTGCATGGAATATACGCGGTCAACGTTCGTGGAATGAATCAGCACCTGACAAACTGGCAGGAAATCAGCCAGGAATTTGGCGACATCAAGACCAGTGCCGGGGTCGGTCGTGACACCGGGTTGCGGATTCAGATCGTGATCCAGACAAATCAACGCGGTGCTTGAGAAAAATTCGGCGCATTCGGCGATCATCGAGTGGGCGTCGCGCCAGATTTTCAAATCAAAGCCGCCGCCGATTCCGGCCATGGCTTTTTGAAAACCGGCGATGCGCTCGTCGTTGTCTTCGAGCATAAGGATGGTTTGGGGCGTGGTCATGTTCAACAAGGGATGGTGGTCCACGGTCTGGTGCTGGGGAGCGAATCCCTGAATTTCTCAATCGCTAGGGCCACTTGCTCAGCTGTGTCGGTGTTGCGAATATGGTCGAGGTAGAGATTTCGACGAACCACGCCTTCCAACTGAAAGCCCCAACAAAGAGCCATCAAAGGATTAATGAACAGTTTCGAACCTTCGGTTCGTTTAGTGGTGTGAATGTCGCCGAAGCTACCGGTCACAGCGGCGATGATGCTGGTGTTCACAATGCTCGGTTGCTGCGGTAACCGGGCGAAAGCAAACTCACATGCGTCTCGGTAAAACTGAAATTCCTCGGAGTTGTGGAGCAAGCTCCAAGCACCGAGATAAGCATCATCACGCGACAGTGCCGCCACGTTTTCAAGAAAGTGGGCGTGACAAACGCCGTGGTGCGTGTCCACCCCGAATCCGAGACACACCAGCAACTTTTTAGGAATTCCCGTCAGCGCTTGAACCGCAAGCAGACTCACAGCATCGCCTTCCGGTGTCGCTAATCCGGCCTCGTCTCCGCGCATCAGGCTGTCCGTCCCGCCGTCCACAAGCACGATCGCATCGGGTTGGAGGGTGCGAGCAAGCCACTCGTAGGCCTCGCTCACTGGGCGGGCTCCACTAGGTGCGATAGCAAAGATCGGCGTCTCGCCGTAGCGCTCGGTGAGCCACGCCGACAAATGCATTTCCGGGAAATACTTCGTGGCAGATGTCTGTGCCGTTACGCGCCAGAGCGCGGGAGTGGGATTCTCCCCGTCACAAAATCCGAGCGCTCCCGAAGACAAGTTAGCCAGATGAACAGTTTTGCCTGCGCGCTTTAGCGCGAAATAGAGCGGCAGCCCGCAAAATACATCAAAGCCACCGCCTGCACCAGCAATGAGAATGTTCTTCGCCCCATCCAATTCGTTAAAGATCGGGAGTTTCACAACGCGCCTCCTTTGAACTGGTCAGTGAACGCCTGATAGGTTGTTGCGCCTTCGGACCGATCAAAAACGGCGAAGACAATTTGCGAGAATGCTCCGGCAAATTTCCCATTTGGTCTCAGCAGATCCGCAAATACAGTCGCAACCAACTTGGGATCGTTTCGAAAAACTCCGCATCCCCAAGCGCCAAGAACCAATCGCTCGATACCGTGTGCTTGTGCGATGGTCAAAACCAATTCCGCTCGCCGCCGAAGCGCGGGCTCGATGGCCCCGGCGTTTTGCGGTTCATTTTGCATGACCGCCCCAGCATTGGGAGCTGGCGCCGTGATCACTGAGGCCAGAACGGGTTGTTCAAGCAGCATGCCCTCATCGTTCCGGAAGAACGGAACGAACGGGGAATAGATGAGCAGGTCGAGGTAAATCGTGGAACGCTGTGCGCGGTTGCGCTCATAGTATTGCGGAGCTTGCAACAGGCACGGATACAGAGCGGAGGAACGGGCCAGAGCCTCTTCCTGCGCCTGCGCCCCGGTCAAAAATCCGCCGCCCGCATTTTTGGCCGAAGCAAAATTCAGGCAACCGACATGTCTCCCATGCTCCTGAAGCCGGGCGATGGCTTCGCAGGCGGTTTCGTTGACCACTTCAATGACCGTTGCCACGGCAGACTGGCAGTCCTTTGGTTGCGGACAATTTTCGGGTGAATACAAAATCGTCCCCGAAATAGCATTTTTAGTTGCCGCCGCGATCTCAATGCGCTTGCCGCTGGGCGCGAGATAAAACCCCGCCTCGCATATCGCGAGGGTTTCTTTGGCCCACTCTATTCTTGTGCTCTTCTTCATAAAAAATTTAGCTATTCCACCAACACGCCCTTCTTTTCCGCAATGCCGATCACGGCCTGCGTCCCGGAATTAAATTCCAGAAAGTCCTTTTCAATGCCGTCACTAAATATCACGCCGTTCTCGGCCATCTGGGATTCCAAAATCAGCGGGGTATCACTCGTGACGCGCCCGAAAACAAGCGAAGTGCCAGTCGTCCGGGTCGGGAACGGTTCCCGCACCGTGAAATACAAGAACTGCGATTCCCAATTGAACCCGGCCACTGCCTGCTCATAGCAGCCGGCTTGCTTGGGGTCGGTCTTGCCTTGATTGCCAACGGCAATCGCGACAGCACCCGCACCGGTCAGCAGGCTTTTCAGCCAGCCGGTGGCTCCCATGCCTGTGGAGACAATCACGCCGCTGGATGAATGTGTTTCGCTCGCCTTTCCGTGCCGAATGAAATATCTGGCCGATGTATGGGTCTTGGGCCCGATGAACAGGTCATTCACGCCATACAAGGTCTGGCCATTGTTCAGCGTCGCCTTGGCCATGGTGACCGACCGCGTGGTTCTCTTCCGCAACACCACTTCGGGCATCAGCTTCGCCAGATCCCGAACGCGGAACGGCAACAGGCGACCGTCCCATCGTTCGGGGTCGGGATTCACACCGACCACGGGCTGGCCATCCAGATACTTCAGCGTGTTGGCGACCAGTCCATCCTGACCCAGCGTGACCACCGTGTCCTCCGGCGCGAACACGAAGTTCGGCAGGAAGCTTCGGTCCACGGTCTGGACCAGGCCAATCTCGCCAAGCGCCGTCTCAGCCTCCGTCAAGGCGCGATGGTAGGTCTCATCCTCCCGGAGGTAATCCGAGAAGTCCGCCCCCTGATGCTCGACATAGAACTTGGCTTGGCTGACAGTGTTGAACCGGATCACCAGTTCAGCCAAGCGCGTCGGGCGCGTCACGAGGACGATCTTTTTGTCGGTCTGACGGTTCATTTTCTCGCGGGTTGTGGAGCCATCAATTCACGCAGCAAGTCGGGGCTGATGTTGAGCTGCCCGATCTTCTCAGCCTTGCCAGCCAGTTCTTGGAACGCGAAGGCAATCAGTTGCTCCGGCTTCATGCTGGTGCTCGCCAATGCTTGCAGGATCTTCGGATCCGCCGTGCCCAAAGCCTTCATGGTCGTCTCAACGCCATAGGCGCGGGCATCGGCTTCGGCCCGTTCATTCTCTGCGGCGAGCGCCACCAGTTTCTTGCGCTCGCCCTCCATGTTGATGTCAGCCGCGAGGGCTTCCTTCTCGACGAGATGCTTCTTCTCCTGCACCGCCCGCTCCGCATCCATCTGCGTCTCGCGGATCTGGCGCTTCTTGTTCTCGACGGCGATTTCAGTGTTCAGTTCGTTCTCTTTGATCGCACGCTCCTGCTCCACCGCAGAATTGCGGCGGGCATAGATGGCTTCATCGGCCTCGCGGAACATTTTCTCACGAGTTTCAGCCTCCAAAGCCCGGACTGTTTCCGGCGTTGGCTTGATGGCTAGGATCGAGAGTCCGAGCACTTCCAATCCGAGGGACGTGATTTCCTCCGCCGCCGTCAGGCGGATTTTAACCGCGTTGACGAATTCGTCCGAGGCACGGACCGCCGCGCGGAGTTGCAGTTTTTGCAACTCACCGCGTGCGAGAACATTGACCACGTGGATAACGCGCTCCGGAAGTTTCTTCGGATCTTCGGCCGCATACGTCTGACCGTTGGGTGCCAGCGTGTAATTCAGCAGCGCCGCCAACCGCTTGGGATCACCCACGCGATAGGTCACCTGGCCCTGAATGGTCACGGTCTGAAAGTCCGCCGTCGTTTCCTGAAAGATGAACGGAACGTCGGCGCTGCCCACCGGCACCGCCACCAAAGATGTGGTCGGCGCGTAGTAGAAGAAAGAGAGCCCCAGGCCTTCGCGGACAACTTTGCCGCCGCGATATTGCAGCAGGTAGGTGGTGGGCTGAACTTTGATGAACTTAATGCCGAACATAACGTGCCTTTCGTTTAATGGTTTCTCCGTCAGTCAAAATGTTTCACAACTCAAAATTGAATCCGCGCTTCTTGAGCTTTTCGTATTTGTCCGCATCGAAGCGGAACAACTGTGCCGGGCGATGCCGGCCGGCCATCTGGGTCTCGTTGAGCGGGACCAGCAATCCAAAGCCCAACACTTTTTTGCGAAAGTTCCGCTTGTCCAATACGGCGCCAAGGATCGCCTCGTAAAGATGCTGGAGTTCGGACAGCGTGAATTTCGGTGGCAGCAGTTCAAAGCCGATGGGCTGGTAGCGAACCTTGCCTTGCAACCGGGCGAGTGCCGCCGCCACAATTTCGGCATGGTCGAACGCCAGCTTGGGTAACTCGGAAATCGGAAACCACGCTGCTTTGGCAGCATCCGTCGCCGCCTTGGCTTTGTAGTCGGAAAGCTTCACCAGCGCGAAGTGGGCTACGCTGACCACTCGTTCGCGCGGATCGCGCTTTACCGTCCCGAACGTATAAAGCTGTTCGAGAAAAACGTCCTCCAAACCGGTTTCCTCGGCCAGCTCGCGGCGTGCGGCATCATCCAGCGTCTCGTCCACATGCACGAAGCCGCCCGGCAAGGCCCACTTTCCTTTAAAGGGGTCCAGCGCCCGCTGGATCAGCAGCACTTTGAGTTCACCTTCGTCGAAACCGAAGACCACGCAGTCCACGGTCAGCGCCGCTCTCGGATATTGGTAGGTGTGTGGCATAAATTGGTTCGTGTTCTCTTTACACGTTCTATTAATCGTGTAGTCTGAACACTATGTCAAGCGAGAATCTGAAAAACATGGAGTCGGGCAGAGTCTCTGGTAGTTTTGCCCGCATGAATTCAACCCCGGTGGCAGCCTCCGGCCCGACGACGGACACTGTTCCGCAGCTGGGTTTGCGATGGTTTGGCCTCCGGCCGCTTGAAGTCTGGGTCATGGCCGGAGCTTCCTTCCTGCTTTTACTGCAGTCCTATCGGGCTTGGTGGTCCATCAGCGTCACCGAGGCCTGGGGCTTTGTGACCGGCGGCATCTGCGTTTGGCTGGTCGTGCGGGAGCACCTGTGGAACTGGCTCATTGGCATTGCCAACAACATCGTTTTTTTCTTTTTGTTCCTGCATGGGCGGCTGTTTGCCGACATGAGCCTCCAAATCGTTTACCTCGGCCTGGGTTTGTATGGCTGGCTCAACTGGCTTTTTGGAGGTGAGAAGCGAACGGTGCTCAAGATCAGCAAAACCACCCGGGTCGAATGGCTAATGATGGCAGCACTGATTCCACTCGGCACCTGGGGATTCCGGGAGATTCTGCTGGCGGTGAACGGGGCGGCGCCTTTTTGGGATTCACTCACCACGGTGCTGAGCCTCGCCGCACAATACCTGCTGTGCCGGAAGCGTTTTGAAAACTGGTTTCTCTGGATCGCCGCCGATGTCATTTATGTCCCGCTTTACCTGAACCGGCATTTGCCGCTGACCGCTGTGCTCTACGCCGTGTTTCTGGTGATGTGCCTCATCGGCGTGCGCGAGTGGAACCGCAGCATGAAGAAAGGGCAAGCTGTGCCATGAAATTTGGGCTGGGCCTTGTCATTGGCAAATTCTATCCGCCCCATCGCGGCCACAAGCTGCTCATTGATGAAGCGGTCGCGCATTCCGAGCGATCGGTGGTCATTGTCTGCGGCAAACCGACTGACACGATTCCCGGTGAACTTCGCGGCCGTTGGTTGCAGGAAATCCACCCCACGGCACAAGTCATGGTAATCGACGACCGCTACGATGAAAACGACTCGCTAGTCTGGGCGGAAAACACTCTCCGCTGGCTTGGTCGCGCGCCGGATGCAGTGTTTACGTCAGAGGATTACGGCGACCGTTATTCAGAGCTAATGGGGTCAAAACATATTGCTGTGGACAAAGCTCGCGGACGGGTTCCAATTTCCGGCACGGCAATCCGAAATGATCCCTATGCCAACTGGGATTTTATCGCCCCCCCCGTGCGGAGCTGGTTTGCGAAGCGGGTTTGCGTCGTCGGTGCGGAGTCCACGGGAACAACTACGCTGGCACACGCGCTGGCAGAAATTTTTCAAACGAATTGGGTTGAAGAATACGGCCGCGAATATTCCGTTGAGAAGCTGGCGAGAAACGAAGCCGAATGGAACACGGAGGAATTCGCAATGATCGCCAATGAGCAAACGCGCCGAGAAGACGCAGCAGCGCGGCATGCGAACCGGATTTTGATTTGCGACACCAACGCTTTCGCCACCGTGCTATGGCATCGCCGTTACATGGGTAACCATTGCGCCGTCGTGGAAGAAATCGCCCGTCACGGCAAGTGCGATCTCTATCTGCTCACAGGCGATGAGATCCCATTTGTGCAGGACGGACTGCGCGACGGCGAGCACATCCGCCAGGAGATGCATCGCTGGTTTGAGGCGGCACTCGCGGGCCAATCTGTGCCTTGGAAGATTTTACGGGGCTCACACGAGGAGCGATTGCGAGAAGCGATTCGGGCTACGTCTGCTTTGTTTGAAAACTCTGATTGGGCGCCAAAGGCAATTTCACTATGAAAATCAGCAAGGTCATCATTGTCATCAACCGTTCAAAATTGCATTCCGAACAGACCGCCAAGGCCCTCATCGCGGTGTTAGACCGCGAGCGGGTGCAGCAGGAATGGGTGGAAACTCTGCCGCCCCAGCGCAATCTTTACCGACGGCTGGGTGACTTGCGGCACAAGCAGGCTGACCTCGTCATCGCCTGTGGCGGGGATGGAACCTTGTTGCAGGCGGCACATCGGTTTCGCGGCACCGGGATTCCGATTCTGGGCATCAACATCGGCTACTTGGGCTTCATCACTTCCATTCGTGGCGACCGCGTTCGGCAGGAAATGCGTCGGGTGCTCAACGCAGAATTCGTCATTAGCCAGCGCACTGCCCTCGATTTGGTGATAGAAGATCCAAAGCGGCGCGTCTTGGGCTGGGCGCTCAACGACGCAATCATCATCCGCGGTGACAACCCCCATCTGATCAGCATCTCCGCCCGAATCGGCGCGCGGCGATTGACCAATTATCGCTGCGACGGTTTGATTGTTGCGACGCCAACCGGTTCCACCGCCTATTCCCTGGCCGCTGGGGGGCCAATCATCAGCCCTGAATGCAGTGTGCTGACGATCACGCCAATCTGTCCCCAAGCCTTGACCAACCGATCCGTGGTGGTCAACTCAACCGAGCCAATTGAAATGAGGTTGGATGCGATTTCCGGACCAGGTGTTGTGCAGGTGGACGGCATGACGCTGGCAAAAGCGAGGCCGGAAAGCAGTATCATCATGAAGACTTCAAAAGATTCCGTCCCCATCGCGTTCCTGCCGGAGATCAATTACTACGATATTTTGGGTGAGAAGCTGAAATGGCACGGCGACGGACTTTCGAAACCCAAATACGGATACGCATGAGCTTTCTACTTTTCCCCGGTCGGCATCTGGCCAACACGACGTTTCAGGAACAATATTTGAAGTGCGTCCTGACCGAGCCATCAGCGTCATTGCCGGGGTTCATCCCCGGCAGCGCCGCCGTTGCGAAACCGCCGACGGAAATTATTTTCGCCATCACGTCTTCCAACCAGGAGAATTCCCGGTTTAATCCCATCCCGTTTCATATCCGTGCGGTGGGCGTGGATCGGTTCGCACGGCAGATGCAAAAGCACACACCGTTCCGCTACCGCGTGCTTGGGATTCCGCATTACGGCCACACCCAAAATTTCGCCGCCTTCACCATCAAGGAAATCGCGTATCAGAGTGAACATACCATCCAGCTGACGCCGGAAAACTGTCTCGTGCTGTGCTCCACACCGGAAGTCATCCGGTTGTATCAGGGAATGGGATTCGCAATTGCCTCCGCAGAGTTGAGCGCGGCCGATTCACATCCGGCCACGCCAATTGAGATCATCCGCGAGATCGGCGGCCAGCAGCAAAGCTGGCGCGCGGGCAAACTGGCCAGCAGCCAACTCGCCGCCAGCCACGCCAGCCTGTTTGAAGATTTTCCGGAGGTGCCGCAGCGCATTGCGCGGCTGTATCAAGACCCGCTAACCAATCAGGAAGGCAGCCTGACTACGACCCGGAATTACAGCACATATGCGCGCGGCATGAATGAGATCATCCGGCTGAAATACCAGGATATCCAAAAGGCCATTCGCTCCGGGCGCATCGTGGACGAAGGCTGCGCCGACGGTGCGTTGCTGGCTGAAATCAGCCGTGACTTTCCAGATTCTGATTTATTTGGAATTGATCTGTCTTCGGAATTCGCCAGCCGCTTTTTGGAGCGCCAGCGGGCTGGAGAATTCGGCGGTGCATACGTTCACTTTTTCCATCGCAATCTTTTTGACCGCGTCTTCGAGCCGGAGTCCATTGACACCACCATTTGCAACAGCACGCTCCATGAAATTTGGAGCTATGGCGATGGCGAGACGTCGGTCCGCAGATACCTCGCTGAAAAGTTACGCCAGTTGCGCCCGGGCGGACGACTGCTTATTCGCGATGTAGTCGGGCCGAATGACGGCGAGCGCGAAGTTCTTCTGTGGTGCTCGGACGCGGACGGGCAAAACCTCTCAGCCACAAAAATCGTTCAGCACAAAGATCGCAGCACAGAATGGCTGCGCACATTATCAACGCGCAGCCGGTTCTTTCTTTTCGCGCACGATTTTCTCAGTGGTCAAAGCGGATTCTCATTCAAAGAGGTCTCGTTGCACAACCGTCCGATGTTTCAACTCCCGTTCCGGCAGGCGGCTGAATTTCTTTCCAAAAAAGATTATACCGACAACTGGTCCTCGGAGATGAACGAGGAATTCTGCTTTTGGGATTTCTCAAAGTGGAAACAGGTTCTCACCGAGATTGGTTTTCAAATCGTTGAAAATCCCAATAACGATGCCGACGGCTCCCGCGTTTACACGAATCCGTGGATCGTGGAGCATCGCCATGCCGGCCACGCAGAAATTTTGAATTTGGATGGGCAAATGTCCCTGTGGCCTCCCACCAACATGGTGCTGATTGCAGAGCGGAAAATTGGTTGAATGCCTGGGCTTTTCTTGCTCGCCCTCGACTGAGCAAGTTGTTAAATGCAGTGCTGACAGGCACCCCAAACAAATCCATTTTTATGCCAGACCTTCAAGATGGCGAGACGACAGAGATGCAGGGCTCCGGCTCGAAGCCATATCTCCTGAAAAACTCCGGCGGCGTTTATTCATGCAGTTGTCCGGCCTGGCGCAATCAGTCCATCGCCATCGAGAAACGCACCTGCAAACATCTGCGCAAGCTGCGCGGGGACGCCGCCGAAGAGACGCGCACCGGCGGCGCACTGCCCCAGCGCCCGGTCAAATCCAGCGGCACCGAGGACGGTGAGGGCGAGGAAGCCTCCGGACCACCGTTGCTTCTTGCCGAAAGCTGGGATAACGCCGCCGACCTGTCAGACTGGTGGATGAGCGAGAAGCTCGACGGCGTGCGCGCCTATTGGGACGGCAAACAGTTTCTATCGCGCCAGGGAAACCTTTACCACGCCCCTGATTGGTTTGTCGAAGGGCTGCCCTCGGAACCGCTGGACGGCGAACTCTGGATTGACCGGAAGAAATTTCAGCGCACCGTCAGCATTGTCCGCCGCCAGGACAAGAACGATCTGTGGAATGAAGTGCGCTTCCTCGTCTTTGACGCGCCGGCAGCGACTGGCGGTTTTGAGGACCGGCTCGCTTATTTGAAGGACGCGCTGGCCAAGGGCGCTGCGAAGTTCGCCCGGCAGCATCCGCACGAGCGCTGCAAAAGCCTCGACGCTTTACGCGCAGAGCTGACGCGCGTCGAAACACTGGGCGGAGAGGGATTGATGTTGCGTCAGCCCGGATCAAAATATGTGGCCGGACGTTCCGCCACGCTGTTGAAAGTGAAAACATTTCACGACGCCGAAGCTATCGTCGTGGGGCATCAAGCCGGTGCGGGCCGACACAAGGGCCGGTTGGGCGCGCTGCTGGTGCGACTGCCAGACGGAACTGACTTTGCCATTGGCACCGGCTTCAGCGACCGCGAACGAGAAAATCCGCCCGCCATCGGCGCAGCGGTGACGTTCCGTTACCAGGAACTTTCCGATGCCGGTGTGCCGCGGTTCCCCAGTTGGGTCGCCGTCCGGCACGACGTGCCGGTGACGGAGGCGAAGACAGTTCCTGCAAGAAAACCCCTAGCGTCCACACCGGTGACGATCGTCGGAAACACAAAGCCTGCGACCAAACCACGTTATTTCGAGTTCGTCGAAGGCAACTCCAGCAAGTTTTGGGAAGTGTCACAAGCCGGCAGCACCATGACCACGCGCTGGGGTCGCATCGGTTCTGCTGGTCAATCAAAGGCGAAGGTATTCGCGGATGAACAAGCGGCGACCAGTGCAATCAACGACCTCGTCGAGGAAAAGACCGGTCAGGGTTACACGGAGCGTCCGCGATGAACACATCAAGAGTTTGGGAGGCCGTCAAAGATTTTCGTGGATTGTGCTCAAACGAAAAGTTCCATCCACCAATTGGCTGAGAAACGTTTTCGTTCCGGGATGGTAGCTAAGAGGAGCGAAATCGGATTCGATTAACAACCGGGCACCATCGTTAACGTCCCAGACGGAAAATGGGCCTTTAGGTTGCCACGAGAAAAGCCAGCGATCAAAAGCGAGTGTTCCCAATTGATGGGAAACGGTCTGTTCCTTGCCGCGCACATTCATAGGCAAGGTGCTCGGACTGGCGATTGGTCCAGCAAATGAGAATTTCTCCACACCGGACTCGACATCGAACAGTCGCACACCCGGAATCAGCAAGAGATCATCCTCACCAAGACCCCAAACTGCGACGGTGCGATTATCAATCCAGCACATTGGTCCATCCCAGTAGTAACTGCGAGAGCAGAGGGATTTCTTGGATTCTCCATCCTCCGCTTCCCACACGTTTTCCTTCAGCCACCGTCTCAAATTCCACGCAACGACGATTCCAACCGGATGCCAAACCCAGCCATTGTCAGCGACCCATTCGCTATTCGGTGATATAGCCAAGCCGCAGTGAAAATAATCCAAGTAGTGCGGAGGCCGAACCTCGCCTTGGAGATATGAGGTGGGAGTGCGCTGGGTAAGCAGCGAGCCATTCTCCGGATCAGAAATATCCAGCCGATTCCAGTCGGTTGCATGGATCAACAATTGCCGATTCTCCAACTCAAAAAACACCGCAGAAAATTTACAATGCTCGGGATAGTATTCACCCCTGAGCAGTCGCATTGCGACCCGCTTTTTGATTCGGTCAAATACCACTCCGTCTCTGCCGTATGTATGGGTCACGGCAACGAATTGGCCGTTTCTTGAAACAGAGACAGTGATCGGTTGGTCTGAGGATAATCCGAGCGCAGAAATCGTCGTCGCGAGATGCAAGGAGGGTTTACAGGCGTTAAATTCGATCAACTCGTGCGTGTCCGTTAGAATGATCCAAGCGGCTGCGTCAAAAGGGGCGAGCGGCTTTGCTGCAATCACGCGAAAATTACATGTCGGCAGGACAACCGCTTGATGCACCAACTTTAGCCCTGATTGCCGGGTCAAAACCTGCGGGTTTCCAAAATCACCCAAGCGTTTGCCGCAAGAGATGTCCTGCACACAGGAGTCGCAAACCGTCCGCCAAAAAGGTTCACCGTGGTCTGGGCGCTCTCCGCACTGGGGACAAATGAGGATGAACTCTATTCCCCGGCCCGTGAAATTGCGAAGGTGTTCCTGCGAAGGGTAATATTCACCGCCAACCTTCTTCGCAAGAAGGTGCTCGCATGCCTTGCCAACTTTCTCAGCCTCGCAATGGTCGCAAACAATCGAGTTCATGTGCGTCATCAGTTGCCTGCTTTTTCTTTCTTCGTCGCGATCCGCGCGGCAAGGGCCTTGAGATCCTGTTTCTTGAGCACGCCTTCAATCAACTCCGGCAATTTATTCGGCGTGCAGCCGAAACAGGGCACGCCGCCTTCGGAAAGTTTCTTGGCAACTTGCTGATCGAAAGTTGGAATGCCGCTGTCAGACAGGGCCAGCAGGCAAATGACTCGCACGCCGGACGCCACCATTTCGTGCATGCGCCGGATGAGTTGCGACTGGTTGCCGCCTTCGATGAGGTCGCTGATGAGAAAGAAAATCGTTTGCGACGGATCGGAGATGAACTTCTCGCAATAGGCCACGGCTTTATTGATGTCCGTGCCGCCGCCGAGTTGCACGCCAAAAATCATGTCCACCGGATCATTGCCGCATTGCTCGGTGAGATCCACCACGTTAGTGTCAAAGGCAACGACCCGAGTGTTCAACGCGGGCAGCGACGCGAAGATTGAGCCGGTCACCGAACCATAAACAACCGACTCGGCCATGGAGCCGCTTTGGTCCATGCAGACAATCACCGTCCAGTTGTTCGACCGCTGCGCGCGGGAGAAGAAATAAACTTTCTCAGGAACAATCGTTCCTAGCGAGGGCTGGAAATTCTTCAGGTTGCGACCGATGGTCCATTTCCAATCAATCGTGGCAGCGTTCGGGATGGGTGAATGTTCCTTCCGATTCAGAGCGCCCAAGACGGCTTGACGGATGCGCTGTTCGAGCAGGCGTTTGATTTTATCCACGACGGCGCGGACGACCATGCGCGCCGTCTCCTTAGTGCGCTCGGGGATGCGGCCTTTCAACGACATCAGCGTGCCGACCAATTGCGGATTCGGTTCGACGTTTTTAAGCATCTCCGGCTCGAACAGAAGCTGTGTCAGGCCTTTTTTCTCGATAGCGTCATTCTGGATGACGGTGACCACGTCCTCCTTGAAATAACTGCGGATGTCGCCCAACCACTTTGCCAGATTCGGGGCGGACGGACCCAAGCCTGCGCTGCGCTGACCCCGACCATGTTGATCTCCGCCTTCGCCGGATGTCTCGTCGTAGATGGCGGCGAGCGCCTCGTCCATGCCGAGCTGTTCGGCAGAAAGTTCACAGCCGCCAGCACCGCCCATGCCCGCAAGCGATTCCTGCGCGTGCTGACCGAGAATCAGCCGCCAGCGTTTCAGTTGTTCTTTATCAACTACGGTTGGCATCACAGTTCCTCAAAGTTGAAGTCCGACAGCTCATCCAGCTTCTTTTTTTCCTTCTCCGTCAATTCCTCGCCCAGCACTTCGCTGACCGTATCCGGATTCCCACCCCAGACTTCACCGAGGTTTTCCGTGATGCTGCGCTTTTCGGCCGGGGAGAAATCACCAAAGGCGCGGCGGAGAAACACAAGCGCCCGTTTGAACTCGTCGTCTGTGAGCGAGGCGACGTAATTTGCGAGCTGTTCCCAAAGCGCCAGCCGGGTCAGGAGCGCATAGCGATTCCGCTGGGCCAATCCCTCAAACCAGCCCGCGCCAAGGTCGGCGGAAATGCCGGGCGACAAACGGCGTGAAACTTCCTTGGCGAGTTCCTCGTTGGAAATCAAGCTGCGCTCGACGAGCAGCGCGCAGGCGTAGCCGGACAGCAACGGATTCAAATGATCGGCGCGCGCGAGCTTCTGGAGTTCGCTGATCCAAAGCGCCTCATCAATGAGCGCGGTGTAATCCAGCGCAACCTTGTTCAGTTCGTTCATGCCCCCGACCATTTTCTTGGCGGAGGCGAGGTCGCAATTGGCCGCGCCCACCAACGAGAGCGCGCCTTCGAGGAACAATTGCTCGAGCAGTGGCTTCAACGGTTCAGCATCGAACTGCCGGACATCGCCGTAGCGGATCACCAATCCCAATTCATACGTTGCACTGGCGAGCGCAGTGAAGTCCGATGAATCATTTGCGAGCCGCTGGAGAGTCTGTCGCGCGAGTTCAATCGAGGCGCTCATCCCGCATTCGCAAGCCTGGCGGATGATGACTGCGGCTTCCGCAATCGAAGTGCATTTCTCTAGGCGCTGCTTGAATTTGAAGGCGACCGCGAGTTCGATGGTTTCACCGAGCAACACCGCCTCGACGATCGCGATCTCCGCTTCGGGTGTCCATTGCAGCGCCCAGCGCTCGGCCCACGTCGTTCCCTCCTGACGCACCGTCAACTGCTGGCCGAAGCCCACTTCCAGCACGGCGAGCCGATGTAAAAAGCTGGAACGGTGCAGATCGAGGAACGCGGCTTCCGCCGTCTTGACCCGCCGGTTCTCGCGCAGGTCGAGATCCAGTTCGCGTTTCACGCTGGCCTTGAACTGGTCCAGTTTAAGGCGGGTCAGCTCACGATAGAAATCATCCTGAATGGAAGTCTGGCTGACGCCTTTGGCCAGCGCACCGATGGCCGTGCCGACTTCGACGCGCAGGAGAGATTCGCGAACCACCGCAGAATCTCCCTGGCCGAGCAGCGTCACGGCGGCATCCTGCAACTCGCGCAGCGTCGGCAGCGAATTTTTCATGTCCGCCATGGCTTCGGCCAGTCGGACGCCTTCGATCACTTCCGCCGTGGAGCGGAAAGTTCCCGAGGTGCGGAGTTCCCGAACCACATTCGTCAGAAACAATGTGGGCAACGATGCCGCCAAGTTCTTGTTGAAGCCGTTCCACACCATCTCGAAATAAGCCGGTGCGTGATTGCCGGCGCCGTAGCCCGATTGCGACGACAACTTGAAAAAAGAATACGGCATCAGCGTCATCTTCGCTTCGCGCTTGCGCAGCTTCGCCAGCTCCTCGTCGGTCATGGGTGGAAGTTCCGGTCCAAGCGCGGTCGCGTGAAATGCTCCCGTCACGACAACGATCTGCTCCGGCTTGAAACCGTCGGCGATGGCATGCTGAATCTTCCGGCGCATGTAGGCCTCGCGCACTAGATTCTCTGCCGCACGGCGCGTGGAGAAATCTTCCATTGAACGCAGCTCCGCTCCGTAGGAACGCGCAGCGTTCAGATATGTATCATCCGCGCGAAGCTGCTCAAAGTGACGTTCCCAATAAGTCTCGTAGTCGGGTTCACCAGCCAGCGTGGCAATCTTGTCATAAACCGAATCGCGCCTGGGTTTCTCCTCAACGATGGGAGCGGCATCGTCTTCTTCGTCGTCCACACCCAGAGTCTGGGCCAGCGTCGGTTTTTCCTTTTCCTTCTTTTCAGGCTCTTCCGGTTTATCTTTTTCAAGCACGGTCGTGCCATCATCGCGATCCATCAGGCCGAGAAAGACGGACGCTGGTAAATCCATGAAGCGGGCCTTGGCCTTGTTTTCCCGGCACCACACGAGCGCTTGATATTCCGGGCTGTAAGTCGCGAGCGGATAAACGAACGTCCGCACCGGAGCGTCGGCAGTGTAAGCCAGAATTGCGATCGGCAGTTTGGATTTCGGGCTGACGATATGCGGAATCAATTCATCCGCGTCATCCGAACCTTCGATCAGCACAAGCTTCGGGCGCACGCGGTCCAGCAACTGCCGCAAATGCCACGCTGCCGCCGGAGACAAGTGGCGGACGCCGAAGATGTGGGGAGAAGCTGGCATGATCAGAATTTGCCGGGGAGCATGTGGGAAGCTGACTGAGTGATCGTTGTCATTTTATTACCAAACAACCCCAACCATCATATTGGGTTCCAAATTTTCTGCTTTCTTCCTCGTGGAACAGGCTCGCATCATAAATCGGCCCCAAGTCCAGCGTCATGGATTTGGCTATTACAAGAACCCCTTCGGCGGGCTTCAAGTCAATCGACGTATAACCTCGTCCCAATAGAGCGCTGCGCATTTGGTCGAGCGCTGGGGCAGGCCCCCGGAAAACAAACTCCAGCGAATGCAACTTTTTCGGGTCGCTGCCTGATCGCAATAGACTGTCCACCACGCGGCGGTCCGAGATCAGCAACCACGACGTGGGCGAAGGCCACACCGACTCGAAAAAGAAGCCCCAGCCTTCATGCTCGGATACGTCAATATTGAGATCGTCATGCTGCATCACCCACATGCCAACGGGCGGGCGAAAAGTCTCCCAGTCATGGAGTTGAAAAACCAACTCGCGCAAGCCTTCATGCGTGAGGCGTCCTAGCATCTGACAGGGAACCGCATGTGAGGATAATAGTTCTGTCAGACTGTCTTCCAAGGCCCACAGGGCATTTGCTTCTTCGCGGCTGGGGCCGCCGTGATTTTCCGGCTGCTTGATCGGGATGATGATTCTTGCGCAATATGGAAAAGAGGCCTTTTCGATTTTGTCTGCGTCGGCATGGAAGCCAACAACGACTAAACCCTTATCAGTCTGATACGAGTAGAATTCCCAGTTTTTCTCGGGGACGATTTTCATCAGTTCACTCTCCCACGTGCGACTGGCAGGCGGAGTGGAGACCGCGCCACGTCGCGCCACGCTTCTTCATGACGTTGCTGAGATAATCCTTCCAGACGATGATATCCTTTTCATCGTCTTTGATGACCGCCCCTTGCAGGCCGGACGCGAGATCGTTGTCGCTGACCGTGCCGTCGCCGAAATTGCCTGAGAGCGCCATGCTGTTGGCGAGCAGTGAAATCGCCTCGGCGGTCGAGAGCACGCCCGAAGGTGACTTCACCTTGTTCTTGCCATCGAGCGTCTGGCCCGCGCGCAGTTCGCGGAAGATGGTCACGACCTTCATGATCGCATCCTCGTTCGGGATTTCGGATTTCAATTGAAGATTGGACGCCAGCTCACTGACGCGTTTGGTGACGATGGAGACCTCCGTCTCCAAATCTGCCGGCGCGGGCAGCACGACGATGTTGAAGCGGCGCTTCAAGGCGGCGGACATGTCGTTGACGCCGCGATCACGCGTGTTAGCGGTGGCGATGACTGAAAAGCCGCGTTGCGCTGGAATTTCGGTGACGAGTTCGGGAATAGAAAGACGCTTTTCCGAAAGCAGGGAAATGAGCGCGTCCTGGACTTCGGAAGCGCAGCGGGTGATTTCCTCGAAGCGGGCAATGCTGCCGGATTCCATCGCGCGGTAGATGGGGCTCTTGATGAGCGACTCATTGCTCGGGCCGCGCGCGATGAGCATGGCGTAGTTCCAAGTGTAACGTATCTGTTCCTCCGTCGTCCCGGCCGTGCCCTGAACCACTTTGGTCGAGTCTCCGTTGATGGCCGCGGCGAGATGCTCGGACAACCAGGACTTGGCCGTTCCTGGCTCGCCGATCAACAGCAGTGCTCGGTCGGTCACCAAAGTCGAGATGGCGATCTCCACGAGCCGCTGGTGGCCGATGTATTTCGGCGTGATATCCAGCTTACCGCATTTGCCGCCGCAGATGTAGGTCAGCACCGAGCGCGGCGACATGCGCCAGCCGGCTGGCACATGATGTTTCTCCGCCTTGATCAGCGCGTCCAATTCCTCGGCGAATAGAATTTCACCGGGCTGACGCAGGTCATCATTTGTTTCTTTTGGCATATTGTTAAAGCTTTAATTGGATTGCAGGGTGGGTCGCAGCGGTGCAAGAGCCTCGAGATATTTATCAATGAACTTCTCATCCAACTTCGCGGCGAAGGCGTCGAGTTTTGGCAGGTCCGCCGCCGTAAGGTGTTGCGCGTTTTCAAACAGAAGTTGCATTTCGTAGTCGAAGTATTTTGCTGACTTGGTTTTTTTGGCGATGAGTTTTAGCAGAACATCCGCGGACTGTGGGTGCCGGCAATGAATCAAAGCCCGCATAAGTAGATGAGGTTCCGCCGGCTGTTCGGTTTCGCTCTGGCTCAATAAATATTTGAGAGCCGACCTGTGATCTGGTCGCGCCAGGGTATAAACAATCACGGTTTCATTAGCCTTGATCGCGGCTTCAAGCCAGCGCTCATCCCACTTCACTTGCTTGAGCAATTCAACTTCTTCAAGATGTTTTGCCTGAAAATCAGGGGAAATTGCCGGATCGAACCGCCAACTTTGATCCCATTGTGTCGCGGCAATGAAGCGCTTTAGCTCGGTGAATTTTTCCTTGCCTGCGCCTTTGGTCTGTCCGAGCAGCGGCGAAAACTCCTGATAAACTTTGTCCGCCGACCAGGTGCGCAAGGCGCTGCGCAAGACTTGCGGGAACACCGCGGTTGGCAACGATTCACGTTTTTCCAATATCGCCGCAATCGTATTGGGCGAGCCTATTTGGTAGAGCAACACGGTCAGGCGCTCCAATAAGTCTGCGCCAGTGAACATGGAATTTTTGCCAGTGATTACAATGGTCTTGGCTTTGACCTTTGCTAGCACATTTGATTTAGCGAAACAACCAAGCAGGCATTCTTCAACTTCCGGGTCTTTTCTCGAAGCCAGACAATCAAGCACTTCACCGAAGCGCGGAATCTGACCCTCGTCGCCTTTGAGGATCAGATCAAAAACACGTTTACCCTCGGCAAGCAGGGCGTTCAGCACCTGTCGATTGCGCAGGGCGCGGAACGGGCCGGCGAGAATATCCAGCGCCTTGCCTTGAACGAGCTCCGTGAACAGCTTGGTGATCTCCTTATGTTGAGTCTTCAAAAATGTTGAGTTGCGATGGATTCCTCCAGTTCCCCAATGCTTCGGCGTTGGGGAACTTAACATTTTTGAGGGCGTTCAAATCCGCCTCACAGTGATTCCAGCCAGGTCAGCAGATCGTTGTC
>CAINLR010000020.1 GCA_903850425.1 uncultured Verrucomicrobia subdivision 3 bacterium | reverse complement strand
CCACCATCGTTTGCGGTGTGACCATCGGGCGCTACGCCTTCATCGGTGCCGGTGCGGTGGTGACGAAGGACGTGCCGGACTATGCGATGATAGTCGGCAACCCCGGCCGCCAAAAAGGCTGGATGAGCCGGCATGGTCATGTGCTGAAGCAACCCGATTCCCAGGGCGTCATGGTTTGTCCGGAATCAGGATACCATTATCAAATTGAGAAAGCGGAAAGCGGAAAGCGGAAAGCGGAAAGTCTCCGGTGCCTCGATTTGGATGAAAACGAAACGCTGCCCGACGGACTGGCCAAGGGAGAACGGACGTATGATGAGTTCAAAGTGAACTTGAAATCTGAAACCTGAAAAGGCGGTCCTCTGCGTGCCGTCTTTGCAGACGGCCACCAGCCAACCAGCACATTCTGGTTTACCACGACGGCGTGCACGGAATGACTCGCCCTACCGGCAAGTATTTACCGGAATTGACCGAATTTTACCGGCTACCGGCATTTTCATGATTCAGACCTCCCATTCATGGCGGTCATACACAAATTCCTCGGTGGGAATCGTCTTGGTGCCCTCGGAGAAATGGACATGGCCCATCTCGCGATTGATTTCAGCACGGAGCGCGGCGGCGATGGCGTGCAGGCGCGAGGCCGGGATTTCCTCGAGATCGCGTTTCTCAATCTCATCCTCGAGTTTTTTAAGTTGCCGGGCCAGCACTTCCCAGCGCTCGTGACGCTGGCGGAAGACCCGCTCGGCGAGCGCCTCGGTTTCGGTGGCGCGAAGGTTGGCGATCTCGAATTGATGCTGGCGGCCCCATTTGATAAGCGTGGGCTTGGAGACGTTGAGTTCGATCTGGATACGGTTGAAGCTCCAACCCTGCGAGCGCAGGAAGATGAAGCGGGCGATAGTTTCTTGGTCGGTCATATTTTGTTACTGGTTGCTGGTTAGCCACGCGCCGTCCAGCAATGGACGGTGACACACGTGGCGCCCGGCGGGATATATAGCACGGGAAATGGCGGCGGCGGGCGGATTCTGTGCGGCAAAAAGACTACCCGGTCATTACTCGTCCACTACCCTCCCACTACTCCGTCAGTACTCGGATAGAAAAAATTTAAAAAATAGTTGACAGGGTTTAAAAAACCAATCTGAAACGCGAAAGCAGAAAGCAGTGGGCGGAGGGCGGAAGGCAGAAGCTGGAAGATGGCCGAACTTAATTTAAAGAAAAAAATACAGTTTGAGCCACCTTACGTCGTCGGCCACGTCTATCAAGGAGACTTGCAAGAACTAATTTTGAAGGAATGAAAATTGTCACCATTGTCGGTGCCCGGCCGCAGTTCGTCAAAGCAGCGGTGGTCAGCCGCGCCTTGAGAAAAACGCGCGGGCTGCGGGAAGTTCTGGTTCACAACGGCCAACACTATGACCGCAACATGTCCGGGCGGTTTTTTGACGAGTTGGAAATTCCGAAGCCAGCTTACAACCTCGGCGTCGGCTCCGGCAGTCACGGCACGCAAACCGGCCGGATGCTCAGCCTCATCGAGGAAGTATTGCTCAAGGAAAAGCCCGACTGGATGCTGGTCTATGGCGACACCAACTCCACGCTCGCTGGCACGCTGGCGGCGGCCAAGCTGCATATTCCCATTGCCCACGTCGAAGCCGGCCTGCGCTCAT
>CAINLR010000019.1 GCA_903850425.1 uncultured Verrucomicrobia subdivision 3 bacterium | reverse complement strand
GCACGCTGAAAAAAAACGGGGGTTGGGGGCAGTCTGCCCACAGCTGGAAAAATTACTCGTTTTGATCACTTACCCGATCAAAACCTCAACATTCTCCGCCAAAAACTTCACACACTCATCGGTATGAAAGCATCGGGCTAGACCGGCGGCGGTGGAGCTTGTATTCGCCGGAATCATGCCTATGATCGGTCTTATCGGGGCAGAGCTGAATTCTGCTCCCCTTACCAACCCGAAAACTCCTATGAAAAAAACATTGTGGTTTGTTTGCTCCCTCGCCTTGCTCACGGGCACGATCGCCTTCGGTCAACCCGCGCAGCCCCGCCCGACGGAAGGCGACAACGACCCGCGCATCGAGCGATTGGAACGGCGGCTGAATGAACTGGCGCAGCATCAGGAACAATTGATGAACCGGCTGGGCGCACCCGCCGAACGCCGCATGCAAGCCATGCAAGGCGAGCCGCAACCCATGCGTCCGCGCCTTGATGGTGGACAACAGCCCATGGCCCCGGCACCAGCCGGCCCGCACGGCGCGGCCGGCGCCAAAGCGATTCACGACACGCTTGGCCTGCTGTTCCTCATCGGCATCATTTGCAACATTCTCATGGCGACGTGGATTTTCACCGACATCCGTAAACGCGGCGAAGGCTCCGGCATCTTCGTGGTCATGGCGCTGTTTGCCGGCATCCCCGCTGCGCTCATCTACGCCCTCACGCGCATCGGCGACAAGAAAACCTGAAGGCTTTGCCGCCACGGCGAACGCCGGCAATTTCGCCGGCCGGAGCCGACCTAAACTTCCGCGGGCGGCGGTTGAATTTTTCTTGTTTCAACCGGCCGCCCTTCACACATTCGTTCCATGCCCACGCCCGTTTGCTCCAAGTGTCGCCGGACGCTTTCTCCCGACGACATCAATGTTGCCAACGATGTCGCCTATTGCCGCGAGTGCAACTTGACCTACCGTCTCTCCGAGTTGGCGGAGGACAATGAGATCACCGCCACGCTCGATTTGCAGCATCCGCCCGCCGGCGCATGGTTCACCAGCGACGGCGGCGGCGCGGTCATCGGCGCCACCAACCGCAGTCTGGGCACGGCGGCAGGCTTGCTCTTTTTCGCGCTGTTTTGGAACGGCATCGTTTCCGTCTTCGTCTGCCTGGCCTTGTCGGGCACGCTGCATGTCTTGAACGTGCCGTTGCCGGAATGGTTTCCCGCGCCGAAAATGAACGACGCGGAAATGAGCGCCGGCATGGTCATCTTCTTGTGGTTGTTTCTGACGCCCTTCATCACCGTCGGCGTGACGGTCGCGGCCAGTTGTCTGAACTGCCTGTTCGGGCGGACGGAAGTGCGCGTAAGCGGCACTCAGGGAAGCGTATTCACCGGCATCGGCCCGCTCGGCTGGCGGCGGCACTTCGACGCCTCGCAGGTGAAAAGCGTCCAACTCGACGAAACCCGCAGCAGCAAGGGCCAGCGGACGGATTACATCTTGATGCAACTGCGCGTGGGCAAGCAAATCAAGTTCGGCTCCCAGCTTTCCGGCGAGCGACGCCAGTTCTTCCTGGGAGCAATGCGGCGAGCCCTCTTGCGGTAACGGCGGTGCTTCATTGACGATGGCGGTTGGGGCCGGTAGTTTTGCGGCATGTTGAACCTTGCAGAAATCCACCCGCGCGGCGCGATGGTGAAAGAACAGTTCGAGCCGCTGGCGAAGGAAATTTACACGCTCAAGAAGCAGCTCAACGCCGTCATCCTCGCACACAATTATCAGGTGCCGGAGATTCAGGACGTGGCGGATTTCGTGGGCGATTCGCTCGGGCTGGCGCAGCAGGCGGCCAAGACGGACGCGGATGTCATCGTATTCTGCGGCGTGCATTTCATGGCGGAGACGGCGAAAATCTTGAACCCGAACAAAATCGTCGTGCTGCCGGACAAGGACGCGGGCTGTTCCCTCGAAGAAAGTTGTCCGGCGGAGAAGCTGGCGGCGCTCCAAAAAACGAATCCGAATTTCTGGACGATTGCCTATATCAATTGCAGCGCGGCGGTGAAGGCGTTGTGCGACGTAATCGTGACGAGCGGCAACGCGGAGAAAATCGTCAACGCCGCGCCGAACGATCGCGATCTGCTTTTTGTGCCGGATGAAAATCTCGGCCAGTGGGTGATGGAACAGACGGGCCGGCCGATGACGTTGTGGAAAGGGAATTGCTACGCGCACGTCGAGTTCCAGCGCGAGCAGGTGCTGGCGGCGAAGCGGCAATTCCCAGATGCGAAAATCATTGTTCACCCGGAAAGCCTGCGCGAAGTGCGCGATCTGGCCGACGCGGTTTGCTCGACGGAGAAGATGATCACGTTCTGTAAAAACGATCCGGCCAAGCGGTTCGTCATCGTCACCGAGTCCGGCATCATTCACCGGATGCAGAAGGAATGTCCGGACAAAGAATTTCTCTGCGCGCCGACGTATGACGTGATGCGGATGCCGGGCGACCACTGCCGCTGCAGCGAATGCAAATTCATGAAGATGAATACGCTCGAAAAAGTGCGCGACTGCATGAAGAACCTCGCGCCGCGCGTGGAACTGCCTGCGGAAATCATCAAACGCGCCCGTCTGCCGATTGAGCGGATGCTGGAAATTTCCGCGAGGCCGATTGAGCACGCCGGTTGAACTCGGGCAATGAAGTTTAGCCTCATCCTGCTTATGGCTACTCTTCCACTCCTCGCGTCCGCTGCTGATAATCGGGAATGCGTCATCCTCCTTCACGGCCTCTGTCGCACGAGCGGTTCGATGCTGCCGCTGGAGCACGCGCTGACTGTGGCGGGTTATCGCGTCTGGAATGTGGATTACCCGTCGCGCACCGCCGCGATTGAAAAGTTGAGCGAGGACGCGATTGGCCGCGCTGTGGCTGATTGCCAAAAAGCTGGCGCGACCAAGCTTCATTTTGTCACGCACTCGCTCGGCGGGATTCTGGTGCGCAGCTATCTGGCGCGGCACGCGATTCCCAATCTTGGCCGAGTCGTAATGCTTGGCCCGCCGAATCAAGGCAGCGAGGTGGTGGATAAACTGGGTTCGTGGTGGCTTTTTAACAAGCTCAACGGCAGCACGGCGAGAAGGGAATTGGGCACGGACAAAGACTCCGTGCCGAACCAGCTTGGCCCGGCGAACTTTTGCGTGGGTGTGATTGCCGGCGACCGCTCGATCAACTGGATCAACAGCCTGATGATTCCCGGCCCCGATGATGGCAAGGTGTCCGTCGAACGAACCAAACTGGCGGGCATGTCCGACCACCTCGTCCTCCACGTCACGCATCCTTTTCTGATGCGCAATCGCACCGTGATCCGGCAGACGATTTCGTTTCTGCGGACCGGCAAGTTTGCCCGTGGCACCGGCGTCTCGCCTGTGAGTTCAACATCGCGGCTTTGATTGCTACAGCCGAAACGCACCGGCGAGACGCCGGTGCCACGACAACGATCATCGGCGGCCAACGGCTTTGCACAAGGCGTATTGGGACTGATTAAATTCCGCCACCGTCTTCAAATAATCCCGCCGGGCGCGCGTCAAGTCTTGCTCGGCCTGGACGGTTTCCAGCACCACGCCCACGGCAAATTCCTTGCGGTGTTGTGCGAGCCTCAGGCCCGCTTCTGCCGCGGCTAGCATGCGTTTGGCGATTTCAACTTGATCCGCCAGCGATTGCCAGCGGGTGAACGCCTCCACGACTTGGCGCGTGGTGTCATCCCGTAATTTATCCACGCCAAGACTGGCAAGCTTCAGCCGCGCTGAAGCCGAGTTGATGCGGGTGAAATCAAAAAGTCCGCCCGGCCCGAGCCGCCAGCTTGCGCCCACGAAATAATCCTGCTGCTCACCGGAACGATCGGCGATGCCGTCGCGGCCGCCGTCGAGCGCGCCGAAAAATGCCTGGGCGCCTAGGGTTGGAATCAGCGGGCCATAAGTGGTTCCGTGCTTGGCATCCTGCGCGGCGGCAACGAGCGAAGCGCCCTGCTTCAATTCCGGCCGCGCCGCGAGCGCCTGCGCCACCAGCGAGTGCAGCGCGGCGTTGGTGGCGATGAGCGTGAGCGGGGCAAGTTCGGAATCTTGCGCGATGAGTTCAACCTCGGGATCCAGCCGCAGCACCTGGGCCAGGCGCGCAGCGGCGGTGCGCTGTTGTTCGACCGCCTGCCGCAGAGCGATCTGGCTGCGCTCGAGTTGCACGCGCACGCGCAGGCCGTCGCCCTTGAAGGCCAGCCCGGTCTCGACGGCCCGGTTGATTTGCTCATCGTATTCGGCGGAAATCCGGGCGGAATCCCGCGCCACGCCCACCGTGCCCTGCGCCAGAACCAGTTCAAAATAATTTTGCGCCGCCGCCAACACCGCGTCCTGACGTTGCGCTTCGACGCCGAATGCCGCCGCGTGTGCGACTTGCCGGGCCGCGAGCGATTTGTAAAGCGCGTCGCCCAGGTCCACCTGCGCAGTGAGGGCCACGCCGGGAGCCGTGGCGTGTTTGTTGACGTCAATGAGGTTGCCCGCGACGTCCTGAATCGTGTCGTCGTGCTGGCGGTAAGCGAGGCCCGGCGCGAGCCACGGGAAGAACTGCGCGACGGCGCTTTGCCGGTTGGCTCTGGCTTCAGCCAGCTTTGCTTGCGCGATTTGGACGTCGAGATTTTGAGCGCCCGCCAAACGCAAGGCCGTCGGCAGATCAATTGCCGCCGTGGTGACTCGATGAGATTGCGCCACGGAAGTCAACAGACTTGCCACCATCACGCCGACAAAAACTCGCAATTGATTGGTTTGAATGATCATTTTGCCTCCGTCGCATTGATAGCGGCGCCGTCGCTCAAAGCCAATTTGCCGACTAGAATAACCGATTCACTTCCCGTCAAACCGCTGATCACCTCCACCTTGGAGCCATCGTTGAAGCCGATTTTCAGCGGGGTCTTTTTTGCCTTGCCGTCAGTGGCGACTAACGCGAAGGTATTCGCCTTTTCCAGGACCAGCGCTTCGGTCGGGATCAGCAACGCGTCGGAATGCTTTTCCACGCCTACTTTTACCGTGGCATACATGCCGGGGCGCAGCGCGAGATCCGGATTTGGCAAATCGGCTTCGACCAGCATCGTCTTGGTGGCTTCATCGAGCGCGTAGCTGAAGCGGCTGACCTGGCCGGTGAAGACTTTTCCGGGCAAACTTTCGAGGCCCACCTTCACGGGCTGGCCATTCCGCACCAGTGCGGCTTCGGCTTCGGGCACGGCTACTTGCGCGCGGACGGTATTGAAATCCATCAGGGTCAGGATGGCGGCATTGCCGGCGCCACCGGAAGTGGGCGCAGGAATAAACGCGCCAGGGTCAACGTAGCGTGCTGTGACAACTCCCGCGAACGGGGCGGTAAGTTTGCTGTAATTTAAGAGTGTCTCGATGCGCTCGACGTTGGCTTTGGCGATCTGAAATTTCCCCTGCGCGTTGTCCAATGACTGCGGCGTGACGAGGTCGGGAGCCTTCGCTTGCGCGGCCGCGAGTCGCGTGGCGTCCACCTCGGCCACCTTCAATTCGGCGCGGTATTGCGCGAGTTCGGCGGCGAGTTCGGGCGCTTCGATTTCGCCGAGCGACTGGCCGGCGGTGACGCGGTCGCCCTTGTCCACGGTGAGAGATTTTAAGTAACCGGGAACTTTGGCGCAGAGCGTGGCCTGCTGATTTGCCTTGAGCGTGCCAGGCAGCGAGACGAAGCGATGGATTTCTCCGCGCGTCGGAAGGGCAGCTTTCACGTCGAGCGGCTTCGGCGCATCGGCGGCGGGAGCAGCGACAGCGAAAGCAAGCGCGAGGCAGATAGGATTAAACGGGAAGGCACTTTTCATTTTGAGATGCGTTGGGGTTCGGTCAGCGGTTTGCAGCGGAGTAATGCGGACTGGCCGGATCGTCAGGATTGAGCGAGGCGGAACGGACGGTGCGGTTTGCGAGAAGCGCAAACACGCTCGGCAGCACGAACAGCGTGGCGAACGTGGCGAAGGCGAGCCCGCCCACGACCGCACGCCCGAGCGGCGCAGTCTGGTCGCCGCCGTCGCCGAAGCCGAGCGCAAGGGGAATCATGCCAGCGATCATCGCGCAACTGGTCATGAGGATCGGGCGCAGCCGGCTGCGCGCGCCTTCGATGGCGGCGGCCAGCGGTGCGCTGCCAGCGACGCGGGATTTTTCCGCGAATGTCACGAGCAGGATGGCGTTGGCCACGGCCACGCCGACGGCCATGATCGCGCCCATCGCCGATTGGATGTTCAGCGTCGTGCCCGTAATCCACAACGTCAGCACGACGCCAACGAGCACGGCGGGCACGGTGGCGACGACGGCGAGCGCGAGGCGCACGGATTGGAAATTCGCCATGAGCAGCAGGAAGATCGTGGCGATGGCCAGAATGAGTCCGATGCGGAAGCCATCCATGAGTTGCTGCATGGGCACGACCTGGCCGCGCAAATCCACTTTGGTTTTGGCGTCGGGCGGGCCGCCGACTTCAGCGAGTGCTTTCTTGATGGCTTTGGTGGCCGTGCCGAGGTCCGAGCCTTGGATGTTGGCAGTGACGCTGACGACGCGCGCCATGTTGTAGCGTTCGTATGTGCCGACGGTGGTGTCCTGCCGGATGTTGGCGACGTTGCGAAGCAAAACCGTTTTGCCGTTGTCGGAATTTACCGGCACATTTTTCAAGTCTTCGATGGAAGTCGTGCGTGATTCAGGAATCTGCACTTGGAGGTTGTAGCTAATGCCGCTGGCGGGATCGGCCCAGAAATTCGCAACGGTAAACCGGCTCGACGTGGTGGCGGCGACAAGCGACTTGGTGACGTCGTCCACCTTCACGCCAAGCTGGCCGGCGCGTTCGCGATTAACGTCCACGTTGACCGTCGGGGCATCGAGGGACTGTGCGATCTGAACGTCGCGCAGAAACGGAATCGCCTTCAACCGCTCCAGGATTTTTTCCGCGTGGCCTTTGCTGACCGCGATGCTCGGCCCGCTGACGGCGACTTCGATGGGCGTGGGCGAACCGAAGCTCATCACGCGCGTGACAATATCCTGCGGCTCGAAAGAGAGGCGCACCTCGGGCAATTCTTTCGCCAGCACGCCGCGCAGTTGTTCGCGAAATTTTTCAATCTGGATGCCTGTGTTGCGCTTGAGCTGCACGGCAAGCCAACCCTCTTCCGGACCACCGTTCCAAAGATGCACCAGGTTGATGGGAAAACTGGAATTGTGAACGCCAACGAGGCCGATGGTGACATCCACCTTGTCTGCGCCGCCGGCTTCCCGGGCGATGGTGGCGAGAATCTTCTGCGCAATTTTTTCCGTCAGGCCGACCTGCGTGCCGCTCGGCGCGCGGAAACGCAGCGCGAACTGGCCGGTGTCCGTCTTCGGGAAAATTTCGGTGCCGAGCCGACCGCCGAGGAACCAGATAGCGAGCGTGGCGATGATGAGATAAGCCGCTACCAGCAGCCAGCGCAACGTCAGCACGCGGCGCAGCAGACCAGCGTAGTTGCTTTGCATTTTGCCGATGAACGAGGCGTCGTGGACTTCGGCGGCGTGACCGCGCAGAAACCACACACTCAAAATCGGCACGAGCGTGCTCGACAGAATGAACGAGGCGATCATCGCGAAACCGACGGCGAGCGCGAGCGGCACAAACAGCGCCCGGGCCGCGCCGACCATGAAAAACGCCGGCACAAACACGGCGAGGATGCACAGCATGGCCAGCAGGCGGGGCAGCGCGGTTTCACGCGTGCCGTCCAGTGCGGCGCGGGCGGGCGAACGTCCACGCGCGATATGAGCATGGATATTTTCCACGGCGACGGTGGCTTCGTCCACGAGGATGCCGACGGCGAGCGCCAGGCCGCCGAGTGTCATCAGATGAATATTCTGGCCCGACGCCCAGAGCGCGAACGCGGCGGCGAGCAGTGCGAGGGGAATGTTGATGACGACGATGAATGCGGGGCGCCAGTCGCGCAAAAAGAGCAGCACCATCAGGCCGGTGAGAACTGCGCCCAAGCCGCCTTCCTTGAGCAGGTCGCGGATGGAGCGCTGGACGACGGGCGATTGATCGAATTCGTAGCTGACCTTGATGCCGTCGGGCAAAAGCTTTTGAAACTCGGGAAGGTTTTTCTGCACGAGATCCACCACGGCGACGGTGGAGGCATCGGCGCGTTTGGTGACCGGCAGATAAACCGAGCGGCGACCGTTGGCGAGCGCGTAGGAGGTGGTGACATCCGCGCCATCCTCGACGGTAGCGACGTCGCGCACGAACACGGTTCCATTCAGCCCGCGCTTGAGCGGCACGCCTTCGAGGTCTTTGATGTTCGTGACGATGGCGTTGACGGGGACGCTGGGATATTTGTCGCCGAGATTGATGTTGCCCGACGGACTGATGGTATTGCCGTGCGCCAATGCCTGCACGATGTCGTCGGGCGAAAGGCCTAGGGAGCGCATACGGTCGGGGTTTACGTTCACGAGGATGCTGCGCGAACTCCCGCCGAACGGTGGCGGTGCGGAGACGCCGGACAATGTGGCGAACGCCGGACGAACCCGATTCAGCGCCTGGTCCTGCATCTGGCCCAGCGTGATGTTCGGATCATCCGTGGAAAAGACGAGGTAACCGACAGCGACGCTGCCGGCATCGAAGCGCATGATGAACGGCGCGATGGTGCTGGGCGGCATGAAGGCGCGGGCGCGGTTCACCATCGCGACGGTTTCGGACATGGCCTGCGACATGTCCGTGCCTGGATGAAACTGGAGTTTCATGATCGAAGCGCCCTGGATGGATTTGGATTCCACGTGCTCGATGCCGGTGATGTAGAGGAAATGATATTCGTAGCGGTAGGTGAGGTAGCCTTCCATCTGCGCGGCGTCCATGCCGCCGTAGGGTTGGGCGACGTAAATCGTCGGAATGCCCAGCGGCGGAAAAATGTCACGCGTCATGCGCTGGAGCGAGACATGCGCACCAAGGGCGACGGCGATCACCAAAACCAGCACGGTCATCGGCCGGCGCAGGGCTATTCCAACGAGATTCATTCGGCTCATGGACGAATTAACAGCAGCTAAAGTTACTGGAAACCGGCCGCGGCGGCATGGCATTGGCGGGCATGAGCGGGAGCCTGTTGGAAAGCCCGCATCCGTTCAAGCCATTTCCCGCCGGGAACGCAGCCCGCATGCCTGCAATTTTTCATTGGCTCCGGGCTTCCCGCCGGTGGGAACCGGCGGCCTTGACCCAAGCCGTCTCACCGGCTTGGCGGCGGCGGGCGTGGGGAACGATTGAAACCGTTTTCTTTGCCCGCCCGCGCGATTCACCCGGCGGAAGCCGGGGGCTAATGCGAGGAGCGTCCGGCCTTGCACTCAACGAAGATGATCTCCCGCCGGCCACCCGCCGGCCGATTCGTAACCGGATTGTAACAATTCCGCCGCCGGGTTGTAACACAATGGCCGGAAACTGTCGGCGCATTTCAAATCCAATCAACATGAAAATAAATCGCAACAAGAACTCGAACACAAAATTCGCCCTCCTGGCCGGCGCGGCGGCATTGACGGCTTTCACCTCGCAATCGCACGCGCAATCCTCCGACGCGCTCATTGATAAACTCGTGGACAAGGGAATTCTCACGGTCGGTGAAGCGAAAGATCTGCGCGTCGAGGCGGACAAGGATTTCAAGACGGCATTTCACGCCAAGATGGGCACGCCGGACTGGGTGACAGGTTATAAGTTGAGCGGGGACATGCGCGGACGGTTTGAGCAATTTTCCGGCGACAACCGTGGGTTCACCGATCGCACTCGCATTCGTTATCGCTTCCGCTTCGGCATCACCGCCAGCCTGATGGACAATCTGGAAGCCGGGTTTCGCCTCGCCTCCGCCGACGCGAAAGGCATCGGCAGCCAGAGCAGCACCGGCAATTCGCTGTCGGCCAACACCACGATGCAGGACAACTTTACGCGCAAGGGCATCTATGTGGACGCGGCGTATGGCAAGTGGACCGCGCTCAATGCCGGCGGCTGGTTGCTCGCGGCAACGGTGGGCAAAATGGAAAATCCGTTCACCTTTACGACGATGGTATTCGATCCGGACCTGATGCCCG
This sequence comes from uncultured Verrucomicrobia subdivision 3 bacterium, assembly GCA_903850425.1. Lineage (GTDB taxonomy): Bacteria > Verrucomicrobiota > Verrucomicrobiia > Limisphaerales > UBA11358 > UBA11358. Next base: position 5,691 of record CAINLR010000019.1, on the reverse strand, counting down.
AAGGCGCGGTATTGACGGGTGGTTATACCATCAATGACAGCCACAACCTCGCCTTCGCCGGCGGCGCGTTTGTCTTGGACGAAGAATCCGGCACCACTCACGATCCGTTTTTGTATGGCGGCCAGGTCTTGTGGAACGCCAAGTGGACGCCGAAGCTGGCGAGCACGTTGGGCGTCGGCGCTTTTCAGTTGGTCAGCCCGGAGCAGTTGTCCACAAACAATGTTCCCTACGTGAATCAGGGCAACACGCGCAGCAGCTCCGGCATCCTGCTGAACAATTACAACCCCGTGATTGCGGACGCGAGCGTGACTTACACCTTCGACAGCGCGCCGTTTTACACCGGTGCCTTCCCCGTGAAATTGGCGGCCGAATACATCAACAATCCCGGTGCCGCCCGGAATAATGACGGCTATTGGCTGGGCGTGACGTTCGGCAAATCCGGCGCCAAGCACACCTGGGATTTTACCTACCGCTACGAATCGCTCGGCGCGGACGCGTGGTATGACCAGTTGGTGGACGACGACAACGGCGCGTTCTACGCGAACAGTCCGACCGCCGGCGGCAAAGGTTATTTCGGCGGCACGAATATCAAGGGTCATTTGCTCAAGGCGAATTATTCCTTCACCGATTCGCTCACGTTCACCGCGACCTGCTACATCAACGACCTGATCAACAACCCCGTCTATAAAGGTGTCAGCGAACCGCAAAACAGCGCCCTCCATTTCATGGCCGACATCATGTGGAAATTCTAAACGTCACCGAAACGTAACTAACAAAAACTCAAATCTTCAGTCAAAATAAGCGTATGAAACAAATCATTAAATCAGTCTGCGTCGCCGCCGTAGCGGTTGGCGTCAGTGCGTCCGCGTTTGCGGGCAACATCACGGTCAAAGGTTCCGACACCCTGCTCATCCTCGCGCAGAAGTGGGCGGAAAACTACATGGCCAGTCATGCCGATGTGAAAATCTCCGTGGCCGGCGGCGGCTCGGGCACTGGTTTCGCGGCGTTGCAAAACCAGACCACGGACTTGTGTGACGCCTCGCGCAAGGCCAAGGCGGCGGAAATCGCGAATTGCACCAAGGCTTTCAACGCCCGCCCCACGGAATACAAAGTGGCCCTGGATGGCCTTTCCGTTTATGTGAACGCCGAAAATCCGGTCAAAGAACTCACGGTGGATCAAGTCGGCGACATTTTCGTCGGCAAGGTGAAAAATTGGAAAGAAGTCGGCGGACCGGATGCACCGATCACGCTCTACAGCCGTGAAAACAGTTCCGGCACGTATGAGTTCTTCAAGGAACACGTCTTGAAAGGCCATGACTTTGCGGCCAGCGCGCAGACGATGCCGGGCACGGCGGCGATTCTGCAAGCGGTCAGCAAGGACAAAGGCGGCATCGGCTACGGCGGCGCGGCTTACGGCGCAGGGGCCAAGCATCTCTCCATCAAGAAAGATGAAAGCTCCCCCGCCATTGAGCCAAGCGACGAGACGATTCTCAAAGGCACCTATCCCATCTGGCGCTACCTTTACATCTATGTGAATCCGGCTTTGGACAAAGGCGAGATCGGTGATTATCTGAAGTGGATTCGCAGCGACGACGGCCAGAAGATTGTCAAGGACGTGGGCTATTTCCCGCTCCCGGCGAACCTGCGCAACTGATTTGATCGTCTGTTCCTCCACCGATCATCCTCGGCGGGCGGCAGCGCGGATTCCGAATTGAGATTCCCGCTCCGCCCGCTAAACTTTTCGTTCCTGTGAGCCAACCCCGAAACGACAATCGCCCGCACGGCTGGATGGGCATCCATCGCGGCCACCAGGCGCGACCGGTGGAATGGCTCGCGGAAAAACTCATTTTTCTCGTCTCGCTCTCGGCCATTCTGATGGTGCTGTTGATTTTTCTCTTCGTCGCCCGCGAAGCCCTGCCGGTGTTCTTTGGCCAGACCAACACGGCGCTGATTCAGAAGCCCATTCTGCCGGATGAGATGGACAAGCATTCGCCCACCGAACTGCAAGCCTACCTCGAACTCACGCCCGATCAGTTCGCCAAAACGCCCAAGTCCACCTTGCGCACCCTGATGGAAATCAAAGTCGAGGCGCAGGATGAAATCCCCGAAAATTTCCGCAAGGATCCGGATGCGCGTGTGAACACGACGGAATGGAAATACATGCTGCAACCCCATCAATGGAGCGGCTACGACCAGCCGGAGCACATCTGGCAGCCGGTGGGCCAGATCAAAAAATTCAACATCATTCCGCTGTTTGTGGGCACGCTGAAGGTCACCTTGATCGGCTTGTTTTTCGCCGTGCCGCTGGCCGTCGGCGCGGCGATCTATGTGTCGCAACTGGCCCGCCCGCGCGTCCGCGAAATCTTGAAGCCCACCATTGAATTGCTCTCGGGCATTCCCTCGGTGGTAGTCGGCGTCTTCGCGCTGCTCGTCATGGCCTCAGTGCTGCAAGCGATCTTTCACTATCAGACGCGGCTCAATGCCTTCGTGGCCGGCATCGCGCTCGGCTTCGCCGTCATCCCGGTCATTTTTTCCATCGCGGAAGATGCGTTAACCAGCGTGCCGCGAGCCTACACACAGGCGGCGCTGGCACTGGGAGCGTCCCGCTGGCAGACCGCGTGGCAAATCGTGCTGCCGGCCGCGCTGCCCGGCGTGTTTGCCGCCACGGTGCTGGGATTTGGCCGTGCGATTGGCGAAACGATGATCGTGCTGATCGTCTGTTCGGCCAGCGTCATGTCCTGGAACATTTTTGATTCTGCCCGGAGCATCACCACCACCATCGCCGCCGAGATGGGCGAAGTGGTTGCGGGTGGACCGCACTACCGCATTCTGTTCATGCTCGGTGCGCTGCTCTTTGTCGCCACTTTTATTTCCAACATGGTGGGTGATTTCGTCATCCATCGCTTCAAACTAAAACTGGAAGGCAAGCGATGAACACCGTCACCCCGCCACAATACCTGCCGGAGCCGCCGCTCGCAGGCCGGCATTTCCGCGCGGAAAAATTCGACTTCTGGTCGTTCTTTTTCAGTGGCCTGACCGGGTTGGCCACGCTGTTCATTCTCGGCATCCTCGCGGTCATTTTGGTGAACATCATCATCAACGGCTGGAGCGGCCTGTCGTGGCGGTTTGTCTCCACGATCCCGTCCAAAGGACTCTACGACATGGCCACGACCGGGATCCTGCCCATGATCATCGGCACCACCTTGCGGGTGTTCATCATGACGATCTTCGTCATTCCCGTCGGCGTCATCACCGCGATTTATCTCACCGAATACGCCGCCAACACGTCGCCCGTCACCCGCATCATCCGGGCGGCTGTCAACAATCTGGCCGGCGTGCCCTCCATCGTCTTCGGTCTTTTTGGTTTGGGTTTCTTCGTCAACTTTGTCGGCAAAAACCTGGATGACTTGCTGCGCAATCCGACGGCGGTCTGGGGGCATGAATCCTTGCTGTGGGCCTCGATGACACTGGCCGTCATGACGCTGCCGGTGGTGATCGTCGCCACCGAGGAATCGTTGAAGGCCATTCCCACCGGGTTGCGCGAAGCGAGTCTGGCGCTGGGGGCCACGAAGTTGGAGACCATCCTGCGCATTGTCCTGCCCCAGGCGCTGCCGGGCATCATGACGGGCGGCATTCTCGCGGTGAGTCGCGCGGCGGGCGAAGTGGCTCCCATTTTGTTCACGGGGGCCATTGCTTCCATGCCCTATCTCCCGCATGGTCCGACCGACCGGTTCATGGATCTGGGCTACCACGTTTATGTCTTGTCCACGCAGTCGCCAAACATTGAGCAAACGCGACCTATTCTTTACGCCACCGTGCTTGTGCTGTTGATGCTGACCTTCGCACTGAACATTGTGGCCATCGTCATCCGCGCCCGCGTGCGCAAAAAACTCCGCGCCCTGGGTTGAAATTTTATGGCTGAACTCGCAATGCCCAAACTGAATGTGCCGGAGGCGAAAGCAACTTCGTCCGCCGCTGCATCGCTGATTCACATCGAGCAGCTTTCGCTTTATTATGGCGCGAGCAAGGCGCTGAAGAATATTTCCCTCACGCTCGACGAAAAGGTGGTCACCGCGTTCATCGGCCCGTCCGGCTGCGGGAAATCCACCCTCCTCCGCTGCCTCAACCGCATGAACGACCTCATTGACAACGTGCGCATCGAAGGTGGCATCAAGATTGGCGGACATGACATTTACGACAAGGCCGTGGACGTCATCGAACTGCGCAAGCGCGTGGGCATGGTGTTTCAAAAATCGAATCCGTTCCCGAAATCCATCTACGAAAACGTCGCCTACGGCCTGCGGCTGCATGGCTCGAAAAACAAATCTGAACTGGATGGCGTCGTGGAACAAAGTTTGCGCAGTGCGGCGTTGTGGGATGAAGTCAAAGACCGCCTGCACTCCAGCGCGCTCGGTTTGTCCGGCGGTCAACAGCAGCGGCTGTGCATCGCCCGCGCCATCGCGATCAAACCGGAAATCATTTTGATGGACGAGCCGGCGTCGGCGCTGGACCCCATCGCCACGACCCGCATTGAGGAGTTGATTTTGGAATTGAAACAGGATTTCACCATCGTCATCGTCACCCACAACATGCAGCAGGCTGCGCGCATCTCGGACCAGACCGCCTTTTTCTACATTGGCGAGTTGATTGAATTTGACAGCACCACGAAAATCTTCACTAATCCTTCAAAGAAACAAACCGAAGATTATGTGACCGGCCGGTTCGGTTGAGCTAATTTTCGCGAAAGCAACTATGGAAAATCATTTTGAAATGGGCTTGGACGCGCTGCGGCAAAAGATTCTGGTCATGGCCAGCCGCGCCGAGACCGCCGTCAACGAGTCCGTGCAGGCGCTCGTCCACCGCGACTACGACCTAGCCGTGCGCGTGCGCGAGGACGATAACATCATTGACCAGTTCGAGGTGGAGATTGATGAGATGGCCATCGTGCTGCTGACCAAAGCGCCGCTCGCCAGCAACCTCCGGCTCATCACGGTGGCCATGAAAGTCTCGCAGAATCTGGAACGCATCGGCGACGAAGCCACCAAAATCGCCAAGCGCGCCCGCGACCTGGCCCAGGAGCCGCCGGTGAAAATCAACCTCGATGTGACCCGCATGGCCAGCCTGTCACTGGCCATGGTCAAAGATGCGTTGGACGCCTTTGTCCATCGCGATTCCACCGCTGCCCGGGCCTTGATTCCGCGCGACAAGGAAGTGGATGCGCTCAACAAGCAAATTCACCAGCAGCTCGCGGAGCACATGATGCTGAATCCCGACACCATCGCCCGCTGCCTGCATTGGATCGTCGCCAGCAAAAGCCTCGAACGCATCGCCGATCACGCGAAGAACATTGCCGAAGAAGTGGTTTATCTCTGCGAGGCGCAGGACATCCGACATACGCTTGGCAAGCCCTCAGCCGCTCCCAGCTGAGGTGATACGGCGAAACTAACCAAGTGTGACGGCGTTGGTCGCAGAGCGTGGCAGCCAATCCTGCGCAAGCGAGATCGAAAACTATCCGCCGAGGGCAGGAGCTTCCTTTGACTGACGGGCGGTTAGCTCGAAAAATTCATGGTGAAAATTGTAACGATGGATTCTGCCCAATGTCTATGTGGGTGGAATGAACACGCAGCCCACCGCGACGAAGGCTACAGTTTGCAACCCTGAACTCTTCCGCTTTCCGGCCGTCAAGAAGCG
>CAINLR010000018.1 GCA_903850425.1 uncultured Verrucomicrobia subdivision 3 bacterium | reverse complement strand
GGTAGTGGCGCGCACCAAGGCACGCAACTCGACGGCTTGTGCCGCCGTGAGTTCAAGGTGGGGGGCGTGGCGTGACATCGTTCACCCACAATAATCCCCATTAGCAGTTGTGTCACGCTTTTAAGGGACACTACACTAGCATTATCGGCGTTGGAGCTTTTTCCATGGAAAAAATGGCCAAAGCGTGATTTTGTCCCTTTGCAAAAAACACAACTAGTTATGAAACTAAACCTGAAAAAAGTAATGTCCGTGATGAGTTGCGCCGTGCTGCTCGCCGGTTGCGCTCAACAACAGCAACAAGGCAAATACAGCGCTGCCCCGACCTCCAAAGCGTCGGCGACCGCCACCCCGGCGAAATCCGGTGGCTCCTCGGCATATTTCCCGAGCGGCAAAGCTGAAGGCAGCGGTCTGCTCTTCGAAAAGATGGCGCCCGCTGAAGTCCTCGCTGGCCAGCCTTACCAATATGCTTATAAAGTCAGCAACCTGACGGATGCGACGCTTGAAAACGTCGTGGTCAGCGACCGCGTCAGCAGTGGCTTCGCCGCCGGCGATTCGGAACCGAAGGCCACCACCGCCGGCAACGGAGCGGCCACCTGGAATCTAGGCTCCCTCGGGCCGAAAGAATCCAAAACCATCACGGTCAATGGCTCCAGCCCCGATGAAGGCGTGGTGACCACCTGCGGCTCGGCCACCTACAATCCGATCGCCTGCCTGGACATTCACGTCGTGAAAGCCAACATCACCTTGACCAAGTCGGAACCGGCGGATGAACTCCTCTGCGACCCGATCCCCGTCACCCTCACCGTCAAGAACACCGGCAGCAGCGCCCTCACCGGCGTGCAAATCGCCGATGCGCTTCCGGCGGGCATGACCAGCGACGGCAAGGGCAACCTGAGCTTTGACATCGGCAACCTGGCCCCTGGCGAAAGCAAGGAAGTCAAATATACCGCCGCCGCTTCCAGCACGGGCAAACTGGTGAACACTGCGAAAGTGACTTCCACGCAAGGCGTGAGCGCCGAAGCCTCGGCCACCACGACCGTTCACCAGCCCGTCCTCGCCATCGCCTGCAAAGCCGATGAGCAACAATACATGGGCCGCAAATTCAACGTCTGCTACACTGTTTCCAACACCGGTGATGCTCCGGCCGCGGGTTCAACCCTCGAAGTCACCGTGCCGGCCGGTTTGACGGTCGCCTCCACCACGGCGGGCGGCGCGGTCAGCGGCAACAAGATCACCTGGAACCTCGGCTCGGTGGACGCGAGCGCACCGCAGAATGTGTGCGCGACCTTCAGCAGCGAAGGCGCGGGCGTCTATCAGTTCGCCGGCACGGCCAAAGGCACCTGTGCCGCCGCCGTCTCGACCAGTTGCGAATCCAAGGTGGTTGGCATTGCGGCCATCTTGCTTGAAAAATCGGATGACCCGGATCCGGTGGCCATTGGCGACACCACGACTTACACGGTCAAGGTCACCAACCAAGGTTCGGCGGACGACTCCAACGTGCAGATCGTGGTGACCATTGCGCCGGAACTCACGCCGGTCAGCACCAGCGAAGGCACCATCAGCGGCAACACCGTCACCATGCCGGTGGTCGCGAAACTCGGCGCCAAACAGGCGGTCACCTACAAGATCGTGGCCAAGGGCGTCACGGCCGGCGACGGTCACACCTCGTTCAAGCTCACCTCCGACGTGCTGAAATCCGCGATTTCCGCCGAGGAAAGCACGCACGTTTATTAATCTGATCTAGTCACAAGGCCGCCAAAGAAATTTGGCGGCCTTTTTTATTGGCTGAAATAATTGCGGACGCCCGCGAGTTTTGGATTGGCGCGCATCCGTTTTTTAACCAAAGTCCCTTTATGAAACATATTCTTCCTCGCGGCTTCGCCTTGGGTTTAGTGCTGGCTTTTCTGGTCAGCGTCAACGCGCAGGCCGAACATCACCGCGCCACGCGCCTCGGCAATCCCGCCACGCGCTTCGCGCCGACGATGCACACGCCAGACGATCTGCGGGCGCGCTTCCAGGATGAAAAATTGCGGCCGGATTTCGCCGAGGTTTTGCGCCAGTGGGGCTGGACCGGCGACCTCGCCGATTTTTTTGCGGCCGGCCTGACGAACGAAATCGTTGAGTGGCAGATTCCGGTCGGCGAGACGATGCCCTTCATGTCCACGCGCGAAGCCGGCCGGCCGCTCTGCCTGCGCAACGTGACTTGGGCGGGCACGGAACCGATCTCGGCCTACGCCTTTAACTTCAGTTCGAAGGGTCAGCAATATCGCTGCGTGATTCCCAAACCGTGCAGCAATTTTTTCGTGGAAGACCTCGGCCCGGCACCGCAAGCCGGGCTGGCAATTGATTGTAGCGTCCCCGAAAAAATCATCGCGGGCCGGAAATTAAGAGTCTGCCTGACGGTTCACAACACCGGCAATGGCGTTGAACCCAACGCCATCGCCACGCTGGCGTTGCCGGAAAACGTGATCGTCACGGCCACGACCGACGGCGGCTGCGTCACGAATAATTCCGTGCGGTGGGAGATTGCCAATCTGCCGGCCAGTTCGACGAAACAAGTTTGCGCGGTGCTGAAACCGGTGCAAGCCGGCCCGCTGGTGTTCAATTCCACCGCCGCCAGCGCGACGGTTCCGTCCGTGCAAAGCGCCTGTGAAACCGCCGTGCTCGGCATGCCGGCCATCCTGCTGGAAAAAGCGGACGATCCCGATCCGGTCCAGGTTGGCAGCAACACGACCTACACCGTCAAGGTCACGAATCAAGGCTCCGCCGATGACGCGAATGTGCAGGTGGTGGTGACCATTGCGCCGGAACTCGCGCCGCTCAGCAGCAGCGAAGGCACCATCAGCGGCAACACCGTCACCCTCCCGGTGGTCGCGAAGCTGGCCGCCAAACAGGCGGTCACTTATAAAATTGTGGCCAAAGGCATGATTGCCGGCGATGGCCACTCGAAGTTCACGCTCACTTCGGATGTTTTGAAATCGCCCCTCAACGCCGAGGAAAGCACCACGGTTTATTGAGCTGAACTGTTCCATGCTCCGCTCCTGCGCGTTTATTATTTTCGCCCTCGCGCTCGTCTCCGGCTGCGCCACGGTGCGGGTGCCGGAGGCCAAACAGGAAGCCGAAATCGCCGCGCTCGCCGAACAATTGCGCGACCTCTCGCCGTCGGTCAACACGAACGAAGCGGCGCGGGCGGCCGAAGCCGCCGTGCGCTATCCGCTGCAGCTCGCGCAGACCTACCACGCCACGCCGCCGGCGGTCATCAACAACGTCTTCATCAACGCGGGCATTCATTCGCGCGGCCTCTGTTTTCAATGGGCCGACGACCTCACGGTCAAGTTGATGACGCTCCATCTGCGCACGCTCGAACTGCATCGCGGCGTGGCGCGGCTCGGCACCCGGCACGAACACAGTTGCGTGGTCCTCATGGCGGCCGACCAGGCGTTCACGAATGGCTTGGCGCTGGACGCGTGGCGCGATTGCGGCCGCCTGCATTGGTCGCCAGTGCCCCGGGACAAATTCGCATGGCAGGAAGCGGAGTTGCTCCCGGCCTATCAGGAAGAATTGCGCGCCGCCGCCGCGAAGCTCGAGGCGGCAGCAAAATAAATCCGCTCAACTTGAGAGCGCATTTGAATCAGCCGCAACCATGCGGTTGGTTGGGGAGCGCACGCGGCCCCCGTGCGGGGTTCGGCGGCTCGCCGGTCATGGGCACGAAACGCACGGGCACCACTGCGCGAGTTTCAAGCCGGCTCGGGGTTTTGTGAAACAGCATTAGTTTCTGATCGTGCGCCGGGCCGAGCGGGATGACCAGCCGGCCGCCATCCTTGAGTTGCGCGATGAGCGGTGGCGGGATTTGGGTTGGCGCGCAAGTGACAATGACAGCATCAAACGGCGCGGCCTCGGGCCAGCCGCCGGAACCATCACCGATCCGCTGATGCACATTGGCATAGCCGAGCCGGCGCAAGCTGGCCGCCGCGCGCTGCGCCAGCGGCTCGATGATTTCGATGGTGAAGACCGCCGCGACCAACTGCGCCAGCACGGCGGCTTGATAGCCCGAGCCTGTCCCAATCTCCAGCACGCGGTCGGTGGGCTGCGGCGCGAGCTGCGTCGTCATCAGCGCGACGATGTAGGGCTGGGAAATCGTCTGGCCAAAACCGATGGGCACCGGGCCGTCCGCGTGAGCGTAGGTTTGCTTTTCTTCGGGCAGGAATGCGTGACGCGGCACCGTGGCCATCGCCGCGCGCACCTTCGGCGGAAATTCGGACAGTTGCTCCCGCACCATGCGCTTTCGCGCGGCGGCAAACACTCTGCAATCGCTGGGCAAATCAGCCATGACCGTTGCCTTGTTGAAAGTTCCGCCGCTGATTTAATCAACCTCAGCCGGACAGACGCTCCGCCCCACCTTAACGCAAGTGTCCGCTAACTCAACCCTGGCGCGACCCAGCCGGGGGGACACTCGAGCCACGACTTTGAACCTGGCGCTCGCGGCACCGCTTGCCGACGGACCAGATTCCCGCACGGGTCGGCGAATTTTTATTACGCCTTGTGCCGGCCACCACAGAGTGGCAGATTCAAAATGATTTTTTCCCACAACTGAATTTAAATATGATGCTCTTTACTCGCTTCCGGTGCGGACTTCTGGTGCTTGCCCTGGCCGTCGGCTTCGATGCCAGAGGACAAGTCCGCATCTCCGAATTCATGGCCAGCAATACCCACACGTTGCTGGACGCGGATGGGGCGTCTTCGGATTGGATTGAACTCCAAAACCTCACGACCAACAGCGTCAGCCTGCTCAACTGGGCGCTGACGGACAGTGCGAGCAATCCGGGCAAGTGGCGGTTTCCGGCCACGAACATGCCGCCGAAAAGTTTTATGATCGTCTTCGCCTCCGGCAAGGACCGCGCCACAAACGGCGCGGAGCTGCACACGAATTTCAAGCTCGGCTCGGATGGTGAATATCTCGGCCTGTTTGCGCCCGACGGCACGGCGGCCACGGAAATTGCGCCGCAATTTCCGCCGCAATTCCCGGACGTTTCCTACGGCATCGGCATGCAGCTCACGACCACCCCGCTGGTCGCCACGAACGCGGCAATTCATTATTGGATTCCGACAAATTCAGCCGCGGACGCGACGTGGACGCAGACGAACTTCAACGACGCAAGCTGGCGGACTGGCACCAACGGCATTGGCTACGAAACCGGCCTCGCCGATCCGCAGGAAGAATCGTTCGGTGCAAAAGTCCAGGCCTTGGGACCGGTGCTTTACTGGCGGCTGAACGAAACCAATGGCACGACGGCGTTGAATCTCGGCAGCGGCGGCGTGTCGGATCAGGGCGGTTACATTGGCGGCGTCACGCTGGGTGCCGCCGGGCCGCGTCCGCCAACGTATCCGACTTTCGAGACCAACAACTATGCGCCGCTTTTCAACGGCGCGAGCTATGTGAACGGGCCGTATCAACTGGTGAACAATTTGCCGGCGTTCACCATCGGCGGCTGGATTTATCCGACCAACACCCAGAGCAGCCGCGCCGGTTTGTTCGGTCAGAACGACACCATGGAATTTGGTTTCAGTTCGTCCTCAACCATCCAGATCTGGACGCCCGTCGGTTCGGCATCGGCCGCTTATTCTTTCCCCACGAACACCTGGCATTACATCCTGGCCGTCGGCGGCAACGGGCAGCTCTCGCTCTATTTTGACGGCGTGCTCAAAACCAGCACGACGATTTCAGCGGCGAATTTCGGCGAGTCGGAATACGACTTCAACGCCGGCGGCGGCGGGGTTTTTGACGCGAGCGGAAATTATTTCAAAGGCCAGCTTGACGAGGTCGCCGTCTGGTTCCGCGCGCTGGCGACAAATGAAATCACCGCGCTGCTCGCCACCAACGCCGAACAGGTTAATTACACAAATTACCTCAGCACCGACGTGCGTTCGCAAATGTATGGCTCCAACGCCACCGCGTATGTCCGCATTCCGTTCACGGTCTCCAGTTCCAATACGTTTGACAGCCTGCAACTGCTGATGCGTTATGATGACGGCTTCGCCGCGTTTTTGAACGGGCATCTGATCGCGAGTTCCAATGCGCCGGCGGCGCTCGCGTGGAATTCCGCCGCCACGCAGCGGCATCTCGATCCGCAGGCTGTGCAATGGACGGCTTTCGACGTCAGCGCGGCGCGGCAATGGCTGCAGCCGGGCAACAATGTCCTGGCGATCCAGGCGCTGAACATCGCGGCGACAAACACGGATTTTCTGATGCAGGCGCAACTGGTCGGCCAGAGCATTGCCGACACCGCCGTGGGCTGGCGGTTTTTCACCGGGCCGACGCCGGGCGCGCCGAACGGCACCAGCACGAATGATTTCGGCCCGGTCATGACCGGGGCCGCGCATTCGCCCAACGTGCCCTCGGCAGGCACCGCGCTCACGGTCACCGCGCAAGCGACGCCGGGATTTTATGCCATTTCCAATGTCACGCTGCATTACCGCGTGATGTTCAATTCCGAAACGAACGTGCCGATGAGTCTGGCCAACACCAACGGCACCTGGACGGGCACCATTCCCGGCGGCGTGGCCACCGCGGGACAACTGCTGCGTTATTACGTCACCGCCACGGACGCTTCCAATAACATTTCCCGCTGGCCGTTTTTCCCGGACGCCACCGGTTCGCAGCAGTATTACGGAACCGTCGTGGCCGATCCCTCGGTCCAGTCACAACTGCCCGTGGCGTATTTGTTCATTCAAAACCCGACGGCTGCCGACAATCAAACCGGCACGCAAGGCTCGCTGTTTTATTTGAACGAACTTTACGACAACCTCACGATTTACGTTCACGGCCAGTCCTCGGTCGGCTGGCCGAAGAAAAGCCACAATTTGGAATTTCCGAACGACCACCGATTTCTTTACCAGCCGGGCGGCACGCGCGAGGACAAGGTCATTTTCATGAGCAATTACGGCGACAAGGCGCGGATGCACACTACGCTGACCTGGCAAGCGTGCGCGCTGTCTGGCGGTGCGAGCATGTTTTCGTTCCCAATCCGCATCCAGCTCAACAACGCGTTTTTTGGCATCGAGGACATGGTGGAGCACGGCGATGATTTGTGGCTCGACCGCATCGGCCGCGATGGCAACGGCGCGCTTTACAAAATGTATAACGACCTGAGCACCGCCTCCGGCAACGAAAAGAAAACCCGCACCGACGAAGGCACGGACGATTTGACCGCGCTGATCACGAATCTGGATGAGTCGCTGCCGCTGGCGACGCGCGTCACTTATGCCTGGGACAATCTGGACCTGCCGCAGACCGCGAGTTATTTCGCGGACATGGCCATCGCGAGCAGCCAGGATCTCGGCCACAAAAATTATTATCTCTACCGCGACACCGAGGGCACCGGCGAATGGGCCATCACGCCGTGGGACGTGGATTTGACCTGGGGCCGGAACTGGCTCGACGCCAGCGGCTATTTCACCGACACAATTTTCACGACCAACGTGCTGAATTTTTACAACCTGTCGCAGCAAAGCAAGCCCTCGAACCGCCTGTTCGATTTGTTTTTCGCCCAAAGCGAATTCCGCCAGATGTATCTGCGCCGCCTGCGGACGTTGATGGACACGATTCTCATGCCCGCCGGCACGCCGACGAACGCGCTGGTCATCGAGCCGCTCGTCCGCCAGTCCGAAGCCCTGATGAATCCGACCAATTTTTCGCCGAATGACGCCGCGCTGGATTACAACGCGTGGGGACCGACTTGGGGCAGCACCAGCTTGAGCATTGTGCCCGCCGCCGCCGAGCAGCTCATTTCCACTTACCTCCCCGGCCGGCGCGCGTTTCTTTATAATGATCCGACGGCGACGCTCAACGGCGATTCCATTCCGGCGGCGCAGCCGACCAACACGGTCATTCAAATCGGCTCGTGGGATTACAACCCGGTCAGCGGCAACGCGGCGGAACAATTCGTGGAATTGCGCAACACGAACGCCTACGCCGTGGATGTTTCCAGTTGGCGGCTCGTTGGCGCCATCGAATTCAGAATGCGGTCCGGCACGGTCATTCCTGCCGGCGAATCGCTTTATGTCGCCGCGAACGTCAACGCCTTCCGCGCCCGCGCTGCCAGCCCGCGCGCTGGGCAAAACATTTTTGTTCAGGGACCGTTCGGCGGGTTCTTGAGCACGCAGGGCAACTCGCCTTTGATTTTGGAAAATGCCACGGGCGCGCTGGTCAGCCGGAACAGCTACGCGGGAAATATTTCAGGAGCGCCCTTCACCGCCGGGAATCTTGCGGTGCTGCGCATCGGCGACGGCACGGAAACTCTGGGCAGTTCCGGCAATTCAATTTTCATCGACCAGTTCACCACCAACGGCACGCTCGCGGGCAGCATCGTCCTTCCCGATAACGCCACGAACGCGCTCATCATCAGCGGCAGTGCGTCCTCCGAAGGCGCACTGACGCGCTCGGCGGACGGGCGGCTGCTGATCGTCGGCGGCTACAATATCGCGCTGACGAACAGCGCCTCGTCGCTGCCCGGTTCCAGCTCGACCAATGTGCCGCGCGCCCTCGGCGTGCTGGACGCGCTGGGCAACTTCACGCTTGTTGGGGTGACGACCAGTCAATACAGCGCGAACAACATGCGCGCCGGTGCCAGCGACGGGCGCGGCAATTATTGGGGCGCGGGCGCGGCGAGCGGGACGTTTTATTTCGGCGGCGGCCCGACGAATACGGTCCAAACCAATGTCGCCAACTCCATCGTCATTCAGGACCTCGGCGGAAATCTTTATTTCAGCACGCAAAAAACCACGAACGGCATCTGGAAGATTCCCGGCACGCCCACGGTTCCCGTCACCAACGCCGCCGTGTTCTTAAGCGCCGGCTCCAAGGCCGCGACTTATGCTTTCGTGCTCAACGCCAGCGCCACCACCGCCTATCTCGCGGACGACACGCTCAAAGGCAGCGGCGGCATCCAGCGCTGGGATTTCAGTGGCGGCGCGTGGGCAATGACGTATGCGTTCACCAGCCTGACCAACGTCGGCGCCCGCGGCGTGGCGGTGGATTTCAGCGGCGGGCAGCCGGTCATTTACGCGACCACGGCGGAAAACAGCCCGAACCGCCTGGTGGCCATCACCGATACCGGCGCGGCGTCCGCCGCCACCACGCTCGCGACCGCCGGCGTGAACCAGATCTTTCGCGGCGTGGCCTTTGCGCCGAACGCCGGACTCGCGCCGCAATTTTTCAAGGCGGTGCCCGGAACCAATGGATTCAGGCTGAGTTGGGCGGCGTTGTTAAACCGCAATTACACGATTCAATACACCGGCGATTTGAACCCGCCGAACTGGGTGACGCTGACCAATCTCACCGCGACCCTCCCGGAAATGTCGGTGCTGGATCCGACGGCCTTCTCCGGCCCCAACCGATTCTACCGGGTGGTTTTGAATCCGTGAGCCCTGCAACCTAAACCAGTCGCTGATGTCACCGTCTCAGAGTAGCGGCGGCTGGCTGCCCGTCGCCGGTTTCAAGCCCAGTTTCTGGTAGCTCAACTCCGTGGCGATGCGGCCCTGCGAGGTGCGGTTGAGGTAGCCTTCCATGATGAGATACGGCTCATAAACTTCCTCAATCGTGTCCGGCTCTTCGCCGACGGCGACGGCAAGCGAATTCACGCCCACCGGTCCACCGCCGAATTTCACGATGATGGCTTCGAGGATGCGCTTGTCCATTTCGTCGAGACCATTCTCGTCAATTTCCAGCATAGCCAGCGCCTTGTCGGCCACTTCCCGAGTGATGCGACCGTCGTGCCGCACCTGCGCGTAATCGCGGACCCGGCGGAGCAGATTGTTCACAATGCGCGGCGTGCCGCGGCTGCGCCGCGCGACTTCGTGCGCGCCCGCCGGATCAATTTCGACGTTGAGCAAATTGGCCGACCGCACGACGATTTTATCCAGATCGGCCGTGCAATAATAATCCAGCCGCTCGCGCATGCCGAAGCGCGTGAGCAACGGCGCGGACAGCAAACCGCTGCGCGTCGTCGCCCCAATGAGCGTGAAGCGTGGGAGATTCAGGCGGACGCTGCGGGCGTTGGGGCCGGAATCAATGATGATGTCCAACTTGAAATCCTCCATCGCGGGATACAAATATTCCTCGATGGTTTTTTGCAGGCGATGAATCTCGTCGATGAACAGCACATCGCCTTCCTCAAGATTTGTGAGCAACCCGGCGAGGTCGCTGGCCTTTTCGATGGTCGGGCCGCTGGTGGCTTTGACATTCGCGCCCATCGCCTTGGCCAGAATGTTGGCAATGGTGGTTTTGCCCAAGCCGGGCGGGCCGGAAAGCAGAATGTGGTCGAGCGATTCACCGCGCTGCTGGGCGGCGGCAACGGAAATTTCCAGTCGCTCTTTCACCTTGGGCTGCCCGGTGAAATCGGAAAAGAGCGAGGGCCGCAGCGTCATTTCGAGCACCACGTCGGGTTTGTTCAAGCTGGCCACTGGTCGTTCGGACATCGCCGGAAAGATTGCGGCAGTCCGCCCGCAGCGGCAAGCATGGTGTTTACAAAAAGCAGAACCGGTATATGGTGGCACTAAACCAATGACCCCGAAATCATCCAAGACGGGTTGGCGTGGGTTGGCCGGGAACCGTGGCCGGCCGGCGGGTAATTGCTTTTTCACGTCCGCGTTTACGCTGATTGAACTGCTGGTCGTCATTGCGATTATCGCCATTGTGGCGGCGCTGCTGTTGCCGGCGCTGGCGGGCGCGCAGATGCAGGCGGCGCGCATCCAGTGCATCAACAATGAGAAGCAGATGATCCTGGCCTGGACGGTTTACTCCGGCGACAACAGCGAGAAGCTCGTTCTGAACGGGGGCGACACGGCCACGACTTCCACCTCGGCGCATTTGTGGGTTCATGGCGGCAACCACGGCGCGCCCGATACGCTGACCAACACACTTTATCTGACCGGCGCGAATTTCGCGCTGTTCGCCAAAATCATTCCCACGGAGCGGATTTATAAATGCCCGGCGGACCGCAGCATGTGGCCGGTGTGGAATTCAAAATTAACTTACGTCGCCGAAATGCGCAGCTATGGGATGAACTGTTATATGGGGACCGCGGGAATCGTTTCTCCGATCAGTATCAGCACCGCCTACAAGACTTACCTCCGGTCCTCGCAACTGGCCGCGGACTCGCCCGTGAACCGGTTCGTGTTCATTGATGTGAATCCGGCCAGCATCTGCACCCCGGCCTTCGGGATGGACATGAGTCTGGCGAGCTGGGTTCATTTGCCATCCGACTTGCACCGGCAACGGGGCGTGCTGGCCTTTGCCGACGGTCATGTGGAAGCCCATCGCTGGCTGGATGCCCGCACCATGACCCATTTGGCGGGCGGCACCGCCTACATTCCCCATGGCACGTCCGCGGCCACCAGCCAGGATTTAATCTGGCTCGGGGAGCGGACCACTTCAAAGAAATAGCCCGGCCGGGCCCGGCCGCACCCGGCGGCATCAACGGCACCGCCGGCCACCTTTTCAAAAAAATTACTGGCTAATAAAATTTTGCTTGGGCAGGATTGGCCATCCTTATGTTGAAAATCAAATCGCTCGCTGCGGCTTTGTGTTTTTGTTCGATCAGCGCTTTCGCCGGGGACGCCGATATCCAATTGCCCTCGCTCGACGAGGTGGATTTCTTTCATGGTGCGGTCACCAGCCGGGAAATTCTTTTTGTCGGCCTGTTGGTCTGCGCGGTTGGCGCGGCGTTTGGCATCTGGGAATACGTCCGCACGAAGGCGCTGCCCGTGCATCGCTCCATGGCCGAGGTCTCGCACATCATCTGGGAAACGTGCAAAACGTATCTGTGGCAACAGGGAAAATTTCTCGCCGCCATTTGGGCGCTCATCGCGGTGTGCATGATTTATTATTTCAGCGGCCTGCAACATAAACCGTTCACCGAGGTGCTGGTCATCCTGACGTGTTCCGTGTGCGGCATCCTTGGCAGCTACGGCGTCGCCTGGTTTGGCATTCGCATCAACACCACCGCCAACTCGCGCGCGTCCTTCGCCGCCCTGCGCGGCAATCCGCTGGCGACTTTGTTCATCCCGCTGCAAGCCGGCATGAGCATCGGCCTGCTGCTCATCTGCGTGGAGCTTGCGTGCATGATCGGCATCCTGGCATTTATTCCGGCAAATCTGGCCGGCCCGTGCTTCATCGGTTTTGCGATCGGTGAATCGCTCGGCGCGAGCGCGCTGCGCATCGGCGGCGGCATCTTCACCAAGATCGCCGACATCGGCAGCGACCTGATGAAAATCGTTTTCAACTTGCCGGAAGATGACCCGAAGAACCCCGGGGTCATCGCCGACTGCACCGGCGACAACGCCGGCGACAGCGTCGGCCCGACGGCGGATGGTTTTGAAACCTACGGCGTCACCGGCGTGGCGCTCATCGCGTTCCTGGCGCTGGCGCTGGCCTTGTCGCCGCTGCTCTGCGCCAAGCTCATCATCTGGATGTTCGCCATCCAGGTGCTCATGGTGCTGACGTCGCTCGGCTCGTTTTATTTCAACATCGTCGTCGCCAAATTCCGTTACAGCGGCGACAAAAATTTCAACTGGGAAGCCCCGCTCACCGACCTCGTCTGGATTACCAGCATTGTGTCCATCCTCGTCTGCTTCGGCGCGAGCAAGCTGTTGCTGGGCGATTTTTCAATTACTGAAACAATCACTCCTGATGCCCACACCACGAACTATATTGTTAAGCCGCTGCCTGGTCTGTGGTGGGTGCTCTCGGCCATCATCGGCTGCGGCACACTCGCCGGGGCGCTGATCATGGAGTTCACCAAAATTTTCGTCAGCACCAAATCGCGGCACGTTCAGGAAATCACCGATGCGTCCGACCACGGCGGCGCCTCGCTCAACGTTCTCTCCGGCCTCGTCGCGGGGAATTTCTCCGCCTTCTGGATGGGGCTCGTCATTCTCGCGCTGATGTTCGTTTCATATCTGTTCTCGCTGAACCATGATTTCATGGCGCTCATCCCGGCGAAGTTCGTGTTCGGCGCGCCCATTTTTGCCTTCGGATTGGTCGCGTTCGGGTTTCTCGCGATGGCCCCAGTGACGATTGCCGTGGACAGTTTCGGGCCGGTCACCGACAACGCGCAATCCGTCTTTGAATTGAGCCGCATCGAGAAACTGCCGAACATCAGCGCAGAAATCGAACGCGACTTCGGTTTCAAACCCGATTTCAGCACCGCCAAAACCGAACTCGAAAAGGGCGACGGGGCCGGCAACACCTTCAAGGCCACCGCCAAACCCGTTTTGATCGGCACCGCCGTCGTTGGCTCAACCACCATGATTTTCGGGATCATCATGCTGCTCGAACATGTGTTCGGCGACGCCGTGGGCCGCCTGAGCCTCGTCATGCCGCAGATTATTTTTGGCCTGCTCATGGGCGGCGCCGTGATCTATTGGTTCACCGGCGCGACCATTCAAGCGGTCGTCGCTGGCGCCTACAGCGCCGTCATCTTCATCAAGAAAAACATCAAGCTCGACAAGGAATCCGCGTCCATCGAAGACAGCAAACGGGTCGTGGAAATCTGCACCCGCTACGCGCAAAAGGGCATGATCAACATCTTCATCGTCATCTTTTGCTTCGCGCTTGGCCTGCCGTTTTTGAATCCGTATTTCTTTATCGGCTACCTCATTGCCATCGCGTTCTTCGGCCTGTTCCAAGCCATCTTCATGGCCAACGCCGGCGGCGCGTGGGACAACGCCAAGAAAATTGTCGAAGTGGATTTGAAGATGAAAGGCACGCCGCTCCACGCCGCCACCGTCGTTGGCGATACCGTCGGCGATCCCTTCAAAGACACCAGTTCGGTCGCGATGAATCCCATTATCAAATTCACGACGCTTTTCGGCCTGCTCGCGGTGGAAATCGCCGTGGAACTAAAGCAAAAAAATCCCGACTCCTGCCTGTCCTACGTCATCGGCTCGGTTTGTTTCATCATTGCCCTGATTTTTGTTTACCGCTCGTTTTACGGCATGAGAATTCCTGTGGAGTCCTCCGGAAAAAAGTGACCACCGATTGTGCTCGAAAAACTCGGCTTCGATTTGTTTGCCGATGAGCTGCTCAACTTGGATGCCGCCGGCCAGCTGACCCTCTTGTCCGGCCTCGAAGAATTCCGCGAACATCTCGGCGGCGAGCTCACCATCACGCTGTTAAAGGAAATCGGGTGGGGTGTGAAAGTTCACGAAATGAACCAGCCCAAGATCGTTGAGGCGATCCACGAACTGCGGCAGCGGCGCAAAAACTAACCCCGCTGGACATGGATAAACACGGGGTCAAAAACCAGCCGCCATCCGTTGGCGGCAAGCACTGAATTGCAAATCCCTTGTCCCTCCGTGGCTAGAAGAGCTTTGCCAGCGCCGAGAATAATTTCGTTGCGTCCGCAAAATGCTTTTGCCCGCCGTCCGCCACCAGGCCAAAGCCCGGGCCGTAGGCCGGGCCGTTCGCCACGCAGGCATCCGTGTCGCAATCCACCATCTGCCGCTGCGCCGCGCCGATGGCGTTGGTGCGCTTCCCGTTCGCTTCATATTTCCAGCCCACGAGGCCCGTCTGCGGAAACCAGCCGCGTAGTTCTGCGAGGATCTTGGGCGTCGGCACCAGTTCCACCAGCATGGCACCGGCGCGAGTGGACATTTTTCTGGAGGCCTTGAGTGCGATCAATTCGCCCTTGTCGTTCGGTGTAAAAATTTTTCCGAAACCGAAATCGCTCACCGCCGCCGCGTGGAAGATGGCATGAACGCGTTTTCCGGAAAAAGATTCCAGCTTGGCGCGCAAATCCGCGGTCGTGGAAAAGATTTGCACGGACTTCGCCTTGCGCTTGCCGGAGTAAGTGGCGGACTCACCGATCAGCAGCGTGACCTTGTGCCCGCGCGCTGTGAGAAAGTTGGCCAGTTCGGTGCCGAGCCGGCCCGTGGAAAAGTTGGTGAGCCGACGCACGTCGTCCAGCGGTTCGTAGGTTGGGCCGGCGGTGACGATGCAATTCATGTCGCCAAATTAACCGCAAAGAGCGCAAAGAACAGAGAGAAAACTTAGCACCGGCGGTCGCTTGGCGTTCCCTGCGTTCAGGCGAGTTATGTTGCCCGCGGCTGCCTGGCGCTCGGATCCGCCGCGCCAGTGTCTCATTGCAAAACCGTCGCCAGATAATCCACGGCGATGCCCGGACTGGCCAGAATCGGCACGCGCTTGTCCGCGGCCGCGAGTGAATCCACCACGCGCGCCATCGAGGCTTGCGCCAGGACGATGACGTCAACGTGTCGGGACAATTCCCGCAACGCGGCCGCTACTTTTGCGTCGTGCGTTGATCCGTCGCCCGCCATCAATGCTTCAAACGCGCCCTCGACGAGCTTGGCAGTGAGTTCGATTTTCTTTTCGGCCAACGCCGCGCGGCGTTCAATCAATTCCGCCGTCGGTTCCAGCGTCGTGGAGAGCGTGGCGATGACGCCGATTTTTTTGCCGGCGGCCACGGCTTGGTCAGCCATCGGCAAATCCACGCGCAGCACGGGGGTTGGAATCCCCTTGGCACCCGCTTCGACCGCCGGCCCGATGGACGAGCAGGTGACCATGATGTAATCCGCACCGGCATAAGCCGCTGAGGTCAGATAGCCCGCCACCCGCATTTCGATGGTCGGAGTAATGCGGCCCGCTTCGCGGATGCTGCGCACCAGCGAATCATCCACGATGTTAAAGACGTCCACATGCGGCAACTTCGCTTTGCACAGCGCCGCAAACACCGGCACGAGCGTCGCCGAGGTGTGAATCAAACCAAGTCGCTTCTTCTTCATGCTTTTCCTTTCAGAACCATTTCAAAATAATTTTCCGGCCCGACTTGGCCCCCTTTGAACACCACTTCGCAGCCGTCGGCCGGCCGGCCCGCGGCGTGGACGCGGCACAACGGCGCACCGGGCGTGAGTGGCGCAATCATTTCCAACGCTTCAATTCCCATCACCCGCGCGGCGTAACTGGACGTGTCCCCGCCGGCGAGGCACACGCGCCGGACGAGCCTGTTCTTCAATGCGCCGTGGGCCACCACACCCAGCGCCATGCCGAGCCAGCGGGCGGTCTTGCCCTTGAGCTTGGCCGGAATTCTTTGGTCGGCACCCCGTCGAGTGGTGTGGACGATGACACTGCGCCCGCTGTGTAAAAGTGCATTCGCCGCTCGCGCAACACGATTGATTTCGCCGGTGGGATCGGCAGCAAGCACCGGCAGCCGCAGCCGCACTTCTTGAAAACCGCGCTTCAACGCCCAGGCAATTTGCCCGCCGGTTACCGGCGAACAGCTTCCCGAGATGACCAGGATTTGCTTCGTAGCCGCCGAGGTAAGGAGGCTCAAATCCATGGCCGATGGCCGATGGCCGATGGCTGATTTATTTGTCAGAGCCGCCTTACGCCGGTGGCTACGGGGACTAAAATTTGTCGCCAGCGCCGCCTCGATGCCTGACGAACCGACTGAAAACAGCTGGTCCTGCTTCGTCGCGGCAGCTTCCAGCAGCCCGCCGATGCGCGCGAGATCTTCGTGGGTCAGCGCGTCAAACAAAACCACGTCCGGCTTTTCGTCGAGCAGGTTTTGAAACGCAGCGCGGAAATTTTTTTCCGGCAACGCCAGCTTCAAGATGTCAAACAGCGCGATGCGCTTCTGCGTCTGCTGCGCGAGATGCTGCCGCAGATCCGCCTCGGCCATCGGCGTGACGGGATGCTGGCTGATGGACGGATGCCGATCCAACCGGTGAATCGCGCCACTACTGCCGATACCGTAGCGCGCGAAGTGCTGGCCGAAAATCGTGTAACGCCCCAGCGCCGGCGCGGCGACGAGCAATGGAATAAATGGCGCCGGAAAAATCTTTGCCGCCACATCCATCGCGCAACCGATGCTGCCGATGCTCGGGGAGGAATCGAACGTGGAGCAAATTTTGTAATGAATGTGCCGCGCGCCGAGCTTCTTCAGCGCGAGCAACGCCGGCTTGAGTTCGCGTTCCATCGCCTCCGGCGCGAGCGCGCGCGTCTTGCCCGCGACGCCGATGGCCTGCAGGCTGGGAAACCTTTTCAACTGCGCCGGCGCCGGTGGATCAATGAACAGCGCCGTGCGGATGCCGCCGAGCGTGAGCTGCTCCAGCGCATCGGTCGAGCCGGTGAAATCATCGCCATAGAAGGTGAGGAGAAGCTGGCTCATGCGAAGGCAGGGAAACCTTCAACATTGAACTCTCAACGTCCAAGCAACTGCCTGTGCGCCCGCCCCTGGCTGTTCGAAGTTGAATGTTGAATGTTTCATTTTGTTTTCCCGAATTTCTCCACGGATGTTTTCAGTTCGGGATATTTCGCCGCCGCCTGTTCTGGCGTCAGCCCTTCGACCGCCGCCTCCCACCATGTTTGCAGCGAGCGCACGCCTGCGGCTGGACCATCCGGATGGGCCATGATGCCGCCGCCTGCCATGTAAAGCAGGTCCACGGTCTGCGTGCGGCGAAATGTTTCACAAGCTTGGCCGCCCCATTGACCGGAGGAAACCACGGGCAAGACGGACATGCCACCAAGCAAAGGTTTCGCGCAGGCTTCCAGCGAGCGCACCACGGAATCGTCGCTCTCCCAAAATTTATTCGCGATGCCATTGACATGAAGTTGGTCCACGCCCGCGAGCCGCCAGAGTTTTTGATACGCGGGAAATTCGATGCCGAGCAGCGGATGCCGGTTCAACAGGCCCCAGCCATTGCGATGACCGTGGATCGCCAGCGCGCCATGGTCGCAAATCTTCTTCGTGGCCGCGAGGCCGACACTATTCAGTGAAATCATCGCGCTCGTTCCGCCAGCCTTCACGATTTTCTCATAATGCCGCTGCATCGCGTCGAGCTCGTCGCTCACGTTGAAGGCATACATCACCAGCTTGCCCGTGCGGTCGGCATGGGCGTTGATGACGCGCATGATGGCGTCCACCCGTTCGTCAAACGGCGAGTGCGGTGGATTTGCCATGAGTTCATCGTCCTTGATAAAATCAATGCCCGCGGCGCACAAAATGTTCACCAGCGCGGCCGTCTGCTGCGGCGACAGGCCAATGCTCGGCTTGATGATCGTGCCGATGAGGGGGCGTTGGCGTTCGAGCTTTAGCTTGTCTGTGTCGGCATTCGCAAGGGAACAAGCTGAAGCTTGAACGCCAACGCCGGTGAGCTGGCGCGTGCCGGCAACACCGAATTTCGGCCCGCGAAACTGTCTGGCGAACGACGGCGGCAATTCCAGATCCATCAGCTTGAGACCGGAGAACTGGGACAGCTCATAGAGATTTCCCTGAATCGTTGAAACGAGCGCCGGCAGGTTGAACCCGAAATTGTCCACCGACCAGGACACAACGATCTCCGCGCGGCGAAATGTTCCAGTCGCACTTCGACAGCCCGGCAAGCTCGGCTCGCTGACGGCTTCGAGCGGCGTGATTTTTTCCACGCGCGCGGCGAAGCGCTGTTTCAGCTCCTCGGTTTCGCCCGGCACGGCGACGAAGGTGCCCGACGACTGTTCGCCCGCGAGCGCTGCCGCCGCTTTCTCTACGGCCAGCGGCGTTTCAATCAGATAAGTGGCGGAAATTCTGTCCATGCTCGGGTTGGCTTGAGTGTGCGGCTTTCTTGTAGCGCATCCAAGCCCGGCGAGTCATCTAAAAACCGCCGAAAGACTTTGGAAAACCGCCAGCATTATGGGCGCGATTGCTTGTTCTCCTCAAACAGCGTAGAACTTTCGGCACACCATGGAATTGGAACCGGAGCAAACAGCGAGAACCGAACCGCAATGCCGGCTCGAAAATGCGCGCCTGTTGCCAGCGGCCGGGTTCGCCGCTTTTTCCGCCGGAGCGCGGCGGTGGCCAAACGACCAGCCGCCGCGCGTGGTCGCTTGGGGAACCGTCGGAATGGCCAGCGTGCGGCGGCGGGCCCGCGACACCGCCGCGCTCCGTTTCCTCGGCTTGCTCTGGTTGCTGTTTTCGCCGGCACCGGTCTTTGCCGATGCGCCCGACTGGGAAAACGAACAGGTGCTCCACATCAACGCGGAGCCGCCGCGCGCGACGTTTATTCCCTTTGCAACGGTGGAACAGGCATTGCAAATTGCTTTCACCAACTCGCCGTTTTATTTTTCGCTGAACGGTGTGTGGAAATTTCATTGGGTGCCGCGCTCGGAAATGCGCCCGACAAACTTCTTTGAGACGAACTTCGCCGATTCGGCCTGGACGAACCTCGTCGTGCCGTCGAATTGGGAGATGCAGGGCTTCGGCGTGCCGATCTATCTCGGCTCCGGTCACCCGTTCAAGATTGATCCGCCGCGCGTGATGGGCGACCCGCCGACCAACTGGACCGCCTTTGCGCAGCGCAATCCCGTCGGCTCGTATCGCAAAACGTTTTCGCTGCCGGAGAAGTGGGATGGCCGCCGCGTCTTCATCCATTTCGACGGCGTGGAGAGCGCGTTTTATGTTTGGTGCAACGGTCAAAAAATCGGCTTCAGCAAAGACAGCCGCACGCCGGCAGAGTTTGATCTCACCGATTTCGTGAGGCCCGGGTTGAATCAAATCGCGGTCGAGGTGTATCGCTGGTCGGATGGCAGCTATCTTGAAGATCAGGACATGTGGCGCATGAGCGGCATCTTTCGTCCGGTCTATCTTTATTCCACTGCCGCCGCGCGCATCCGCGATTTCACGGTGCGAACCGATTTGGATGCCGACTATCGCGATGCGGTTCTGCAAATCAAACCGGAGCTTGGGGCGAAAAATCTTTCGCTCTCCAACTGGACGGTTCGCGCACAACTTTTTGATGCGAACGGAAAGCAAGTTCTCACCAACGAACTGAGCCATGACGCGGCGGAAATTTTAAACCCCGATTTCAGCGCGAAAATTCTCGACGACCGCATGCCGCAGCGCGGCGAACCGAAATTCGCCTGGCTGGAAGCAAAGATAAAAAATCCGGCGAAGTGGACGGCGGAAACACCCAATCTTTACAAGCTCGTGCTCACGTTGAATGATGCTGCGGGCAACCTGGTTGAGGCGGACAGTTGCGCGATTGGCTTCAGGAAGATAGAAGTCCGCGCCGGTGTTTTTCTCGTTAACGGCCAGCCGATCCGCCTGCGCGGCGTGAACCGGCACGAGATTGATCCCGACACCGGCCACGCCATTTCCGAGGCGCGCATGATGCAGGACATCACGCTCATGAAGCAGGCGAACATCAACGCGGTGCGCACCTGTCATTATCCCGACGATCCGTGCTGGTATGACCTTTGCGACCGTTACGGCCTTTATGTTTTGGATGAGGCTAACATTTGCACGCACGGCACGCGCGGTGCGCTGGCGAATGATCCGCGCTGGACGGGCGCTTTCCTTGACCGCGCGCAACGCCTGGCGGAGCGGGATAAGAATCATCCGAGCGTGATCATCTGGTCCATGGCAAACGAATCCGGCTACGGCCCGAACTTCGCGGCGGTTTCCGGCTGGCTGCAAGCGTTTGATCCCACGCGCCCCGTGCACTACGAAGGCGCGCAAACGGAAACCGATGCGCCCAAAACCGTTGATATCATTGGAAGATTTTATCCGCGCCTGACGACGGAAAAATATGCGAAGGCGGACGACGCTTGGAATCTGCGCTGGAACAAACTCTTGGAAATCGCGCAACGCACGAACGACAACCGACCCGTGTTAGCAACTGAATATGCCCACGCGATGGGTAATGCCGTCGGCAACTTACAAGAGTATTGGAACGAGATTTATTCCAACCCACGGATGCTTGGCGGCTTCATTTGGGAATGGTGCGATCAAGGTTTGCACCAGAAAACTGCGGACGGAAACAGCTTCACCGCATTTGGCGGCGACTTTGGCGACGCGCCGAACCACGGCGGCTTTGCCATCAAGGGACTCGTCAGCGCGGAGCGGGAAGTTTTTCCGAAGTATTGGGAGGTCAAAAAAGTTTATCAGCCGGTTCAAATCGAGGCGATGAATTTGAAACCTGGAAAAGTCACGGTGAAAATTACGAATCGAAATTCATTCCTAAATTTGACCAACTACGAAGTTTTCTGGCTGGTGGATACGAGTGACGGGAAACCGGATCAAGGCGCTGTTTTGGATCCAATCGCTTGCGATCCGGGAAAATCGGTTCAAATAAAAATCCCCATCGGCAACCTTGAAGCGGCGGGGCCGAACGCAGAATTTCGGTTGCGCGTGAGTTTTCATGCGCGCACGAATTCGATGTGGACCGGCCCCGAAATGGCGTGGCAACAATTCAAATTAGATGTTCCATATGTTCGCCGCGAGGCGCAGCGAACCCGGCCCGAGGCGGGCGCGTTCCGCAAGCCGCAACTCGTTCAAAGTGGCGATGCGGTAAAAATTGTCGGAACCAATTTTTCTGCGACGTTCAGCCGCGCGGCGGGAACTTTGACTTCATTGGAATTTGGCGGCCACGAACTGCTCGCGCAAAAAGCCAATGAAGTTGCCGGGGCGATTTTGCAGTTGTTCCGCGCGCCGACGGACAATGACAAGGGTTTTGGCAAATGGCTCGCGCGCGACTGGCGTGAGGCGGGGTTGACGAATCTGGCTCGCCGCGTGGAATCGTTTGCCGTCGCGCCGGCAAAATCTGGCGAGGTGAAAATCACTGCCGTCACGGTGAGCAGCGCGGCCAGCGGCGGCTACACATTGAAAACGGTCTGGACCGTGCGTGGCGATGGCACGCTGGACATGGAAAATTCATTTCAGCCATTGGGAACCTTGCCGCTGCTGCCACGCATCGGCATTGTTCTGCGCCTCGCCGCAGATTTTGAAAATGTCCGCTGGCTCGGGCGCGGGCCGTGGGAAAATTACGCGGATCGAAAAGAAAGCGCGGATGTGGGTGTCTGGAAAAGCACGGTGAGCGGGCAATGCGTTCCTTACGTCCGCCCGCAGGAAAATGGCAACAAGGAGGACGTGCGCTGGGTGGAACTGACAGATGCGAACAGGAATGGTTTGCGAGTGCAAGCGGAAGAAAATCTATTTTCATTTTCCGCGCTGCATTTTACGGCCAACGATCTGGCCTCAGCGCGACACAATTACGAGTTGAAACCGCGACCGGAAGTCATCCTCTCGCTCGACGCGAAGATGAGCGGGCTGGGCAACAGCAGTTGCGGGCCGGGAGTGTTGGAAAAATATTCGGTGCCGCCGACGAACTATTTTCTGCATCTTAGGTTTTCACCGGTTGCCGCCTCCCAATAGGTTTCGGTCACTCAAATTGAAACCCCTGCTGGCGGAGCCGCTGCAATTTGTAGAGCAGCGCGCGGCGGCTGATGCCAAGGGCTTTGGCCGTTTCGGTGCGATTGGATTTGTGCTGGGCGAGCGCTGATAAAATCGCGGCGCGCTCCATCTCATCCAGTTGTTGCGTGTCGGCCAGCGGCGCGGTGGTGGCCGCCGAAGCTTTCGCCGCCTCGCGCATTTTGGCGGGCAGATGTTCGGGCAGCATCATTTCGCTGCGCGAGAGCAGCACGGCTCGTTCAACGGCGTTGCGCAACTCGCGCACGTTGCCGGGCCAGGCATAATTTTGCAGGCACACGACCGTTGCCTCCGCCAGCCGCGTCCGGTTCCGCGCCAGCTCCGCCACAAATAAATTCGTCAGCGGCAGAATATCCTCGCGGCGTTCGCGCAGCGGCGGGACGCTGAGTTCGACCACGTTGAGCCGGTAAAATAAATCCTCGCGGAAACGGCCATGCTTCACTTCGTCTTCGAGATGACGGTTGCTCGCGGCGAGAATGCGGGCGTTGGTGCGGATTTCGCGGTTGGAACCGATGCGCTGAAAACGCCCGTCCTGCGTCACGCGCAGCAGTTTCGCCTGCAATGGCTGGGACATCTCGGCGATCTCATCGAGAAAAATCGTGCCGCCATCGGCCTCCTCGAAGCGGCCGATGCGCTGCGCGGTCGCGCCGGTGAACGCGCCTTTTTCGTGGCCGAACAATTCGCTTTCCAGCAGTGTTTCGGGAATCGCGGCGCAGTTGACTTTGATGATTTTGCCAGTGGCGCGGGCGCTCCAAAGGTGGATCACATCGGCGACGACTTCCTTGCCCGTGCCGCTTTCGCCGGTGATCAGCACGCGGGTTTCCGAGGGTGCGATGAGCGCGATCTGTTGAAACAGCGCGATCGTGAGCGGACTGTGCGCGACGATGTGCGGCGGAATTTTTTTCTCCTCGGCAAATCGCAGCGGGTTGGCCTCGGTCATGCCGGTGGCTTGGCGAACGGTGGCAAGCAGTTCGTCGAGATCAATCGGCTTCGCGAGATAATTGAGCGCGCCGTCGCGCATGGCCACCACGGCTTCGCGGATGTCGGCATAGGCGGTGACCAGCAATACGGGCAGGTCGGAAAAGTTTTCGCGCACGCGGCGCAACGTGTCGAGGCCGGACAAGCCGGGCATGCGCACGTCGGAAATCATCATGTCAAATTTGCCGGCCGGCAGCAGCTCCAGCGCGCGTTCGCCGGCATCCGCCAGCACCGTCTCGAATCCCTGGCCGCGCAGAAACGAATCCAGCAGACTGCGCTGCCCGGGATCGTCATCCACGATGAGGATGCGCGGCGGTTTGGCTTTGCGCGATTCAGTTGTCACGCTGGCAAACTAAGCCATTGCGCTGGGGGTCAAAAGAAAATTTCCATTCCGCTTGTGGCGGTGGGCGGGAATCCTCGCTACATTGCCGGCATGAGTGCGTTTCCTGTCAGCCTCGAAAAAGCCGATCAACTGGCTCTGCGCATGGCCGCGCTGGAGGTGCGCGAGGCCGACATTGAGGAATCCTTCGTCCGTTCGGGCGGCCACGGCGGGCAGAACGTCAACAAGGTTTCCACCTGCGTGATGCTCCTGCATCGGCCGACCGGCGTGCAGGTGAAATGTCAGGAGACGCGCCAGCAGGGGATGAACCGTTTCATCGCGCGGCGCTTGCTGCTCGATAAAATCGAGGAAAAGAAGAATGGCTTCGTCGCCGCGCAACGCGCCGAGATGGAAAAAATCCGCCGCCAAAAACGCAAGCGGTCCCGCCGCGCCAAAGCGCGGATGCTCGCCGACAAGTCGCATCAGGGCGAAAAGAAAGCCGCGCGCCGCCCGGTCCGTTCGGAATAAGATCGGCGCAGCTCTGCTGACGTGCCGCCGTTGCTCCCGTTGATTCAAGGTGCCGTGGGTGGTGGGACGAGCGGCTTGCCGGCGATGGCGGCTTTGTGCCAGACTTTCAAGAACATCCGGGTATAGACTTGGTTCGGAATGGAGGGCGCGTGGGTGCTCAATTCGCCCCATTGCGTGCGGATGGATTGCATGTCGCCGGCCGAGACAGCGCCTTCCGCCGGGATCAGCGCGATGATCTGTTCCAGTTCCCGCCGCAGTTTGCCGAACTCGGTCGCGGCGCGCTTGTGCTTCTCGGCGCGTTCGGCGTAGCGCAAAAATGTCTGCAGGCTCGCGAACACCGTGACGGCCAGGCTCAACAGGACGGCCCCAGCCCGCGCCCACTTGAGACTGGAATCATTGAGCGTCGAGACAAAAGCCGTGCCGGCCAGCGCGGAGAGAATCACCGTTGGATAACCGAGCAGCCGGTGACAGCGCTCGAACAGCTTGGAACATTCGTAGTGCGCCAGGACGTTGATGCGAATTCCGGCGTGCCATTCTTTGATCAATTCGTTTGGTTGCATAATCTCCTTTTTGGTTTTTGGTTTAGCCACGAGATTAACCGAGCGGCTCGGACAAAGGTGGTCCAACCTTAAAAAAATTTAATCCGGTTTAACATGCGGGTTATGGCGGCAACCGTGTTAATCTGTGCGTCTATGAACATCCTCATCGAAGACGCGGACTCCCTGAAATTTTTCACCAGCGACGGTTTGTGGAGCAAAACGGCCACGGACGGACGGCGCTTTTCCGGCACCGCTTTGGCCTTCAAAACGGCGAAACAGGAAGCCGTCGGCAAGTTCAACATTGTCGGCTACGTCAGCGAAACCGGACAATTCATCAATCTCGATTCCGGCAAAGGCAAGGGCGTGGCGGGCGTGGCGGCGTGAGTCGCCCTGCGCCGGTCAAACCGGCCGCGGTTGGCGGGCGGGCGAAAATTGCGCCACCCGCCGGCTGGCTGCGGCCACGTCAGCGCAGGTCATTTTGAAAGTCAGCGTGGCGTAAGCGCCTTCGGCGTTTTGGCAGCCTGGCGCAGCGGCCGGCAGCGCGGCCAGGCTGGCGCGTTGGCAGCTCCGGCCCATGTTATATTGGCCGCCGGCATCGCCCAGATGCGCCGCCCACCCAAACCAGAACCGGGATTGCGCGGCATCCTTGGCGACGCCCTGACCGAGGGCATACATCGTGCCGAGATTATATTGGGCCAGGCCATGATTTTGCTCCGCCGCCTGGCGATACCAAACCGCCGCCTGCACATAATCCTGCGCCGGGCCGGTGCCGCTGGCACATTTCACTCCTTGGCTGAACTGCGCGTTCGCATCGGTGCAACCCACCCCAGTCGGCTCGGCGACCGGATTGGTTTTGGGTGTGCGCGACAATAATTTACCAAGCCA
This sequence comes from uncultured Verrucomicrobia subdivision 3 bacterium, assembly GCA_903850425.1. Classification (GTDB taxonomy): domain Bacteria; phylum Verrucomicrobiota; class Verrucomicrobiia; order Limisphaerales; family UBA11358; genus UBA11358. The sequence goes on along the minus strand of CAINLR010000018.1, from coordinate 14,773 downwards.
AGATTTTTCCAGGGTTGCCAGCCTGGGCTGTTTGGGAGGGAACCCAAGTCGCGTTTCGATCCGCCAAAAAATAGCGGCGCTTGATGGCTGACGCGCCGCATCTCTGTTGTTGCGGCGAAGTGATTAGGCTGCCGCTGCTTTGGATGCCGCCAAGTCGGCCTTGCGCTCGTTTAAGCTGCGGAAGAATTCGTAGCCTTCGCGGCAGCGGCGAACCAGAATATCCTTGTCCTCCAGCATCGTTTTGATGATGCGCAGAATAGGCTTCGGGCGCAGATAATAGGCGCGATAAAAACGATCCACTTCCTCAAAAATCTTGTCTTTGCTCAAGCCGGGATATTCCAGCGTGCTCTGTTGCAGGCCGTCGCTTTCCACGAGGTCGGTCTTGTCCTTCTTCACGAACCAGCCGTTCTGCTTGGCCATTTCGTAAAGCTCGGTGCCGGGATACGGCGCGGCGAGCGAGACTTGCAGGCTGAAGACGTCCAGCTCCTTCGCGAAGTTGATCGTGTTCTCGATGCTCTGCTCCGTCTCGACGGGCAACCCCAGAATGAACGTGCCGTGAATCACCACGTCCGCCTGATGGCAGGACTTGGTGAAGCGGCGCATCTCATCCATCGTCACGCCTTTTTTGATGCGCGTAAGAATGTCGTCGTTGCCGCTTTCGTAGCCGACGAGGAACAAGCGAAGACCATTGTCTTTGAAAGATTTTATCGTGTCGTAATCGAGGTTCGCGCGGCTGTTGCAACTCCAGTGAACGCCGAGCGGCGCCAGCTTCTTGGCGATTTCGCGTGCCCGAGGCAGATTCGCGGTGAACGTGTCATCATCGAAAAAAAATTCGCGCACCTGCGGGAAAATTTTCTTCATGTAAGCCATTTCGTCCGCGACATTTTGCGGCGAACGTACACGATATTTGTGGCCACCGATCGTCTGCGGCCAAAGGCAGAAGGTGCATTGGGCCGGACAGCCGCGGCCGGTATACATCGAAATATAAGGATGCAGCAGATAGCCGATGAAATATTTTTCGATCTGCAAGTCGCGTTTGTAAACGTCCGCCACCCAGGGCAGCGTATCCATGTCCGAGATCATTTCGCGCTCGGGATTGTGAACGATCTTGCCGTCTTTGTTTTTGTAGGAGAGGCCGGCGATGCTGGCGAGGTCGCGGTCTTCGGCGACTTCTTTGCAGGTGAAATCAAATTCCTTGCGGCCGACCCAGTCAATCGCCGGCGACGCCTTCAAGGTCTCCGTTGGCAACACCATCGTGTGCGCGCCGACGAAGCCAATTTTTGTGTCCGGCTTCTGCGCCTTGATGGCCTCGGCCACCTTGCAATCGTTCTTCAGCGACGGCGTGGAGGTGTTGATGATGACGTGATTGAAATCTTTCGCGATGGCGAGGGTTTCGGTCATGCCGACGTTGTGCGGCGGGCAATCCAGCAACTTGGAACCGGGCACCAACGCGGCCGGTTGCGCGAGCCAGGTCGGATACCAATAGCTGGTGACTTCGCGCCGCGCCTGATACCTCGCCCCCGCGCCGCCGTCGAATCCGTCAAAAGACGGTGGAGAAAGAAACAGGGTCTGGCTCATTTGGACACCTCAGCTTTCGACGCCGAAAAACTTACTTTGCGTTTTTCGTGTCTTTGATCTTCGCCAGCAAATCATCGCGTTCGGACGTGTCGCCCGAGCCGCAGTGGCTGCCGACGTGCGCCGCATGGTCGTGATGCACTTCATTGGCGAAGGCTCCGCGCGCACCGGCGGCGGGCGAATTGATGATCGCCTTGGCCTCGGCCAGATGGCCTTTGCCGATGGTCACGCCGTTGAACGCGCGTTTCGCCAGTTCCGGCGAGGCCGGATACGGCTTCGGTTTCGCTCCGAAGTTGTATTTGAAATTCTTCCAGTTGTCGCCGGATTGATAGTTGGTGCCGAGCGCGCCGCTCGGGTCGTAGCCGCAATGCACCATGCAATGCTCGCAGCGCGGGTCGCGCGCGACGCCATTGACGACGCCGTATTTTTCCCATTGCACCTTCGTGAGCATTTCGTGATAGCCGGCATAATGACCATCGGTCATCAGGTAGCACGGAGCTTTCCAGCCCTTGACGTTGTAGGTCGGGATCGCCCAGGCGGTGCAGGTCAGCTCGCGTTTGCCGGCGAGAAATTCCTGATAGACCGGCGTGCCGAAAATGGTGAACGCCTTGCCCCAGTCCTGAATCTTGGCGAATTTCTGCCGCGTCATGTCGCGCGTCAGGAAAAATTCCTTCGGGTCGCGAGCGAGCCGCGAAACCATGTCCTTCTTCGCCGCATCATAATCGTAGCCGGGCGAAATGGTGTGACCATCCACTTCGAGCGAGCTCAAATACTTGAACATGTCCTCGATCTCCGCCACGTCGGTTTCGCGATAAACCGTCGTGTTGGTCGCGACTTGATAGCCGCAAATTTTCGCCATCTTGATGGCCTCGACGCATTCCTTGAACACGCCTTCGCGCTCGACGATGAGGTCGTGGGTGAATTCCAGACCGTCCACATGGACGTTCCAATACATCCATTTGGTGGGACGGATGACGACTTTGCTTTTCGCTGCGGCGTCGGATTTGCGGATGACGTCAGCTTCCTTGTCGGTGATCAATTTGCCGGCGAGCAACTGTTTCAGCGTCGGCTCAACGGCGGGCGAGTAAATGGCCGCGAGGTAATCGCGCATTTTTTTGCGCATGAACATGCCGTTCGTGCAGATGTAGAGCACGCGGCCCTGTTCGAGCAACCCGGCAATCAACTCCTCAATCTTCGGATAAATCAGGGGTTCGCCCCCGCAGATGGAAACCATCGGCGCATCACATTCCACGGCGGCTTGCAGGCATTGTTCCAGCGGCACCATGTCTTTGAGCGACGTGGAATATTCGCGGATGCGCCCGCAGCCGGTGCAAGTGAGGTTGCATGTGTGCAGCGGTTCGAGCTGCAGCACCATCGCAAATTTAGGCGTCTTGCGGACTTTGTGCTTGATGATGTGACTGGCGATTTTCTTCGTCAGCGCGAATGGGAAACGCATAAATGATTAACGGACCGTGGCCAACAGGAGTGGATTTTCAACCAGCAACGCCGGCGCATTGGTGCGCGGCGGGTCGGCCTTGAGCAGGCCCGGCATGAAGAAACTGGCCGGCGTAACCGTATGGGAGGCATTAACGCCGCCACAACCGGCGCTGGCCAGCGCCAGTGCGACAATGATTGCCAGAACGGGAAAATTCCAATTTAATCTCACCTGCCTAGTATAAAATAGCCTGACGCGATGGCAACTTTTTATTCCCTTGCTAAGTCACTGACCAATACAAAATTGGCCGTGGCCGGACTATTTTTGCTCCTCATTACCGGGGTGGCGGGCGCGGAAGACCCAAAGCAACTCTTCACCGCCCGCGCCGAAAAGGAATTTTTCCGGACGCAGGCACAGTATCAAGCGGCATCGGATAATTCATCCAATGCCTGGAATTTTGCCAGGGCGTGCTTTGATCTTGGCGAACTGGCCACGAACAAAACCCAGCGCGCCGACCTCGCGCGCCGGGGCATTGCCGCGTGCCGCCAACTGGTGGCGCGCGAACCCAAATCCGCGCCGGCACACTATTATCTCGCGATGAACTGCGGCGAACTGGCGGATGCCGAGGCTCCATCTTTGGCGGCCTACAAGCTGGTCCATGAAATTGAGCGCGAATTCAAGACGGCGGCCGAGCTTGATGACAAGTTCGACTACGCCGGCCCGGTGCGGAACCTCGGTCAACTTTATTTTCAAGCCCCAGGCTGGCCGCTGAGCGTCGGCAACAAGCGCAAGGCCCGCGAATGGCTGGAACGGGCGGCGGCGCTCGCGCCCGATTATCCGGAGAATCTGCTGAACCTCGCCGAGGCGCAGTTGAAATGGCGTCAGACCGACGACGCGGAGAAAACCCTGCAAAAGCTCGACGCCCTCTGGCCGGTGGCGCAGACGAATCTCAACGGGGCCGCCTGGGAGCCAAGCTGGGCCGAATGGCGCGGCCGGCGGCTGGCGACCCGGCCGGAAGCGGACCGGCTGACACCGGAAAAAAAGCCCGCGGCACCGCGCCCGTGAAATTTCTGTGGTGCAAGCAGAAACAGATGTTTAAGCTCACGTTCTAATCCGGCGCTATTCATGGCACGAAAAATCATTGCGGCAATCGCCGACTCGACGCTGTTCCTCCGCGAATGGCTCGTGAATCCGCAGCGCACGGGCGCGGTCGCGCCCAGTTCGCCGAAGCTCGCGGCCGCCATGGCGCGCTGGCTCCCGCGCGATCCGGAAAGTTATGTGCTCGAACTCGGCCCGGGCACCGGCGCGGTGACGGCCGCGTTGATCAAGCGGGGCCTGCGCGAAGACCGGTTGGTGGCCATCGAGCATAATGCCACGCTCGCCAAGCTGCTGCGCAAGCGCTTTCCCCACGCCCACATCATCACGGGCGACGCCTGGCACCTGGATCAATTGTTGCGCGACCGTGTGCCGCCGATTCCGTCCGTCGGGGCCGTCATCTCCAGTTTGCCACTGTTAAATTTTTCCAAGGAGGAGGCCGAGGCGCTGGCGGCCAAAATCCGTTCGGTCCTCGATCCGCGTGGCCGGTGGGTGCAATACACCTATCAAATCAGCAAACACCGCAGCCGGGGTGCGGACGACTTCCGCCTGCTCGCCTCGCAGATTGTGTGGCTGAATTTGCCACCTGCCCGCGTCAGCGTTTATCAAAAGTAACTGGCACCGCCCCACCGATCGGCCGCCCCGCTGCGAACATCCTCAACCGTTCACCAAACCCTCCAGCGTCTGGCGCACGCGCTTTTTCAAAATCAAGTTGGTCGCGGACCCCCGGCCGAGCCACGGCAGCGGGAAGATTTTCACGGCCGGAAAAAATTGCGCCAGCAGTTTGAGGTTCGAGGCAGTCGCGGCGTCCGGTTTCGGCGGTGCCATCAAAACCACTTTCGCCTGGGCGCGCCGATTCCGGGGCAGCGCTTCGAGGGTGAGCAACAAGTGATTCACCACGCCCAGTCGGTTGGGCGCCACGATGACGGGCGTGGCCCGCAAGGCCGCGATCAGATCGCGCGAATCAAAGTTTTCGCCGAGCGGACTGAGCAGGCCGCCGGCCCCTTCCACCAGCACCACAGCAAACTTCTTCTGCGCCGAGCGGATGCGGGCAACGACTTGCGCGAGCGTAACGGTTTTCTTTTCGCGCGGCGCGGCGAGTGCCGGCGCCACCGCTGCGCGAAAATGCCACGGATTGATTTCATCCAGGCTGAGCGCGCCGTTCATGGCCGCGTGCAGCGCGCGGGCGTCGGCGCGGCCACCCGAACAAATGGGTTTGAGCGCCGCCGCCGGGACGCCGCCGGCGCGCAAAAACCGCGTCAGCAGCGAGGTTAAAACCGTTTTGCCCACGCCGGTGTCCGTGCCGGTGATGAAATATGTGTGCGTCATTCGCCCCCATCAAAGCGGAAACGGCGGCGGCCTGCCATCAAAACCGCATTTCCGACTCGTTCGAGCGGCGCGCCAACCGCTGGCCGGTGAGAAAAAGTTTTGCGCGGCTGGCGGATGGCGTTAGATTCGCCGCATGAATTGGCGCGGACAATTGAAATCGTTCACTGGCATCGTTGCGGCTGCGAGTTTGCTCCTCGCGGCCGGGTGTGGCAATCCCTCGGCGATGAATGCGTCCACGGCGAGCGTGAAACATATCGCGCAGGGTGAATTTGCCAATGAAGTCACGCGCGCCACGGGTCCGGTGGTGGTGGATTTTTACGCGACGTGGTGCGGACCGTGCCGGGTGCTGGCCCCCATGCTGGACAAACTCGCCGAGCCGATGGCGGGAAAAATAAAATTCTTCAAGGTGAACATTGATGAATCACCAGGGCTGGCGCAGAACTTTCAGATCCAGGCCATCCCGACGGTGCTCTTGTTCAAGGACGGTAAGTTGGCCGACCGCCTTACCGGCCTGCCGACGGAAACGGCCCTGCAAGCGAAACTGGAAGCGCTGGCGGCGGCAAAATAATTATCGGCGGCCGGGCGAGAGAGTCTCCGTCAGCGATCCTTTTTCTGTGCGGATGACCGTGCCGGGGGTGATGTGGTGGCGTGTGAACCAGCCTTCCGACGTTTCCAAGACAAAGCGGATGTCATCGCGCGCGGCGACCACGGAGTTGGTGTCATTTTTTTCCAAGTGATGAATTTCCTGGATCACGCCGTCGCTGGTGATGTAGGCGGCGGAGATGGACTCCGGACAGTTTTTCATCCAAAAGCTCGCGCGCTGGGGAGAACGGAGATCAAACAGCATGGCATCCGTCTCCAGAATGTTCGTGCGAAACATCATGCCCGTCATTTCTTCCTGCACCGTCAGGGCCAGTTCGGCGGCCAGCGTCTCCGCGCCAAGATAGATGCTCATCGTCCGCAATTTCGGCTGCGCCTGCTTGGGCAACAGGTCGTCCATGGAGAGGGCTGCCGGTGCCGGGGGCGGACTGGATTTGCCGCAACCAGCCGACAGCAGCACAACGAGCAGCAGGGAAAATAATTTCACGTGCCCAATTTGCCGGATGCGGCGGGTTTTTTCAACCAAACGTCATTTCGATTTTCCGCCCGCCAAGGTCGCCAAGGTTGCCAAGGGTCTTTCATGGACTTTCCGCCTTTGCGTCCTCCGCGCGCTTTGTGTGAGGCAATCTCGGGGGTAGAACGCAAACCACCGTTAATAAATCGCAAGCCGGCGGCAGCGGGATTTCCCCGCTTTGGTTAATTTTTCCCCCGTGCAAAAATATTTATTGCGGGCGCGTCACGCTCTTGGCTGTCGTCGGTCAACCGGCGGCAGCGGCGTGGTTGACTTGCCGGGCGGAAAGCTTATTTTGCCTTGGTTGTGACAACTCTTGAACACCCCACGCTCGCCTTGGTGCGGCTGGACGACCTGCCGGCGCGCGTCTGCGCCGTGGTGCGGCGCGTGGACACGGACGACGACGACACCCATCGTCTCAAAACTTTAGGCATTTGTCTGGGCCGGCGCGTGGAACTGGTCCGCGTCGGCGACCCGCTGATTTTGAAAGTGTTTGGCTCGCGGCTCGGCTTGTCGGCCAGCCTCGCCACGCGGGTGCATGTGGAAATCTGCCAGCCCGGCCATTGCGCCCTGCGCGAGCACGAAGGCGCATGAGCGCAGGTCACGACACGCCGCCCGCGCCGCCTTCGCACCACGCGTTTACACTCGCGCTGGTCGGCAATCCCAATGCGGGCAAAACCACGTTGTTCAATGCCTTGACGGGGCTGCGCGCCAAGACCGCGAATTTTCCCGGCACCACCGTGGAACGCAAAGTCGGCCGGCTGCATCTCGATCACAAACAGATTGTCGTCGTGGATTTGCCCGGGCTTTACAGCCTCGACAGCAAATCGCCGGATGAAAAACTCGCCGCCGACGCGTTGCAAGGGAAGCTCGACCACACCGCGCCTGATGCCGTGCTGGTGGTGGTGGACGCAACGAACCTGGAACGGAATCTATTTTTGGCGAGCCAGGTTTTGGAATTGAAATGCCCGGTCGTCGTGGCGCTGAACATGATGGACATGGCGCGGCGCGACGGCATCCGCATCGACGTGGCGAAACTCCGCGATGAATTGGGCTGCGTGGTCGTGCCGGTCTCCGCCCGCAACGGCGAGGGACTGGCGGAATTAAAAGCGGAGTTGAACCGGCTCGTCACCGGCGCGATGCCCGAGGCGGTGGATCACGTTGATCCGAACTGCGCCGGCTGCACCGGCTGCACGTTTCAGGCGCGCTACGAGTGGACGGAGCAGATTTCCACGCGGGTCATGGATGCTTCTATCATCCAGCGCTCGGAATGGACGGACAAGCTCGACGATTATTTCACTCACCCGGTCATCGGCGTGGTGGTGTTCCACGTCGTGATGCTGGCGCTGTTCGCGCTGATTTTCTGGGCGGCGCAAATTCCGATGGAGCTGATTGACCATTTGTTTGCAGGCATCAAAGCGTGGACGAGTTCCATTTTGCCGCCGGGCGATTGGCAAAGCCTGGTGTCGGATGGCGTGGTCGGCGGCGTCGGCGGCATCCTGGTTTTCCTGCCGCAAATTTGCATCTTATTTTTCGCGCTTTCGATGTTGGAAGACACGGGCTATCTGTCGCGCGCCGCGTTTGTGATGGACAAAATCATGCGCAAACTCGGCCTGCCGGGCAAGGCGTTCGTGCCGCTGCTCACGGCGCACGCCTGTGCGATTCCCGCCATCATGTCCACGCGCGTCATCGAAAATCCGCGCGACCGGTTGATCACGATTCTGGTCACGCCGCTGATGGCGTGCTCGGCGCGCATTCCCGTCTATGCCATGATCACGGCGCTGCTGTTTCCGCACTCGCCGTTGAAGGCGGCGTTGGTATTCACCGCCGCGTATGCCGTGGGCGTGGCGGCGGCGCTGGCGGCGGCGCTGGTGTTCCGGCGGACCATTCTGCCGGGCGCGAGCAAGCCGCTGATGATTGAGCTGCCGCCTTACCGGCTGCCGGCCCTGCGCACGGCCTTGTTGCACACGTTTGACCGCGCAAAAATTTTCGTGAAACAGGCGGGCACGGTCATCCTGGGCATTTCGCTGGTTTTGTGGGCGCTTTCCTATTATCCCAAATCCAGTCCGCCGCCGACCGCCGTGGCCATGACGGCGCAGGCTGAGCAATTGGAAAAATCCGGCGACACGAACAAGGCCGTGGAACTGCGCGCGGCCGCCGATCATTTGACCGCGCAAACTTCGCTGCAAAATTCCTTCGCCGGAAAGATTGGTCATGTCCTCGAACCAGTCATCGCGCCGCTCGGCTACGACTGGCAGATCGGCATCGGCATCATCAGTTCGTTTGCCGCGCGCGAGGTCATCGTCTCCACGCTGGCGATTGTTTATGGCGTGGGCAAGGACGCGGCCGAGGACAACCAATCGTCGCTTTACGCCACCCTGCGGCAGGCCCGGCGCACGGACGGCACCCCGATTTTCAACGTGGCCACGTGTGCGAGCCTGCTGGTGTTTTACATCCTGGCGGCGCAATGCCTGGCCACCACGGCGGTCGTGCGGCGCGAGACGAACAGTTGGAAATGGCCGCTCTTTCAAATCGCCTACATGACCGGCCTGGCCTACGTCGCAGCGCTGGTGGTGTATCAGGTGCTGCGCCACTTCGGCCACGCGTGAACGGATGCGGCCGGCGCGAACCGGCCGCGTTTGGCGCTTTACTTCCGGCCGCTTTGCGCGAAATCTGCCCGGGAAAATTATGCGGAAACGATCCCTTCGCGGTGCACTGGCAGCCGGACTCCTGGCGGGCTTGGTTTCATTTTTCACCGCGCCAGCCGCGCCAAATGAATCTGGCGGTTTGCTGGCCATCACGGATGAAAATGATGCGTGGTCGAATTTTTTTGGCCCGCACCAGGATCGCCATTACACCCACGGCCTCAAACTTACCTACCTCGCGGCGGACGATTTTCTGCCGGACACCACGGCTTGGCTCAACCAGATTCCGCAGTGGGGCATGGAAAAAGCCGTGGGGAATGTCGGCGTGGTCGCCGGCCAGAACATGTTCACGCCGGAGAATATTCTCGACCCGCAACCCATTCCGACGGACCGGCCTTATGCCGGCTGGCTTTACGCCGGACTCGTGTTTCAGCGCCACGCTGAACCGGCGGCAAACGTCGCGGTGATGGAAAATTTCGAAATCAATTTTGGCGTCGTCGGCCACCATTCATATGCGGATGCCGCGCAGAAATTGATCCACCGCTGGCGGTTTCCCGAGGACATTCCCCAAGGCTGGGACAACCAGATTGAGAACGAACCCGGCCTGATTCTGAAGTATGCGCGACTATGGCGGCTGGCACCAACCGCCGGCACGGCCAAATACTTTGACGTCATTCCTCGCGCCGGGATTGAACTTGGCAACGTCGCCATCCTCGGCACCGTGGGTGCCGCCGCCCGGCTCGGCTTCAATCTGCCACCGGATTTCGGCGTGCAGATTATTGACTCGCCCGCGTCCGCCAATGGCCGGTTGCCGTCGTCGGCTTGGTTCTCAAGCTATGTCTTCGCCGGGGTGGAGGGCCGGGCCGTGCTCCACGACATTACGCTCGACGGCAATTCATTCCGCAACGGACCCAGCGTGGAGAAATATAATTTCGTGAACGATCTGAGCTGGGGTCTCGCCCTGCAAGCGGGACGCCATTTTGAATTCAGTTACGCCCAGGTCACTCGCAGCAAGGAATTCGTCGGCCAGCAGCACAAGGACGTCTTCGGCTCGCTGGAGCTGAAATTCTTCTTCGCATTTTAGGGCCGCAGAAAAGCTTGTGTTCGCTGCGGCCCGTTGCGTCCTGCGGCTGCGTCCTGCCTGCACCGCTGGCGCATCATCGGCAGGGTTTACTTGGCTGCGCCTGGAGATCTATTGGACCGAGCCTCTGCCTTCTGATCGTATTAGGACCTTCTAACCACCTTTCACCCCAACGGACGTCTCCTCACCCCATGCCCTTAAACATTGAGCGATATCAATGCCAGACGATCCTTGGTTCCATCACCACACCACCCCGTTTTACCTCAAAAAAATGTCGCGGGATGGAGTGTTCAATTTCAGAAACCGACCATTTTCTGTCTCCGGTCAATCCAGTGCTGGCGACGGCCAGGGGTAAATCTGAAATTCGCGCGACCCAGCCTGGGGCGGCTGGCTCACGGTTGGGGCGGCAACGCTTGGCGTTGGGCGAGAAATTGATCCGCTGCCGCACGATGGCTGGCGGCCTCGGCGGTGCGACCGTTGGTGGCGGCCTGCGTGGCGAGTTCGCGTTCGGCGGCTTCGGCGCACGCGAGCGCCTGGCGCCAGTTCGTGGTCCAATGCGGCGACTGCAGCACGGCGTTGGTTTGCCGGTCGCAAAGCGCCAGCGCCCGTTGAACCGCCGCGAGCGCCGCCTGCGGCCTTTGAAGGGAACTTAAGGATTCGGCGTGATCAATATAAGCCGTCGTGAGCAGCATCTGCCATTCGCGGTTGCCAGGATCGCGCTGGACCAATTGTTCGCCATATTCAATGCCCTCGGTCAGGGTCGCGATGGCGGCCACATAATTGGACTGGTTCAGTTGCGCCGCGCCGGCATAGCTCAACGCCAGCACGAGGTCGCTGATGGGGGCGGCGGACTTAGGATTGGCACGCATCGTTTCCCGGGCCACCTGGACATAGTTCGTATAAGCCCGCTCGGCTTCATCCAAGTGACCGCGCTCGCTGGCGAGTTGCCCGATTGCCCCAAGCGTCGTGGCCAGCCGCTGTTTCGGCAGCGGTGAGGCTGGCTCCATCGCGATCCAATTTCTAAACACGGCTTCAGCCTGATGCAAATATTCGTCGGCCTGATCCAGCCGGCTCAGATGCCGGCAAACCTGGCCGAGATTGACCGCCGTGCTGCCGTAACTGGCGGACCAAAAGGTGTTGGTCGGTCGCACCCGGCAGAGGCGTTCGCGCAACGCGAGCGACTGGGTCAAGGCCGCGAAGGCGTTGGTGTAATCCGCCTGCCGCGCGTAAGAAATGCCGAGTTCATTCCAAGTGCGCGACAGCTCAAACTGCCAGTCCAGATTGGTTGGATTGGCGGCGAGCAGTTGGTTGTATTGCTGGATGGCGCGGTCAAAATTGGTCACGGATTCCGCGAGCAGCCCTTGAATTGAGCGGATGTCGGCGAACTGATACAAGGCCTTGGCCTGCGAATGCTGGCTGGCCAACGTCATCTGGTCGCGCGGCATTTGCGCGTAATATTTGTCCACCTGCGCAATGGTCGTCTCCAGCACATCGAGCCGGCCGACCGGCTCCAAACGATCGGCCAGATCGCCGAGCATAAAGTTGATCAGATCTTCGCCTTCACGTTGACGGTCTTCGGCCCGGAGGCGCTGGGCGGCCTCGGCCTGCCAGGCTTGGTGAATGTTCCGCACAAAGACGAGCGAGCCGATCGCGCTGGCGAGCAGCAGGAACATCAAGGCTGCCGCGAGCGCCGCCACCAAGGGTTTGCGCCGCGCCCAGCGTGCAAGCCGGCCGAGCGGGGAAATGGGCCGGGCCAGGATCGGCTCGTGCCGCAGCCACCGACCAAGTTCTTCCGCCACCAAGGTGGCGCTGGCATAGCGCCGGCCGGGTTCCTGGCTCAGGCACTTGAGGCAAATCGTTTCCAAATCGCGCGGCAGGCTCCGATTCAAGAGCGATGGCGCGATGGGCTCCTCCTCGACGACCTGCTTGAGAATCTCCGGCGCGCTTTCGCCGGTGAAGGGCGCGCGCGCCGTAAGCAACTGATACAATACCGCTCCCAGACCATACACATCGGTGCGCGCGTCAATGGCCCCACGGTTGCCAGCGGCCTGTTCCGGGGCCATGTAGCCCGGCGTGCCCAAGAGGCTGCCGGTTTGGGTGAGCGACGCGGCGTCCCCGCTTCGGCGCGCCAGGCCGAAATCGGTGACGTGCGGCTGGGCGACGGCATCCAGGAGAATATTGGACGGTTTGAGATCGCGATGCAGCACGCCGTGATCGTGCGCGTGTTGCACGGCCTGCGCGACCAGCGCGACGATTTCCGCCGCCTGCCGCACCGGCAGCGGCCCCTCGCGCGTCACGGCGGCGAGATCGCGACCGGCGATCAAATCCATCGAAAAATAATGCTGGCCGTCGCATTCCCCCACTTCATGAATGGCGACAATGCCCGGATGTTTGAGCGACGCGGCGGCGGCGGCTTCCGCGCGAAACCGGTCCACGTCCTGCGTGGACGCCAGCGCGCCGTGCAACAGCAGTTTGACCGCCACCTCGCGGCCCAAGTTGGTTTGCCGCGCCCGATAAACCACGCCCATGCCACCACGTGCGATTTCCTTGATCAACTCATAGTCGCCAAAATAACGCAAGGTCCCGAGGGAAACCGGCAGGGCCGGGGAGGCAGACAATTCAGTCGCGAAGGCAAAACCGGCAAGGCAGGCCAGGCACAATCCCTGCGAGCGCTCCGGCGCCAGCGGACGGCCGCATTGCGGACAGCGGAGCGGTGGTTGAGGTGTGGGCGTGGCCATCTTTGATACAGCGCGATTTTCGTTCGGGCATTACGCCGAATGGTTACGGCGATAGGATGGCCAGCAAATTTCTCATTTCTTCCTCCAGGTCCGCCGCCGATCCGACCGTATCGGCGACGGCGGCGCGCACGAGTTCGCGCAGCCGCACACGGAGCCGGTGAATGGCCACCGCGATGGCCCCCGGAGTCATTCCGAGTTCGCGGCCCAGGGTCGCGTAATCGTCCGCCGCCGCCGTCGCCAGTTGGGGCTTGAGCCTTTCGTAAAGCTGTTCCTTGCCGCGCGCGATGTTTTCCAGCCGCAATTTTTCGAGGGCCTGTTCCAGCACGGTTTCCGCCCAGCGCCGGTCAAACGCCAGGTCCGGGGTGATCGCGTCCGTGTGCGCCAGCGGGCAGAGCGCCTCGGCATTTTCCAAGTCGAGCGAAATGATTTCGGCGCGCCCGCCGCGTTTGTGGGTGGCGGCCTGCCGGGCTTCACTCACCAGGTAATTGCGCAATCCCGCCAGCAAATAGGAGCGGAACCGTCCTTTCGTCGGACTGACCGTGGCCAGATCCTCGCGTTCCAGCAGGCGCGCCAGATAACCCTGCACCAAATCTTGCGCCGCGTGGGGCGTCTGGCCGGAGCGGCGCAAAAAGGCGTAGAGCGGCGGCCAGTAAAGCCGGCAAAGCTCCTCCAAGGCGGCGCGGGAAAGAGGCGATGGAGCCGCCGTGGCGCGAATAATGACGCTCCATTTGGTCGCCGGAAAGTCAACGTGCTTCTGGGTCTCGGCCACGCCGTTGATACTAAGTTAAATCGGCCGCCACACAAGGCCGGACGAATTGGCTGTAATGTTTCAGCCATTCCCGCGCTATTACTGATGGAGACTATCAGCGTTGGTGCTTTGAGCGTGCCCGTGAAGGCCATGGGTGCCGTAACCGCTGGAGCGGTAGGCCGCCGGCCGTCCAACGAAACCAACGTCTGGTGCTAAAGAACCCGACTGAACCAAAAGCGAATCAAAATAAAAGTGAATACCATGAAGACCATCCATTTGTTTAAAACATATTTCAAAACGGCGGTGGTTGGCTGTGGCGTCCTGGCCAGCCTCGCGGTGCAGGCCGCCACTATCAATTGGACCAACAGCGCCAGCGGCGTCTGGAATTCGGCGGCCAATTGGAATCCCAACACCGTGCCCGGAGCGACGGACACCGCCGTCATCACCAACGCGGGCGTAACCGTCTCGCTCAATGGCACGACGACCGTCGGCGGGATCATTCTTGGCACCAACGGTGCCGGCCCTGTGACCCTTTCACTCGCGGGCCAGACGCTTTCATTAAACGGCCCTTTGACGGTGAATGCGAGCGGCTCGTTCACGGTGGACAGCGGCGCGCTTGTGGGCAACACCAATGCCGTGTTGCACGGCGCGATTGGCTGGACCGCCGGTATTGTGGATGGAATTTTGACGCTGCCTGCCGGCAGCACCCTGAATATCACCACGGCGAACAACCACGACCTGCCGAACTGCACTTTCACGAACAACGGCACGGTGGTTTGGAACAACGGAGCCATCCGCAGCGGCGGCGGTGCCGGCACGACGATTTACAATTACGGTTTGTGGGACGCGCAGAGCGACCAGCAATTGACCACCAGCGGCTATAACGGTGCCACGGTCTTCAACAACTTCGCCACTTTGCGCAAATCGGGCGGGACGAATTCCAGCCAGACTTTGTTTACCGGTGCCGTTCTCTACAATCAGCCCAGCGGCGTGTTGGATGTGCAACAGGGCAATTT
>CAINLR010000017.1 GCA_903850425.1 uncultured Verrucomicrobia subdivision 3 bacterium | reverse complement strand
CGGACTATCTGGCCGAACGCAACCTGAACCCCAAACGGTATGTCTGGCGTGCCGCAGGCGCTGACATCCTGGCCAAGCTCCAGCGCGCCCGCCAAAAACTCACACAGTTAAAATCACGGTCTTGAAGGACACTACACTAGAGAGTCCCGGGTTTTCGAAGCGCTGGGAGCCTTAATTCCAGATTCCCGATCGCGTGCATCAGACCGGATGGGTGGGCGGCGAGTCCGGTAACGGCGCTGGCCGTGCGCGTCCTCGGCGTGCCGGCCGGCGGCGATAGTCCAAAACAAAACTTTTCTTCCTGCGCAGAACTGCAAGCATTTGATCCATGACATTGAGAAGCGTTGGCTACAATGAAACATCGCGCTACCGCACCCAGGGATTACGGTTCATTACTTGTTTGACCGCTGCGTTGGTAGGGCTCGCAGCGCTTTCCTTGCGCGCGGCTGCCGCCACCTCCTTCCTCCATGCGCAAGGCCAGGACATCGTCAACGAGCAAGGTGAAAAGATCCTGCTCCGCGGCGTCGGCTTGGGGAACTGGATGCTGCCGGAAGGTTACATGTGGAAATTTGGCGGCCAGGGCGATCGCCCGCGCAAAATCGAAACGCTCGTGGACGATTTGATCGGGCCGGAAAAGGGAAAGCAATTCTGGTCCGAGTATCGCCAGCATTACATTGCCGAAGCCGACATCCAGCGCATCGCCAAGCTGGGCTATAATTCCGTCCGCCCGGCACTCAATTCACGACTCTTCCTATCCGCATCTGGAACGGTCACCGGCAGGGAAGAAGGTTTCTTGTTGCTAGATAACTTGGTGACATGGAGCAAAGCTCACGGCATCTATGTGATCCTAGATTTGCACGGAGCGCCCGGCGGTCAGACGGGGCAAAACATAGACGATAGCGCCAACGACCAGCCCCTGCTTTTCATGGAGCCAAAGTATCAGGATCAGTTGGTCGGCTTGTGGCAGGCGCTGGCGCGGCGTTACAAAGACGAACCGACGGTCGCCGGTTATGACCTATTGAACGAGCCGCTTCCGGCACGGACGGGCGCGGCCAGGAAGTTCAAGGCGGCGTTGGAGCCGCTCTATCAAAGGGTCACGAAGGCGATCCGGGAGATAGACGCAAAACACCTGATCATCCTGGAAGGCGTGGATTGGGCGAATGATTGGTCGGTGTTCTCAAAGCCGTTCGACCAAAACCTCGTGTATCAATTCCACTATTATTGCTGGGACAATCCTCCGGTCGTGAAGAGCATTCAGTCCTATCTGAACTACCGTAGCCGCTTCAACGCCCCAGTATGGGTCGGTGAAACCGGGGAGAAAGACAGCACCATTTACTGGGCAACAACCGAATACTTCGAAGCCAACAATATTGGTTGGTCATTCTGGCCATGGAAAAAGATGGATACCCGAAACACACCTTACTCCATAAAGCTCCCCGCCCAGTGGGCGGCAGTGGCTGCCTATTCGCGCGGCCGGGAGAAACCTACGCCTGAAATCGCCCAGCAGGCACTGGACGAATTGCTCATTAATATTCGACTGGCGAACTGCGTCTTTTTTCCAGATGTCGTGAATGCGATGTTGCGCCGTGCGCCCGTGCGTGTCGAAGGTGAGAACTATGGTCGGGAGGGAGTGAATCAATCCTACTTCGTCCGCGACACCAATCAGCTCTCTAAGTTCTATCGTCTCGCCGAACCCGTCACTATCAGCGCGCGCGCGACGGCGCGCTCAAAGGAGTCTGCCCAGTATGTTTCATTAAACGCGGAAGAATGGACCGCCTATGATGTCGCCAGCGATTCCCTCAAAGACTACCAAGTAACCATCAAGGCCCAGGCAACGGACGCACCGGCCGAGGCCCAACTGATTTCTGGCAACCAAGTCCGGAGGCTGACCCTCCAACCGAATACCTGGCAGGAAATCAAACTGGAGGCGATCACCCTGAACCGAGGCGCGAACCGTCTCAAGTTTCTGGCGACCCATGGCGCGGTTGATTTGGATTGGATTGAATTAAGGCCGGCCGAATCAGGGACGCCTCCCGGAATGGTTCGCTGAGCTAAAGCCTATCTGGCAGCGGCATACTTGTTCGCCTCCAGCAGCGCCGCCACTTTCTCGCCGATGATCTTCTCGCAGCGGGCGACTTCTTCTTTGCGCAGGTTGAGATACTCGGTGGCGATGCTTTGCAGGTCATCCACGTTGTAGAGATAAACGTTGTCGAGCTCGCTGACGGCCGGGTCTATGTCGCGCGGCACGGCGATGTCTATGAGCAGCAGCGGCCGATGTTTGCGCCGCTTCATCAAGGGTTCGAGCGTGGCGCGGTCGAGGATATGGTCGCGCGCGGCGGTGCTGCTGATGGCGATGTCAATCTGCACAAACTCATCGGGCCATTGCGCGAACGGCACCGCGCGCCCGCCGAGTTCGGCGGCGAGGGCGGTGGCGCGTTCGGGGGAACGATTGGTCACGACGACGCCGCGCGCGCCGCGCGAGAGCAGGGCCCGCGCCGTCTTCTCGCTCGTCTCGCCGGCCCCGATGACGAGGACTTCGTGTTCGGCAAGCGAGCTAAAAATTTTCTCGGCGAGTTCCACGGCGGCGGACATCACGGACACGCTGCCGCGCTGGATGTTGGTCTCGGTGCGGATGTGTTTGGCCACATTGAAGGCGCGCTGAAAGGCTTTGTTCAAGCGGGCACCGGTGTGTTTGTGGGTGAAGGCGAGTTCGTAGGCAGCCTTGAGTTGCCCGAAAATTTCCGTCTCGCCGATGACCATGGAGTCGAGTCCGCTGGCGACTTTGAAGAGGTGATGCAAGCTGTGCGGCTCGGCGAAGGCGTAGAGTTCATCCCCGAGCGCGCCGTCGTAGGCATGATGCGCGAGGAGGAATTTTTTCAACTCCGCCACCGCTGCTTCGGGCGCGAGGGTGGTGACGGCATAGACCTCCACGCGGTTGCAGGTGGAAAGAATAACGGCTTCGGTGGCCAGGCTCGCGCGCAATGATGCAAGCGCGTGGGGAATGGTCTCGCCGGCAAAGGCGAAGCGTTCGCGCAAGGCGACCGGCGACGAACGGTGGCTCAAACCAATAACAACGACGCTCATGCGAGACAGGTGGCAGGCAAGGACATTAATGGGCGGACGAAGCGGCATCGCGCCACGCGCCACGCGTCACGCGCCGCCGGAAGGATCGTTTTCATGGTTGGTGCATGGGCGAATTCAGATTCGTGATCCAGAACGTCAGCAGCAAAACGGCGAACGCAATGATTGTGACGAGCGCGAAGCGGCGGCTGGAGCGGCCAAAAAATTTATACGCCATGAGCGATTCCAGATAGACCAGCCAGAGCAGCGCGGACCAGATGACTTTGGTGTCCGAGAAATAGGGTTTGCCCTCCGGTCGCGGCAGTTGCTGGCCGGCGATCAGGCCAATGGTGAGCAGCCCGAAACCCGCCGCCACCAAACGGAAGGTGATGAGTTCAAGCCGCTGCATCGAGGGCAACAACGACAGCATGGCCCGGAGCTTGTTGAATTTTAGATCGTGGCGCTGCATCAGGAGCATGCCCGCCGCCACGGCCGCGAGGCCGAAAGCGCCATAGGCTTGCAGGCTGGTGGCCGCATGCAGGCTGCGCAGCGCGCCGGAGAACTCCGGCTTGGGTCCGTGCGGCGGATCGAGCGAGGGCATCAGCGCGAACACGCCGATGGTGAACAGCACCGGTGCCGTGAACGCGGCCAGAAATTTGAAGCGGGGCAGCAGCGAGTAAACCAAGCTCGCGAGTCCGAGCGCCCAGAGCAGAAAGGTGGTGGCTTCGTAGAGGTTGTTGACGGGGCAACTTTGCAGCGTCAGACCCCGCTTGGTCATGGCCAGCGTGTGCAGCGCCACGCCGCCGGCGATCAGGAGATAATTCACCCAATCGTCCCGGCGAAATCCTTTGCGCCAGAGGAAAACGGAGTAAATGGTGCTCAAGCCATAAAACATTACGGCGAGCAGAAAACAATGTCGGTCGGTGAACCAATTCACCGCGATAGGTTAAACGACGACACGCGACGGGCAAGCGGCAATTCGGTTAGGAGAAGGCGGCGCGATCTCATTGACCGATTGCGCACACAAGGCGCCAGAGGGCTGGCGCAGTCCCGGACGCTTCGCGCTCACGATGGTGCTTGAACAACGCGTAGCGTCTTGGACTGCGCCAGCCCTCTGGCGCTTTTTCCAGCAGCGGCAAGCAACGGCACCAAGCTGTGATGGAAAAGCCAGACGCACCTGTTTTCCCGTGTTTGAACTGCCGCCGGAATGGACTATTCTTCCGCTGTGAAAATTCGCGTGGCCATTATCAGCTTGTTCGCCAGCATCTGGCTGGTGCCGGCGCAGTTGGAGGACGTGGACTTGGGCGAGGTGGTGAATACCGTGCAGCAATTCGCGCAGGAGAATCTGGACGAGGAGGTGTTGCGCGCGTTACAGCAGGTGGACCGCACGAAAGTCGAGGATTTTCTCAATCACTTCCAAGCGTATCTCCAGGGCGATTATGTCCTGGACGTGGCGCAGTTGAAAGATGCGGCGAACACCATTCTGCCGTTGTTGGACGCGCATGAGGAGACGCGTCCTTACGCGGCGTGGCTGCGGTCGCGGCTGGATTATTTTGAGGTGGCGGAGGAATTGAAAGCCAGCACGCCCCCACCCAAACCGGAACCGGGCAAGCCGGTGCCGCCTTTGCCGAATCCTACGTTCAAGGCGGAACAGAGGATTTGGACCAAGACGGTTTCGACGTGCCCGTGGCCGAAAGCGGCGGTTCCCTTCGTGCCGAAACTGAAAACGATTTTCGCGGGCGAAGGCGTGCCGTCCGCGTTGGTATGGCTGGCGGAAGTGGAATCCGGTTTCGATGCGCGCGCGCGGAGTCCGGTCGGCGCGGTGGGCATGTTTCAACTCATGCCGGCGACGGCGAAGGGGCTGGGCTTGAGTTTGTTTCCGTTTGACCAGCGGCAGCAGCCGGAACCGGCGGCGCACGCAGCGGCGAAGTATTTGCGACAGTTGCACGAGCAGTTCGGGGACTGGCGATTGGCGGTGGCAGCTTACAATTCTGGCGCGGGCACGGTGTCGCGCTTGTTGCAGCGCTATCAGTCGAAAAGTTACGAGCGCATCGCGCCGCATCTGCCGGCGGAGACGCAGATGTATGTGCCGAAGGTGGAGGCAATGATTCTACACCGGGAAGGATTGGAACTGGAGAAATTGAAAACACCCATTGCCAGTTTGTGACGGAACCGGGGCAGCCGGTTCTCATTCGTCCGAAGGTCAATTACCACAAAATGCGACCCGATTTGCTTTGTCTCAAAACGGGCAGCGCCCGCCGCTTTCAATCCCGTCAATCCCAACAATGTTATCGCGCTGTTTGTGATTATTTGGGGTCATTCAACCGCAGGCTTGAGGATGATTGCCGGCTTGCCATCCGCGCCGGTGTTTTGTCTAATCTGCGCGTGCTGACTCAGCAAACTCTCAATCGTTCCGCCAGTTTTTCCGGTATCGGCCTGCACAGCGGGAACCGGGTCAACATGACGATGCTGCCCGCGCCGGCCAACAGCGGCGTGCGGTTTCGACGCGTGGATCTGGAAGGCAAACCGGAAATCGAGGCGCGCGTGGAAAACGTTTCGGAGACGAATCGTTCCACGACGCTCGCGAAAGGGAACGTCAAAATCCACACAGTGGAGCACGTCCTCGCCGCGCTCGCGGGCTACGGCATAGATAACGCCATCGTCGAGCTGGACGCCAACGAGCCGCCGATTGCCGATGGCAGTTCGCGCGAATTTTGTAAAATCATCCAGGCGGCGGGCATCGTGGCGCAGTCCGAGAAGCGGGAATTCATCGCGCCGACCGAGCCGATTGAATTGCAAATGGGCGAGACGATGATGACATTGTTTCCTTACGACGGCTTCAAGATCACTTGCACCAGCGCGGACAAGAAAGGACGGTTCACCCAATTTTATTCCACCGAGGTTACGCCGGCGACGTGGGAGAAGGAACTGGCGCACGCGCGGACGTTTTGTTTTTACGAGGAGATTGAATACCTCATCAAAAACGGGCTGATCAAAGGTGGCAGTCTGGAAAATGCCGTGGTGATCCGCGATGACGCGGTGCTGACGACGGAGCCGCTGCGTTATCCGGAAGAATTTGTGCGGCACAAGATGCTCGACATCGTGGGCGACTTGTCGCTGCTCGGCAAACCGCTGCGCGGCCACATCGTCGCGATGCGGCCGGGCCACGCCGGCAATGTCGAACTGGCGCGGAAAATCATGGAGCAGGTGAATCGGCCGGTGCGCGCCGCGCAAACCTTCGCGCCGCCGCCGGCGATCCCCGTCCCCGAGCCGCTGGCTTCCGCGGATGGCGCGATGAACATTGAGGAGATCATGAAGATGCTCCCCCATCGGCCGCCGTTCCTGCTGGTGGACCGCATTTTGAAAATTGACGGCTTGAAAATTGTTGGGGTCAAGAACGTGACCATGAACGAGCCGCATTTTGCGGGACATTTTCCGGGGCATCCGATCATGCCGGGCGTGTTGCAGCTCGAAGCAATGGCGCAGGTCGCCGGCGTGCTGCTGCTGAAAATCATCCAGGCGGCGAGCCAGGTCGCATATTTCATGGCGGCGAACAATGTGAAGTGGCGCAAGCCGGTTGTGCCCGGCGATGTGCTGGTGATGGAGATCGAATTGCTCAAGGCGCGCGGCAAAATCGGCAAGGCCAAGGGCGTCTGCAAGGTGGATGGCGAGATTGTCAGCGAGGCGGAAATCACCTTTATGCTCCGCGACGCATGATTCATTCAACGGCGATCATTCATCCGTCGGCGCAGGTTGGCGCGAATTGCGAGATCGGGCCTTACTGCGTGATCGGCGAACACGTCTCGCTCGGCGGCGGCTGCCGCCTGCATTCGCACATTGTCATTGATGGTCACACCTCGCTGGGGCGCGCGAATGAAATTTTTCCATTCGCGAGCATCGGACTCAAGACACAGGATTTGAAATGGAACGGCGGCACCACGCGCACCGAGATCGGCGATCATAACACTTTTCGCGAATATGTGACGGTCCACAGCGCCACCGGTGATGGAGGAGTGACCCGCGTTGGCTCGCACAATCACATTTTGGCTTATGGCCACATCGCGCACGATTGCCTCCTGGGCGATCACATCATCATGTCGAATTGCGCCACGCTCGCTGGCCATGTCACGGTGGAAGACCATGCGATCATCAGCATTTCTGCCGTGCATCAATTTTGCCGCGTCGGAAAATATTCCATGATCGGCGGCTGCTCCAAAGTGGTTTCCGACGTGGTGCCGTTCATGATTATTGATGGCAATCCGGCCGCGACACGCACCATCAACAAGGTGGGTTTGGAACGGAATGGGTTTTCCAGCGAGGCCCAGGCGGCGTTGCGCCAGGCTTACAAAATTCTCTTCCGCGAGGGGCTGACCATTCCGAATGCGCTGACCAGAATCGAAGCGGACCTGCCCGCGCTGCCGGCAATCCAACATCTCATCCAATTCGTCCGCAGCAGCGAACGCGGGATTACCAGGTAATCCGGCTGATGCCAGGGCCTGGGTTCGATTCCATCCGTGGTTAAACGATTTGAATTTATGAAAATGGAATTAAGAAAATCGTTTCAATTTGAGGCCGCGCATTTGCTGCCGCTGCTGCCAAAGGCGCACAAGTGCCGGCGGCTGCACGGCCACAGCTTCAGTGTTGAGGTTGTCGTCGCCGGCGAGTGCGATCCCAAGCTGGGCTGGCTGATGGATTACGCCGAAATTTCCGCTGCCTTCAAGCCAATCTGGGAAAAACTCGATCATTATTATCTCAACGAGATTCCCGGCCTGGAAAATCCCACAAGCGAAGTCGTCGCGGTGTGGATCTGGAAAAAGCTGAAGCCCAAGCTGCCCTTGCTCACGGAAATCGTCGTGGCAGAAACTTGCACGGCGCGGGCAGTTTATCGCGGGGAATAATTTTCTGTAGGATGGGGTGGCGAGACTCTTACTAAAAAAGTTGGAGACGCCGCACGTCGTCTCCTGCGAATGTTACGCTTTCGCGTGAGGCATCTCTGCGTGAACTTTGACGATGCCTTTGACGAGCGCCTCCCAATCCGCTTCATTCGTTTCCCAGCCCGCGCTGAAACGCACGGCGCGCAGGGCGTGGACGGATTTGTAGCCCATGGCCGCCAGGACGTGCGACGGTTCTTCCTTTCCGGTCGTGCAAGCGGAGCCGGTGCTGGCCGCAAAACCCGCTTTGTCGAGCCGAATGACCCATTGATGCCGCCGGTCGCCTTCGGGCATCAGCGCGGAAACGGTGTTCCACAAGCGCGGCACGTTCGCGCCAATGATGGTCGTGCCGGGCAACGCGCGGAGCAACTCGCGTTCAAAATTGTCGCGCCACACGCCGCGCAGCAAATGCTGGCTGTGCGAAATCTGCTTCTCGCGCACGTCGAGCGCCGCCATCATCGCCGCGATGATCGCCACGTTTTCAGTTCCTGCGCGGCGACCGCCTTCCTGCTTGCCGCCGTGAAGCAGCGGCGTGATCGCTTTGCGATGAGGGATTTTCAAAAAGCCCACGCCGCGTGGGCCGCCGAATTTATGCGCGGCACCGCTGACGTAATCGCATTCGCCCAAGCCTTTCAACGGCATTTTGCCGATGAATTGCACGGCGTCGGTGAAGAACGGAACTTCGTAGGCCTTGCAGATCGCATGGATTTCGCGCCACGGTTGGATGACGCCGGTCTCGTTATTTGCCGCCATGACGCTGACGAGCCCGGGACGTGCATCGGCCAATTCGCTGGTGATCCAGTCCATGTCCACCACGCCGTCGCGCGTGACCGGAATTAATTTGGCGCGTTTGCCGAAATAATGTTTCGCGGAGTCGTGGACGCACGGGTGCTCGATGGCCGAAATCCAAATCTCCTCTTTTTCACCGAGCGTTTTGGCGCAATGGTGCGTGACCATGTTGTTCGCCTCGGTCGCGCCGCTGGTCCAGATGAGGTCCAGCGGATGACAGCCGAGATACGCCGCGAGCTGTTCACGCGCATCGGCCAGCGCGATGCTCGCACGCGTGCCGGCCTGGTGCATGGACGACGGATTACCGCCGATCTTCTCGGTGACGTTCAGCCAGGCTTCGCGCGCCTCGCGCATCACCGGCGCGGTGGCGTTGTAATCGAAGTAAATCATCAGTCTGCAAGGATACTTTTGGCCGCGGCGCTGGCGAGTTTTTTATGGCCGCGCCCGCGATGGCGGCGTTGGAGCGGATGAAGTTTCTCCTTGCCGGCCATAACCAACGCTGCGCCCCTCCTCCGGCAATTTCCGTAGCTCTGACGGTGCAAAAATAAAGTGGCCTCCATTGCTGGAGGCCGCTTTGCTTTGTAGCGGCGGTCTGTGACCGCCGGAACGTCGCTCATAGAGCAACGCTACAAATCAAGGCTTCGGCGTCGCGGGCGGAGTCGGTGGCGTCGGCGGGGTGCCGTTGCCACCGGCGGGCGGGAACTGGTTCAAGCGGAACTGGTCGCGGATGCCGGCGTTGGCGGGGTTGGTCTCCGGCCATTGCAGGTTGGCGGCGTGCTGGATGGTCAGCAGCCGTTCGTATAAATCGGCGGCGTCCTGGTTCTTCACCGTGGTGGAAACTTTTGCGCCGCCTTTGTCCTGCGCCTGCGCCTGCTCGACCGTGCCGAAATTGCCGCGCGCGGCCACAAACGACGCCGTCTCCGCATCCGTCCACGCCTTGAGCTTGAGCGTGGGCAGGTTGGTAGCGTTTTGCACGGAGGCGAGAATGATGTCGGCGCGGCCAAGTATGGAGCCAAGATCGTGCGGAGTGTTGACGCCCACTTGAAATTCCTGATGCAGTTTCACCGTCTGGCCGGGAAAGGCGAGCTTGGCGGTTTCGCGCGCCTGCTGCATCCAGTATTGGAGCGTGTCCAGGTTGGTGTGCTGGAGCGGCGTGAGGTTGCCGAGTTCGCCATGAGCGGATTTCTGGCTGGCCACATCCTTGTTCACTTTGGCGAGCGCGGCAATGGCGTCGGCCACGTAATTGGCCGGGAGCCGGGCGGCGACGGCGGCATTGGCCACAGCGGCATCAGTAATCAGCTTGCCGTTGTGCGTGAGGATGGCAATGGGGAAGTGCGGAATGTGATTGCTCATAAGGTGATGTTAAACACCTTTCCGCTTTTCGTGTCAAAATAAGTTTTTCAAATTCTTGGCGTGGGGGATGAAGGTGCTACGAAGCCGGGACAAAGCCAGCGAAACGGCCATCCAGAAAATCTTTGATGAACTGCCCGTGCCGTGAATTGGAGGAACTGACTTTGCACACAAAATAACTTTCTGCGAAGATCACTGGATTGTGAGCCATCTCGAAACCTTGCTTTCCTCCCTTGCGTCTGGATTTCGAATGACACGTGTCAAATATTGCTCGCCTCTGCCGCAAGTTACAATTCATTCGGGGAGAAATAATTTCCGGCTTCATGTTTTCTTAAGGTTGGCTCGTTTAGACTACTGCTATGAAAACACGCGTTTTTATCGCATTGGCCTTCGCCGGATTGGCAATTCATGCCCTCGCGCAAGACAATAACCAGCAACCAAATCGGGATGGCAGACTTGATCGTCCGCGATCCGAGAAACACAGCCAATACTCCATCGCCCAGGCCACCTCCGACCGAGCGCAACTCAACACCATCGCCTTTGACGGGTTGGCGTTTCTCACCGGGGATTTCAACTGCGACACGTTTTTGCCACCGGGAAAAGTGTCGGACTTTTTCGGTTTTCAGAATATGCGGGATGTTGACGGCGCCGCGATGGGACATAACACGGACTTTCTCACGCGCATCGCCAACAATACGCTGAGCATCCTAAATGATAAGCAAAAGGCGATGTTGGTTGATCTTGGCAAAGCGCAGACACAGCAAATCAGTGACTTGGCACTGAAACGGCTACCGCTGATCCAAGCGTTTTGCCGGAATCTCACGGGCGATTTTCCCGCCGGCAGCCAGAGTTTGAATCGTGAGGCCGTCATGAAATATACGTCCGGCATCTTTGAATTGAGTGGAAAGCTGGCGTTTGAACGCGCGGAGGTTTATGGAAAAATCGTGAGTTCATTGACCGAGGCGCAAAAGGCAGAATTCGCCAAACTCAAGTTCGGTGACTCACGCACCTGGCCGGATGTGGCGGAGACGGAAGCTTTCGACAAACGCACCGTGTCGCATCCTGTCCATGTAGCGATGATGACTTACGCGAGCGAATTTTTCAGTTGGTATGCTGGGTCGGTGGAATCGGACACCTATTTCTGCCCGGAAGGTCACGGCACCTACTTCGGCTCGTTTTACATGAAAGATGCACCGGCGGTGCATCAAAAGAATTATTCCATCAGCACAGCGCTCACCGGCGACAGCGGCGAGGCGTTTCTCGCCGCCCTAAACCCGGCGCAGCGCCAACAGATCACTAGCCTCGTTGATTTGCAGCGGAAAGATTTGCAGGAAATCGTCAGCACACGGCGCGCAGTGGCAACGGAACTGCGGCAATTTATGTCCGGCGGTTCAACCAGCAGGGAAAAAGTCCTGAACCTGTGCCAACATTACGGCGAACTCGACGGCGAACTGTCCTTTTATTACGCCACTCATTTTGCCGAGGTAAATAAAACGCTGACAGCAGAGCAACGCGCCTCGTTGAAAAAACTTCGTGGCATTGAAGGGTTCTCCGCCAAGAGTCCATTTGTTTACGCCGATCCAATTTCGTCACCGAGCATTCCTAACACGGATTTCCTATTCGTGCCGGGCACATAGAACACCAGATGAAAAAATCACTGCTTCATTTGCTGCTGCCATCATTGATGAGTTTGGGGGTTGCGCTCGGCATCATCGGCTGTCGGCAATACCCCGGTGTCGGCGCGGACACGACCTCAAGTTTCACCCCTAAATGCAGCGGCTTGTTCATCCTGAGCAGTTCCGCCGTGACCAACGGCGGAATGCTGCCAGTGGAGTTCACCGGCGATGGCAACAGTTCAACACTCCCACTCGAATGGACTGGCGCACCGTTGGAAACCAAATGCTACGCGGTCATCATGCACCATGTTGATCCACAGGGATTTACCAAATGGTATTGGACGCTTTATAATATTCCGGCGAATCTTCACAGCCTGCCAAAAAATGTTGCTGGCATCGGCACATTGGGCAACAACAGCGTCAACCATAAAACCGGCTATGCTCCGCCACATTCCAAAGGCCCCGGCCCGAAGACTTATATTTTGACGGTGTATGCACTGTCTGCGCCTGTGGAAATTTCCATGCCGCCTTCCGAGGTGAACCGCAGCATACTGCTGGCTGCCATGAAGGATAACATTCTCGACAGCGCTGAATTGAGGGTGGTTTATGACCGGACGGCCATTCTTGCTCGAAATCAACAAAGGTGATTTATGAAAGCTGTAACGAATCGCAGAAAATTTCTGTTTCTATTGTCGTCAACACTGGCTTGGTTCTTCACTCCAGCGATGGCGCAAAACGCCGCCCCTGAAAAACCCAAACGACATGGTCAGGGCGGCGGGCGCGGACGGCGCGGCGCGGACGATTACGTGCTGCCACCAGAGCTATCGGCCTTCAGTTGGTTGTCGTTGGTGCTGGGGCGGGTCAGCGATCAATCGGTGACGGTAAACTCGCTCGCCAAAGAAACGATTGAAGGATTTTTTGAATACGGAACTTCGGCCGGCAATTATTCCAGCAAAACTGGCCTACTCACTTTTGCAGCAAATAAACCAGTGGAAACGGTTTTCGCGAGTCTGCAACCAAACACCCAATACTTTTACCGCCTTCAATTCCGCAAGTCGGGCGAAACAAACTTTACCGCGCGACCGGAGTGCCGATTTCACACGCAGCGCACCACGGGCAGCACGTTCACGTTTGCGATTCAAGGCGATTCGCATCCCGAACGTTCGCAGATGAGCGAGCCAAATCTGTATGCGCGCACGTTGCTCAACGCCGCCGCCGACAAGCCGGATTTTTACATTTGCATGGGCGACGATTTCAGCGTCGCCCCAGTGCGCGAAGTCAATTTCGATTCCGTCGCCGCACGTTATACTTTGCAACGGCCATTCCTCGGCCTTGTCGCACAGTCCGCGCCAGTTTTTCTCTTGAATGGAAATCACGAGCAGGCGTCGCTGTTCAATTTTAATCAAGCCGACGAACGACACGCCGTCGCCGTCCACGCACAAAATGCGCGCAACCAGTTTTATCCCACGCCCGCGCCGGACAAATTTTATTCCGGCGACACCGAGACGCTGCCCTCCGTCGGACTGCCGAAAGATTATTGTGCGTGGACTTGGGGCGATGCGTTGTTTGTGATTCTCGACAACTACTGGCATTCGCCAGCACAGGTGGACAGCGGTTTTCACGAAGAAGAAGCCGGCGGTGGAAAAAATGGTCACGCCGGTGGCAAGCAGCGTGACTGGTGGGGCGTCACGCTTGGCGATACGCAGTATCACTGGTTCAAGCGCGTGTTGGAGCAGAGCAAGGGGAAACACAAATTCGTCTTTGCCCATCACGTCCTCGGCACGGGGCGTGGCGGCGTGGACGATTGTGATTTATATGAATGGGGCGGGCGCAACAAACGCGGTGATTGGGAATTCGCACAACACCGGCCTGGCTGGGAATTGCCCGTCCATCAACTCATGGTCAAGCATGGCGTCACGATTTTCTTCCAAGGTCACGACCATCTTTATTGTCAGCAGGAACGGGACGGCATCATTTATCAGGAAGTCCCCATGCCCGCTGACCATGGCTATATGGCTTACAATGCCGACCGTTATCAATCCGGCGTGAAGCTGCAGAACTCCGGCCATCTGCGCGTCTCCGTTTCGCCGGAAAATGTGAAAGTGGATTACGTCCGTAGCTTTCTGCCAAAGGACGAAACCGCGCAAAACAAAACCGGGGACATTGCCCACAGCTACACGATCAAAGCGAAAACGAGCCATGCCTAAATCACTTTCAGTCGTGATGGCAGGTGTCTTGGCAATCCTTGCGTTCGATGTTTTGGCGCAAGATGCCAAACCCGAAAATGGGCATGGCCATCGCGGTCAAGCCGTGACGAATTATTTCAACGTCGCCGTGCCCGCTCATGCGTATGATTTGATTCTCGCCCGGCCGGAAAAGAATTCCGTCACCTTGAGTGCGCTGGCGTATCAAAGCATTGAAGGTTTTGTAGCCTACGGAATGCAATCCGGCGCTTGCACCAATCAGACCCCCATGCGTCAGTTCAAAGCCGGAGTGCCCGTTGAATTCGTCATCACTCCGCTGCAAGCCAATTCAAAATGTTTCTATCAATTCCATTCGCGGCTTGCGGGCGTATCCCAATTCGCTATCAGCCCGGAGTATTCTTTCCAAACTGCGCGTTCGCCGGGCAGCACCTTTACATTCACCATGACAGCGGATGTGCATCTGGACGAACACACCAGTGCGGAAGTGTATGAGCAATCACTCGCCAACATTCGCGCCGAACAACCGGACTTCCATATTGACCTCGGCAACCTCTTCATGACCGACAAGCACGCGACGCGTGATGAGGCGGCGCGGCAATATCTGGCGCAACGGTTTTACCTCGGTCAGATTGGATCATCTGTGCCGATGTTTCTCGCGCTCGGCGTGCATGATGGCGAAAGCAGCCGTTACGATGACGGTTCACCCGATAGTTTGGCCGTCTGGTCGAATCTGCTGCGCGAACGCTATTTTCCCAATCCAGTTCCCAACAGTTTTTACACCGGCGATGTCACGCCAAAACCGCCGAGCGGCTTGTTGGAAAATTATTACGCGTGGACGTGGGGCGATGCGCTGTTCGTGGTGCTCGATCCGTATCGTTATTCGCTTCGTCAGCGCGGCGGCAGTAGCGACGGCTGGGCGTGGTCGCTTGGTCGCGTGCAATATGACTGGCTCGCTAAAACGCTGGCCGGCAGTCATGCGAAATTCAAATTCGTCTTTCTGCACAATCTCCTGTGCGGCGATCAGGCTTCGCGTGGCGGTGTGGAGATTGCCGGATTCAACGAATGGGGTGGAAAGAATCTGGATGGCACGGACGGCTTTGCGTCACATCGCCCCGGTTGGCCGCTTCCAATACATCAACTTCTCCTCCGCAATCACGTCACGGCGGTCTTCAAGGCGCACGACAATTTTTTTGCCCGTCAGGAACTAGACGGAATTCTTTACCTGATGGTTCCGCAACCGAGTTTTGCCGGCAACGACCGTATTCGTGACTTGGAAAATTACGGCTACAAACAGGGCGTGTTTCTTGGCAACGCTGGCCATGTGCAAGTCACCGTGTCATCAGACAAAGTCGTCGTGGAATATGTAAAATCTTCGCCCAAAAGCGCAATCGCTGATAGCTGCGTTATCACCTCAAAATAATCTGTGTAGCAAAAAAGCGGCCATCGTTTCCGAAGGCCGCTTGTGTTTTCTTCAATTTGATTTTTACGGATTGGTTTTCAATCCCGTTGGTGCTGCCGGTGTCGGCGTCGGTAGCAGTGTGCCGGACGGGCGGTATATGCCGCTCCGACGGAGCTTGGAATTTCGTTGCGGGGCGGGTGCTACAACTATGTCGCGCCGCTGGCGCTGGAATGGGTTCCAAACGCTGCCTGAACACGCAAATACCTCACAAACAGCAGCTTGGGATTCTGTGGCCGGGGCGCAGGATTTCGCGGGAACGACCTGGGATTTTGCGGGAGGCGTCAGGATTTCGCGGGGAGCCACCGGAATTTCGCGGGCGGAGGTCAGGATTTTGCGGGAGCGGTTCAGGATAACGCGGGAGGCGCAGGGTTTTCGCGGGAGCCGCGCAGACTGGGCGGGAACAAGACAGGATTTCGCGGGCGGGCCGCAGGATTTTCCGGGAGCGCGCCGGAACCTTGCGGGAACGATCTGGGATTTGGCGGGAACGGCCGGGACTTATTTAGATTCCGGTCGGGTGGGTTGACGCGCCGCAAAGAATTCGCCGATCGCCGGGCGCAACGTGTCGGAACGGCTTGGTCGGCCTCCGGGGAGCGCGTTGGGCAATTGGGTTAACACTTTTTTGTGCGCGGACGTAAAGGCCAAGGCGTGCATTTGCGCCAAAGTCTTCCAGAAACCACCAGCGTTGAAGGAGGGATTTTCCAACCGCACGATGAACGCCTGCATCGTAATGCGGTAGCGCGTGATGGAATGTTTCACCGTGCAAAGCGGCGGCATCGCCGGCGGCGTGATCTTAAAAATGTCTTTGAATAATTCCGCTGCGTCCGGCTTGGCGCCCGTGACTTCTGCGTTCGGAAATTCCCACAACTCCGCATTCACCAGGCCTGCGGGCCGCTGGCGGACGAGGAAACGTCCGTTTCTTTCAACGACAAAAGCAACGAATTGTCGCGCCGTCGCCGCTTCACGCTTGGCGAGGTTTGGTAATTGCTCAACGCGGTTTTCCTTGAGCGCGGCACAGAGCTGTTTCACCGGACAAATCAAACATTGCGCATTGCGCGGCATGCAAACCAGCGCACCGAGTTCCATCAAAGACTGGTTCAGGTGGGAGCAGCTGGGTTCTGAATTTTTAATTTTAAATTTGGAATTCCGCACCAGTTCCCCGGCCAATTGCCAGAGTCGAGCGTTGGTTTGCTTGTCCTTTGGATTTTCGCCGATACCAAAAATTCGCGTCAGCACGCGGATGACATTGCCGTCCAAAATTGGCACGGGCTGGTTGAAGGCGATGCTACAAATCGCGCCGGCGGTGTAACGGCCAATCCCGGGCAGCGCCAGCACGTCGTCAAAGTTGTCCGGGAATTTGCAAACGGGGTTTCCGCTTTCCGCTTTCTGCTTTCCGCTTTTCATAATTTCCTGTGCGGCCTTCTGCAAATTGCGGACACGCGTGTAGTAGCCGAGCCCTTCCCACAGCTTGTGAATTTTGGCCGAAGGCGCGTTGGCGGCCGCTTCGATGGTGGGTAGTTCCCGCAGCCAGCGTTCCCAAAACGGAATCACCGTTTTCACTTGCGTCTGCTGCAGCATGATTTCAGAAATCCAGATGGCATAGGGATCTTGCGTGCGCCGCCACGGCAGGTCGCGGGCGTTGGCGGCAAACCATTCGAGCAGCGCCGGGACCACCTTCAGCACTTTCGTTTCGTGAGCGCGGTTTCGCGGCGGTGTTGACATCGCCCACAGTTTAGGGCGCAAACCGGAAGTGGAAATCAGAAATAGTGAGGGAACAGCAAGATTGCAACTTTCTTTGATGACGTCTGCGGCTATACTAAGCCGATGCGGCCCGTTAATTATCTCGTTCGCCGGTGGATTGGGTTCAACCCTGCCAGCGTGTGTAAATCCGCCTTTTTGCCACTGCTGGTGGGGCTGCTTTGCGTTTTGGCCGCAACGACCGCAACGGCCGCTCCGCCGGTGGCCGTTTTTGGTCGGGACAACTTTTATACCTTGAGCGCCAGTGACACGACGAAGCTGAAGAATTCTGGATTTAATACCGCCATCTTGTTTGTAGTGGACGTCGCGGCCAACGGCGATTTGAATTACAACGGCAATTATCTGATCGTCACCAACGGGGTTTATATCGGCGATGCCGCGTGGCCGGCGCGATTGGCGGCGCTGAAGGTGGCCCCGACTTCCATCACGCGCATCGAGGTTTGCACCGGGGGAGCCGGCGCGCAGAGCTGGAACAACATCAAGACCCTGATCGCGGCGCAGGGGACGAATACGGACAGCGTCCTCTACAAGAATTTTCTGACCTTGAAGAACACGCTGGGCATTGACGCCATCTGCAACGATGACGAGGTGGCCTACGATTCCGCTTCCGCCGCCAAGTTCAACCGCATGATCACTTCGCTGGGAATGAAAAACACGCTGTGCCCCTACAACACCGTGAGCTATTGGCAGAGTGTTTTTAACAACAGCACGATTGATGCGGTTTATCTGCAATGCTACGACGGCGGCGCGGGCAACAATCCCGCGACCTGGAACGGTTACTTTGGTGGCTTCGAAGTGGCGCCCGGTGACTGGAGCAACGACGGTCTGGCCACGGTTGCATCCAAGTTCGACGCCTGGTCGCCGGTTATCAACGGTGGTTTCATCTGGCAGTTCGAGTTTATCAGCGCTGCCGATCTCGCCAGCTACGGTGCCATCATCAACAAAGCCGTGGACCCGCTAGGGATCACGCCAAGCACGGGATTTTCCGGCGTCGCGGCTTACAATCAGCGCGTCTTTCCGGCGAGCACGATTTTTACGCTCACCAACGGCAGCCCGACTACAATTTATTGGAGCGTCATTAACACGTCGAGCTGGCTGACGGTTTCCGTCCCCTCCGGGTCAATGTTTCCCGGAATTGCCGTTCCGGTGAGCGTGAGCCTGAATCAAGCGGTGGCGACCAATCTGGCGCCAGGCTCTTATGCGGCAAGTATAATTTTTAGCAATAATACCAGCCGGGTGACGTCGGTGCGCAGTTTCACGCTGAACACGGCGGTCGCCAACTGGCCCATCGCCTTGACCGGATTCAATGCCGGCATTTTGGCGAGCAACAACGCCACCGCCGCGAGTCCGGGAGCCACGGCGTTCGACATCCCGAACAACTATTGTCTCTACCAGCAAGGCTTGAGTGGCGGCACGCGCGGGCTGCCGTTGAACGGAGTTTTCGCCAGCCAACTCGACAGCGCGACAGCATTTCAGCTCGGTCCCTACGGCGCGGTGGATGCGTTGATGCTGGGCAATACCTACGCGAAATCGGGCACTTTGACTTTAGCCAGTCCCGACGCATTTAACTCGCTGAGCATCCTAGCTGCTTCCGCGAATGGTGGCGGGCAGGGAACCTTCGTGCTGAATTTTACCAACGGCACCAGAAGCCCGGTGTTTGCATTCAATTGTCAGGACTGGTTCAACACGGTGACCAATGTCGCCATCCAAGGTTTTGGGCGGGTCAAGTTGGGGGCGAGCTTGAGCTTTGAGGATCCCGGCGCGGCCAATCCAAACCTGTATCAGACGGTTGTGAACCTTGCGGCGCTTGGCCTCGCCAAACCGATTTCGTCAATCACGTTTTCCAATCGTGTCGGCGCTGGAACTTCGGAGAGCACCGCCATCATTGCGATCAGCGGAATGCCGTTGAGTATTCCCGTGCCAGCACCCACCGGTCTGACGGCCGTTCCCGGGACCAATGCGACGGTGGGATTGGCTTGGAATGCATCCGCCGGGGCGACCAATTACAACCTCAAGCAATCCGGCGTCAGCGGCAGTGGCTATGTCACGGTGGGCAGCGTGTCCGGCACCAATTTTCTCGCCACCGCATTGGCCAACGGCTCGACCTATTATTACGTCGTGTCGGCGGTTGGCGTGGCGAATGAAAGCACCAATTCGAGTCAGGCCAGCGCGATGCCCGGTGCTTATTTGGGCTGGGCTTTCGCCGCCAATCCAGTGGCCTATTGGCCGCTGAATGAAGTCTCTGGGACGGTCGCGTATGACCTGGTGCGCGGAAGCAACGGCGTGTATGCCGGAGGCTGCACCTTGGCCACTGGCGGTGCGGTGGGCGCAGGCTTTAGCAATCCGCATCGAATCGTGACTTATAATGGTTCAACCGCCTACACGCAGATTCCCCGGCTCGTCGGCAGCACGAATTTTTCCATCGTCTTCTGGCTGCGCACGAGTGCGACCGGCGGTGGTGTCAATTGGTATAACGGCCAAGGTCTGGTGGACGGTGAAGTGAGCGGCACCACGGGCGATTTCGGCGTGGCGCTCGTCGGCAGCAAAGTTGGTTTTGGCATCGGCAATCCCGACACCACGCTGACTTCAATTGCCGCCATCAACAACAGCCTTTGGCATCAAGTCGCGGTCACGCGCGATGCCGGCAGCGGCGCGATGAGCATCTGCATTGACGGCAAGTTCGACAGCACCGTGATCGGGCCAACCGGTGTGCGCACCAATTCGCCCAGCCTGCGCCTCGGTGGCATCCAAGCCGGCGGTGGGTTTTTCAGTGGCAGCATTTCGGACGTGGCGATGTATCAGCAAGTTCTCACCACGAATCAAATCGCCACGCTCTACAGCGCCGCCACCGGGCTGTTTTACAACGTGACCCTGACCAATAAACTTAGCGGAGCCAATCTGGTGCTGAGCTGGCCGGGCAACGGGAAGTTGCTCGAAGCGACCAATCTCGCCGGCCCGTGGACGACCAATGTCACTGCCTCGCCAGTCACCGTGGTGCCGAACCAGTCGCAGAAATTTTATCGCATTCGCACGCAATAGACCTGGTAGCGCCAGTCTCACGCCGAAATCTTTTTGTGTCTTTTGCGCTTTTTTGCGGCTAATTTTCCCGCCGTGAAGCCGCTCACCATTTACACTTCCAAGCTCAACGATGAGCAATCGTCGGCGCTGCTCGCTGCCTTGAAGGCGCGCAACTGGAAGCCGCGCGAAGTGCCCTATGCGCGCTTCGCGTTTGAATCGGACAAATGCAACGTCGTTTTTTACGAGAGCGGCAAGCTGGTCGTGCAGGGCAAGGGCACGGCGGAATTCGTCGAGTTCGTTTTGGAACCGGAGATTCTCAAGCAGGCCAAGCTCGGCTACGAAACCGTGTTGAATCCCGAACTGCTCCTGCCGCGCATCGGCGTGGACGAAAGCGGCAAGGGCGATTTCTTCGGACCGCTGTGCATCGCCGGCGTTTATGTGAACGAGAGCGTCATTGGTGCGTGGAAAGAGGCAGGCATCCGCGATTCCAAGAATATTTCCAGCGACAAGAAAATTTCCGACCTCGCCGAGATCATCCGCACCACGCCCGGCTGTGTGGTGGATTCCGTCGTGGTCGGCAACGAGGCTTACAACCGGCTTTACTCGAAGATGCGGAGCGTGAATACGCTGCTCGCGTGGGGCCACGCGCGGGTGATCGAGAATCTCATGGGCAAGCGTTACCAGATGAACCCGCCGCCGGTGAAGGCTATCAGCGATCAGTTTGCCGCGAGCAAGAGCGTGATTGAAAAGGCGCTGATGACGCAGGGCAAGGAAATCCAGCTCGTGCAGCGGCACAAGGCGGAAGAGGACATCTCCGTGGCGGCGGCTTCCATTCTGGCGCGTGACGCCTTTGTGAAAGGCCTGGCGAAACTGGAAAAAGATTTTGCCATGAAGCTGCCGAAAGGCGCGTCTGCCGCCGTGGATGCGGCGGCAAAGCAGTTCGTAGAGGAACGCGGCGCAGGCGAACTGGGGAAAATTTCCAAGCTGCATTTCCGCACGGCGCTGCGCGCGCAAGGCTTGCCCGAGCCGCCGAAGACGGAGTGGCGGAAGCGGTGAATGGCCGCTTGGCAGAGAATTGTTTTGGCCGATAGTCAAAACATGAGTGTGCAGGAAATTTTGATTGAAGAAATCAGACGCCAACCCGAACCCGTGGTGCGCGAAGTCCTCCATTATTTGAAATTCCTCGAACGCCAACGCGAGTCTGAATCACCGATGAATTCCCTCGTGGCGGATACTTGGGAAACACTTGGGCCGGCACCCGACGTGGACTATGAAAAGCTTTAGTCGCGGCGACGTGGTGATGGTGGATTTGGGCATGGCGGCCAAAGTGCGGCCTTGCGTGGCAGTTTCGGTTAACTAACCAGACCGCCAGCATGATATTTCCGTAGTCGGCGGCTCGCTCAGCTCAAATACCAACCCTGAATGTATGCGTTCGCAGACACGCCCCCGTCTCAAACGGGAAGCAGATCAACCGGCACCCGTCATGCCCTCAGGGTGTGGCGGGCGGTCGTGGGTAGGCGCGGAGGAGTTTCGTAATTCTAGCGAAGGGTCCGCTCCGCGTCCTCAGGTGTTGAACAAGATTGCTTTTGGTGGAGTGGTTGACCATCCTCGGGCATAAACCTAAATGCCATGAGTCTTTACGCGATCCTTCATGCAGGGGATGCCTCGCCGGCACGCATTACTCCGGAGGATAGCACATCACCATTGGAAGACGCATGGTAACGAATTGGATTGCTTTGACGTGTCCGCAGTGTGGCTCACCGCTGCCGCGAATTGCTCGGTGGAGATCGGTAAACTGTGGCTCGTGCGGTTCGCTTATCACCAAGACGGAATCCATTGTAACGCGCGATTCATTTCGCCAGGCGTTGAATCGGGCACGCCGGGAATTGGGTGGTTTAGACGCACTATTGTGTGGCGCCGCTCGCTATCAATTAATACAGCATCTGGGTGAGGGTGAAATTTCCCAAGTTTATCTGGCACGGCGCGTTGATTCACTGCCTCTCTTGGTTACCATCAAACTTTCGTCCTCTTCCAAAGCGGGTGAGCTTTACGCGCGCGAAGCGCAAATCGTTGAAGAGTTGCAACAGCTTGATACCAATGGAGCCGGTGCTTATTTCTCAAAATTGTTGCCGGAAGTAATCGGTCTTGGTGCGGTGGAAGGAGACCACGGCAAGCAGGCTCTGGTGCTGCGGCACCCAAGCGGGTTCTGGGGTAGCCTTGCCTCATTGAATGAGCGCTTCGCCTCTGGTATCGATCCGCGGCATGCGGTATGGATCTGGCGACGCATGTTGGAGGTTCTAAGCTTCATTCACAACCACGGATGGTGTCATGGCGATGTTCGGCCCGAACATGCTTTGGTTCACCCGCAAGATCATGGCGTTCGACTCATTGGTTGGGCTGCTGCCCGGAAGGGAGCGACGCAAGCTGAAAAGGCTCTGGATCTCTGTCGAAGTGCCCGGGTGGTGCAGATATTATTGTGCGGAGCTGGTGATCGCAATTTGCCGGACAGCGTTCCTGGGGCCTTGGCTCAACTGATAACCACGGCCAGCATGGAACAAGAATTTTGCCATTCCCACGGTGCTGAAAGTTTGGATGGATTGCTGCGAGCCCAAGCCAACGCGGCGTTCGGCCCGCCGGCGTTTGTGCCGCTTAAAATTTGACGCTTTTACAAAAAACTCTAACCAACAAAAATATATGGGCTACGGAAATTATTCTGCGGCGGCACACGCTGCCCTCACGGCCGGTCGCACTCACCTGGGCGGGTCGGAAGTTTTTGCGCAAAGACAGTGTCACGCGCTGATGAATCCTAAAGGTCTCAAGGTGCGTGAGTGCCGCGACAGCAAAGATCATCCGGACTCTCTCGGCATTATCTTTGCACTCGATGTCACCGGCTCGATGGGCGACATACCACACCTGCTGGCGACCAAGGAGCTGCCGAATTTTATGAAGTTGCTCACCGCGTGCGGCGTGGCGCATCCGCAACTAATGTTCATGGCGATCGGCGACGCCAATTCAGACCAAGCCCCGCTGCAAGTTGGACAGTTTGAAAGCACCGCGGAACTGATGGACCAATGGCTGACCTGGAGCTATCTCGAAGGTCACGGTGGCGGAACAGGCGAGGAGAGTTACGACCTTGCTTTTTATATCGCGGCCCAGCACACCGACATGGACAACTGGGTGAAGCGGAAAAGGAAGGGTTACCTCTTCCTGACGGGCGACGAAATTCCTTATCCCGCTGTCTCGCGTCATCACATCGAAGCGCTCGTGGGAGAAAAACTGGATGAAGACGTTCCACTGGAGGAAGTCATCGCCGCAGCCGCTGAAACGTATCACGTTTTCTTCCTGATCCCCGATCTGGCACGTGGCAAACGGTGTGAGGCACGCTGGCGGAATCTGCTCGGCAACCACACCATTTGCATGGAATCACCAGCGGACGCCTGTGCCGTAGCGGCGGCGATTGTGGGTTTGACCGAGAAACTCATTCCGGACCTCGCCACTTTGGGTGGAATCATATCGAGCAATGGTTTCGACCGGCAACACGTTGGATCCACAGTCCGGGCCTTGCGGGACTACGCCGCGCTGCTGAAACTGCCGCAAGCCAAATCCTCCTA
Source organism: uncultured Verrucomicrobia subdivision 3 bacterium (assembly GCA_903850425.1). GTDB lineage: Bacteria > Verrucomicrobiota > Verrucomicrobiia > Limisphaerales > UBA11358 > UBA11358. The sequence goes on along the minus strand of CAINLR010000017.1, from coordinate 145,283 downwards.
TGCCGCCACGCCGCCGGTCGGACAATGGTGGAAACGGTTGTTCGAGTAACCTTTCGACTGCATGCGCACGACGCGATACGCTTCCGTGCTGGGGCTTGGTTTCGGCGATTGTGGCAAGGGGCATTTCATTGACGCGCTGACGCAGCGCTGGGGAGCACATACCGTCGTTCGCTTTAATGGCGGCGCCCAAGCTGGTCATAATGTGATAACTCCAGCGAGCCCGAACTTACCAGCGCGTCACCACACCTTTTCACAGTTTGGAGCGGGCACTTTCTCGCCGGGTGTGCGCACGTTGTTGGTTGACCCAATGATCGTGCATCCGACCGCTCTGCTGGTCGAAGCCGAGGTTCTCGGCAGAGCTGGTGTGACCGATGCGCTCGCGCGCCTGACAATCGACGGGCAATGCCGAATCACCACGCCCTTTCATCAAGCTGCGGGCCGGTTGCGCGAAGTTCTACGCGGCGCAGCTGCCCATGGCACTTGCGGTGTGGGCGTGGGTGAAACGGTTCGTCACGCACTGGACCATCCAGCGCAGAAACTCCGTTATGCGGACTTGCGACCAGCCACCACGGCTGAAGCTGAGGCACTGCTCGACCAGCTTCAGTCGATCAGAGAGACGCTATTGGCCGAGTTTTTGCCACAATGCTCGAACGGAAGCGGCGGCGGGTTCAACCCGGAATTTCAGATGCTGCAGGATGAAACCTTGGCTGCAAAATGGCTGACCAGCGCCCGAGCTCTGGCTCGCCATTGTCCGCCGGCAGCATTCGAAACGATCCGTAATCAGTTAAGGCACGACGGTTGTGTCCTGTTCGAAGGGGCTCAAGGAGTGCTGCTTGATGAGTGGCGAGGCTTTCATCCACATACGACTTGGAGTTCGATCAACACTGCGGCTGTCGATGGGCTGGCAGCGCGTTTTGGAATTGAGTCCATGATCGAACATTACGGGGTCATGCGCACCTTCCTCACCCGACATGGTGCCGGACCTTTGCCGACTCATGATGAATCCCTTGACGATCTGCTCCCCGAACCGCACAACAGTAGTAGTGGTTGGCAGGGCCATTTCCGGCGTGGACATCCCGACGCTCTGCTGCTGCGCTACGCGCTGGAAGCCGCAGGTCAATTGACCGGTTTGTTGGTCAGTCATCTGGATATTTTCCAGCGCGGTCTTTCATTGAAGTGGTGCGAACGTTATTCCGTCACGTCTCCTTCGTTACAAAGGCCGCGATATGCAGAACGGCTTGCTTTGGCAGCCAGTAGGGATTTAGGCCATCAACTTTCGTTGACGCACCTGCTCCAAACCGCCCTTCCGGAATACTGTGCAGAACCGATTTGTTCTGCGTCGGATTTCTTAAACCGAATTACTGGGGTAACCTCATTACCGGTGGTGGTTTGTTCTTACGGTGCAACCTGCGCCGACGTGCGTGAGAAATAAGTATCGAGGCGGGAGAGCATGAACCGAAGCATCCGAATGATAAGCGACCATATAATATTCGTTCGAACCGGCCGACGGCACAACGGTCTGAATTAGTGTTGGGTTTTCAAAGATTTGGGTTTCAAGACCCTGACTATTGGCCGCCGTTCGTAGGCACCCCGGCCAGCGCGCAACCGCCCTCCCTTTTGTGCTATAAGTCTATGACCACGGCCCTAAGTCTTGGTCGGGTGGCCGGCGGTTAATCCGCCTGGCATCCCTTCCACCATCCCTCGCCAAAGCCCCGGCTGCCCGCCGGGGTTTTGCTTTCCCCCCGAAAGGAGTGCTCTATCGAAAACCAACATCTCACCCCGATCCTCATCACCGGCGGGGCCACGCTCACGGCCCTGTGGCTCATCCCATCCCAAAGGTCGGTCAGGTCGTCGCCGTGCGTTACCGATTCGCACACCGGGAGACCCATGCCCGATATCAGCCCGTCTATCAAGGGCTGCGCACCGATGTGTGCGTCGCGGAAGGCCTGCTCGCCCAACTCAAATACCAAGCCTGAATGTCCTCAATCTGAGGACACGCCTCCCGGTCACCGGCCTGTGCCGGCGCAGCACGCAGTATTCGGCGAGACCGCCGTGCAACGTGCTGGCCGGGTTGATCTGTTCGTGACCATATTTGAACAAGTCCGGCCCTTTTTGCGGAATGCCATTGCGCGCCATCCACGAATCAGGATTCGAGGCATAGATGGCCCACGTCACGCGATCGCCCCGACGCAATTCTGTTCCCCGGCAATCCCGCGTCGGAGCGCCGGGAGCCAAGTCATCAATCACGCCAACAATTTCATGCCCCAGAATTGTCGGCGTCTTTTCCATGCGCTTGCCGGAAAAAGTATTCAGGTCGCTGCGACACAGCGTGACGTATTCGTTGCGGATGAGAATTTCGCCTTCACGCAATGCCGGCACCGGCACGGTTTCATAAGTGAAGGGCAAGCCATTCGCGTGAAAGACCGCCAGTTTGCTGGTCTTCATCAGTTCAGGCGAATTCGGCTTCGATCAATTGTGGCAGCACCTTCACGCTTGGAATCACATGCGTGTGCCGGTAGCCACCCCACGCGGTGACCGGCAGCGGGCCGCTCAACACGCCCACGATGCCACGGCAGCCGGCATTTGCCCCTTCCAGCATGTCCGCCGGCGTGTCGCCGACTTTGACCACCTCGTTCACGCACTGGATGTCGAGCTGGGTCATGGCGTGAAAAATCATGAACGGTGCCGGACGACCGCGCTGCTGTGGCGTGTGCTCGACATCCACAGAAATATCCACCAACCCATCGCGCAACCAGCCGAGGCCGTCCATGATCGCCTCGGTGATCTGCCGGTGAAAGCCCGTGCCCGTGGCCACTTTGATGCCGTGGTCGTGGCACCAGCGGAAGGTGTCCGCCGCGCCGGGGATTTCCGTCACCTCGCGGTGGTAATACGCGAGCATGATTTCCTCGTAGCGATGAAAAATCTGCGTGGCGGGTGCCAGCGTTTCCGGCGACTGGACTTTTTCAAAATCGCGGAAATTCACGTCCGCGCCTCGGGCTTTGGCGATGAGGAATTGATAGAGATGAATTTTGTTGGTGCCCATGTGCAACTGGATTTCGTCGGGCGTGGTTGGGAGCTTGAATTCCGCCGCCGCCTGGTAGAGGCAGTCGCGCACACCGTTGTCGTCACGGATCGTGGTGCCGGCGAGGTCGAACATCACCATTTTGATTTTGGACATGAGTTGTTTCGTTTGCGTTGTCGTCGCGGGTTCGTCGAACTTCCTTGAAGTGTGTTCGCAACTGCGGCCATGACAAGCCGTGCCGATGTTCCCTTTCCGCCTTGCCGCCGCTGAGACGCACCGTTTTGGACAATGCTTTGGCGTTGGCGCGATGTTGCGGGCTTGTAGCTTGATTAGCTTTTAACCGCGCTTCGATTTCCGACTGGTTGTTTCAGAGTTGGATTGCAGTAAATCTGTTTTTCATCCAGCCCCGCACTTTGCAGACAAGCAGGCGCCGGCTGCGATTTGTCACACGTTGTCACGCAAACGTCGCTATCCAGAAAAGGGTTCTCTGCTAGCTTCGCAAGTCAGGATCCTTGACTAGGATCTGGAGTTATTCATCGAGTGCATATGTTTGCCAATTCACTGTTGACCCGCGTGGATCTTGAAAGTTCCGGCGGCCGGCCGCCGGGGAAAAAATCCGACTGCACATTTTGGACCGGCCGGGACGGCCAGATGTGCGTGCAGAATTTCCGCCCGGAGGAGGATGTTCATTACCAGCCCCACACGCATTCCGAATATAACATTGTCGTTTGCCTCGCGGGAGAAATTGTCGTCACCCAATTGGGCGAAACCCATGTCATTGGTCCTCAAGGAACCATGATGGGCAATTTTGGAGTGGAGCACGCCAGCGGCTATCTGGCGCGCGGCAGTCAACCGTGCGAAGCCGTCAGTTTGACTTTGGACCGCCGGTTGCTCGCGTCCCTCACCAGTGAATTCAATCTGCCGGCGGCGGATGGCGACACCTGCCCGGCGTTTACCGGCAAACTGGACAATGCCGTGCTGCATGGTTGTGCGCAAACCATTGCGGAGGAACTACGCGATGGCCAGGCGGGACACAAACTGGTCATCGAAACCCTGGCCACCCGAATGTTGGTAGAAGCCATGCGCTCCTGGCCCCGCGCGAACATCATCAAAGTCAAAACGGACAATTTGCCGCGCCTGCCCCGGAAAGAATTTGTGCGGGCGTATGAATTCATGCGCTCGTGCCGCAAGGAAAATTTCCGGCTGCAGCACCTCTGCCGGTTTCTGGGCAGCAGCGAAGAGCGCTTCACCCGGCTGTTCCTCGCCTCCACGCAACATACCCCGGCCAGTTTTTACAACCGGATGCTGCTCGAACGCGCACTGGATTTGCTGCAAGATCCGAAGCTCTCCATCAAGGAAATCGGTTTTGAACTGGGATACAAAACCAGCAGCCATTTCATCGCGGCCTTCCGCCGGGAATATGCCGCTTCACCCGAGGAATACCGCCAACGCAGCACCGCGCGCGGATCCGCCAGTTGTTCCGCGAATGCCATTTTTAGAAGTCATGGCGGTCAACCGCCAATGGCAGCCGGGCTAGCTCGCGATTTGCTGAAGCGAATCGTCCGGCAACCATCGGAATGAGTTAACCGGAATGAGGCCGGTGTCCGAGCCGCAGCCTGGCGGCGGTTTGATTGCCGGCAGTTATTTGGCCACCACTGCGGAGGCTTTCAATCCGCCGTTGCCCTCGTCGAGATAGCGGACGCCGTTCAGCTCCACAAAATTGAGATACTGCATCCAGGTCCCGCCCGCAAACTGAACGTGGGCGTCAAGTCGGCCCAATTCAACACGACCCGACATGGCGCTCGCTCCAACCAAGGCTTCACTCAAGACACGGCCATCCAGCGTCGTGCTTTGGAGGTCCATCAAGTGCAGCAGCGTCGGCACAATGTCCACGTTGCCCGACGGGAGCGGATCCACGACGCCCTTGCGAAAATCCGGCCCCGCCGCCACGCAAGTGTTGTGCAGATCGGTCGGGCTCAACGTGACGTGCATGCCGCAGCCCGCAGAGTATTCGTGGTAACCGTCATTAAACACCACGACGTGGGGATGCTCATCGTGCGCCGGCAACCGCGTCCAGCGAGTGGAGACGATGATGTCCGGCGCCGTGGGTCCCGCCACGTTCACTTCGGCCCGCGGAAATGTTCCAGGCAAATGGTTCGAGGCAAAAATGACGCCGCTAAAAGGCTGTTGCTGCAAGGTGACGACCAGGTTGCTGATGAGCACGGGCGATTTGCCGATGACGTAAAGCATCACCGAGCCGCCGTTGCCCACGACCACCACGTCATCTTGTTTTGGCGGCTGTTCCCAGGTTGAATGCGCGTTGAAGCCGGCGGCGCGCAAACTCTCGCCCACATCGCAGTTTGCACCGATGGTTGAGAAGCCGTGGTCGGACACGACAATGATATCGGTTTCAGCGCGCACGCCGCGCCGTTCCAACGCGTGCAACACGGTGGCCAGCCGGTCGTCGCAATTCCGAATGGCCGCCAGCGCCTCGGGCGAACCCGGGCCATGCTGATGCTGGGAATAATCCGGTTCGCTCAACCAGAGCACGGAATAGCGCGGCGGCTGCGCGCCCCAAAACGCTTCCGTCAGACAGCGCGCCGCCCATTCATCGCGACCGACATTCGGCGAGGCCGCTGCCGGGAAAATCCCCAATAGATTTGTCAACACCGGCAGGCGTGTCGCCGGCAGGCAGCCCTCGGCGAACCACACCGGATTAGGCGAATCGTCGCTGCGGGGTTGCCGGTCATGCAACAGCGCCACCGGCTTGGCACCCGCCACGGCCGTGTTCCAATGGTGTCCGTGCAGCAATTCCGCCACGGTGGGAACGGCGATGTATTGTCCGCCCGTCACTTCATCGCCCCGCCGGACGGCTTTGAGCGATTGCGTTGGGATTGGGATCAACGGCTCGATTTCCGGGCGGTATTCGTTGTTGGCCAGGATGTGGCTGTGTTCGGGAAACGCCCCCGTGGCCAGCACGGTGCCGTTCACCTCGGTCGAGGACGGATACGCCGGATGATGATTGGCAAACCAGACACCCTCCTGGCGCAAGGCATACAGCGTCGGCGTGAGTTCAGGCGAAACAAAATCGGGCCGCATTCCATCCCAGACCACCAGGATAAAATACTTCGCGCGACCGGCGGCTGGCGCGGTTGGCGCGGTCATCGCCAAGGCAACAAAAATGAAAATAAGTCGGCCCGCAGAAATACACATAAAATGATTAACATGCCGTTTCAGGCCGAAGCCTTCAACTGTGAAAGTGTGACAATTTCGTGAAACTGCTGCGGCTTAGGGCAAGCGCGTGCAGCCGTCAGCAAAACACAATAGGCTCCGAGGTTCGGCGGATGCCTGCACCGACTATAGGACCAAGGGCGGCGATTCGCTCGGCTCACGGCGGTGCCTTGGTGTTGGAGTCCGAACCCATGTTCCACACGTCAAGAAAGTGCTTGATGGTCACCCATTCGGCGTGGCCGTCGCAAAAGTTCATGCATGTTCCTGCGGCCCCATGGTTGTTATCGGGGTCGGGCCAGTTGTTGTTTTTGCTGCCGCCATAGGCAGAGGTGTCATCACCATCCGCCATCAGGAGAATACGCGAAGGTCCGGGTTTCGTGCCGGCGAGGTAAAGAACATTGACGTAACCCGTGAGCGTGCGCTCGGTTTTCTTTTGGCCCGTGCCGCTGAATACACCGAAGACTTCATAACTGGTGCCTTCGTTGTTGGGGGCTTTGGGACTGACAGCATTGTTGGCGAGATCCACCACGACAGTTTTGGTGCCTTGAGGGATTTGCACGGTTTTGGGGCTGATAAAATCCTGTGTTGACGGACAGATGAAGGTGCCGAAGCTCCTGATGTAAGATGGATAAAGCCAATTCACGTCGTCATCGGCACCGTCGCGGTCACTTTTTGCCGTGGCAACAAAAGTCGGCGGGTTCCAAGTGGCGCCGGTCAGGTTCCCGTTGTTATCATCCGCATACAACATGCTGCCCAGATCCATCTGCTTCAGATTGTTGACGCAACCGATGCGCTTCGCGCGTTCCTTGGCCTTGGATAATGCTGGCAGCAGCATCGCCGCGAGAATGGCGATGATAGCAATTACCACCAGCAGCTCGATCAAGGTAAAACCGTTTCTATCGGCGTGCGGCCATTGATTGCCAGCTTGTGTTTTACGTTCGGGATTTCCTAAACGGCCGTTCATATTATTTTGATTCGAGGTAGAGCTGTTCATTATATTTCAGAATTAAGTGGCAGGCGCGGGACAAAAATCCGCGCCTGCCACGAAACTTTTCAAACATTCAGCGATATACCACGCGATAGAACGCCGAGCCTGACAAAGGCGAGACATCGCTGAAGCTGCCATTGCCGTCTCCGCCGACGGTCGCCGTTCCGATGGCCGACCAACTTCCATTCAGCGCTGCCGCGCGCTCAACCGAGTAAGTCTTGCCGGCGCTTCCTGCGAACCAAATTTGCACCTGGGTCGGCGAAATCACCGGTGCCTGGATCAGCGCAGGACTGACCGGCGGGATCGAGTAGTAGATACGCAATTGCGGGCGTTCGCGCTCGGTAGTCGCCTCCGAGGTGTTGAAGCCCCAGCCGTCCGATCCGCCGGGCCACGGAAGTATCGCCCAGCCGTAGTTGGTGAGTGAGCCGCTAGCCCACGTGCGCACATCGGTGGTGACATCGAAGGAGTTGAAACCAGCTTGGACCAAAGCGCCGAAGTCAGGCGTGCCGGCCTTGGAGTTCGAAACAATTGTGGCTTTGACGCCATCGGGCTGGACGCCGCCATTCCACGAGTTCCAGGTAGAATTCGTGTCGCCCCACGACATCAGCAAGGTATAGAATTGACCGCCGTCACCCATTGCGTTGGCGGTCATGCTGGCCAAGTCGAGAACGGCGGCATCAATCTGCACACCCGCCGGCACTTGATTCGAGCCAGTGCCAAAAAGGTTATCAAAGCGGATCAACACTTGCTCGGTGTCGCCGTTCGTCAAACTTAAATAATCAACGAACACCGTGGTCAACGCTGAAGCGTCCAAGTCCGGCGAGCTGGGTTGAATTTTTGTGTCATGGGCGTCGGTGTAACCATTGACGCCTTGGCGCAAGCTCACGCTGGTTTCACCCGGGGGCAGCCAAAGCACGTGCAGGCGCGGGCGCACGGTCACATCATCCGCCTCGGACGGATAGAATCCCGTGCCGTCCGTATTGAACGGCCAGCCGCTGATAACCCAGCCGTAATTGTTTGTCCCGTTTGCCCATATCTGAACGTCAGGCGTCACACCTACAGCAATGGCGCCGTAACCGGTGGTGCCGGTGCCGATTTGGTCGCCCAACTGTGAATCGTAAGTTGAGCGCGCCTGATTGTCATCCTTCTGAATTCCGCCGCCGACACTGTTCCAAGTTGCATTCGTTGCGTCCCAAGGAATTAACATGCGGTTAAACGTGCCGCCTTGGCCCGGATTTAGCATCGTCAACAGCAGTTCAGCGGAAACAATGGTGGCCCCCGGCGGAATTTGATTGGCGTTGGTGCCGATCAGATTATCGAACCGCATCAACACCTGACTCTCGTTGGCCACACCACCATCTGGCCAGTCAATCAGCAGACCATCGGTCGCTGTGCCGGCGGGTTGGGCGCGGTTAGGGTTGGCTTGAGACAAGGAGATGTCGTTCTCCCCCGTATAAACGCCATAGCCATAGTCAGCGCCTTCCTGAAACTGCATGTCCGTTAACAAGCCGATCCTAACGACTTTACTCGCCGTGCTGACGCCGCCGATGCCGTCGTTCAACGCCACCGTCACTCTGCGGATCACGGGCGTAGTCGAAGTAGTGCGGAAGCTAATGTTGCGCAAAAGAGCTTGAACGGTCACCGGTGTGGCTTGACTGTTGAGGCTGATGACAAGCGGTGTGTTATTCGCACCGCCCGAATAACTGCCGATCACCGAGGTGTTGTAAAGCACGTTGGTGTCGGAAAGGCTGATTTGACCAGCGCCGATTGCATTATTGTGAATTTCCAAAATATCACTCGCCCTGCCGTTCAGAGTTATGGCTACAGTCAAGGCACCGCCGGAGTAGTTTGCATTGATTGTGTCGTTAATGGCCGCTTGCGCATCAATCAATGAGCCTGGGCCGCCGAGAGTGTAGTTGCAGTCGGCGGAAGGCAATGACAACCCTGGCTCGTTGTCAATTGTTGTCGCCGCAATAATCGGAATGAAAAAACCGGAGTAAACTGGATCGGCGGAAGTTACTGTCGTAGTAATAGTGTAACTGATGTCACCGTCATTGATAAAATTATCCGGAGCAGACAGCGTGACGGGTTGTGGCACATTCCAGTTAGCCGCATTAAACGTCAAGGTGGAGGGATAAGGAATCCCCTTTGCCGGGTTGCTGGAGACTGTATGAATCAGAACATCCGCGACGGGTTGAGAATGAAGCACAATTGTGTAGTTTGTGCTATGACCTTCAACCACAGAGAAAGGACCAGGATTAGACAAGGCGATCCCGGCAGTGTCATTGTCCAAGTTCGCCACAGATACATTCACGGCCTTGAAGCCATTGTAATTCGGGTCGGCGCTCACCGCCGGTGCCGTGATGATCGAGTAAAAGACGGTTCCATCCACCACATAGTCGTCAACGCCGTGAACGGTTACCACTTGATAAGTATTCCAGTTTGTCGAATTGAAGGTCAAAGAAGCAGGTGACACCGTGCCTTCGCCGAGATTGCTTGATGAAAGACCAATCACAACTTCGGCGGCAGGCTGCGAATTAAGACGAACGCTGAAACTAACAGAGCCACCGCCTTCGGTCGTGACGAGGCCACTGGTGGGAGTTACTGTGACGCCAGCCTGATCATTGTCCGCATTGACTGCTGTAACTGGCGGCGGAACCAAGCCGGTGTAAGCTGGATCGGCGCTGATTGCCGGAGACAGGACGATTGAATAGGTGATTGGTCCATCCACAATAGTGTCATCCACACCAGTGACCGTGACGGTTTGCGGCACATTCCAATTATTGGTTGTGAAGGTGAGCGAGGCTGGCGCAGCAATGCCTTCAGTTGTATCGCTGGACGCCAAGTTAATGGTTACGTCGGCAGTTGGCGGATAGGTCAGAGCCACAGTAAAATGGTCTGTCCCGCCGCTTTCAGTCGTATTTAAACCGCTGGTCGGCGTCACCGAAAACCCTGGCTTTGGTCCAGGGATGAAAACAAAGGAAGCCACGGGTTGAATTTGTGGCGGCGTGACCGAGTTGTCCGTGGGAGTTTCCAAAGTGGGCAAAGCGCCAGCATTGATGTCGCGCGAATAAATCAGCCATCCGTCGCCATCTGCTGCGTAATTAATGATGTTGTCCTGGTTGATGCTCATGCCGCCTTCCGGGGACGTGATCAGCACGCCGTTGGAGGGATTGTATCCGGGAATAGTGAGACGGTAAGTGCCGACATCCACATTGGAAATCGCGAACTGAGGTGTCGCGCTGCTATACATTGCAATGGAAGCATCGGACATGAACTTGCCGGAAATGACTGTGTTGTTTGTGCGCGGAATGAATACGAATGCAATCGGGTCCTGCTCGTAAGCCACGGCATCGCCATGATTGTCTTTGACCCAGAGCGACCACGTGCCGTCATCGTTGGCGTGAGACAGGGCAAAATTACCTTCATCCTTGCCGTGATTGACAATTAATACGCCGTCGTTGGTCGAACTAATTCCCATTGAGCGCAAGTCCAGCGAGAACACGCCGCCACCGGAGCTTCCGAACTGCTCACCCAGATTTACGCCGGGTGATCCGGTGAAAAGATCGGTCGGACCACCATTGATTGCTGTGGAATTGCGTCCCCAGCCGCAAATCCAATTCGCGTAGGTAAAGTAAGCCACAGCAAAACTGCCATTTGCACGAGCGCGGCTCGCAGTGGTGTCATACATCACCACTTGATAGCCGGGGGAAGAAGGATCAGTGGATCCGGCTATGGCGCTCATGTCATAAGTGAAAGTGCCATCACCGTTGTCGCGTCCGTTTTCCGTCACGGAGCTCATGATCAAGCCATTGGTAAGGTCATCAGAAGAATAGACTCCGACTTGAAGATTATAGATGCCGCGAATTGAACCGGGACGAACGCGCATATCGTTGATGCTAAGAGTGGGTGTGACAGTAACTGACAACGTCGTGTTGCCGATATCATTTTGCACAACGTTCACGTTCGCGGCTGATACCGGATAAATAATTGGCGGCTCATTGTCCACCGTAGTGGCCGCCAAGACCGGAATGGTCATGCCGGAGTAATTGGTATCAGTCGAAGTGGCCAAGCCCGTGATGGTGTAGGAAAAATCGCCGTCGCTGATAGTGTTATCCACCGCCGTCAACACGACAGCTTGCGGCACATTCCAGTTTGCGGCGTTAAACGTCAGTGCGGTTGGTGAAACTGTGCCTTTTTGTGGATTGCTGCTCGTTAGATTTATAACAACACTAGAGGTTGGCTTGGAATTCAAAACGACCGTGTAATTGGTGGTTTGCCCCTCAACTAAGCGAATGGGAACCGAAATGGAGAGAGAAACGCCCGCATGGTCAATATTTTGGTTTACTACAGACACATTTGATCCTTTCAAACCGCTGTAATTCGTATCCGTGCTGACCGCCGGGGCGGTGATTATCGAATAAGCGATGTCGCCATCGTCAATAAAATCGTCCACTCCGGTGATGGTAACAGTCTGATTTGTGTTCCAATTGGATGAGTTAAACGTAAGTGTCGAGGGCGAGACAACCCCTTGAGACGGATTGCTGGAGGAAAAACCAATCGTGACGTTTGCCGAAGGTTGCGAGTTGAGCGAGACGCTGAAGGTCGCCGAACCGCCAGCTTCAGTCGTTACTAAACCAATGTTCGGATTAACGGTGATTCCGGCTTGGTCATTGTCGGCATTGACAACAGATACATCCGCTGGATCCAGCCCGTTGTAAAGTGGATCGGTGCTAACGGCCGGCGAAAGGACGACCGTGTAGGGAATGGGTCCGTCAACAACTGCATCGTCCACGCCCGTGACTGTGACGGTTTGAAGAACGTTCCAGTTGTTTGTTGAAAAGGTAAGTGATGACGGTGACGCGATGCCTTCATTCGGATTACTCGAAGCGACGTTGATCGTAACATCCGCAACCGGCGGACTGTCGAGCACCACAGTAAAGTGGTCACTGGTGCCATTCTCAGAAGTATTCAAGCCGTTCGTCGGCGTGACCGTAAAGCCAGGCGTTGGCGCGGGAATATAAGTGAACGACGCCGCCCCGTCGGTGGCGGGCAACTGCAACAAATTCGGTCCGCTGGCCCCAATGCTCCGAGTTTGGATATCCCAGCCATCAGCCGCTGCTTGATAGCTGACGATGCTAAAATTGTTGGCACTCCCACCGCCTTCGCCAGAAATGATCAACACGCCATTGGTAGGCACAACGCCGGGAATGACCAAGTGATAGGTTCCAACGTCGGTATTGGTGACATAAAACGCCCCGCTTTGCATGGCGATGCTGGCGTCGCCATTGAAGCGTCCGGAGACAATCATGTGATTGGTCAACGGAATGCAGACAAACGCGTTGGGATCAGCCTCGGCGGAGCCAGTGATGTTGTCGCGTGTGGTTACCGTCCAAGTGCCATCCGAGTTTGGCTGGGACACGGCGTAGTTCTCCTCATTCTTGCCGCCGCAGCACAGCAAAATCGCATTCACGCGCGAATCCAAGCCAAACGGCAGCAGATTGACAACTGTTTTGGCGCTGCCGATGGGAGTGACGTGAGTGCCCAAAATCATGTTCGGGTTGCCAATCCAGTGATCCGCCGACAAGGATGTGACGACCGCGTTATTAGTGCCGCCCTTGTTCACCAGCCATCCGCCATACCAGCCATCTGAATAACGAAAATAAGCCGCAGCGAAATCGAAATTGTATTCGCCATAACTCGGCGACGAAGCAATCGGATTTCCGAAGACCGGAACCCACCATTGCCCAGAAGAGCCCGGACTCGCCGAGGCGCCGCTGTCAACGGCGCAGGTGCCATAAAACGTGCCGGTGCCTTCACCGTTGTCGCGCCCGTTGTCAGTAATTGAACTGATCAGAATGCCGTTGGTGACATTGTTTGCCGCGTTAGTGCCGATCTGCACAAAGTAATCCGCGCGACTGTTGCCGCTCGTCGGGCCGTTCAAAACCCGAAAATCATTGATCGCCAGCGTCGGAATCAACGTCACCGAGGCGGCAGTATTCGCCGTATCATTTTGCTGGACGGTGACCGTCGCGGCCGAAATGCGGTGGAATACCGGCGTCGCCAGCGCGGTCAGGTGGCCCAGTGTCGCCCCCACCAGTGCGGTCAGCAGTAGTTTCTTAAACCACGTTCGGCACCTTGCGAAGCCGGTGGCGATAGGGACACCAGTGGCGAGATGGAGAATAAATTTTGGTTTCATGCTATTTGCTTGGTTGCTTGCTTGGTTGGTTCTCTATTTCAGTCAAGCCACCAATTTAGTAGAGACGCGCCATTGAACAAGGAAGCGGGATGTTCGTTAACAGGCTTCTACGCGGCCGCGCCGGGAGTTTTAATCAACTCATTTCATCGAATCGTAACTTGTGCCATGAAAATGTCACCTGCCGCAAAAATCCGAGACCGAAACGACACAATTCAAGGGGAAACCCCGCCGTAAAAACGAGCGGGGGCTTGTGGAAGATTGTATTCGCCAAAGACCGACTGGGCCGTGCCGAAAGAATTTGAGAGCACGATACTCCAACCGCCGGGCGACGCGAGATTTGTGGCGCTCCAAGTTTGGTAAGTCCGGCCGATCGGGCCGCTGAAGCTAAATTGAAAATTGGTGCCGCCCAAAAGACGGCTGCCGGTAATGACCGGCGCGTCAGACGCGACGACTTGATTTAGATGATTTGTCGCCGCTGGATTCAGCCAGTCGCCGGCATATTCAGCCGCAATCAAATTAGTGGCCGCGCCAAGCGCCGTGGTGGTGAAAGCAGCCGAACCATCGTAAAACGCCGCCGGCTCGCCCACCGCAATGCCGTTCGTGCGGAACTGCACGCTGCCCGTCGGTGTGGCTTAGCTGTCAATGGCGCTCGCGCCGTAATTCGTGCCGGGAAAATTCAGCTCGCCGTTGTCGCGCCCGTTTTGGTTGAAGCAACTGATCAAAATCCCGTTGGTCACGTCGTCGGTGGACCTGTCGCCGATCTGCACGTTGTAATCCGCGCGATTCGATCCGGAGCGCACGCGAAAATCATTAATCGCGAGTGTGGCGGTGACGGTGACCGACGCGGTGTTGGTGCTGGTGTCGTTCTGCAGGACGCTGAGAGTTGCCGCCGCAATGTGAAGCGACACGCTCTGTGCTTGGGCGGGAAGGGAGCCAACTGCAAACACGCCCGCGAGCGGACCAATTCTGCCAAAAGTTCTAATCATCGTCGTGATCGCCGCCCTTGCGCGCGAGCACAAAACCGGCGTGAACCGGCGCGGGCATCGGCGAATTCGCGCCTTGCACGGAACGCCAGATGACTTCGTTGAATTTCAAATCATCGTTGGCGTCCTCCTTCGCAAAATTAAATTTTTCTTTCGCGCCCCAAGCCGCAATGGTGTTGGTTTCTCGCAAATTAACATTGGCCGGCAACGCGACATAAGGCGTCGCATCGGCGACGGCTTGAAACGAATTGAACATCGGCGTGGCGGCGGCGTCGAACTGCGTCATCGGTTTCAGAGCGAGGATCAGTTCCATCGTGCGCAACATGCTCGTGGTGGAATAGAGCGTGGAATCCACCGCGCCGTGTTTCGTGTAAGGACTGATCACGAGTGCTTCCGTGCGATGCGCGTCCACGTGATCCGGGCCGTTCTGTGCGTCGTCCTCGATCACAAAGATGGCGGTGTTGGTCCAGAATTTGGATTGGCTCACCGCTTCCACCAGCCGGCCGAGCGCGGCGTCATTATCGCCGACATAAGCCGTCGGCGTGCGCTGGCCGACGGTGACGCCGTGCGTATGGTCGTTTCCCAGCCGCACAATTTGCAGGTGCGGCATGTCGCCCTCACTTTCAAAACGGTGTAATTCACTGATGAATCGGTCAGCGCGGGCAGCATCGGGATAGCTCAAATCAAATCCGTGATATTCTGGATCAAAATGACCTTGCAACGCTTTGAGCTTTGTCGTTGGCAACTCGTTCACTGGACTCGCGCCGTGAACGAACTCGCCGTAACTGCGATAGCTCACACCCGCTTCCGCCGCCCGGTCCCAAAGATAACCGCTCGCCGGCGCGGCGATGGAAAATACGCCTTCGCTCGGATACGGAAACTTGGATTTTTTGTGGCCGTAATTCAGCGGCCAGGTTTTTTCGACAAAATCCGAAGCGTAAGCG
The DNA here is from genome assembly GCA_903850425.1 of uncultured Verrucomicrobia subdivision 3 bacterium. Classification (GTDB taxonomy): domain Bacteria; phylum Verrucomicrobiota; class Verrucomicrobiia; order Limisphaerales; family UBA11358; genus UBA11358. The sequence goes on along the minus strand of CAINLR010000017.1, from coordinate 129,916 downwards.
GCCATGGACCATTCGTGTCCGTCGGCACTCACTTCGGCATCGCAGTAAAAATTGTCGAGCAGCACAAATTGCTTCACGAGCTTGTGCAGATTCGGCGTCACGCGCTCCGGGAAGAGGCACAATTTGGAATCACCGTTGCCCGCCGCAATGTCGCCGAACACCTGATCGTAAGTGCGGTTTTCCTTGATGATGTAAATGCAGTGCGTGATCGGACTGCCCCCGCTCAATTGATCCGGCACAGGATTGCCTTCCGGGCGTTTTGCCGCGACCGAGGCGTCGGGGCGCAGCGGCGTGCATTTCAAAACGTCTGCCGTCCATGCGGCCATCTGCGCGGCGAAATTATTTTTGTCCGGCAAATCCACAATGCTCAACGTGCCTTTCATCAGGCTGCCGATGTATTGCCGGGTTTCCTTCTTGGTTCCGCCCGCGACCGGCTGCGGCCCGACGGGATTGGCGAGCGCCGTGTTGCCCTTGCCATTGGCGATGAGCAAATGTTTTCCATCCAGCGTCACGCGCACACAGGTCGGATACCAGCCGCTCGGAATAAAACCGAGACTGCGGCTGTGACCCAAATCGGAAACATCAAAAACCGCGATGGCGTTGATGTTGGCGTTCGCGACAAAAAGCATTTTTTCGTCTGGTGAAAGCGCAAGGCTGTCCGGCGTGGCTCCCCGCGGCGAATCGGGAAAAGTCGTGGCCCAAAGTGTTTCAATCGCGCGCCCCGTTTGCGTGTCGAGCACGGAAACCGTGTTGTCATTGGCGTTGGCCACGAACAAAGACTTTCCAGAACGGCTCAAAACCATGTCGCACGGATGCGCGCCCGCAGCCCAGCGCGCGGAAACAACTTGAGTTTTTAAGTCCACCACCGCAACGGACGCCGCGCCCCATAGGCTTACATACAAACGGTTGCGCTTCCCATCCAAAACGCAATCATACGGAAAAACGCCGTCCAAATCATGCTGGCTGGCCAGCAGCGCGGCGCGGGCGCGCTTCTTGGCGGCGGCGGTGTCAGAATCTTCGTCCGGCTTGGCCGCCAGGTTGATCGCGGGCGCGGCGTTGGGATCCAGCACGATGTCGTGAACGGATTCTGTTTTCAAATCCAGACAGGAAACGCGGTCATTCCAGAGATTCGCGGCATAGAGTATTAAGCCAGACGCGTCTGCTGCGAGACCGCACGGCACGCCCAATTCGTCAGCGGGGCGCAGGCGGTAACTGGTTCTGGCTTCCAATTTACCTGCGTTGAAACCAAAGGCGTGAATCACTTCGCCGCTCGCACCGCTGCAAAAAAGTTTTAGTCCGTCGCGCGAAAACGCGATTCCATAAAATGCCTCATTAACTTTGGTGCGGCTGGCAATTTTTGCCTGCGCCAGATCCACCATCACCACTTCATGCTGGCTGTAACCGCAGTGCAGCACGGCGGCAAATTTTCCGTCCGGTGACAACGCGAGATTCACGGGAAAATCACCAAGTTCGATCTGCGTGGCTCCGGCGGGACGCAAGGACCATTGATTCGGCAGCAACATGGAACCGTCACGCTGGCGGCCTGGCCAGAGCGTCGGCGCATCGGCGGCCGCCAGTTTTGATGGCGAAGAGATACTGGCAAAGACAGCCAGTGAAAACAGCAAAGTCGTAATTAAGAATCTCATAAAGCAACAGTTGGCGGACAATAAAGATGCCTTGCCGTCATTCCAGCCAGCAGAGGTTGGCAGTGGACGGTGGAAATATTTGAGCTGAACCAAGTCCATCGGCCTCTGGATGGAAAAGGTGGATTGAGCTGCAATCATTTTCAAGCAAGCTTAAAAAGCATGCCAGCCTAACGAATCTGGCTCCACAGCTACCCATGTTCTAATCCCGCCTTCTTTGGCCAGGCCACCCCTGTTTCCAGCAATTATTATTTGGTTCGCTCCGCTCAACGCGAATTGAACTAAACCGCTGACGCGGTAGTCAGCGGCCGCAGTCTTTTTGGTGAGTTTGCGCGATGTTGGAGTCCTATGACTCCCTTACATCAAAAACTCATCGACGAGATCCAGCTCCGCGGATTCTCCATTCACACCCAAGACTCATACGTGCGTTGCGTCACGGGCTTGGCCCGGTTCTATCACCGCTCTCCCGATCAAATCGCGGACGACGAAATCAAGGCTTACCTGCTGCACCTGTTGCGGGAGAAAAAGCTGGCGGTTGGTTCCCTCATCGTGGCGGTCAGTGGTTTGCGGTTCTTCTTCAGCAATATTCTGCATCGCCCGACCCAAGCCATCGAGCAGGCCCTGCCGCGCATGAAAAAACCGGTCCTGCGTCCCAAGCTCAACGGGGTGCAGGAGTTGGAGCGACTGTTTGCGTTTCCGGCGCTGAACCGCAAGCACCGCGCCCTGTTCATGACCACCCATGCGGCCGGCCTGCGCGTCAGCGAGGTCTGTCAATTGCGGCTGGTCGATTTGCTCAGTGAGCGGCACCAGAATGCCCGCATTGAAATGTCGGTCGCGGCCTATCTGGCTGGCCAGTTGACGGGAACGCCCGAGGGTTGCTCAAACCACGGCCACCATCACGATCATCAATGAAAATTGAGCTCAAATCCATTGGCATGATTCACTCACCGCATCGTGAAGCGGTTGGCACGCCGATCCAACCGCGTTGGGCGACAGGCATTGAAGGCACAGTAGAAGCGTTCTTTGAGTTGGTGTCGTGATTGCGCGACCTTGACGGATTCGACCGCGTGTGGCTGCTTTACTGGTTCGGCCGGGCGCGGGCGGCGCAACTTGAAGTTGCCCCTTACCTCGACCCGCAGACGCACGAAATTTTTGCCGCGCGCACCTCCAGTCGGCCCAATGCCATCGGCATTTTCTGGGTGCGACACTTAGTATCCCGTATCATTCATAATTTCGGATAAAGGCGTTTCAATTTGATGCGGGCAAGCACCGCAATCAGGCAGAGTGACGCAAGTTGGCGCCAACCAAAAAAACGCCCAACACCGGCGAGTTACGCAAGCGCGGCAGAAATGGCCCCCTGATGGTCACAAGACAAAATGACGGCAGAAAAACTCCCGGCGTAGCAATTAGATCTGCGGTTGGCCCACCCAAACTATAGCGGATGAACGTAGCCGTGGTGAACACGAGCCCGGGCGTGAAATGGCCGACGGCGACCTATGAGTCGTGAATGACAATCTGCACCACGCCATACTACGAGGAGTTTACCTGCCGCTTCACCAGCCTCAACCACTCTGGCGTGACTTTCACCGGCGTGACCAGTTCAATTTTTTCTGTGCTCATGTTTGATACGCGACGCTTTTAGTCGTTATCATGTGTAAATATAAAGCTGATGGCAAATGGCGGCAGGTAAACACCACCTACCGACTTTATTGACGACTGTATTTATCGTTGTTATCCACAAACCGCTTCCGGATGTCGAATGCTTGGTGAAAAAATCAAATTCCTGCTCCTTCCGTAAACCCTGCCGAAATTTCCTGTCGAGTCACCGGGGAACCCTTGATGACATCTGCCAACGTCGCGCGATCCATGATTCCGGCGACATAATTGCGCGCGTCCAGAAATACCCGGCGAAAACGGCAGACGGATTCCTGCGAACAACGCTGGTAGCCCGTCACCGAAACACAGTCAATGGGAGCCAGAATCCCATCAAAAAAGCGGACAATCTCCCCCATCGTGATTTTTTCCGGACTCTTGGCCAGCACATAGCCACCCCGCACCCCCGCCGTGCTCTCCACCCACCCCTGCGACTTCAGTTGCAACATGATCTGCTCCAAGAAACGCTTGGGCACATCATTCCGCCGCGCCAGTTCACGAATGGGAATCGGCGTGCCACGATAGTGCTCTACCAGTGTGAACATCGTGCGCAAGGCATAATCAGTTTTCTTGGATACTCGCATTCTATAAACGATAAAACAGGTAGGGTTTTAGTCAACTCGTATTTGCTGGGTAGTAAATAAAGCCGGCTGGAAGTCAGGGCTGTTTCGCAAACAAGTTATCGCCGATTCCACGGCATTTTGGCCAGCAGCAGACCCATGCCGCAAAAATCCGTGATGCCGGCAACCACCAAGCCGGTGCTCACAAGACCCGAAAGCCAGATAAAACGCGCCTCTAAAAAATGCGCGAGCCGCACGCCGACAAAAACGATTGCGCCGGCGGCAATGCGCACCTGGCGTTCGAGACTGATGACTTTGCGCGCGCCGCAGAAGACCAACGGTTCTCCATTTGGCTGCCGCCATACTTCGCATTCGATTCGCCACCGTCCCGGCGAATCTGGCTGACACCCACATGCGGACATCAATGCTACGCGCATTGCGAAGTTCAACGGAATGTTCGCTGGATGAAAGGCCTTGATGTCAGATGATTCAAAAACACTTGTAATTCAAACCTAAAACTGCTTCTAATACATTAAGTAAGTAGCCCTGCGGCTTCTGGCCGTAACTGATAACACCATGAACCTGATCGTATTTCGCCGCCTCGGTTGGCTGTGGTTATGCTGGGGAATGGCATCTTCTGCGTTGGCGCTGCCAGGCACGGCCTTGCGCTTCAACGGCGCGGGCAGCTCTGCGAGTGTTCTGAACAACCCAGCACTTGACACTTATCCCATGACGGTAACGGCTTGGTTCCGTTGTGAGACCAATAACGGCGGCGTCCAAGTCATCGTCGCCAAATACGGTGACAGCACCTACAACGGTTGGGCGATGGTGGTGCAAAACGGCCAGCTGCACGGTTATTTCTATCGCGACCAAAACACCTGGGCGATTGATGCGTATTCGGGAACCAGTATCGTGGACGGCCTCTGGCATCATGCCGCGTTGTCCGTGGACTTCACCGGCGGAAAACTTTTTCTCGATGGCAACCTCGTGGTTTCCACAAACTGGCACGGGATCGCTGGCGCAATGACCACCTCGGTGCCGCTGACCTTCGGTGGCTTATCCACCGGTGCCTATTGGCTGAAGGGTGATTTGGACGAAGTGACTTTATGGTCTCGCGGACTGACAAGCAGCGAAGTCAATTATCTCAAGCATCGCCAGTTGCGCGGCGGCGAAGATGGTTTGCTCGGCTACTGGAAATTCAACGACGGCGCCGGCTCGGTGACGGCGGCTGATTCCAGCAATCACGGTTTCATCGCCACGCTGCTCAACTCACCGACTTGGGTGCCATCGGGCGCGCCGCTGGATTTGAGCATGGTCGCGACCAACTGTGTGAAGTTCGCGGGCACCACCGGCATTGTCACCATCACCAACGCGCCGGACTTGAACCCTTATCCGTTCACCGCCACCGCTTGGTTTCGCACGCCGACTAACTTCGCCGGCCTCCAGCTCATCGCCGCCAAATACATCGATTCCAGTTTCAACGGCTGGGCGCTGGTCGTGCAAAGCGGCCAGTTGCGCGGTTTTTTTTATCGCAACGGCGACATCGGTATCCACAATAATTTTGCGATGGAAGGCACGGCCAGTCCGCTCGTTGCGGACGGCGGCTGGCATCACGCCGCGTTGGTTGTGGACGCTACCGGTGGAAAAATTTTTCTCGATGGCAGCCTCATGGTTTCGAGCAATTGGGCCGGTCCGGCCGGACCCATGACCTCGACTGCGCCGGTGACGCTCGGCGCGCTGCCCAACGGTTATCCGCTGATCGGCGACGTGGACGAAGTCATGTTATGGAGCCGCGCGTTGACCGGTGCTGAAATTGCGGCGCAAAAAAATCTGCCGCACCTTGGCAACGAAGCGAATCTCGTTGGCTATTGGAAATTGGATGAGGGCGTCGGCACCAAAACTTTCGACTCAACAACCAACGCGCATACCGGCGCGCTTTCAGGCGGCGTCTCGTGGACGAATTCCACCGCCTATCTCGGCGACGGTTCAACGCATCTGCTGGCCGCACTCAACAGCGCCAACTTGAATCGCCCGTTCGCCATCGCCGGCAGTCTCGCGCAGTCGGCCTTCACCGCAAATGCCAGCGTCACGCTCACAAGATTTTACGATTACGGCACGGCACCGGCGGCTGAAACGGTTGCAACCTTGCTGGACTATGGTTTGCAGACCTCGCCCGGCGCTACTGACATTCCGCTGAAGCAAAGTGAAGATGGTTTCACCACCACCATCGGCTCCTATCTCGCCGCGAGTGGCCGCATCGCGGGCGCGGCGAACGGCTGGCTGAGTTCAACGAACACTTTATCGGCGGAGCCAAATGGCGTGCAGTTGGATTCCATCAACAACCTGCATCAGTTCAGCGCGGTGCTGTCGCACAACGAAAACGGCGGCGCGTTCACCGGCGATTTCACCAACAGCAGCGGGCCGATTCGCTTGCTGCATTTTGATGGGAACCTTTTTTGCGGCCCGCTGCTGACCTTGTTCACCAACCTTGATTCCACGCCCGTTGTCACCAACATCGTCGCTGGCGATCATCTGGATTGCTCGCTTGCCATCAGCGCCAACGCCGGATTCATTCCCGGAACCAGTTACACTTTTGGCAACGGCACAACCCTACCGGTTTCGCTCGCCGTCAACGGCGACTGCACCTTAAAAAGCGGCAGTGTCAATGCGACCGGTTCGGCGAACGACACGGACACCATTCAAAATATTTCGTTTCAACGCACTGCCATTTCGCTCGGAACCAACGGGGCCTCGGCCATTTTGACTTTGAACCTGCCCATCGGTTTCAGCGTTCGCCAGAACACGCCTGGCACCCGGCTCACGGTCAACACGCTTCCGTTTTTAGCCTTGCTTGATGCGTCGCTGCGCCCGCAGACGAACGTGCTGGTGCAACCCGCAGTTCCGCTGACGTTCAGTGCCGAAACCTTGCCGTGCTGGATCACGACCACGGCTTTTTCCTGGCGCGTTTATGACGGACAGCTTGTCTTGCCGGGAGCCGGAATTCAATTCGTCCGCCAGTTTGAAGACGATGTTTTGACCGCGAACCAATTTTTCTTGGCGGACACGAACACTGCCAAGCGCATTTCTAACGACGCGTATTTTCGCGGCGCGCAAACCTCCCCATCGCCGGGGTTCATCGTGACGGCGGACGCAAATGGTTTTGCGCAAGTGAACGGCGGCATCAACTTGCAACCGCCCGAACTGCGGCCGCACTTTCCATACACCGACAATCAACCTGGTAGCGAAATCCAAACGAGCGCCGGCTTGTTCACGCTGGAAAATAGTCTGGTGACGAGCAACAGCTCGCTGGCATTGAGCGGAACCACGGTGCCGCTGCTTTACTCGGGCGATTGTGCCGATACCAATTGCAGCGGCGCAACCGCGGGATTGCAATTAGTCAACTTGGCTCCGCCCGGCGGTCAACTGGCCTTCACGCCCGACGGCGGTTTACTCGGCTACGGTCCGGTTTCATCGCCATCGAACGCGCATGGCGAGACGGGCGTGCAACTCAGGTGGGGTTACAACGGCAGCGGAATTTTTGCGCAACAAACTTCGTTCGTGACGAATGGCGTTTACGAAATGGCGGGAAATTTTCTGCGCGGCGATCAGACCACATTGGCTAATTCGCAGCGCGCCGTCGTCATGTTATTCACCGGCTGGGGCGACGACTCGAATCCAAATTATCTCGAACGCTACGGCATGAATAGTTACTTGGATGGTTTTGCCAATTACTCCGGTCTGAATCTCCGTGCGCCCGTGCAGGCGAGCAGTTACCTCGCGAATGTGCCGACCGGTCCCTATCCGCTGACTTCTCGCGCCAAATTCTACGCTCGCAACGGCGGCGTGAGCGGCATCTTGGAGGCGGCGAGTTTCCCGACAAATTTTGCGCTGTATGGTTACGCCTTCAACTTCTCCACCTACGGCCTGTCGTATCTCGACAGTGATAATTGGGAGTCGCGCACCGATGGCGGCATCAAATTTCCCGATCAGCCGGCGGGCTTCTCAATTGGTTTCGAGCGGATAAAATTTGTTTGCAGCGGCGGGCTCGGTTCGGCGCAATTGCCTGCGGGCACGGGCATCAAACATCTGAATTATTGGAATGCAAATTTCACGCCGCAAAGCATCCAATTCAAACCCAAGGCGACCGAGCAATGCAGCACGGCGGATCGCACGCTCGTGCTCGGTGTTGAATTGAGCCTGCCATTCATTACGAACGCGATGCACGGCACACTTGGTTTCCGCACCAACGGAAATCTTTCCACCGTAGCCGACAATGTGCTCGGCACGGATTCGCGCTTTCCATTGCCGCATACACTTTCGCTGCAAGGTTCGGAAACAAATCGATATGTCGTTTCCGTTGGCAGCGAAGGTTACTTTAATAATTGGGAAACGCCGTTTCATCCTGACGCGGGGTTCTTCAACATCGCTGGTAGAATTCGCGTGCCGTTCTTTCAGGATTTTAAAGCGCAGCTGCAAGTCACGCCGAAGGGCACCAATTACAACGACGCCTACATCGCCATCGCCGGCGGCTGGCTGCTGGATAAAGGCGGCGTTCCGCCGGATCGTGGATGGACCGTCGGTGGTCAAAATTATTTTAACACCGCTAAATTCGACACGAACGGCGACGGTTGGCCGCGCGGCATCACGCTTTCCAATTATCTCAACTCCAGCACGGAAATGTATCATCCGCGCGCCCAATGTAACTGGAAGAATATCGCATTCTTCGATTATCCACTGTCGTGGAGTCCGGTGTTGCGTCGGTTTTCAGGTTTTAATTCTGGCACTCTGTCGCTGCCGATTCTCGATGTGGGCAGCAAGTTGAAAGAGCTTTCTGCGAGCAAGGTGGATTTTGATTTCAACCAGGATTTGAATCTAGCGCTGCCGCACATCAAGCAACTGGATTTCATCAACGAGACGGTGGATGGGCCGTTCAATTCCATTTCCAACGCGATTTTCCAGGAGCTGCACGGCGCGGCCGACGCCACCGGCATCACCAAAGGTTTGCAAAGTGTGCAAGGCGTATTGAACCCGGACCCTAGCGGATTTTTTGGTTCGATTTTGGACGGCGCGCTCGGCGACGTTTCCAGCAACCTCGTCGCGAACCTCGTCGCGTTGCAAACGAATAATCCCGCGTCGGTATTGACGAATCTGCAAGTGACGTTCAACAACGCCAACGCGCAATTTCTGACGGCCATCCGCAAAATCAATGGCACAGCGAATGACATCAACAGTGTCATTGGGAAAATTGACGGGACCTTTACCGATGTGACGAACACGGTGGCGTTGCTGTTGCGCATCATGGAAAAAGATTCGAGCGGCAACCGTCATGTCGTTCGTAGCATCGTCGAAAAATTGATGGAACAGCAGCCGGACATCTTGCAAACCGTCACCGAAGATCAGGCGGGTGATCTCGATGGTTTTATCAACGACCAGCTCGCCGATTATGAATCGGATTTTGATTCGGTGGAAAGCGACTTGAAAGATTTGCAATCGCAATTAGCGGACGCGCACAACGCCATCAGTTCCGCCACCGGCCCGATTGTGGACGCGCTGAACAGCATCACGAATGAAACGGCGAACATCTCTTTGTTTGAGCAGCAGGCGTTTCTGAACGTGTCGAACTCGCTCGCCGGGCAACTGACGGCGGCGGGGGATTATTTCACCGCGAACCCGGCGGCGGCGCGCACCAATATGCGCAATCGTTTGAAAGATGCGTTTCTCCACTCGCAATTGACCGGCGATTATCAAACGAAGTTTAAGCAGTTTCTCGGCGACGACGATTTTGTGCTGAACCAGTTGTTGTGTTTGCTGACGGACAAGATCAACCGCGTCGTGCGCTCGGCAATTGAAGATTACATCGCGGGCACGGGCGATAAAGTCTATTCGACGATGAAGGGCATCGGGCAGTTGCAGAAAACACTTGCCACCGCCAAGCTGCGCGGCCAGCCGAAGTTCAATGGCGACACGTTGGAAATGATCCATCTCGATGCGGACTTGGAAATCAAAATGCCCGACGCGATGCGTTACAACGCCTATATCGAAATCAAAAGCATGGATTCGCAATCCGGCGCGCTCGCGTGTTCGCCGGGCGGCGATTCGGCCGCAGAAATTATTCTCGGCGCCAACAAAGTGCCGCTCGACTGGCCGGGCGTGAAAACCACTGGCATCACGCTGACCGCGAATGCGCGCTGGACGATGGATCGCGGCGTGCCCACGGGCGTCGGCGGCTTGATGGAGCTGGAAGGCAAGGCGGACTTTGAAGGTTTCTCGCTGCGAAAATTGGGCGCGACCTTTGCCATCGGCAACTACGATAATTATTATGCCGGTGCCGCCTCGGTTGTCATTTTCATCGGACCGATCCCGCTCAATCTCAACGCGGGAATTTTCGGCGGCCAGTCCTGTTCGCTCGATCCAATTTTATTTGTGGACACGAACGCCCCGGCGATCATCGGCGACCTTTCCGGGTTCCGCGGCTTTTACACCAAGATTGGCGGCGGCATTTCCCTGTCCGATTTGCTGTTCGGGCATTCCAGTTGTCTGCTCAACGCCGACGCGCGCATTACGTTCGTGAATTTTTTTCTCGGCGGGCCGTCGTCCGCGAACTTCGGCCATTGGGAGCGGCGCGAGATTGACTTCTCCCTGCTCTGCCTCGTCAGCGGCAGTTTCGGCCAGTCGCTCACTGGGGTTGTGACCAAGGATGCGGCCGGCTTTCATTTGGAATTGACCGGCTCGGGTGATGCCTGCGCCGAGGTCGGCATAGATCCTTTCTCCGTCAAGAAATGTGAGACGATCACCATCAAAGGCATCTTGAAGGAAGGCGGCGTTGACTACTACCTCGACTACTGATGCACCGTAAAAAAATATTTTCAGTTCTGGCCGCCGCGTGGCTCGCGGGCAGCGCCGCCGCGTCCGCGCAAACGGGGTTGAGCAATCTTGTCTTCGCCGTCGGCACGACCATTCAAAACACCAACGCGCAAAGTCTGTCCTATCTGGCGATCGGTTCGGAAGCCCCGCCGTTATTGGCCGGAAAGCAGTTTGCTGTTTTTGGAAAAACTGGTTTTGCCACCAACGCGGGCGCGTTCACGTTGCGTGGTAAAATGGTTTTGCACACGTCTACCGCCGAGATCAGTCCACTGCTTGATCAGTCGGTGGCGTTGCGCGACGACCTGACTTCGTTGAGCAATGCGCTGAACGTGGTGCTGCGAAAAATTCCCGGTGCGGCTAGCCTGCCGCTCGCGCAAAAAATGTCCACCGCGCTGCAGCTGGCCAACACCGATCCAGGATTGCGCGACACGCTGGATTTTCTGGGGCGAAATCATCCCGGCATTTTGCTGTGCGACGGCCAGGCGTTCAGCGAGGTCATCAGTTCCGTGACAACTTATGAAATTCGTGAAGTGAATCTCGCTGATGGAAGTGCAGGCGATGTTATCGGCCGCGTCACCGTCGTGCCCGGAAGTCCGGTGGTGTTGCCCGCGCCCGGTTATCCGTTTCAACTGCAATCGGCGGGAATGTCATTTCGCGACGGCACGAACAATCCCGCTGAGCGCATCAAAATTTATTTGCGCTGGGGAACGCCGCCGGAATTGCGCCGCCTCGCGCTGCTCAACTTCGGCTTCAATGTCTGGCGCATGGACAAAGCAACGGCGGAGCAAAATAATTTCAACGTCACGCCGCCGGCCACGCTCGCGCAACTTTATACCAACGCCACGCTGGCGAATGACGCGCCGGTCATGGCGACGAAAGATTTTGCGGCCAACGCGCCTGACGATCCCACCGACGCCTCCACATTTTTCTTCGTGGATGACAACGGTCGCAAATTCGGCATGCCGATGTTTGTTGATGGCGCGCAGTATTATTATTTTATCACTGCCCGCGATTTGCTTGGTCGAGACGGCCTTGTTTCTGCGGGCACATTGGCAACTGCTTGCCGACATCTACCGCCCGATGCGCCGACTGGTTTGAAGGTAAAAAATATTTTGCAGGCCGTTCCCTTCAATGGCGGAACCACCAACGTCCCGCGCCTGCAATTAAGTTGGACCCAAAACATTGATACCAACGACAACGTCACGGCTTATTGGATCTACCGTTGGGATAATCCGACCATGGCATTGACGAGTGATGCCACGCCGCTCAACCATCGCATCGGCGTGGTCGCGCAACTTGCAGGCACCAATCTGAATGTTTTTGTGGATAACGGCACCAACCTGCCGACGGCTCCGAGCGTAAGTAATTATTGGTTTACCGTGCGCGCCGTGAGTCAGTCCATGTGTGGACCGTTGTTCTCGCCGCAGAGTGCGCCGGCGTGGGGCGTGTTGCGCGAGCGCGAAGGGCCGCAAGCAGCCTCGGGCGAAGTGCTCGGCAGTTGCGGCACGCCGGTGGTGATGTTTCAAAATTTTAACACGCTCAGCCGTCCCGCCAACACCAATGGCGCGATGTGGAGTTATCGCTTGACCTGTCAGCGGCGCGATCCTGTGGTCGCCTGGGTGCAATTCAGCCTGGTGTCCGACACTTCCAGCAATGCTATCGGCCCAGTGGAATTTCCGCCCGACGGCGACTCGGTTTCCGTGGATGTTGCCGTGCCGGTGGGAAACAACCCTGTTGTGCCGGTCGTCTGCACCGTCGGCGACTACTCCGACAATGTTTCGTCACCGGCGATAAATTATTTCACCACAGCCGTCGCTCCCGGCACGCAACAGGAGATTGTTTTTTACAGTGGCGAAATTTTGCTGACGGCGTTGGACTCGGCAGACCCGTTGCTGCACGCGTTGAATGGCAACATTGACACTTGCACGCAGGCGAGCAAGGTGACGCCGTATCCCGACGGCACCCTTGGCCTGCAATTCAATAATGATGGATACGCCGGCTATCCGCGCATGATCGAGGTGTTGTCAAATTCTGTTTGGACCGACGTCGGCGTGGCGTGGCCGGATACGAATAACACTTACTGGGTTTCCTATCCATCGTGCTTGCTCGGACCGATGCAGACCTATCGTGGCTGCGTCATCAACTTGCCGAACAGCGCTGGCTGCGATCAACACATCACGCGCGGTGCTGGCAACGGAGCCGTGGCGCCGATCATCGTTCGTTTTCGCCCCACCTATCGCTCGCGCGAATATCGGCTATACCGCCGCGCCGATGACGGCCCGCCCTCGCTCGTCGCGCAGGGCAACATCACATTTGACTCGGCAAATCCAAGTCGTTCCATCGTGATCCCCGATGACACCATGCCGCCAAGCGCGGCGCATCTCTGCTACTACGTTCAGTTGTTGGATGAACATGGCAACGGCAGTCCCCTCGCTCTCCTTGGTTGCGAATATGCGAAGCCCGCCACCTTGCCGCGCCCGGTGCTCGCGGAACTGAAAGCCATCGGCGATACGAATCATCCGCAAGTTTTGATGAACTGGTTTTGTCCCGTCGCCGGCGTCCATCGTTTCGAAATCAAGATCCATCGCGACGACCAGAATAGTAGCGGCCAACCCAGCGGACTATCCGGTTCAAGACTGGTTCGATTACTTTCCTACGATCCCAAAACTACCTTCGCCGGTTTGCTCGCCAATAGATTGCGATTCCTCATATTTGATGAGGCTCAACTCACTCCACCTATCGGCCCGGATTTTGGCCCTGGCCCGCAATTCTCGCTTACGGCGGATGTTGCCGCCGGCGGCACCTATACCATCACGGTTGCCGCTGTGGACGACCGGGACAAAGCCTACGCCAATTCCGAACCGCAAACATTCACTTGGAAAATTAGTAACACCAACATCATGACCGTGCCGTGGCCCGAGCGGCCACTGCCATCGGTCACGCATTTCGATGATGACAATGGCAGCACCAATTACCGCGTGGCGGCGGTGATCCTGCGCTACTATACAGATTATCCAGTAACCGCACTTGATACGCGCTATCCCGTGGGCATCCGCATTGGTTTTTTAAGCGGGCTCACCAACAGTCTAAATGGCAACGGTGGCGTGACTAATTTTGTGACCGTCGGCTCAACCAACTTCTTCGAATTTGTGGCGAACGGATTTGCCGCCTCAGCAACCAACGCAAATTCGCAGGACGATCCGGGGCTGTTGACTTTCCGCCGCAACTCTTCCTCGCCGGATCGGAATGGCGAGCCGCTTCTGCCCATCGTGGTTTATCGCCAGCAAATGACCAATGAGGCATTTCCAAAAGCGTCCGGCGCATTGCTCCAAGTGTCGCCGGAAATTGAGCACATACCTTTTACATTCCTGTCTTTCCCTATTTCTACCGTGAAGAAATACGCAAATCTCGTCATCGTTCCAGATCTGCTCATCGCGTCGGGCATCCAATATTTTCTTCAAGCTTCCGGGAATCACGCCCCGTTCTACAGCCTCTACGTTCGCGACCAGCAGCCCGTCAGCATTGGTGCAGCGTATCATTACTACGTTGTCCGTTTCAACACCAAGCACGAGGTCGCGGAAACCATTGATGCCGGCACCGTCACCATTCCACCGAACTAAACGCACGCGCCATGAAAATTCTTTTTCAATTTTTGCGCCAGAGTTTCACCGTGGTGATTTGTGTCGTCGCTTTTGCGCCAGCGGGCATCAACGCCGCCACGGCTTTTGTTTATGACACCGGCATGGAAATTTTAACCTCCGGCGATTTCAATAACAACGGCTCGCCCGATATGCTCGTTTTGGATAAAGTCACCGGCAACGTCCGCCTCGGTCTTCTCGATCTCGCTGGGAATCTTTCGTGGTCTGCACCGCTCGTTTCTGGTGTTGAAAACGTTTCCAGCGCGGCGGTCGGAAAATTTTTAACTAACAATGCCTACGCGCTGGCCGTGACCTCCGCCAACCTCAACCGAATCAATCTCATCAGCCTAGCCAACACCAACAGCGCTGGCACGCCGGCGGTCATGGCCCCGTTGGGCATCGGGCCGCACACGTTGGTCACGCTCGACAATCCGCTCGGCGCAGCGGTGGCCGCACCAACGAATTTGCTCGTCGCCACTTCGCGAAATCAAAATGACCTCGAGCAATTGGAACGCATTCAAGTTTTCAACGGTTTTGCCATCACACCGTTCACCCCAGCGCAGTTCAATGAAGACGGTGCGTTTGAGCGTGGCAATGCGCTGGCGCTAAACCCAGCCAATGTCCCGAGTTTCGCCGCCGGATTGGTGCGTGGCACCAACGCCGACCGTTTTGACATTTTACAATTCACCAACAGCCCCGGCGGAATTTTAATTTCTTGCACGAACCTGTCGAGCGGCAGCGATTACACTTTTGGAAATTTCAATGGCGAAATATTTCCGCGCTTTGCCTTTTACCAACCGGGCGTTTCCAATTTCACCGTGGGCGCGCTCATTACTAATTCCAGCGGCTTTCAATTCGGAACCAATGTCACCGTCACTTTGACCAGCGCCGTGCAGCGGATTTTTTATTTACCGCCAGCAACGAGCGGAACTTTTCTCGCGGAGTTTTCTGGTGGCGTGCAGGCGATAACTTTTTCTGGGAGCAATGTTGTCGCTGGCCCGATCTATGGCAACGGACGTGCCAGCTCGAACAATGTTCTCACCGGCATCGTGCCGCTCGAGAACGGGCAGTTTGTTTTGCTCGATGCCGCTGCGGGCGCAGCAGCTTCCACTCACGCGCAAGTGATGAGTTTTGACGGCACCAGTTTTTCGCAGCTCAGTGCGTCCACGTTGCCCGCCGTTTCTTCTCGCGCCACGCGCGCGAATGTCTGGCTGTTTCAAACTGAACCATTCGTCAATCGGGACGCGGGTTTTATCTCATCGCTCACCGCGCCGGACTGGAGCGATCAAGTCAGCGGACTGCCCGCCGCGTTTTCCGTTTTGAAGGAAGTCGACAGCGGCAGCGGAACTGGTCTCGGTAGTTTCACGACCAATAATCTCGGCCCGCCGCCGGCGGGTGCTAACTTTGGTTTGCCCAATCAAGTCGCCGACGGCATCTCCGTTTTCAGCTATGCGTCGCCGCGTCCAGCCGAACCAACGACCATCACCATTTCGCCGCCGCCGGGTTTTTATAGCGCGCCAATCCAGGTTTCGTTCAGCACCGTGGCGTCGGGAGGCACGGTTTTTTATCGCGTAGGCGCAGCGGATACCTGGCATTTATTCTCGGCCACGTTTCCGCTGACCAACGATGCGGCGGTGGATTATTACGGCTACGGCGCTGCGAGTCTCCGCTCACGTCTGCTCACCGCAAATTTTTCTTTCGCCAGCACCATCGCCGCCGCGATCACCTTGAATTTGACCAATGGTTTCAATGTGACGAACACTATTTCAGCGAATCCTGGCAGCAATGGCGACGTGACGTTGGCGCAACAGGGCACCATTTTCTACGGTCGCAAAAATGCCACGGGCGGCGCGCTCTGGGCGATCAATCTTGATGGGAGCGGCGACACTTACATCACTACCGGCGCGCGGCCGCGGGTCTCGCACGATGGTCGCTATCTTGCCTTCATGCGTGGCACCAATGTCTTTGGCGTCAGTGGCGGCGATCTCTGGCTGCGTGATTTATCCACTGGTCTCGAACGAAAAATCTTTACCAACAATGCCGCGATTGTCGGCTACGACTGGGATGCGGCCAGTCCGCCGGATTTACTGTTAGACTACAACTGCAAGTTTTGGGAAGTTCCGTTGTCCAATGCGCCCGCAATTTTTCCGCTGACGAATGACTGTTATAGTTTTGCTCCGGCCATAAATCCAGTGGATGGCCGCATCGCCTTTTACAATTCGAGCTTCAACTACGGCAGCGGTATTGATGTCGCTGCCGCGAGCGGTGGTCTGGCGCAACACTTGGGCGCAACGGCAATCAACTCGCGCTGGCCCGCGTGGTCGCCGGCTGGCGTGCGGCTTTCATTTTGTTACCTGAATAATTTTTACGCCAACAACGGACTGGCCGATCTCTACACGATTAATGCCGACGGCTCGGCCCTCGCGCAGATCACCGCGTTTACCAATGTGAGCGACGGCTTTTTATACGGCGCGATTTGGGCACCGACCGGAAATTGTCTGCTGGGCGCCGGCTCGATATACGGCACCAACGGACTCTGGAAAATTCCGCTCACACTTGACGGACAACATTGCGACTGTCCGGCTAAACTATTGCCGACGACCGCGGGCGATCCGATTGATTTTGCCGGCTCGGTCATTGTCGCGCCCGCGCCCAGCATTGCGAAACCGGGATTGTTTATCCGTTCGGACGAGAACGCCATCGTCGTCTATTGGAGCACGAATTATCAGGGCTTCAGTCTGCAGGCTACCGCAAGCCTCGATACGAATAGTGATTGGACTGCCATCACCGGTCCGTATTTCAAAAACGGCGGCTACTATGAATATCACGAAGCGAAAACCGCGCTGGCGGCAACGAAATTTTTCCGCCTGCAATATCCCGGCACGATCATCATCCAACCCTTGCAGCCAAAACTTTCATTGAAACTCGACTCCGGCCAAAGCGTCGTGGCGTGGTCCACGAACTACGTCGGTTACACCTTGGAGTCGGCCACAAGCCTAATTCCGCCAGTCATCTGGTCACCGTTAAGTCCCACCGACGTGAATGAAAAGGGCCAGTTTGAATTTCGCCAGAATCTCTCCTTGCCGCAGGAATTTTTCCGCCTTATCTGGAGATGAATCCCATGGCAGCATTGGCTAAGGAGCAATCTCCTTGGGTGGACGTGGCCTCAATTACTTTTCTTGAAATTAAGGGCCAAAGACCTTCAGTGAATCCTTCAGTAACCGAGTCGGAATGGGTGGTAAACGAGTAGCTTCAGGCAGTGGCAGAGTAGCCTTGACTAGCAGCCATTTGTTGCGAAAATTCCTTTGGAAAGCAGGGCGTTAGCCGTCCGGTATGGATTTTACATTTCCGCCACGCATTTCATTAGCACCGGACTTCAGCGCGGTGTGCGGTCCTCGTCGTCGGGCGAGCCGTTTCAACGCCTTTTCCGAACCGCTGAAAGCCGCTGAAGCGGCTACCGAGACCGGCATTGCCCACGTCACCGGGCCGAAGCCCGGTGCTGATGAGACAATAGCTGGCCCGATGGATTTTTGAAAATACGCCCTGCAACTTTATGTCATCGTGTCGCCTGCTGAATGCTGCCATCCAAACCGACCGTCCCCAGACCGCGCCATTTTCTGAAGCGGGCGCGTGGCGCGACGTGGGGAGCGGCTGGCAGCCGTTGTTCGGCAGTTTTCGCGGCGCTGGGTTCAGTGTGGAGTGGCACGACTTTTTCGCCAAGCGAGACCTTGACTGGGCCGCGAGTTTTCATCCGGGCTGCGTGGAACTCTGCCTGAACCTAGAGGGCGAAGGCTTCGTGGAAGGACAGGAACGGCGCACCGACTTCGCGCCCAACACGGCGGGGTTTTATCATCGCCAAACCGAACCGCTCACCGCGCGGCGTTGTGCGAACCAGCAGCATCGTTTTCTGACCGTGGAATTTTCCTGCCCGTTTCTCGCGAAACATCTCGCAGGCGCCGAGGCAACCCTGCATCCGGTTGTGCGGGCGGCAATGGAGAACTGTCCATGCGAACAGGTTTCGGGCGCGACCGTTCGACTCTCCGCCAGCCAGCAGCAGCTCATCGCCACCCTGCGCCAGCCGCCCGTCTATGCCAGCGCGCAGCCGCTTTGGTTTCAATGCAAGGCGCTGGAACTCGCGCTGACGTTCTTTATCCAGCCGCCCGCAGATGCGGAAATGTTCTGCACCCGGCAGCAACGGCTTGCGCAGGAGCGCGTGGAGCAAGTCATCTTTCTGCTGAAACAAAACCTGGCCGAACCGCCGCCGCTGGAGGAACTCGGCAAGAAAATCGGGTGCAGCCATTTTTATCTGAGCCGAATTTTTTCCGCGCAGACCGGCCAGACCATCACGCAACATCTCCGCCAGCTCCGCATGGAACGCGCGGCCGAACTGTTACGCGCCGGCGAATTCAACGTCACCGAAGCCGCGCTCGAAGTGGGTTATGCCAGCTTGAGCCATTTCAGCGCGGCCTTCCACGAGACCTTCGGCTGCTGCCCGGGATTGTATCCGCTCAAGACGCCGGCGCAAAAATCTCGGTAGCTGCATCTAGGCTGTGCAACCACGGATGGGCACCGATGGGGAAAAGGAAGGCGGCCGCTTCAGCGAACGAGGCGGGTTCCGCTGAACTGTGAATTTCCTTCGGTCGCGTCCTCGCGCCGCCACGATTGCCGCTGGCAGCCTGGGGCAGTCCGATTTGGCAAGAGCATACTGGACGCGCCAGCGCCTTGGAATGTGCCGAAGGCGGCATTTCGTTTTTGAGCCCTCAACCTCTCCGCGCTTTTCATCGCTGCGACGGCACGCTTTAATGCTCCGGTGGCAACGCTGCATATCCAATCTGTTCAATCGCTCGACGCGCCGGAACTGGCGCTGTATCTGACGCTCAAACGCGTTGAAGAACACGAGCGCGCCGGCGTGTTGGTGGCAGCTAACATCAAAACGGTCAAACGCCTGTTGGCCAGTCGTTACACCGTCGTCTCGGCGTTGCTCACGCCGGCGTGGCTGGAAAAACTGGAGCTGCAACTGCGCGCACGGACGGAAATGGAACTCCCCATTTACATCGCCGAACCCAAGGTGCTGGAAACCATCACCGGCTATGTGATGCACCAAGGCGCGCTGGCCGTGGCGAAAATTCCGCCGCTGCCGGATTTGGAAACGTTGCTGAATAATGCCCCACGTCCACGGCTGCTCGCCGCGGTCGAGGGCATTGCCAGCGCGGAAAATCTCGGCGCGGTGGTGCGAAACTGTGCGGCGTTCGGCGCGCATTTTCTGATTGTGGGGGAGACGTGTGGGAGTCCGTTTCAACGGCGGGCGGTGGCTGGTTCCATGGGCACCATCTTTGAGCAACCGCTGGTGCGCGTGGACAAGCTGGTGGACGCATTGCGCGCGTTGCGGGCGCGGGGCGTGCGTTGCCTCGCAGCCCATCCCCGGCCTGACGCACTGAAACTGTCAAAGGCTGATTTGCGCGGCGATTGCTGTCTGGTCTTTGGCGCGGAAGGTCCCGGCCTCACGCCTGCCGCGCTGGCCGCATGCGATGAGATGGTGGAAATTCCGATGCCCTCGCACATGAATTCGCTGAACGTGGCCACGGCGACGGCGGTGTTTCTATACGAAGCAACCAGGCAGCGCGGATGAGAATGGAGCAACTGCCGCCGCGTTCGCCAAAGCAGATTTGAAAAGCTGGCCGCAGACAATCACCAATGAACACGGAAGTGGTGGGGCAAACCGAAAACTGATTTCAACGGCGAACCACGCCAAATACGCGAGCGCAAATTTGACTGCGCCGGCAGCTCCCCCAATTACTTATCTTCCATTTTGGCGCGGAAAGCTCTGGCATTGGCGACGAGTTGGTCGTGCGTGAGGTCTTGTTTGTGCGTGGCCAGGGACCATTGATGGCCGGACGGATCTACGACCACGCCGTAGCGGTCGCCCCAGAAGGTATCCGAGACGGGCATCATCACCGTGCAACCGGCTTTCACTGCGCGATCGAAAGCGGCATCGGCATCCTCCAGATAAAGGTGCAGGAAAACACTGGTGCCGCCGCGATTTTTGGGTGCCAGGCAGTGCGGCGGCAATTCGCAGCCCAGCATGAGCATGGAGTTGCCGATCGTCATTTGGGCGTGCATCACATTTTTGCCATCCGGCGTCATGAGCCGCATTGTTTCCTGCGCGCCAAAAGCTTGTTTGTAAAACTCAAGGGCTGCGGCGCCGTCCGTGACGACGATGTGGGGCGTGAGGGAATTAAATCCGCTGGGTATGGATTTGGTCATAGCTTTTCTTTGGTTTGGTTCTGGGGAATACTTTACTTCTGCGTGTAAAAAGCAAGAGGCATCTGTAGGGCGAGACAGCGGCGCGCCAAACCCGCGACCAACGCCTCAGCGAGGTCGAGCGGGCGCAGGTGGATGTGAATGCCGTATTGGCGGTGCGCGGCTAACGCCTTTGCCGAGGTTGCTTTCGCGTTAATTCGCGGAATGCGTGTCAAGAGTCTGTGCGGTTCTCTGGGCACCTCGCCCGACCTTGTGTAAGCTTCACATATGCCCTTCGGCGACAATACGGTCTTTCCCTGACTTGACGTGCCGCGCATTCCTTCTATTTATTAGCTATGCATCTCGACAAGCTTACTTTGAAATCGCAGGAGGCTCTTCAGGACGCGCAACGCATCGCGCGGGAGCATTCGCACCAGGAAATGGATGGCGAGCACCTGCTGCGCGCACTGCTTGCCCAGAGCGAGAGTCTTGTGCCGGAATTGCTGGTGCGCATCGGTGTGCCGCCCGCCAAACTTCAGCCGGATTTGGAAAAGGAGCTCGCGCGGCGGCATAAGATCCAAGGTGGCGCAGAGCCGTATGCCGGGCGCGATTTGCAAAAGGCACTCGAGGCCGCGCAGTCCGAGGCGGGCAAGCTCAAGGATGATTACGTCAGCACCGAACATCTGCTGCTCGGTCTGCTGGATGAGGCGAGCACGTCGCTCAAGAAAATATTTTCCGCCCACGGTCTGAAACGTGACGCGGTGCTCAAGGCGCTAATGGAATTACGCGGCAATCAGCGTGTGACGGATCAAGCGCCGGAAGGGAAATTTCAAGCGCTGGAAAAATATGGTCGCGATCTCACGGCGATGGCGCGGCAGGGGAAGATTGATCCGGTGATTGGCCGCGACGAGGAAATCCGCCGCGTCATGCAGGTGCTGATGCGGCGCACGAAAAACAACCCGGTGCTCATCGGCGAACCGGGCGTGGGCAAGACGGCGATCGCCGAAGGTTTAGCGCGACGCATCGTCAGCGGGGATGTGCCGGAGTCGCTTAAAAACAAGCGGCTCGTGGCGATGGATTTGAGCGCGATGATCGCCGGGGCAAAGTATCGCGGTGAATTTGAAGACCGGCTCAAGGCGTTCCTCAAGGAAATCACGGCGAGCGAAGGGAAAATCATTCTGTTCATCGATGAGTTGCACACGCTGGTCGGCGCGGGCGCCGCGGAAGGCGCGAGCGATGCCGCGAACATCATGAAACCGCAGCTCGCGCGCGGCGAACTGCGTTGCGTTGGCGCGACGACGCTGGATGAATATCGCAAGCACATCGAGAAAGACCCCGCGCTGGAGCGGCGTTTCCAACCGGTGCTCGTGGCCGAACCGACGGTCGAGGCGACCATCGCGATTTTGCGCGGCTTGAAAGAGCGTTATGAAGTGCATCACGGTGTGCGCATCCAGGACGCGGCGCTGGTGGCGGCGGCGACGTTGTCGCATCGTTACATCACCGACCGGTTTTTGCCGGACAAGGCGATTGATCTCGTGGACGAAGCGGCCTCGCGCCTGCGCATGGAACTGGATTCGATGCCGACGGAGATTGACCAGTTGGAACGGCAGATCATGCAGTCGGAGATCGAGCAAAACGCCTTGAAGAAAGAGCGCGATGAAGCGTCGCGCGAGCGGTTGAAGAAGCTGGAAAAAGATTTGGCGAACCTGAAAGAAAAATCCGGTGGTCTTAAAGCGCAGTGGCAAAATGAAAAGGCCGCGATCAACGCCGTGAGCATCGTGAACAGCCAGATCGAGCAGGCGAAGAACGAGTTGGAACAGGCGCAGCGCAAGAATGATCTGAAACTCGCGTCGCAGATTCAATACGGCCGGCTGCCCGATTTGCAGAAGCAACTCGCGGCGACGGAAAAGGCGTTGCGCGATAAGCCGGCGGGCAACCGCTTGCTCACGGAAGAAGTGACGGATGAGGATATCGCGCAAGTCGTGGCGGCGTGGACGCATATTCCCGTGTCGCGCATGCTCGAAGGCGAGCGCGAGAAATTGCTGAAGATGGAAGAGTGTTTGCAGTTACGCATCATTGGACAGCAACAGGCCATCACCGCTGTCTCTAATGCCGTGCGTCGTTCGCGCAGCGGCTTGCAAGATCCGAATCGGCCGGTGGGTTCGTTCATTTTTCTCGGCCCGACCGGTGTGGGCAAAACGGAAACGGCCCGCGCGCTCGCGGAGTTTTTGTTCGACGATGAGAACGCCATGATCCGGATCGATATGAGCGAATACATGGAGAAGCACACCGTCGCGCGACTCATCGGCGCGCCGCCTGGCTACGTCGGCTACGAGGAAGGCGGGCAATTGAGCGAGGCGGTGCGGCGCAAACCGTATTCGGTGATTTTGTTCGACGAGATTGAAAAGGCGCACAGTGAGGTGTTCAACGTGCTACTGCAAGTGCTCGATGATGGCCGGCTCACAGACGGGCAGGGGAGGACGGTGGATTTCAAGAACACCATCATCATCATGACGAGCAACCTCGGTTCGCCGATCATCCAGGAATATTTCATGGACGGCCACACCGACAAGGCGTCGCATCAGGCGATGGAAGACAAGGTCATGGCCGAGTTGAAAAAGCATTTTCGCCCGGAATTCCTCAATCGCGTGGACGACACGATTATTTTTCAGAGCCTCGATGAAAACGAACTCACGCGCATCGTGGACATCCAACTGGCGCAATTGGACAGCCGTCTGGCCAAACAGAATCTGGTCCTCGACGTGGACAAGGCCACGAAAACTTTTCTGGCGAAGGAAGGCTACGATCCGCAGTTCGGCGCCCGCCCGCTCAAGCGGGCGATCCAGGAGCACCTGCTCGATCCGCTCGCAACCAAGCTGCTGGCGGGTGAATTCAAACCGGGCGACAAAATCAAGGTTACAGCGAAAGACGGCGCGCTGGTATTCCACCGAAAATAGGGTTTTCATGGCCGGTAATTCGGATGGAGTTGCGGGCAGTATGGATTACACGGCGCTGAAATACGCCACCGACGGCACTTTGAATTTGGTGGCTGCGGAATTTAAGGCCGCACTACCATTCGTTTCGACGGCAAGTGACTTCAACGATTCAATTCATAATTGAGTTGCCGCCAAGTGATAGGGCAGGGCAGGGGCCACTCTGGCCTCCAAGCTTGGCACGATCAAGTGGACGCGGGACGGTTGGCGGCATTTTGCAGCCGGAAATTATTGCGCGGAAGTGTGCGCTTGCAGCCAGATCAAGTCAGGATTGTCCGGTCCGCCTTGAGCGACGATCTGACCGCCAATCGCGGGCGAGCCCCCGGGCACGTGGGCAGCGTTTTTAGTGCGGGCGTCTTTCCATTTGTGAACCTCAGCATGACCGTCAAGAAATGAGAAACTGGCAGAATAACCGTGATAGGTGCCGGGCCAATTCATCATGGAGGTCGGCTCGGTTTTCATGGAGACATTGAAGCAAGCCAGACTGATGCTGTATTCGTCCTCATCCACCAGCGTCCAAACCATGGCAGGTCCGGGAGAACTAACGGTGCTGAGTTTTCCGTAAGTGTGCCAGGGTTTATTGACAACGTGGTATCCTGTGCCGTCCAGCCAAGGTCCCCAAACGGGCGCGGCGTTGGGGGCAGCGCTCACATTTTGCCCGATGATAGTGCCGACGGCGGCATTCATCGAATAACTGCGGATCCGAGGGAAGACAACGCCGCTGATATTCACCGTGCTCTTGTCGCCCGGGCAGCGGTAGATTCCCGGTTTTTGGCCAGCCGTGTAAGGCGCGAGTTTGTTGTTCTGCGGATCAGTCAAATCCTTCACGTTCCAAGCCTCGTTCAAATTGTGCATGTTTCCGCTGATCCAATACTGTTCGCCATCAACATCATTGTCATCGTCACCGTTCGGCGGCAACAGATCATTGTTGTCGCCGGCATAGAGGTGGATGGCCAGAATCAGTTGTTTGTTATTGTTCATGCAAGAAATTGCATTGGCTTTCTCTTTGGCGCGGCTGAGGGCGGGCAAAAGCAAGGCGGCTAGAATGGCAATGATCGCAATAACCACCAGCAACTCGATCAGCGTAAAAGCGGCTGCGGAACTCGGCGAGGATGTTTTCAATTTCTAATTATAGACACACAATGTTTGTTATATTTAGTTCGATTGGGTCTATTGCATCACGGTGCGATAGGCTTCCAAATATTCGTCCACCGTCTTGCCCCAAGAGAAATCGGCCCGCATGGCATTGCGCCGGTATTGCCGGATCAATTCTGGCTGGTGATAAATGGCCAATGATTTGCGAATCGCTTTGGCGAGCGCACGTGAGGTGTATTCGTAAAATTTGATTCCATTTGCCTTGTCAGTCTGTTCGCCGTAGTCAATGACACTGTCGTCGAGGCCGCCGGTGGCGCGCACGATCGGAATCGTGCCGTAACGCAGACTATACATCTGGTTCAACCCACACGGCTCAAAGCGGGACGGCATCAGGAAAAAATCGCAGCCAGCCTCGATTTGATGCGCAAGCGATTCGTTGTAGCCGAATTGCACGGCGATCTTGCCGGGAAACCGGCGCGCGAGTTCGCGGTAGCCGAGTTCGTATTCTGCCGAACCGCTGCCGAGGAGGATGAATTGAATGTCGGCATTCAACATTTCGGCCAACGCGGCGAGTTGGATGTCCACGCCTTTTTGTTCGGCCAGCCGCGAAATGGTTCCGTAGAGCGGGATATTTTCAGCGACGGGCAGGGCGACGAAGGTTTGCAACGCCGCTTTGTTTTTCTTTTTTCCGGCCAACTTCGAAAGTGAAAAAGGAGCCGGTAAATGCGGGTCTTTGGCCGGGTTCCATTCCTGATAATCCACGCCGTTAAGAATGCCCACCAGATGCGCGCGGCGGCGCCGCAAAACGCCGTCGAGTCCACAGCCGAGTTCTTCGGTGGTGATTTCGCGCGCGTAACGCGGGCTGACGGTGGTGATGACGTCGGCGAAAGCGATACCCGCCTTGAGGCAATTCAACATCCCGAAATACTCCGCGCCTTCCGTGTGGAAAAACAGTTTCGGCAGGTTTGTCAGCGCATATACCGCCGCTGGAAATGTTCCCTGATACGCGAGATTGTGAATGGTCAGGCAGGTCGGCGGTGGCTTCCCCCACCCGGCACTGTCACGTTGGTGCTGGATCAAGGCCGGCACCAGTCCAACCTGCCAGTCGTGAAGATGAACGATGTCGGGCCGCCACGCCAAATAGCGCGCCAGATTCACGACGCACTTGGAAAAAAATATGAAACGCTCGGCATTGTCCGCGTAGCTGAACTGGCCTTCCTGATAAATGCCCGCGCGGTCGAAGTAATCCGGTTGATCCACGAAATAAATTTTCAGGCCGGAATCCAGATCGAGTTCCCACAGGTCCGCTTGGACGTGCCGTTCGCCCATCGGCAGATCGAACTTCCAGTTGACGCGCGTCATGCGCGGAAATTTATCACGCAGGCCGCGATACAACGGCGTGACGATGCGCGCCTCCTGACCGGCATTGACGAGCGCGACCCCGAGCGATCCCACCATGTCGGCCAGTCCGCCCGTTTTGGAGAACGGATAAACTTCGCTGCTGGCGAGCAGGATTTTCATTTTGAATTACGCCGAGATCCGGTCAGTCTTCAAATACGGCTGCAACGGCGCAGGGATGGCCACCGAACCGTCCGCCTGCTGATGTGTCTCGAGGAGTGCCACGAACAAGCGCGCCAGCGCCGTCCCGCTGCCGTTGAGAATGTGCGGAAATTTATTTTCACCCGCCTCAGTCTTGAAACGCAGGTTCATCCGGCGCGATTGAAAATCTTCACAGTTCGAGCAACTCGAAACTTCGAGATAACTCCCCTGCCCTGGTGCCCAGACCTCGATGTCATAAGTCTTCGCGCTGCCAAAACCCATGTCGCCCGTGCAGAGCGTGATGACGCGATAGTGCAGGCCGAGCAGTTGCAAAACCTTTTCCGCGTTGCCGACCATTTTTTCCAACTCCGCGAAACCGTTCTCCGGCTTGACGATTTTGATCAACTCCACTTTGTCAAACTGATGCACGCGAATCATGCCGCGCGTGCCGACGCCCGCCGCCCCCGCCTCGCCGCGAAAGCACGGCGTGTAAGCGCAGTAACGAATCGGCAGTTGTTTCTCCGCCAAAATCTCCTCGCGATGAATGTTGGCGACGGGAGTTTCCGCCGTGGGAATCAAATAGAGTTTGCCGAGATTTTTCGCATCATCGCCCTCAGCCACGCCGTAATACTGATCCTTGAATTTTGGGAATTGGCCGACGCCCACGAGACACTGCTCGCCCACCATGAGTGGCGGCGACACTTCGGTGTAGTCATGCTGGGTGATGTGCAAATCGAGCAGGAACGAAATCAACGCGCGTTCCAGCCTTGCGCCCCAATTGGTGTAGAGCAAGAAGCCGCTGCCGGAAAGTTTCGTCGCGCGCGCGAAATCCACAAGCTTGAGCGACTCGCACAATTCCACGTGCGACTTCGGCTTAAAATCAAAAGTAGCCTTCGCGCCATGAGCGCGGACTTCAGGATTGTCTTCCGCCGTTTTGCCCAGCGGCACGGACTCGTGCGGCAGATTTGGCAATTGCAACATCAAGCGGTCGCGCGCCGCTTCGCTCTCAGTCACTTGCTTTTCGAGCGCGGAAATTTTATCACCCAACTCGCGCGTCTCGGTCTTTTTGGATTCAGCCTCGGCCAGTTTCTTTTGCCCCATGAGCGCGCCGATTTCCTTGGAAACGCGATTGCGCAAAGATTTTAGGGTCTCAACTTCGGCCAATGCTTTGCGGCGTTGTTCGTCGAATTGGAGCAGTTCGTCAATCTTGCTTTCGTCCCCGGCCCCGCGCGTGGCCAGGCGGGCGCGGACGAAGTCAGTTTTTTCGCGGATCAATTTGATGTCGAGCACAAGTGAATTATAGAAATTTAGGCGGCGGCGGCAAGTTGGAAGCCGGATGGAACTCAGTTTTTCATGCGGCTAATCCTGGCGGCAGACGCGACGATAAAGGGCTTCGTAGCGCGGCACGATCACCTCGGCCGAAAACTGTTCGCGGGCGCTGGCTTGGGCCGCGCGGCCAAGCTTCACCCGGAGCGCGGCGTCTTCAATCAAGTTCTTGGCAGCCCGTGCCAGTTGGTCAGCATCCCCAAAAGGCACGAGCCGTCCAGTCACATTGTCTTCGATGACTTCGGGAATTCCGCCCACGCGCGTCGCAACGCTGGGGCAGGCAAAACACATGGCTTCAAGGATGCTTAAACAAAAGCTTTCCGTTTCGGACGTGAATAATCCCAGATCGGCGGCTTGCAGATAATCTTCAATGTCCAAGACGTTTTCCCGCACGATGACTCGATCATCCAGGCCCAGGCGGTGCACATCAGCGGCGAAGGGCGCAAACTTTCCGCCGGCGAGAATCACGAGCTTAAACGTCTCGCGCGGGCGGATGCGGGCAACTGTTTCAAGGAGCAGATCCACTCGTTTCAAGGGACGCAGATTGGAGGCGTGGAGAATCATCACTTCGTCGCGCAACCCCAGTTCGCGGCGCACCTCCTCGCGCGAGCGCCGCGCCGGCCGCGGTTCAAAAAAATTGTGAATGACCTCGATCGGCCCGTCAAAGCCGAGCACGCGCTGCGTCTCCAGCTGCAGAAAATTGGAAACCGTCGTCACGGCATCTGAATGCGTCAGGGCGTGATGAATCGCCGGTCCGTAGCCCGGATCCGCGCCGAGCAAGGTTGTGTCCGTCCCATGCAGCGTGGTGACGACACGCGGTTGCTGCTCCAGAGGCAGCATAGAGCGGGCTAAAATAGCGGCCGTCGCATGGGGCACGGCATAATGAACGTGAAGGATATCGAGCTGATGATCCCGGCTCACTTCCGCCATCTTGACTGAAAGCGGCAACGTGTAATCAGGATACTTGAACAGGCCGTAATCATTGATGACAACCGGATGAAAAAACAGGCGCGGCGCACTTGCGGGCATGCGGAACGGACGTTCGTAGCTGATGAAATGAACTTCGTGTCCGCGCTGCGCCAGTTCCTCGCCAAGCGCTGAGGCGAGAATGCCGCTCCCGCCCACGGAGGGATAGCAGGTGATGCCAATCTTCAATGGACGCGCGGAGTCCATTCAGAATTGCCTGGCTCCCCTGCCCGCCTGCGCGAGCGATTCCAACACCAGCGGTTCGTTTGGATAAAGCGCGATGGCGTGTCCGAGGTTTGCGCGCAAGCCGAGCAGGCGTGCCCGCGTGACTTGCAGCTCGACGTATTGGCGCGCGGCCGTTTGCGATGCATGAGCGCTCATCGCTGCCGTCCACTTGGCGATAATTTCTGGCGATGAAACATCAATTAACACCGGCGTAATGTCGCGTGGTTCCGCTTCCGGCGTCACCGCGTAGAAAAATAGTTGTTCGACCTTATGCGGCGGCTGCTGGCGCAATTCTTTCAGCCCGCCAAAACGCGCTAGCCGCGCGGCATCGCGAACGATGGTTCCCAAGCGCCAATGGTCCGGATGCTGGTTCTCGATTAAGCTCGGCGCGAGGATCGCGCTCGGTTTGATCCGGCGCAGGATTTCCGCCAGCTTGAGGGCGTGAGCAACGCGGACTTCCAAGTGGGCATCGCCATCGAGTTCAACAAATTCGATTGTCGCGCCAAGCTGTTTGGCTGCCTGCTTGGCTTCCGCAGTTCTTTGCTTCGACGTTCCATGCGTGCCAGCTTCGCCGCGTGAACACACGACAAAGTGGGCTTTGCGACCGGCCAGGGTTTCCTTAGCGACCACGGCGCCAACCGCGAATTCGAGATCGTCGGGATGCGCGCCGAAGGCGAGCAGCGGAGAAAGTTCAGGCGATTTCGGTGTAGGCTTCATCGGATCGGTCAATGGCGTCGCGGTTGATGATCTTTATTTCAGGCGCGTCTTCGGGGCGAAGATAATCTTTCTCGCCCGCGCCAGCAATGTAATGAGTGCAATGCAGCACGGATTGCATCCAACGCAGCCGCGAATCGCGCGTCGGACTGATTTGCGCTTTGGTGAACGGAGTCAGCGGCAGGGTGACAAACGAATTTCCACCTTCATGCAATTGAAAAGAGTCTCCGGTGAAACGGGCGCGAACAATTTCATTTTCATACGGCACATCCACGAAAAACTCTGCGATGTCGCACGCGGCACGCCGAAATTCTGGATCGCTCGAACGCGCCACGCGAATTCCGTCCAGCAAACCCATGTGGCGATACATCTCCAGGCAAAAGTCCGCGATGCTTTTGGCGGCAACTTGTTTGAAGAGTTCAATCAAAGGATGACCAACGTAATTGGGCAACTGCAGCTCGGTCTTGCCCTGCCAGTCAGCGGGAATCTGTTTCAAATACAGCGGTGAGAATTTGCGCTGGGTTTTGTTTGCGAACGCAAAGTTCAGGTGCGCCGACTCGTTCGTCTTGCGATGGCGCAAGGTGGTTTTTGTTTCGCGCGGGTCGTGGTCGCTGTCGTGATGGAAGAAAACAATTTCGCCGCCGATTTCGGTTTGCAAGCGCCGGGCCGTTTGAAATTTGGCGACAAGAAATCGTTTTGGGAAAAAACCGCAGGGTTGCTGGCCGAAACAGATGACCGGTGCGTTGCTCATGGGTTGGTGGCTCGAAAGGTTTCATTAACCACGGATGGACACGGATGAGCACGGATGACAAAACCAAACGCAGAGGCGCAGAGGTCGCAAAGAGTCGTAGAAATTTCTGCTCTCTGCATTTCTCCGCGTTCGCTGGGCCGCGGCGTTTTGCCTAATCCGTGTTTATCAATATCCATCCGTGGTTAAGTTTCTTGGTTCATTCTTCGTGCCGGAATCAACGCTTGCAACATCAGACTCAACAGCACACACGCCGCACAGCCAATGAGGTTATACCAGAGATAGGAAATATCGAGCATCGGAAAACGATGCCGTAGAAAAAAGAGGGCGAAGATGATTACTTGCGCCGCAACGGCCGCCCAGAATACCGCCGTGCCGCCGACGTGTTTCAGAAAAAAGGCCGCAAGGAAAATCCCCAGCACGACGCCATAAAAAATCGAGCCGATGATATTGATGGCTTCGATCAAGTTTTCCGCGAAGCCCGCGAACAGGGCGAATGCGATCGCCACCAATCCCCACAGCGCGGTGAACCATTTCGCGGCGCGGACATTGCGCGCCTCGTCATGCGCGGCGAGCGGTCGGAAATGTCGCCAGAGGTCAATGGTCGTGGTGGTGCCAAGCGCATTGAGTTCACCCGCCTTCGAGCCGAGCGCGGCGGCGATCATCACGGCGATGAGCAGGCCGATGACGCCGTGCGGCAATTGGTCGAGAATAAAACCGATGAAGACATAATCGGAATCTTTGGTTTTCGCGAGCGGATCGGCGGCGGACAAGGCAGCCTTGGCTTCGTTGTGGAGGGTCTCGGTCGCGGCCTGTGCTGCCAGCATGGCGGAGCGCGCGACCGGCTCGGCGATGGCGTCGCCGCGATTGCGAGCCACGAGCCACGCGCGGATCTTTTCCTGTTTCACGGCGTGCAGTGTGTCGTTCCTCTCTTCAAGCGCGCGAAAGGTCGCAGCATTCGAGCCGGTCGCATGTTGCTGCCATTCGACGCGATTGTAAAAAACCGGCGCGGGTTGGAATTGGTAAAAAACAAATAGCAGTGCGCCGAGCAGCAGGATGAAAAACTGCATCGGAATTTTTAGCAGCGCATTAAACATCAGGCCTAGCCGGCCTTCGCGCAGTGCGGCCCCGCCGATATAGCGTTGCACTTGCGATTGATCGGTGCCGAAATAGGAGAGCATCAGAAAAGTTCCGCCGAGCAAACCGGTCCAGAGCGTGTAGCGCTTATCGGGATTAAGTGAGAAATCCACCGCCTGAAGTTTGCCCATCGCGCCCGCAAGATGCGCGGCACCGCCGAAACCAAGGCCGTCGGGGAGTCGCGCGAGCAAGATGAAAAACGCGGTGATCATGCCACCGAAAATGACGCCCATCTGCCATTTTTGCGTGAGACTCACCGCTTCGCTGCCACCGGTGACGGTGTAAATAATCACCAGCAGGCCTGTGCCGATGATCGTCAAATCGAGCCGCCAGCCGAGCACGGTCGCCAGAATAATTGCCGGCGCATAAATCGTGACGCCCGCAGCGAGGCCGCGTTGCAGTAGAAAAAGTCCCGCGCCGAGCAGGCGAGTCTTGGCATCGAAACGCTGGCCGAGAAACTCGTAAGCGGTGTAAACGCCGAGCTTGCGGTAGATCGGCAGAAAGACGGCACATACAATTATGAGCGCGAGCGGCAGGCCGAAATAGTTTTGCACAAAACCAAGGCCGCTTTCAAAACCTTGTCCCGGAATGGAGAGAAATGTAATGGCGCTGGCCTGCGTGGCCATCACCGAAATACCGATGGTCCCCCAGCGCGTGGTCTTGCTGCCTTTGAGATAAGTATCAAGCTGGCTGGTGTGACGCGTATGCCAAGCGCCATAGGCCGCAATGCCCACCATCGTCACCAGCAGCACGATCCAGTCGAGAGAGTTCATGCGAACCAGCGCGAAAAAACAGCGAGCACGGCCACCACCAAAACGAAAACGGCGAAGACAAAAACATAAACTCCGCGCCAGGTGCGAAAGCCTGGCACGCCGGGACTTTTATCATCGGTGACCGGATCGGGCGGCAACGAGTTCATTTGCCGATGGAAATTAAATTCGCAAACAAGCGATAAGCGCCCGGGACGCCGGCGGGAAGTTCCCGGAAAAAGACCAGGCCGGTATAAACGAAATAGCCTTTGCCATACTTGGCAACGAGCAGACTGCCTTTCAGCGGCGCTTCGCCCGGATCGTTGCACGCCAGAATGGGCGTGAAGTGATCATCCCACTGATTGGGAAAATAGATGCCGCGCTCCTGCACCCAGCCGTCAAAATCCGCACTCGTGATCTTGTTTGGCATGTTCAACACCGGATGATCCGGCGCGAGAAAAGTCATCGTCGCTGTTTCATCCGTCACCCGGTCGCCCGACAAGCGCAGGTTGTAAGGACCAAACTGATCGGTTTTAGAATCGTTTCCGGGCCGGTTGTATTGTTCGATGAGATTACCGCCTGCTTCAACAAAGGCCAACAGCGCGGGCAAATGAGCCGTGAGATCTGTGCGCACATTGAACGCGCGAACGCCGATGACCAAGGCGTCAAAGTCCATCAGTCGGTTCGTCGTGAGATCCGCGCCAGTGAGCGTCGTGACTTCGTAGCCCATTTGCGAAATCGCCTCCGCCACGCTGTCGCCGGCACCAGGTAGATAGCCGACGTTCTTGCCACGGATCGCCAGATTAAAGCTGACCAATTTGATCCGCGCCGGAGGTTGAAGCAATTGGAAGGGAATGTGTTTGTAGGCAATCTCAATGCGCTGGGTGCCAAAGGTGGCGTCGCCAATCTTCGCCGAGGCATTGATGGATGCCGTGCTGGTTTTTGCGGGCGCGGAAACGGTAAAGATAAACTGCTTCTTTTCGCCGACTCCAGCCAACTCAAAGGATTTGGTGGCGGGCGTGATCTTCCAATCGGCGGGCGCATTTAGCGTGAGCGTGCCAGCAGAGTTGGCGCGCGCGGCGGTGATTTCAACTTCGATCTTCCGCGTGGTGTTCGGGGCAAACACATTGACTGCGGAGGCGAAGCGGAGCGTCACCGGCGGAACCACTTCGAGCCGGCGGCGTGATTCAATTTTCGCCGTGGCCGTGTCGGCTTGCACGGGTTCGTCGGGAATCACCAGCGTTTGGCCGCCGATTTCAAAAACTTGTTCAAGGGGAAATGCGGGTGGATTTTCCGGCTGGCCAATCAGCGCCGTGTCGGCCACGCGGAACATGCCCGCCGTGCTTTCTTGCCGCAGCCAGTAAGGCTGGCTCAACGGCGTGGTGGCCGGCAACCGCACGGTTTCGTCGCGACTCGCAGGTTGATCGGAGATCAAATTCAGCGCGGCGGTCGAAGTAAATTCTTCTTTGAGGGCTGTATGGCGCGTTCCGATCCAGCGCACGGGAATGGTCGCACGCACGATCGCAGTGCTGTGCAATTTCAATTCTTCACCAGGAACCACTTCGGAATTCGCGATGGTGGTCAGGACTGAAAGTCCAACGCAACTTTGCAGAATGCGATCCAGTTGCGACGCCTTCTCAATGAGGATGGAATCCGTTGACCTCAGCGCCGCCAAATTGCTTTTCAATTTCAACAACGCTGGAACAATTGCCGACGGGTCTTGCGGATTGAACTGGGAAATAATTTCATCGGCGAGTTTTCCAATTTCCACGCCGCCCGGCACGCGGTTCCATGTCGTGTCCACGCCGTCGAGAATGTCCTTGGTCGCCGGGTCGCCAGCGAGCAGTTGAAACGATTCCGCCCGCGCGCCGCCACGACCGCCGCCGAAATTGCCGAAGCCTTGCGATTTGTGCATCGAGCGGCTGCGCCCAGCGATGGCGCCGAACGGTTCGTTGAGGACCGGATCGGTGCCGTTGGCTTCGATTTGCAGCGCGTTCTCGCCGCCACGGCTGTTCATCAAAATGCGTTTCGGTTGCCAAGTCGGCAATTGCTGTTCGGGAAAGGCTTTGGCATCGCCGGCAAGTTTGAAGGCCTCCAACGCCAACACGGCGGAAGCCGTGTGATGGCCATGCGTGCCGCTGGGTTGGGGTGAAAAGCGCGTGATGACCACGTCAGGCCGAAACGTGCGGATCACGCGGACGATATCCGACACAACTTCGTCCTTGTTCCAGATGTTGAGAGTTTCGAGATAGTCCTTGGAAAAGCCGAAGTCCATCGCGCGCGTGAAAAATTGTCGGCCGCCATCGAGCCGCCGCGCCGCCAGCAGTTCCTGCGTGCGAATGACGCCCAACTGTTCGCCGAATTCCGGGCCGAGCACGTTCTGCCCGCCGTCGCCGCGCGTGAGCGAAAGATAGGCGGTGCGATAATGGCGACCGCGCGCGAGGTAAGTAATGAGCTGAGTGTTCTCATCGTCGGGATGGGCGGCGACATAAAGGACGCTGCCCAACTCGCGAAAACCATTTAATTCCTGAAGCATTTCCGACGCGGAGTTGGTTGGTGGCTCGGCGTGGGCGACCGCGCCCGCAAGCACCAGCGCCACCAGAAAACCGTGGAAACGGTTTCTGATGTTTGCGGTCAGTTTCACCGGGCTGAAGCCCGGTGCTAATGAAACGGAAACAGCCCGAATGTTCACTTGAGGCTGGAGATCAGGTCCTCGTTCAACTTGACGTAGGCGCTGTCCCTGCTCTCCTTCGCCAGCACCATGGAGCGGTTGGCGGCGGCGATGGCCCCTTCCTTATCGCCAAGTTTGGCGAGGATTTTTGCCTTTAGGTGCACGATGTAATACGCCTCGCGTTGCTTGACGGCTGCCTCGACCCATTCCTTGGCCTTGGACAAATCCTGGCCGTGGTCATAGTAAAACGCGGCCGCTTGAAAGTAGGGTTTGTTGCCACCCTCCGCCGCCATCGCCGCGTCAATTTGCGGCAGCAGCTTGGCGGTGACATCCAGGTCCACCTTGATCGGGACGACAGTTTTTTCCCACACCAGATTGATGACCGCCGACTCATCGCGAATCTGATTGAACTCGATGGTAAACGTCTCGATGGCCGTATCCCAGTTGATGGCCGTCGTCTTAAAGCGAATGACATCCTCCTTTTCGTCGTATTGGGTGCCGGATTTCCCCACGCCCTTGTTGAGGATAATGGTCCATTCATTTTCGCCGGGAATCGTGTAGAGCGCGTAAGCACCGGCGGCGATGTCCGTGCCATTCAGTTTCACCGGCGTGCTAAAGGTGATCTTGGTCGCGGCGTTCGCGCCCGTGCGCCAGACCGCTCCAAACGGGACAACGTTGCCGAAAATCTGGCGGTCCTTCATGCTGGGACGCGAGTAAACGATCTCGACGTCCGTCAGGCCGACGCGCTGTTTCAACGTGCAGGCAGGACTTGCGGCTGGGAAGTCAACCGCCAGCGCGCTGGTGGCCAGCATCAGTCCACAGGCGCAAGTGGAAATCCAGCGGAATGTTTTGGAGTTCATGCAGTGAAAGGGGTGAAATTATTTCTGCACCGTAAACGCTGCTGAATACTGGGTGCTCTCCCATGAAATTTTCAAAACGCCGCCGCCCGCCGGATTTTTGGAAACGGCCAGCACCAGTTGGTCTGCCGGCTTTTCCAGCGCTTCTTTCTTCAAATCAATCCGCACGAGATCCTGCTTCTCGTCATATTGGGTGCCCCATTGGCCGAGCTGTTTGTTGAAGATCAACTTGGCCGAGCCGTCTTCCTGCGGCAAGGTGAACAGCGTGTAAGCGCCGGCTGGGATCGTGGTCTCGCCAATCACGATGGGCTTCTGCGTGGTGAGCGTGGTGGCTTCATCCGCGCCCGTGCGCCAGACTTTGCCGTAAGGCACCAGACCGCCCCAGATTTTGCGGACCTCGCCGCTCTTGGGGTCTTTGGAATATGGGCGACCATAAACGACCGTCACCCGGCTGCCGTCAATCACCGCGCTGATGGTTTCGTGCGGGCTGACCCGTTTTTGTTGCGCCAGCAACGGCGTGGCACTGGCGATGACCGCTGCGATCAAGAGGAGGGATTTGATTTTGTTCATATGATTATGTGGTTGTTGTGTGTGCATAGTCTCGTTGCCAGCCTCGATTGTCTAGCCGGACGTTTGCTAATGCTCTTAAGTTACCAAACTTCTCATTGGCGAGCTAACCAAAAATGAGCCCGCCGTTTTAAACCAGAGCCAAAGCCAGTTCACCGTCAACGAGTGGTCGTCGGGGCCTCAGTGTTCGAGGATGCGATAATAGCGCGCCGGATAATTGGTCGGTCCCGAATCCTGCAACAATAACGCGCCATTCGTCAGGCTCAAGGCACTGGGCAGCGTCACCCAATTGAACAAGTTCGTGCTGGCCTGAGCTTCAAAGTTGGCCAGGTCGGCGGGGGAGAGCAAGCCGCCGTTCGGATCGGTGGACAGCAGTTGGAAGGTTCCGTCCGGCAGCAATTTCGGCGTGCCCAGGACTTGCGGCACGAGCACTTTCAAAACCGCGTCGCTGCTGACGGTGCTGCCGCCGGCATTGGTGACCGTCACCGAGTAGGTTCCATTTTGTGCCCGGCTGACATTGTTCAGGGTCAGCGTGGAACTGTTGCCACCGACGATAGTTCCGTTCTGCCGCCACACGTAGCGCAACAGCGGTGCGCCCGTGGCCGAAACGGACCAGGACACCGTCGCGCCCAGATTCACGGTCTGAATCGCGGGCTGGGGGTGAACCAGAATGAAGGGCGCGTCGGGCACATACACAAATTGATCCACCCAGCCGGCGTCCTGGCCGACGTCGTAGGAGGCGTCTTTGGAATAGCGCCATTGCAATAGGTTCGTGCCGGCGGCGACGGGAACACTCACCTGCTGCCAGTCCACTTCGCCAGAAATACTCGTCTGCACAACGCCGTTCACGCGGAATTCCAGCGTGTCGAAGAACTGCTCTGAGGAAACTTTCCACCAGAACGTGTAGCGACCCGACCAATTCGTGCCGACGGTCGTTTGCAAAATCGTTTCCTGCAACGCGCCGATGCCGCCGCTGCGCGCGGCGTCCACGCCATCGTGGGTGACATTAGTCTCGCCGAACCAGGGCGCATTACCGGTGGTGATCCAGTTGTAGAGCGCAGTGCCGTCCTTGGTGTTCGTCGGCGTATCCAGCGCGTCGGCCAGCGGGATGACCACGCTGAGTTTGGCGGGTTTGCTGACCGCGATGCCGTAGGCGTTGCTGACCACGAGTTGGTAAACGCCCGACGGCAGCGGAATGGGCTGGCCCTGGACGGTTCGCGCGGCAAAAACATTCAGGATGTCATTGGTGGCACTGGGCAGATTCGTGCCGTTGAGCCGCCATTGATAACGGATGGGTTGGACACCGGCGCATTTGCCGACGAACCACACACTGGTCGTCGTAAGGGGAATCGTCCGGTTCCACGGCTGGATGGTGAACGCCGGAGCGCGGGTGCCGAGCAAGGCGAAGTCATGGTCGCCACCACTCGTGATGGCGGAGACGTTGGCCAGATCAGCCGGCAGATTGTTCGACGCCAAGCCGGTGTATTCATAGCCCCAGGTGACCACCGAGCCGTCGCTCTTCAAAGCCGCGCAATGGGTGGATGAACCTGCAATCGCCACCACGTTGCTCAATGCCACCGGAGTTGGATACTGCGCGATGCCGGTGCCCCATTGCACGACCGTGCCATTCGCCCGCAGCGCCGCGCTGAAGCCGGAACCGGCGGCAATAGCGATGACGTTGGTGGCGGCGGGTGGGATGGTTGTTGAGCCATCCGAACCATAGCCCCAGGCGACCACGCTGCCGTCGGCGCGCAAAACCAGGCTGTGTTGATTGCCAGCGGCGATCGCAACGACATTGGTGGCGGCGGCATTGTTGGTGGCCTGGCCGTAATTGTATTGCAGTGTCGCGCCCCAGCCCGCGATCGTGCCATCCGCCTTCAAAGCAAGATCGTGAAAACCGCCGCAAGCGATGGCGGTGACATTGTTCAAACCAGATGGCGGATTGGTCTGCCCCGATAGACCGTAGCCCCAAACATAAACCGTCCCGTCCGACTTGAGCGCCAGACTGTGCTGCGAACTGGCCGCAATGGCGGTGACAAAGGAATTGCTCAAGGCCGCGACATTGGTTTCGTCATAGCGAGTGGTATAGTTCGCCCACGAGGTCAGTTTTCCATCCGCGCCCAGCGCAAAATAATGTCCATAGTAATTTTGATAGCCACCCGTCGCGATGGCGATGGCATTGGTAACATTGACTGGCGGGTTACTGACGGCTTGGAATCCCCACGCCCTGGCGAATTGCACGCGCACATTCACCGGCGCGCTGGTCAGACCGAATGACTGGTTGCTGACCGCGAGGTAGTAGAAACCCGATTGCACTGCCAGCGCCGGGTCCAAAGACAGCGACTCATTGGTCGCGGTGGGAACGACGGAGTAATTCCTATTGGTCGTCGAGTAGAACCATTGATAGCGCAGCGGCCCGCTGCCCAGCACCGTCGCGCCGCCGAACGTCACCTTGCCGGCTTGATACACATTGGTGGCCGAGGCCGTGATCTGACTCAGGAGCGTCAGTGAGTTGTTGCTGATAACAGTCAACGGTGCCGACAGACTCAACGCTGTGCTGATAGAGTTACTCACGAACAACTGGTAGTTGCCCTCGCTGGCGAACTGGAGGTTAGGAAGAACGAGGCTCGCATTGGTCGCGTCAGGAATGTTCACGCCATTGAGCAACCATTGATAGCTCAACGGTTGGGCTCCGACGGCATCGCCGCGCAGCGCCACGTCGCGTCCGGTGTAAGCCGTGAGACCGACGGGCGCATGAATGATGACCGGGCTGCCGTCGTTGACTAGCGCGAGATCGTGATAAGGAGTGGCGGTGCCGGCGATGGAAACCAAGTTAGATAATGCGGCGGGCGGCGTGGACTCACCATAAGTATTGGCCCCCCAAGTCACGACTTTGCCGTCAGCACGAATCGCCAAAGCGAAATTATCAGAATTATAACCCCCGCCAGAAATGGCGACGATGTTTGTCAGGCTGGCTGGAAGGTTGGTGATCGTGCCGCTGCCCCACGCGATTACCTTACCATCGGCCCGCAACGCCATTGCATAAGAGTAGCCGGCGGCAACTGCGAGCACATTGGTCACGGAAGCGGGCACATTGGTCACCGCGCCATTGCCCGAGACGACGACCGTGCCGTCGCGCCTTAACGCCACCGCGTGGTTGTTGTATCCGCAGGCAACAGCGGTTATCTGATTTAGCCCGGGGGCAAAACCCGGGAGCGGGACGTTGCCCCAGTTGGTGAGGGTTCCCTCGGCGCGCAAGGCGTAGCCGAAATTATTTCCAACGGCGATCGCGACGATGTTGCTCAAGTTTGGTGCGGACGTCCCATTCCAACTAACCACCCGACCGTCCGCGCGCAACGCATAATTCCCAAAACTTCCAGTGGAGCCAGAGGCCACCAACGCCACGACATTGCTCGCGCTGGCGGGAAGGTTGGTGGCGTTTCCTGAACCCCAGGCGGCGACAGTTCCATCCGTCCGCACAGCAAAGCTAGCGCCCGTGGTGCCGGCCAAGCCGACGACATTGCTTAATCCTGGCGGCGGCAGACATTCGTTGGAAGCATTTCGGCCCCACGCGGCGACCGGTCCAAACGTGAGTTGCGCGCCGATGCTCGTGGCGAGGCCGACTTCGTTGCTCGCTACGAGCCGATAGCTGCCGAGTTGGTCAGTTCCGACTGCCGCAATGGTATAGCTCGAAGTCGTGGCACCGGGAATGTTTGTGCCATTCAACTGCCATTGATAACTAGGCGAAGGACTACCCGAGGCGGTCGCGTTAAAAGTAGTCGGTAGTCCAGGCGGCACAGAGCGGCCAATGGGTGGTAGAGTCATACTCGGTGGCACTTGCACGACTAATGACGCCGGGTAACTGGTATCGCTGCCCGATTCATTGCTCACCACCACGACGTAGTTGCCGTTATCGGCCGCGGTGAGATTGGAAATACTCAAGCTGGCCGTGGTCGCGCCGACGATCCGCCCGTCATCCACCAGCGGCGTTCCACCCGCAAACCATTGGAAGTTGAACGGTGGCGTTCCTGCCACCGTCACGGAGAACGTGGCGTTGGAACCGGCAGGCACGCGCACGTTGCCCGGTTGCTGCTCAATGACCGGCGGCAGAATGATGGGCGTCAGCACCGCCACGGAACTCGTGGTGACGCCGAGGTAATTTGAGGCCACGACCTGATAACTGCCGGCGTCCTCGCGGACAATGCTGGCCAGGTTCAAGGTCGCATTTGTGCAACCGCTGAAGCGACCGCCATCCAGCAGCAGCGTGTTGTTGAAATACCATTGGAAGCTGATCGGCTGCGCGCCGGTGACCAACGTCGGAAAGCTGGCATTGCTGCTGACCACCACGGATTGATTCGTCGGCTGCACCACGAATACCGGGGGCGTCAGATGGTTCAAGTGGAAAACGAGATTGCCGGAATGCGCGCTGTAGCCACCGATGAGAAAGGAATACGTTACGCCTGTCGTCGTTGGGATGGTGATCAGCGAAGTCATGCCACCCGCGTCATCATTGCAGGCCACTTCGGTCAGGGAATCACAGCTGCCGGTGTAAATGGCCAGGCCGGTGTCAAAGTCACTGCCGAACGTATCCACCGTCAGCAAACCGCCGGCCGGCGCGGTGAATTGATACCAGACGCCATTACCGAAGTTCGGCACGCAATCGGGCACCGGATCGCCAAACGAACTGGCCTTGAGGGTGGATTGGACATTGGTGTAACTGGCATTCGTGATGACGATGGCTCCGCTGCACAGGTCATTCGCAATCGTATCAATGACCTTGAGCGTGGCGTTGGTGCTGCTGGCCTGGCCGTAGAGATTAGTGACCAGGCAACTAAACTTGCTGCCCGAATCCATCAATTGCGCGGAACTCAGCGTGTAGCTGGAGTTGGTTGCATTTTCAATCCAGGCACCGTCGCGCTCCCAGGAGTAACTCAGGGGAGAACTGCCGCTCACGTTCACGCTGAAGGTGGCGGGGTTACCCAGTAAGACGACCTGGCTGGGTGTCTGGTAAACAATCGTTGGCGGTGTGGGCGGCATCACCACCGTCAAAACGGCGTTGGAACTGGCGACCGAGCCGAAGCTATTAGTCACCAGCAGGACGTAAGTGCCTGCCTGCCCAGCTTGAACATTGGTCAGCGTCAAAGCCGGGCTGGTGGCCCCGTTGAGATTCGTCCCATTGAAAAGCCACTGGTAGCTCAGCGGTTGCGACCCGTTGGC
Source organism: uncultured Verrucomicrobia subdivision 3 bacterium (assembly GCA_903850425.1). Classification (GTDB taxonomy): domain Bacteria; phylum Verrucomicrobiota; class Verrucomicrobiia; order Limisphaerales; family UBA11358; genus UBA11358. The sequence goes on along the minus strand of CAINLR010000017.1, from coordinate 88,514 downwards.
GACGGCGCTGAGACTGACCGTGGTGCCGGCGAGAACGGACTGATTCGTCGGCTGCGTGATGATCACCGGAGCCAGCAGTTGTTGGCATTTACCTGCACTGCCGGCGTTGTAGATGGCGGCGATTTCGTTGTTCGCCAGGGCGCGATTATAAATGGACGCCTCGTCAATGATGCCACCAAACATGGACAAGTAAGGGGGCCACGTGCCCGAGGTGCCGATGTAAATGGGCGTCGTGTCATAATCCAAGGGGAACCCCGGCGTGGCCGTGGCCTCCGCCACGCCGTTGACGTAAAGCACGGACTGGTTCCCGTCGTAAGTGGCCGCCACATGATACCACACGCCGCGCTGCGCGATGGTCTGTGAAATAATGGAGACTTGGTTGCCGTTGCGGGAGACCGTAAACTGAAAGCAGTCGGAAACCGTGCCGTCACCATTGTCTTTGGTAAGTTTTAGCAGGCTGTAACCCTCAAACCAGGCCGACCAGGTGTTTTTCTTGAACACAATTTGTTCGCCCCCACGGCCGGCAGGCAAGGCGGGATCCAACCACACCCACGCCTCACAGGTCACGCTCGTCGGCTTCAGCGCGTCGGCATCGGGAATGGCGACATAACCGTTGGTGCCATCGAACTGGAAGCCCTGCCCCACCAAGCCCGGCGCATAGACCGCCCCGCTCGCCGACAGCGTTCCGTTGTTGCCGCCCACGCTGTCGTTGGCGTTGCTTTCCGCGCGCCACCAACCGACCAATCCCGCCGGCGCAGGGGTGCAGGTATTGGTCGCGCCGAACGGCGTGACGTTTTTGTAAAGCGTCAACGTATTGTCGTAATCGTTGCCAAAAACGGCATCGGGCCGGCCATCGCCGTCCAAGTCGCCGACCGCCACGCCCCAGGCATTCCACCCGGCGGCGTAGTCCACGCGTGCGGCCAGGGAGCTGTTGGTGAAACTGCCGCTGCCGATGTTTTGGAACAAGGACATCACGCTATCCAGTTCCGTTACCTCGGTGATGTCCGGCTTGCCGTCGCCATTCAGGTCGCCCAATGCAATCGTGTGACCGCGGCCGGCCAGCGGATAGTCCACGCTCGCGGCAAAAGAATTAGTCGTCAGCGAACCCGGCGTGGCCAGGTTGCGATAGACGGAGAGGGTCTGAGGCAGATAGGCGGTGGTGATGAGTTCCGGCCGCCCGTCACCATCGAGGTCGCCGATCACTACGTTGAGCGATCCGCTTTGGGCTGGTAAATCCACCCGCGCATCAAACGTGCTGGCACTGATATTTCCGGGCGTGCACTGATTGCGAAATAGTGAAATAAACCCGCTGCTATCGGCCACGGCCAGGTCCGGCTTGCCATCGCCATCCAAATCACCCACGGCCAGGTTTTGGGAGCTGCCGGCCAGAATCAAGTCCAGGTGCGGGGCAAAGGAGTTGGTCGTCAGGGAACCAGCTGTTCCGATGTTGCGCAGGATCGAGAGGGTGCCACTGGCATTGGCGGTGATCAGTTCCGGCCGGCCGTCCCCATCCAGATCCCGCACCACCACCCAGCGCGGATCGCCCGCCACCGCCAAGAATATCGGCGCGGCAAAAGAGTTGGTGGTCAGCATACCACCGGTGGAAATATTTCGGAAAATCGCGAGTTGGTTGTTATTGCGATCCGGCACCACCAGGTCCAGTTTGCCGTCGCCGTCCACGTCCGCCACGGCCACACCCACGGGATCGTCACTGCCGCTGCCCACGGCAAACACCACGGGTGCCGCGAAGGAAGCGGGGGTGAGCACGCCATTGATGCCGACGTTTTGGTAAATGGAAATCGCGTTGGCATAGACGTTGGCGGTCACCAGATCCGGTTTGCCGTCACCGTCCAGATCGGCAATCACCGTGGTGATGGCGGCCGGCACATTCATGTTCGTCCCCGGGGCAAAGGTGGCGGCATTAACCGCCGCGCCATTGCCGACGAAGGTGGGTTCAAATTGCTGGCTCGAATACGCCACGAGTCCACCGGTGGTGACAGTGACTGGCCCGTAAGTTGCGCCCGGCGGAACGCTCACTGTTAGACAGGTTGGACTGGCGGTCAGAACACTCGCCCGCACGGCACCGAAATAAACCACATTGCTCGCAGTGCTCGGACTAAAGTTGGTTCCGGTCAAAGTAACCAATGTGCCAATGACGCCGGACGTCGGACTGACTTGTGTGATTGCGGGAATGCTGGTGCTGATGCCGGTCACATTATTTGTGAGGAATTTGCCGGAACTGCCCGCGTTGAAGATGCCTTGGATTTCCGTCGCGGTAAGCGCGCGGTTATACAGGGAAAGTTCATCCACATCGCCGACGAATGGAAAATTGTTGCCGCCATCATTCACGTTGCCGATGCCGATGCCGGGCGATTGGTCGGGTTGCAGCGCGCCGAATGGCCGAATGCTGGTGGTGGTCTGCGCCGCCTGCACGCCGTTGGTATAAATCTTCATTGCGCTAGCACTGCCGTCCCAAGTGGCGGCCACATAGGTCCAGATATTGTAAGAAATCGGCGCGCCCACGGTCGCGCTATTGCCGCTTTCGTCCGTGATCCACAGGCTGATATTGCTGGCGGAGGACATGCCTAAAAAGTAAGGGTCCAAACCACCGCGATGGTCACCCCGAAAGAAAATGTTGTAGCCATCGCCACGGGGGCGAATCCAGCCTTCGATGGTCAGCGAATTCGTCAGCACATACGCCGGTTGGTCCGCGATCTGAATGCCGGAGTAAGTGCCGTAAGGAAGATTCTCCGGGTCAAACGCGAAGGCCTGGCCCACCACGCCGGCGGTGTAGCCGGCGTTTTGATTCACGCCGTTGTTGGTCGCCACTGTGTCGAGCGTATTGCCATCCCCTTTCCACCAGCCCACCAAACCGGCAGGCGCCGGCACGGGATTGGCGCGAGTGGCCGTCAGTGTCAGGAAAAGAATGAGTGAGGCCACGGTGGAAGCCGGAATACGTTTCATAAAAAAGATGATTTGTTGGATGCCAACCCGAGCCTGGCTTTCCGGCCTTGCGTGTTGGAAATAAGTTTCGGAACTGACGACTTATCAAATGGCAAAACGCGGTAAGTGTCGAGAAAATTCCAGCGGAATTTCCACCCGCCCGCTCTCCCGGACGAGCCCGCCAAAAACAGTGCGGCCGCCAACCAGTTGCGCCGGAATTCCGCATCCGGCAGAAAATTTATAAGGCCAAGGCATAGCGCGGTGCCACGGCCCGATCCGCAGCGTAGTGGCACGCGCGCCCCGCCCGTGAGTTCCAGTCAGGGGCAACCCGATAGAAACACACCGACGGGATACCCGTGTCACAAAGATTTGGTGGCTGCTCCGCCGCGCCCGGCATTGGCGGGAAGGCCGCGAAAAAACTTGCTTCAACCGCCAGACGTGACAAGGTTTTTTCATCGGAACCGAATGACCTGGCTCTGGTCATGAATATCGCGAACCCACGAACATTCTTTTCGGAAGGACTCTCCGCGCTTCCCCGGTGGCAGCGGGTAGTGTTCTTTTCGCTCGGCTATTTCCTGTGCGCGTGGCTGGGCGTTTTTTTATCCCCGGCGGGCTCGTCCCATGTGAGCTTCTGGCTGCCGGCGGGCTGGTTCGTGGCCATCCTGCTGCTCCATCCCGCCCGCGACTGGCTGTGGCTCGCGCTGGCGGTCTTGCCGGCGAGCGTGGCGTTTGAGCTCATCCGTGATCCCCAGACCCCGCCGGCGCTGATCCTGATTTTTTATTTTAGCAATGTCGTCCGCTCCGTCTTCGGCGCGTGGCTGGTCCGCCGGTTCGTGGCGGAAACGCCAACACTCACCAGCTTGCGGCAATTTTTGGGATTGATGGGCTGGGCCGGCCTCGTCAGTGCGATGGTCGGCGCAACGCTGGGCGCGGCATCCTTGCAGGGGTTTGGATTGACCCCATCTTTTTTTCACGCCTGGTTTGTCTGGTGGAGCGGGAGCGCCATGGCCGTGCTGGTTTTTTCGCCCCTGCTGCTGGCCTGGTTGGGCGATCCCAGCGGCTTGCGCATCAAATCCTTTTCGCTGGTGAACCGGCTCGAGGTGGCCGCGCTGTTTGGTGGGATGAGTTTGTTGGCATGGTATTTTTTGGCGGTGGGCGGCGGCGTGAACAAACCCAAAGTGCCGCTGCTGATTTTTGTGTTGTGGGCCGGGGTGCGCTTTAGCGTGCGCGGCGCGGCGCTGACAGTTTTCTGGCTGGCCGTGCTGATGGCGTATTTTACGACGCATTATCCGCAAGAACTTTCCACGGCGGAGCTCGTCTCCGAAAATTACATGGTGACGCTGCAAGTTTTTCTCGCGGTGGCGGCGTTTGTGGGACTGATTCCGGCCATCATTCTCGCCGAACGCGACCAAGCCATGGCGAAGCTGCGCGACAGCGAGAACCGTTACCGCAGTCTGACCGAAGCGGCGTTTGAAGGGGTCAGCATCAGTGACCAAGGCATTATTTTGGACATGAACGATCAAGGCCTGAGAATGTTCGGCTACCCCCGTGACGAGATGATCGGCAAGCCAATCGTCGAAGTCGTCGCCCCCGGTTCGCGGATCTTGGTGGCGGCGGCCATCCAGCAAGGGCTGGAAGCGATTTACGAACATGAATGCCGGCGGCGGGACGGAACCCTGTTCCATGTGGAAGCCCGCGCCCGGATGGTGCAGTTCGGCGGACGGATGGTGCGCATGACCGCTGTCCGGGACATCACCGAACGCAGGCGGGCCGAGGCCGAGCACCAGCAGGCGATGGAGCGGGAACAACAGGCACGCGCCGAATACACCTTGCAGCTCATCGCCGCGCAGGAGGCCGAGCGCACGCGTATCGCCGGTGAACTGCACGACAGCTTGGGCCAGAATTTATTGCTCATCAAAAACCGCGCCCAACTTGCCGTGATGGATGGCAAGTTGTCCGCCGAATTGCGCGAGCAACTCAAAGCCGTCAGTGAACTGGCCTCCCAATCCATCGCCGAGGCGCGGCAGATTTCCTACGACTTGCACCCCTACCAACTCGATCACCTCGGCCTCACCCGCGCGCTCGAAGTGCTGGCGGCCAACACCGCCCAGGCCAGTGGCATGACCTTTGACCGACGCCTGGAATTGGTGGACGACCTTTTTCCCGGCCCCGCCGCCACCAATTTTTACCGCATCGTGCAGGAAAGTCTGAACAATATTCTCAAGCATTCCCGCGCCAAAAACGTGCGCCTCCGGCTGGAGCGCGATGTCCGCGAGGTGCAACTGCTGATCCAGGATGATGGCTGCGGCTTTGACCGAACCGCCGCCGGCAGCAATGGCCGCGGCATGGGCCTGAAGAATATTGCCGAGCGGGTGCGCTTCCTTGGCGGCACTTTGAAAATGGAATCTTCACCGGGTCATGGTTTGCTGATCGCGGTGACCATTCCGTTCACGCCGCCCGAATAAATGCTGCTGACTTAATCGGCGTTTTATGGCAGCTTATCATTATGTCCGGGCCAATCCGAGTGCTCATTGTGGATGATCATCCGCTGTTTCGCAGCGGATTGAAGCAGGCGATTGAAGCCGACGGCCGTTTTGCGCTGACCGGCGAAACCGGCAACGGCCGGACGGCCTTGAATTTGATATTGGAAACCAAGCCGGCCATCGCGGTGCTGGATGTGAATCTGCCGGATTTGACCGGCCTGGAAATCGCCCAGCAACTGCAAGGCAAACGCACCCCCACCCGGCTGATCATCCTGACCATGCACAAGGAGGCAGCCATTGTGGACCGCGCCCTGGATTCCGGTGTGCTGGGTTTTGTGCTCAAGGAAAATGCGGCGGAAGAAATTCTCGAGGCCATCGTGAGCGTGGCCAAAGGAAAACCTTACTTAAGTCCGGCGATCTCCGGCCAACTGATCCATCGCCACCAACGGGCGGAAGCGTTGACGGCGGAAAAACCTGGCCTCGACGCGCTCACCAAGGCCGAACGCCGCATTCTCAAACTCATTTCCGGAAAGAAAACCAGCCGCGAAATTGCCGCCGAACTGTTCATCAGCCCCCGCACGGTCGAAGCCCACCGGGCCAATATCTGCGCCAAACTCCAACTGACCGGCAGCCACAGTCTGCTACAGTTCGCGCTCGAAAACCGCTCGGCCATTTGAGCGGCTGGTGGCGGGTTCTAATTGCGGCTCCCCCCCAATCAAAACAAACACCTCGTGCGGAACCTAAAATAATTTATACAAATTCCGCCAGCCTGGTGTCTATGAGTTGAAACAATGGCTGAAAACAGTCAAATCCACTGGAGCGAAACGCTCTACGACGCGAAGGCGGCGGAGCTGGTTTTGTATGGCCGCGCGCTCGGCCTCGGCCACGGCGAGGCGGAGGATGTCTTGCAGGAGACGTTCGTGGCCTTGACGCAAATGGCCGGTGCGCCCGCGAAACCGGAACATTATTGCGTGCGGAGTTTCCGGAATCGCGCCCTGAATTACCGGCGCACCCTCTGGCGGCGGCTGACGCGGGAATGGGAATCGTTGCGCTGGTTCGAAAAGTCCACCGACGAGACGCCGGCGGAACGCGCCGCGATGGGTTGCCTGGCGGAACTGCCGGTGGAGCAGCGCGAAGTCATTGTGTTGAAAATCTGGCACGGCTGCACCTTTGAGGAAATTGGCGGTCTGCTGGAAGTTTCGCCCAACACGGCCGCAGGCCGTTACCGTTATGGCCTGCAAAAGATCAAAGTCAAACTGGAAGGAGTCGTTTATGAAAGAACTGAATGTGACGGAGCAGCAATTGCGTTCCTGGCAACCGCGCCCGGCGGCAGCCGGACTTAAGCCTAAGATTTTTTCCGCCGCCGATGCCATCCCAACCGTCAAATGGCTGTGGGGCGGTCTGGCTCCGGCCATGGCCTGCGCGCTCTTGACGTTGGTCGCATTCAACCACGGCGGCGACGGACTCAGCCCCAAACCGATGATGGCGCTGGTTTTGAGCAATCAAAGCTACGCGGACTATGCGTCGGGCGGGGAACAGACGGCGCAAAACCACCTGGCCGGTGTCACTTTTGATTGGACAAACCATAGCAGTTTCAAGTCTATTATCGGTTTTACGCCGACAACCAATTTCAGCAACTAACGCAGACAATGGAAAAATCTAAACCTAGCAACGCCAAAGACACGGGGACGAAACCGAAGGACCCCAAAACCGCCGCGCCCGCCGCGCCGGTCAAAGTGCCGGCCATGTGCCGGCCGGTGGACTGGCTGGCCATGGCCATCACGTTCGCCGTGGTTTGGGCCGTTTATCTCTTCACGCTGGCACCGGAACAGACGCTGGAAGATTCCGGCGAACTCTGCACAGCCTCGTTTTATGCGGGCATTCCGCATCCGCCCGGCTACCCGTTCTGGTCCATCTACTCGTGGTTTTGGACGGTCATCGTGCCGTTCGGCAACGTGGCGTGGCGCGTGGAAGTGGGCCAGTCCTTCGCTGCCGCCATGGGCTGCGGCATCCTGGCGCTGATGGTATCCCGCGGCAGCAGCATGTTGATCGAAGGCATTGAGGAAATTAAAAACATTCCCAAGCAGTGGGAGAACTCCATCTGCCTGGTGTCCGGTCTGGTGGCGGGCACGATGCTCGGTTTCGACGTGTTCATGTGGAGCGAATCGGTGGTCATCAACCGCATCTCGGTTTTCGGGGTGCCGTGGCTGCTCGCGGTCGTGGCGTGTCTGATGCGCTGGACGTATGCGCCGCAGCAACGCCGGTATCTTTACCTCGCCATGTTCCTCTATGGTCTGTGTGCGACGATCCACCAGACACTGTTGTTGAGCGCCATCGGCGTGGACATCGCGGTGGCCTTCGCTTTGCCCCGCCTGGGTCGCGATTTGTTTGCCACGAACAGCATCCTCTACATCGTCGGACTTTTACTCCTGGGCACGGGCAAGATTCCCGCGCTGAACAACATGACTGACATTGAGAAGATTTTGTTTCACTCCGTCGGGCTCTTTTCCTTGGCGGCCGCGTTCTGGCTGATGAACCAGACCAAGGCGATTGCCACGGAATGGAAATCCGTCATCTTGATGGGCGTGATGTGGACTTTGGGCGTCTCCATGTATTTTTACATGCCGCTCTCGGGCATGAGTTGCCCACCGATGCAATGGGGATACCCGCGCACGGTCGAAGGCTTTTTCCACGCGTTGAGCCGCGGCCAATACGGGAGTGCGGAAAGCACCAACTTTTTCGAGAACCCCTCGCGCTTTGCTTTCCAGTTCTGGTATCTGCTTGAAGGCTTGGCGGACTCGTTCAGTTGGGTGTTCGTGTTCATCGGGATTCTGCCTTTCTTCTTTTTGTTGAAAATGCAGCGCCGCGAGCGCTCTTGGATCATTGGGGTCACTTCGATTTATTTTTGCGTCTCCGTGCTGCTGGCGTTGCTGCTGGCGGTGACGCCGGATCGGTCGTCGTCGGATTTGAACAAGGTGTTTTTCACGGCCGGGCACGGCCTGTTCGCGCTGATGATCGGCTACGGTCTGACGCTGCTGGCGGCCTTTGTGGCGACGCATTATCAGGTGTTCCGCCGCTGGGGTTTGCTGGGGGCTTCGGTGGCCGTGTTGCTCTCAATGTATTGTCTTGTGGACGCAGCGGGAAAACTTTACTTCGGCCCTGCTGGCGGATTCAAACCTGAGCATATTTTTCTATGGGGAATTTTAATTGGCTGCGGTTTGGTATTCTTAGTGGCGCTATATGTCAAAGTGCGTGGATGGATCAAGTCTCTCAACGACAGCTTCGCTGAAAATGCGTTTACTTGGGGGTTGCCGATCGGATTGGTTTTATTCGTTGTTGTGCTGCGGTTGATGCATCCCGAAACAGTTCATGCCGCCTTGCTCAGTGTCGGCAACTTTATCGTCGCTTTTATTAATTCACCCGGCCAAATCCTCCACTCCGAAGTGCCTCGCTATATTGCACAGGCTTTTGACAAGGACCAATACGGCGTGCCCGTGTTCGCCAATCTGATTCTCCTCGCCCTGCCGCTGATCTTCATCGCCGCCTTGCTGGCCTATCGCAAGCGCGGGCCGGTCCTGATTTTGCTGGGTCTTTTCACCATCATGCCCCTCTATTCCGGCATGTCGCACTGGTATAAGAGCGAGCAGCGCAACCACTGGTTCGGCTACTGGTTTGGCCATGACATGTTCACGCCGCCGTTCACCGATCCCAAGACCGGCAAGTTGACCTACGACAACACGCTCCGCGCCGATCTGCTGAAAAATCCGGCTAACGCGAAGACCATTTATCCTGAGATGGCGCGCAACACCATTTTGTTCGGCGGCACGGACCCCGGCCGATTCTGTCCGACCTACGCGATTTTCTGCGACAGTTTTATTCCGTCTAATTGCCAGCCGGAACAGGATCAGAAATTCAACCGCCGCGACTGCTACCTCATCACGCAAAACGCGCTCGCCGACGGCACCTATCTGGATTACCTCCGCTCGCAATACAACCGGTCCAAGCAGATTGATCCGCCGTTCTTCCGCGAATTCATCCGCTACGTCCTCGGCATTCCGCTCGGCCCGGACAACGGTCTCGTGAACGGCCTCGCCGACTTGGCGTTCACCGTGCTGGACCGTCCCTTCACCGCCAACGGCCTGCGGATTGAGACCCGCCGCCGCGCCGAAGGGGTTTACCCGCCGGCCGAAATTTACATCCCCTCGCCCGAGGATTCGCAAAAGTGTTTTGAAGAATACACCCAGGACGTGGCCCGCCGGGAGCAACTCGGCCAGCTCAAGCAAGGCGAAGATGTGCATGTGCAAAACGGCCGCGTGCAGGTCTCCGGCCAGGTCGCCGTCATGATGATCAATGGCCTGCTGTGCAAAGTCATCTTCGACCAGAATCCCACAAACGAGTTTTACGTTGAAGAAAGTTTTCCGCTCGACTGGATGTATCCTTACGAAACCCCGTTCGGCATCATCATGCACATCAACCGCACGCCGCAGCCGGAATTGTCCGATGACGTGTTTAAACTGGATCATGAATTCTGGTCCAAGTTTTCGACGCGCCTCTGTGGCAACTGGATCGACTACGACACGAAGGTGCAGGAAATCGCCGATTTCGCGGAACGCACTTATATCGGCAATAATTACAAGGGTTTCACCGGCGACCGCGCTTTTATCCGCGATGACGACGCGCAAAAAGCCTTTTCCAAACTGCGCAGTTCGCAGGCGGGAATGTATTACTGGCGCCTCGGTGCCCAATGCCCGGCGGAATACCGCCAGAAGACGCCCGCCGCGCAGACGGCGCTGGTCCGCGAAACCGACTTTGCCTTCAAGCAGGCGTTCGCGTTCTGTCCCTACAGCCCGGAAGCCGTGTTCCGGTATGTGAATTTCCTCCTGCAATTCGGCCGGTTCGATGACGCCATCATCGTCGCCGAAACCTGCAAGAAACTGGATCCCTACAACGAACAAGTCTCCAACCTGATCAATCAGCTCAAGCAGTTCAAAGCGGACAACGCGGGCCGCGTCCAGGCTGTCGGCCAGTTGGAAGCGATGGAAAACGTGGCGAAAACGAACCCGGCCAACGTGCAAAATCTGATCATGCTCGGCGGCACTTATATGCAGCTCCAGCAAACCAACCGCGCCGTGGAACTGCTGGATCAAGCCATCAACAGCGCCGACATCAAGTTTCAGGATGCCGCCGCCGTCGCCAACTATTTTGCCCAGTTGGGCAACCTGGCCAAGCTCGAAATCGCCTTGAAAAAACTGGTTGCCCTCTCGCCGGACAAACCCGAACCGCTTTACGACCTCGCGGCGCTGCAGGCCATCACCGGCCAGTCGCCGCTGGCGCTGCAGAATCTGAAAACCGCGCTGGCGATGGACGCCAAGCGGCACGCCACCAATGGTGCCGGCCCCGACCTCCTCACGACGGCGCGCACCGACCAGCGCTTCAATGCCATCCGCGCCCTGCCGGAATTCCAGAAGCTGGTGCCCGCCAAATGACCGGAAGCCTTCAAATTTGCGATCGCAAATTTGAAGCGCTTCAGTGATTCTCGCCCGTTGCCGAGCGCGCGGGCTTCTGCTATTTTTCCGCCCTGAATTTTTTTGGTAAAAAGACTATGAGCAAACCCGAAGCTGAAACGCCCCAGCCTGAAGCCGCCGCTGCGCCCACGCCGGAGCAGATCGCCGAACTCCAGACGCGCGCCGCCAAGGCCGATGAGAACTGGGAGCGCCTGCTGCGGACGACCGCCGATTTTGACAATTTCAAGAAGCGCGCCGCGCGGGAGAAAATTGAGGCCGGCCAATATGCCAACGCCTCCCTGCTGCAAAAACTGCTGCCGGTGCTCGACAATTTTGAAATGGCCCTCACCGCCGCGCAGGCCGCGCAAGGCGACAAGCTCGCATCGCTCTCGACCGGCGTGACCATGATCCAGCAACAGTTGAAAACCGCCCTGACCGAAACCGGCCTCGAAGAGATCGAAGCCGCCGGCCTACCCTTTGATCCACACCTGCACGAAGCCGTGTCGCAAATGGAAACCGTCGAAGTTCCTGAAGGCCACGTGGCCCAGCAGTTGCGCAAAGGCTATAAATTAAAGGAACGTTTGCTGCGGCCCGCCACCGTCATCGTCGCCAAAGCGCCGGCAGTGGTGGAAACCAATTAAAATCACCGGGGGTTTGGCGCGGCATAGAGTCCGGGCCATTTTGCATTTTTAATTTTTAATTTTTAATTTCAGATGGCTAAACGCGATTACTACGAAGTTCTGGAAGTCAGCCGCGATGAGACAGCGGAGGGCATCAAAAAATCCTACCGCAAGCTGGCCGTGAAATATCACCCGGACAAAAATCCGGGCGACCACGCGGCGGAGGAAAAATTCAAGGAACTCGGCGAGGCTTACGAGGCGTTGAGCGACCCGCAAAAACGCTCGGCCTACGATCAGTTCGGCCACGCGGCGTTTGATCCGCGCCAGCGCGCCGGCCGGGGCGGCGGCGGCTTCCATGACCCCTTCGATATTTTCCGCGACGTGTTTGGCGGTGCGGGCGGCGGCAGCATTTTTGAAAATCTTTTTGGTGGCCAGCAGGCCGATCCCTCGCAGCCCCAGCGCGGCGATGATTTGCGTTACGACCTGGAAGTTTCGCTGGAAGAGGCGGCGCTCGGCTGTGAGAAGGAAATTGCCGTCACCAAACTCGACACGTGCGAACCTTGCTCCGGCTCGGGCGCGGAGGCGGGTTCAAAATTGAAAACCTGCGTCACCTGCGGCGGGCGCGGCCAGGTGCTGACTTCGCGCGGCATTTTCAGCATTGCGCAGACGTGCCCGCATTGCAAAGGCGCGGGCCGGCTCATGGAAAAACCATGCAAGACCTGTCACGGCAGCGGCAAACGGCAGGCCGCCTCCAAGATCAAGCTGCGCATCCCGCCAGGGGTGGACGCCGGCTCGCGGCTGCGTTCTTCCGGCAATGGCGAAGCTGGTTTTCGCGGCGGGCCACCGGGCGACCTCTACGTCGTGCTGCACGTGAAGGAACACGAAATTTTCCACCGCGACGGCGACGATTTGATCTGTGAAATCCCGATCAGTTTCGTGCAAGCAGCCTTGGGCACGGAGCTGGAAGTGCCCACGCTCGAAGGCCGCGCGACGATCAAAATTCCTGCTGGCACGCAGCCGGCCACGACATTCCGCATCAAGGGCAAGGGCGTGAAAAACCTCCAAGGCTATGGCCAGGGCGACCTGCATGTGCGCGTGTTGATCGAAGTGCCGACGCATCTGGACAGTGCCCAGCGCGCCAAGCTCACGGAGTTTTCCGCGCTCTGCGACGGGAAGCAGGCCCCCATCGCGTCCGGATTTTTTGAGAAGGCAAAGAAGTTTTTTAAGTGACGACGGATGCGGGAAACGGGAAACGTGATTTATTCTGCTCACGGTTCACGGATCACGCATCATGGAATTTATGCACCGCTTTTATCTGCCGCCGGAACGCTGCGCCGGCAATCCACTGCGGCTGGACGGCCGTGAGGCGCACCACGCGCTGCATGTTCTCCGCTTGAAACGCGGCGAGCGCGTCACCGTGCTCGACGGCGCGGGCGCGGAATTTTTCTGTGAGGTTGAAAGTATTGCGAAGGATTCTCTCACGCTCTCCGTGAAGGAAAAGAAGTCCACCCCGCCCCTGCCCTGCGCCCTCACGCTCTTGCAGGCCGTGCCCAAGGGAAAAATCATCGAGAGCATCATCCAGAAATCCGTCGAACTGGGCGCGCATCGAATCGTGCCCATCTTATCCGAGCGCGTGGTGACGCAGCTCGACGGCGATGGCGCGGAAGCCAAGCGCGAGAAGTGGCAGCACGTTGCCATCGAAGCCATCAAACAATGCGGCGCAACCTGGCGGCCGAAAGTCGAAGCGCCGCTGACGCTCGCCCAGTTCCTCGCGCGACAGGAAAAATTTGAATTGATCCTTGTCGGCTCGCTGCAAGCGGAACGCCGCCATCCGCGCGACCTGTTGCGTGAGTTTGAAGCGCAGCACGGACACATGCCCCGCAGCGCCGCGATGTGGATCGGGCCGGAAGGCGATTTCACGCTCGAAGAACTGGCGGCCATTGAAGCGGCGGGCGCACTGCCCATCACGCTTGGCAATTTGACGCTCCGGGTTGAAACCGCCGCGATTTTTTGTCTCTCCTTTTTGAATTACGAGTTGAATCGGTGCGGCTAGCCAAATCGGGCTGACAGGCCAACGGCTAAAATTCCAATCCCCCGCCGTCGCCTTCATTCGGACGTTGCCTTCATTCGGACGTTGCCACCACGCGTTTCATTTTCGCCAGGCCGGTCCTGGCCACGACGAGCGCGTCTTGTTGCCAGTAGGTCCGGTTGAAGACTTCGAGCGACAAGACTCTGGACCCGCCAGTTTCGCGCAGCAGCCGCAAGATGTCGCCCAGCGGGCTCACGCCGTCGCCGGGATAGGTGCGGTAGCTGTCATCCACTTTTTCCCGGGGTGGATTGGCGGGATAGTCATTCAGGTGAATGACCGGAGCCCCAGTGCCGCTCAAGAGCGCCAAGCCGCGATAATCCGAGCCGCTTTTGTAGAGATGGAAGATGTCGGCCAGCACACATGCGCGCGGATGACCGCATTGCACGGCGACGGCGACACACTCCCACAGGTGGCCGATGCTTTTCGAAAAGCCCCAAAGTTCCAACTCGGGAACGACGCCGGAGTGATCGCCAATTTCCAGCAGCGCGCGGTAACGGTCGGCAACCTTGCCCAACTCCACGCTCGCGACCTCCGTTGCGCCCACCGGCGGGGCGGCAATGCGTTTGCCACCGAGCTGCGCGACGAGTTCCATGTCATGCCGGGCGCGCTCCAGTCCCTTGGCACGTCGGGCATCGTCATCAACCAGCCATTCCGCAAATCCAATCGCACTTTCGACCGTCAGGCCAAGGTCGGCGATTTGCTTTTTCAAATCCGCCAGTTTGCCGCCGGCCTTGACATAATCTTCAATCGACGAAAGCCAAGGTTCGATGGCGTCATAGCCCGCTGCCCCGGCAATTTGAATCTGCTTTTCGAGGCCGAGTTTTTGCCCCTGGATCGTCGCCGTGTTCAAGGAAAATAAGAACGGACGCGGCGTCTTCACCGTCGGTTGCGCCTCGGTTGCCCGCACCGGTGGGGCAAGTTGATTTACGGTCACGGCAGCGCCAAGCCAGAGGCTGGTTTGGGTCAGGGCTTGGCGGCGGGACATGGGATTCAGGCTCATGGCTGACTTTGATAACCGAGCGGACACCACTTGGCGAGATTTTGCTGGCAGCTAAATTCGGCGGGCACGTCTGGCTTGGGTGCATCTGGACGCGGCGGCTCACCTCCGATTTCTAGTTCCTTGGACTGCGGATGTCCAACCTCACGCGCCAAACTGGCCGCATGAAATTAATCAATTCATTCTGGCTGGGCCAAATGACCGGCGAAACCATGGCCACGTTCGGGGCCGCCCGCCTCGTAAAAAAGCTCAACGGCAAAATCGAACTCATCGGCGGCACCGCTGCCGACCAAGCCGACGCCCGCGAATGGTGTTCACTATTTGCGCCGGAGGTGGTGTTTGCGAGCACGCCGGGCCGCAGCTTAGCCCGGCCTTTCGGTGCGTAGGGCCTTGCCGGTCCGTTTTGCGCTGTGGGTGGCAAACGCCAATTCGTTCGGCGGGGCGGTCACTGCCGGTTTAATGGAATTACTTCCATTGAAAAATTCCGGCGGCCGCCTTGCCTGGGATTGCAAACTGCGGATCGAATTTGGCAGCGCATTTTTGTTTGACGTTTTTCGACCACGCTCTAATTTGCGCGTCATGAACGACCCGCATCACAGGATTTCAGCCGCTTCCGGCATTACCATTTTCACCCACCGCAAGTGGTCAGCCGGCTGGACCCTGCTGATGTTGCTGCTCACGTTGTGTGCGGCGCGCGCCGAAGGCCCGGACGAGGAATATCTGACGGTTTACGGTATCATTGATCAGGCCGATGCGCTGAACGCGGATGGCAAGACCACGCTGGCGCACGCCAAATATGCGGAGGCCCAAGTGGCACTGGCCCAGTTTCAGCGGGCGAATCCCACCTGGAACAGCCGGATCGTTTCCTTCCGGCTGAATTATCTGGCCGAAAAAGTCGGCGCGACCTCGGCGCGGGCCATTGCGGCTGAAAACAGCAGCGTCAAGGCGGGCACGGCGCTGGCGCCCAAGGCGGCGGTGAAACTGCTCAGTGCGGGCAACGAGCCCCGCACGGTGTTGCACCTGCATCCGGCCGTCGGCGATCAGCAGACGATCCGCATGTCTCTGGAGATGGCCGTGACCACGGCGATGGCTGGCAATGAAATGCCCGGCATGAAACTCCCGGCGATGCTGCTGACCCTGGACGTGGCGGTGAAGGATGTTTCCGCCGACGGGGTAATCACTTACCAGATGGTTTACAACGATGCCACCGTGGCCGACGACACGAACACGATGCCCGCCATCGCCGCCGCGCTGAAATCTTCGTTCGCTGGCATGCGTGGAATGACCGGCACCGGCCGGATGTCCGACCATGGAATTGTCAAGGGAGTCGAAATGAACTTGCCGGCCACGGTTGCCCCGCAGTTGAGCCAGACCATGGATCAGATGAAAGAGGCTTTTGCCAGCGCCACCACCCCGCTGCCCGAAGAAGCCGTCGGCCCGGACGCAACGTGGGAATTTAAGACCAAGATCAAGTCACAAGGCATGACCATTGACCAGACCTGCCACTACGAACTCGTAAGCATCGAAGGTAACCGACTCACGCTCCGCAGCACCGTCACCCAGAACGCCAGCAACCAGAAGATCCAGAGCCCGGCGATGCCCGGCTTGAAGGTTGACCTCAACCACATGACCGGCACCGGCACCGGCAGCAGCACCTTTGACCTTGCCCACATCATGCCCGCAGCGGCAACGCTGGCCCAAAAAACCGACATCAACATGGGTATGAACGTCGGCCAGCAAAAACAGGTCATGGACGTGAAAACGGACCTGAAGCTAAGCATCCAAAGCCAATGAATCGTTCGGGGAACCGCCTTCAGCATCCGGAAATTTTGACTGTGCGTTGAAATTAATGAGGGGCCATTGCCGGCCCAATCCGGCTGGGGTGGTTGCTTTCTCCAATCAGGTCAAGGGTTTTACCATCCTGCTGGTTAATGTTGCGGCCCGCGCAGGGGCGGGCAATCGCGGCGCGGAACCAGCCGCCGGAGCAAGAAAATACCGGCATTACTTTACCGTCGGCCAAAACCGGGCGGGAGAGTGCCAGACCCGAACACCGCAAATTCATTCACGAAACCGACGGTTTTCGCTTGGCGATTGATTTCCGACCCGCTTTAATGGACCGGCAACGACAGTTAACCAACGTAACAATTGACTACATTATGGCAAAAGCATTGAGCAAATCACAAATCGCTGCGGAAATCGCAACGAAGAATAATATCACCAAGAAAGCCGCGACTGAGATCCTCGAGCACATCGCGGCGCTCTCCTATAAGCACGCGAAAGATTCCTTTACCATCCCCGGTCTCGGCAAGCTGGTCCTGGTGAACCGCAAAGCCCGCGTCGGCCGCAACCCGGCCACTGGCGAAACCATCCAGATCAAGGCCAAGAAGGTCGTGAAGTTCCGCGTCGCCAAGGCGGCCAAGGACGCGATCCTCGGCGTCAAAAAATAATTCCGTCCCGCATTTCCAAGGCACTCTGATTATTCAGAGTGCCTTTTTCTTTTTTGCGGCGGGCCCGCAATGGAAACCCTCAAACCCGAGCGGTGCCCCGAGCACGGGCTCGGCTTGTGATCCATCGTGAGCATCAATGAGCCGAGCCGGGGCGCGGCGTTCCGGTTCTAGGGCCACGACGGTTTGACCAAGCGCGCCTGGTTCAAATCGAGCCGGTCAATCGGGATCACCTCCACGTTCGGGAACCGCTTTTTCAGGTCTGGCAAAAACTGGCGGCCATCGCCGACGATGATGATGCTGGCGTCGCCGGCCCCAAGTTGCTTCGCGGCAAAATCCTGAATCTGCCGGGCCGAGACTTTTTGCACTTGTGGCAGATAGTCGTTCAAGGAAGACAACGGCAGGTCATAGGTCGCCAGCGAGGCGACGGCCGCAACCATCCCGGCACCCGTTTCCAATTCGCGTGCATAATTGCCGGCGAGCGCAGCTTTACGCGGGATCAGTTCCGCCGCCGAGACCGGTGCGTTCGCCAAGCGGGTTAACTCCGTTTGCAGCAGGCTCGCCACCTCCGGCGCAGCATCGTTGCGAGTCTGCGCGGAAGCCATGAAAATCCCGCCGTCTTTGCGCGCCCCCAAACTGCTGCTGGCACCGTAGGACAAGCCGCGTTTGATGCGCACCTCCTGATTTAGCCGGGAGGAAAAATCTTCGCCCAGCACGCGATTGGCGAGGCGACCCGTGGCGTAACTCTTGTCCGCGCGACGAATCGTCGGGCGCGCGACGAACACCGCGGCCTGGCCGGCGTCCGGTTTGTCCACCACTACCACGCGTCCGCCTTTTTGCGGAACGGCCGGCTTCGGTGCGGGCGGCGGGGCGATGCGCAATGATTTCCAATCGCCAAAATATTTCGCCGCTTGCGCGAAGGCGTCGTCCGTGCTGATGTCGCCACCGAACACCAGCACCGTATTCTGCGGCTGGAACCGGGCGTGGTAGTAGAGATTAATTTGCGCTGCGGTCAAGGCCTTGACCGTTTCCGGCGTCCCGCTCAAGGAATGGCCATAGCCGCTGTCACCAAAGACCACGCGCGCCGCCGTCAAGCGAGCCAGCGTTCCCGGCGAACGCAGCGAGACCGCCAGGCTGTCCAGATTTTCGGCTTGCAGCCGCTCAATCTCTTCCGCCGCAAAAGCCGGGGCGCGCACGACTTCCGCCAAGGCAGGCAGCGTTGCAACCAGCCGCGATGACAGGGAGGACAATTCGACCGTGGCGCTGTCCCAACTGGCCGCTGCGGAAAGCGAGCCGCCCAGGGCTTCGACGGTTTCGGCAATCTCCGGCGCGCTCATGGTTTTCGTGCCGCGGGTCAGCAACGACGCCGTGAAATCAGCCAGGCCGGCCGCGCCATTCGGATCGAAGACGCCGCCCGCCTGCACCAAAGCCGAGACGCTGACCAATCCCGTTCCGGGGCGTGGAACCACAATGACCCGGACACCGTTGGCGAGTTTCTTTTCCACCGGTTTCGGAAAAGCGACCGCGCGCGGTGCGGCCGGAGCGGGCGGCGTTTCCAGCGGCGTGAACGCGGGCGCCGCCGTCGGGGCGGCGGGCTTGGTCGCCTGGCTTTGGCCGCCCTGCTCTTCCGCCCCGTTTTCGTAGCGGATCACCACGCGGTTTGCCGCCGTGAAATATTTTTGCGCCACGCGCTGCACCTCGGCCGCCGTCACGGCCTGCAAGCGGGTGAGGTCGGTGTTCACGCGTTCCGGGTCGCCAAAGCTCACGGACGCTTCGCCCAGCGCGAAGGCCTGGCCTTCGGCGGTTTCGCGCGCCCCCAGCACATCCGCCAGCAGGAGGTTCCGCGCTTTGGCGAGTTCCGCCGCCGGGATGGGTTCGGTTTGGAGTTTGCCCAATTCCGCCAGCGCGGCTTGCTCCGCGGCTGCCGCCGATTTTCCGCCCGCAGTGATGATGGTGAGGTTGAACAACCCGGCGTCGTCCCGCAGATCGGCACTCGCGCTGGCCTGCGCCGCAATTTGCTGGTGGTAAACCAGCGATTGATTTAGCCGGGAGGATTCGCCGCGCCCCAAAATCACCTCGGCGATTCGCAGCGCATCCGCATCGTCGCTTTTGCGCGGGGGCAACAGATAGGTGATGGCCGTCGCGGGCAGCGGCACATTCGGACCGGTCGTGGTGCAGCGGGCTTCGGCAGTGCGCGCCGGTTCGGTCACCTTGACGCGGGGAATCGGCGTGGCCGGTTTGGCGATGCGTCCGAAATACTTGTCCACCCAGGCGTCCAACTGTTTTGGCTCGAAGTCTCCGGCGACAATCAGCGTCGCGTTATCGGGCCGATAATAGGTTTCGTGAAATTTCCTAACGTCAGCGATCGTCGCCGAATCCAAATCGGCAATGGATCCGATGACGCCACGTTTGTAGGGGTGCGCCACAAACGAATTCTGATCCACGAATAGTTCCAGCCGGCCATAAGGTTTCGACAAAATACTTTGACGGTATTCCTCTTCCACCACCGCGCGCTCCGAGACAAAGTTCGCGTCGTTGACACTCAGGTTCGCCAGGCGATCCGCCTCCGCCCAGAGCAGCGGCTCCAGATAGTTGGAGGGAACCGTCTCGTGATAGACCGTGGCATCTTCCCGCGTGAAGGCGTTGTTCGCGCCGCCCACATCCTCGGTGAGGCGGTCAAAGTTCTCACTTTTTTGATTCTTCGTGGATTTGAACATCATGTGCTCGAACAGATGCGCGAACCCGGAACGCCCCGCCGGATCATCCTTGCCGCCGACGTGATACCAGACTTGGATCGCCACGGTCGGGCTGTGGTGGTTTTCAATGGCAAAGACCGTCAACCCATTGGCGAGCGTGCGCTGGCGAAATTGTATCGGCGCGATTTTCACCAGCGCCGGAGCGGACAGCGTTTGCGCGGGCGCGATAACTGCCACGCCCGGCAACATGACCAGCACCGCCGGAATGATCGAACGAAAAACAGTGGTTAGTTTCATGCTTCCTTTGCTCAGCGGAATTATCAGTTTGAATCCCGGTGAGGCAGGAGTATTCCCGGATCGTGTCGCCAGTTCAAGTCTGCTTTGCCGGCTGTCCGATTCGACGTTGATAACGCCAGGTGAAACATGTGGTGGTAAAGAACTGCGGGCTCTGGAACCTTTAGGCCAACACCATCGGCCCGCCACGCATGGAGTTGCAGGGCTTCGACGCCCATCATGGTATCGCCAAGGTGACCTTCGAGCAGGTCAATCTCCATGTCCGTCTGCTAGTGGCAGCTGATATCCAGCCCAATGAGTTTGTGCGGCAAATCACGGTGAAACCCTGACGCAGATTGGCGCCAACGCCGCCGGGCGCGTTTCGCCGGCCCCCGTTTTTCCATTGACAAAAACAACCGCCGGGCCTTACAAGTTTGCGTGTGGGAGATCCAACCAGAACCTCAACGCACCGTCGCCGCCGAAAACATCCTTACCGGCGGTTCGTGCTGATTCTGTCAGCGGCTGCGCTGATCATCGGCTTGTGCTTTCTGACGCTTTATCTTCGGGGTTCAAAAGCGCCAGCTTCGACTGGCCCCGGAATAGAGGATGCCGCCGTCTCATTCTAGCAAGCCCGCCCGTCCGCCCTTCCAGCCAGTTGCAAATTTACCCCGGTGAAGTAAGCCGGTTGGAACTTTGACGCTATCCAGTTACTGCGCCAGCGTCCCGCCTTCGCCTTTGTTTCTTCACGATCGGCGGCTTGGAAATCCGCGATAAAGCTGGTTGCTGCGCTACGCGGGGAGGGTCAGGATGCGCCACCGAAGCGACCGACAAACCCGGTCATTGGCCGAAGACGCGATAAAAAGCCGCCTCGTTGGTCAAAGGAACCGATACGCTATTCCTATTGATGGGGACCCCCAGGTTTTGCCAGGCCAGCGGAATCAGGTTAGTCGTCAACTGCACTTGATACGGGGCTATGCCGCCCGTCCAGTTCAGCAATAGCGCGTTTGCCTGTAAGTCAGCGCTGACAACAATCGGCGGGGCCGCGATGACGGTTAGATTCATGGTTGCCGTGCTGGATAATCCACCGGGGTCGGTCGCGCGCATCACGAAACTATTCGTGCCAACATTGACCGAGACGGGAGTGCCGCTCAAGCCACCATTGCTCGCCACACTCAGCCAAGCCGGCCCACTGAGTTTGGTAAAGGTGATGGAGTCACCGTTAGGATCGCTGGCATAGGTGGCCAGAGTTGCCGCAAACAACTGCCCGGCATTGGCGCTGGCGACGGTGAAGGGATTGCTAAGGAAGCCCGGCGGACGATTGGTCGCCGCCTGATAGTGGGCTAGCACTTGGCTTGAACTCAAGGCATAACTGTATATCGCCACTTCTTCCATATAGCCAACGAACTGATTGTCATAGGCCGTGAAGGCTCCCGACGGTCGTGAGCCGATGCTCACCGAGTAGGTCGAACTAAGAATTCCCGAGTTAGGAGTGATCGCGGCCTGGGCAGCACTGACGCCATCCACATACAGTCGAACCGCGCCATTGGTTTCATCGCAAACGCCAACCAGATGATGCCATTGATTGTTGGGAACGACGCTGCTGCTGGCCACATGCGCCGCTCCGGCAGCATCCCGCACAAAAAACCGGAACGCGTGGCTGCTACCGCCGCAATCCAGATTAAACTGTTCCCCGCCGCTCCCATAGCCTTTAGTGATTAGTCCGGCGTCGGTAGTCTGCGAACCGCCGTTGACCCAGGCTTCCACCGAAAAAAAACCGTTGCTGGCAGTGGCGAAATCTGCTGCGATGTTGGTTATGCAACTATTGCTGGCCGCCAGATAGCCGAAGCGGGCGGCGGTGTGAATGTCCACCAGTTTGTCGCCAAGTTGGCCGAGGAGAACTTTGGCGGAGTAAGTTCCGTTGTTGCCAGCCATATAGTCGTGCGCAATCGTTCCATTCGTTTCATCCAACCGCCAATAGCCCAAGGCATGATCCGTCATTACTGCCTGGCTAAGGGGATAGTTAGCCGCCACGACCGTCAGCGAGGCAATGCTGCTGGTGACCACCCCAAAGGCATTACTCACGACCACCGAGTAGTTACCAGAGTCGGCGATTTGCAGATTAGTCAGCAGGCAGGTGGCGTTGGTTGCGATCGGAATCGTCGTTCCGTTCAGGCACCAATAATAGTTAACCGGCGGCGCGGCATTGGCCACCACCGACCAAGAGTTAGACGAGCCAGCAAACCGATAGAGATTAGTCGGGGTGGGCGGTTGGGTGATGAACGGTTCACGATAGGCGGGAAGGCCGCTGACAGCGAACACGCCGCAACTCTGCTGTGCGCCGGGACTGGCGGGCCGCGTGAAGGTAATGGATGAAATCGGCTGCTGATTCAAGCCCTGCGCCGCAAGATTGACGGTGGTCTGATACAAGTGGGGATTGTTCGCCCCATTGTCTTCCGCACCGAAACTCGCTCCCAACTTCAGCCGGCCTATCCCCTGGATGGCCACGTTGGTAGTGGCGGTGAACCAGTCTTGAGCATTGAAATTGAAAACCTGGCTCTGGGTGCCGTTGGTAAAGTTGAGCACGAACGTGCCAAGCACGCCATTGGCATTAGCCGAACCTGCCAAGATGGCAAGGGAATTATAGGCTAGCGGCGAAGCGAGAGTTAAGTTCCCAGAGATGGGATAGGTATAACCCATGACTAAGGTATTGGTGCTTCCGTAAGGCTGAAACTGAAATACCGTCTGGGCATCCACCAGACTGGTGAACACCCCGTCGGGCGGCAGGCCACGCGTGCTGCCGTTCAAGCCCGCCTGATAAAAACCATAGTTATTGGGCAGGTCGAATGCCGTCGCTTTCGGCGTGGCCGCCGTGGCACTGTTCGGCGCCAGCACGGCGGCATTGAACCCGGTCAGGGCAATGGGAATATTGCCGTCGGCCACCACCAGCGTGAACGCCCGACTTTGCACCACTCCACTGGCCAGATTGGTTAGCCAGACGCTCGTATAATAACGACCCGCCGACAGATAGACCGTGGCGGAAGGAATTAGACTCACCAGCACATTGGTCGCCGGGCCTCCGGCCGCCAGGATTCCAAAGTTGGCGGAAACACTGAGCCAGGCGGACGTGTTGCCCAGAGCCCAGTTCACTGCGCTGGCTCCCGTATTGGTCAGAACGAGATTCAGACTCTTTGGATTGGGTGGGGCTACCCAGTGTTGCGACACGGCGGCGAAACCAACTCCTGGACTGATCAACAGCGCGTCGGCGGCGTTCGTCAACCCAACCTGCATGATGATCACCGAGTCAGAACAATCCCAAGAGTCGAGCACATTGGTTCCCGCCGGCGTGGGGGCCGTCCAATTATACCAAGACAGGTTGTTAGTATTCCGAACATTCCAAGCCGCGTCCGCATTGGTAGTGAGCCAGGGACCGTAGGCTGACCAGAGACTTTGGTCTCTGGCCATGCGCGCCACCCAGCGTGCGAGGATGCCATTGAAGCCACCCAAGTCGCCGGAGTTATAGACCGGGAATATCCCGGCGGACGAAAGGTTGTTCTTGGAATATTGCGCCGCTAATATCGCGTCCTGATAGTAGTAAGGAAGCCCGGTGGCGCGATAGAGGAAGTTCCCCGCGCCAATGAAAGTGCCTTGATTATAGGTGGACGCCCAGGTGTTGGTGCCTGAGGCGGTGGTTCCGTTGGTCGTGCTGATACTGTCATAAATGGAACCATTGTTGTTTTGAAACAGCACGCGTCGCTCCCAGGCATAGCACTCCTGGGCTTTGCTCAGATAGGAACTGTCGCCATAAATACCATAGAGATAACACGCCGCCACCGCCGCCGGCCCACTGATGCAGGCGTTCTTGCTTCCCTTGGAGGTGTTCCACCACAGGCCGCCGCCGGTAAAGTTAGTGTCCCAGGCCCGGCGATACATGGCATCGAAATTAGCCTTCGCCACGTTGCGGAACGTCGCGTTGCCGGTCGCCAGATAGGCCCGCGAAAACGCGATGACTCCCCAGGCAATATCATCGTTGTAGGCATTGCCCGTCCAGTCCGAATTGTTTTTGCTGATAAATCCGTTGCCGAGCGCGGTCACAACGGCCAGGTTGGTGGCCGAACCGGTGCGATCGTAGCAGTCCTCCGCCATCTCAATTTCCTCCGCGAAGGTCCACCAGCCAGCACCCGTGCCGGTGCCGGTATTCAGCTTGTAGTAGTTGTTCCCGCCGCTGCCAGCATAAAACGAATTGTTATAGGAGCTAAAAATGGTGTCGGCGTCGCTCGCGGTAAACGCAGTGGCAACTCCGGCAGTCAACATAACCACCAAACCGGCCAGCCAGTTTTTAAGGAGGCTCATTAATTTATGCGCACTGACAAATCAAAATTTAGACAAGGGTGATTCCCTATAAAACTACGTCTCAGGTTCGAAAAAACCAGTCAATTCTGGTGGCCACAGCCAATCTGTTGAGCCAGCCGGCTGTATCCGAAATGCCGCCTGAACGCCGAAACAATACTGAGCAACACTACAGACTTGGCGAGCTGAGCGGCCTGGACAATTATCGCACCGAGTCGCCCTAGCTGCGGCCGAACATGGCCGCGAAAAAGGGGTGCCTCAAACGAGGCACCCCATGAACTCAATCCATATTAACAATTGTGACCAGGATCAGGCCAGCCACCAATAGTTTGTTACTGGGCCGGAAACACCAACCGGAAGAACTCGGTCGGTTCCGTGCTGTCCACCGGGAGGCTGACCTGATTGGTCAGCGTCGAGCCGGGCACCACCACCCAGTTAGTGCTCAGGCCCACCGCCGCGGCGCCGACTTGGGATTGCAATTGCCAGCCGATTTGGCTCGCGGGCCAGGTGAGGTTGAATTTGCCACCGCTCACGACCGGCGCGAGGGTCACGGGCGCGGCCACGGCGGTGAAGACTGTGATCTTACCATTGCCACCCGCTTTCAACTGATCGACATCCCACGTCACCAACTGATTGGGAGTCTGTGAAACCACGCTGCTGAAAGAACCGCTGTAGGTTCCGGGACCATACACCGTGAATGAATCGCCCGCTTTCAGTGCGCCGCTCAGGTTTTTCAGCACCAAAGTGCCGCCGTTGTTGATGGCCAAGCTGGTGCCGGTTATGAAGTCATTCGTGGCGGTCGTATTATTGACTTCCAAAACCGTCGTGCTGCCGGCGGCGAGGCTCAACGTGTTGTTGATGGTGAGCGTGCCGATGGAGGAACCGGGCGAGAACGTGGCCCCTGCCGCGATCATCACGGGACCGGCGATGGTGCCGTTGCCGCCGAGCGTGCCGGCGCTGACCGTTGTGGTGCCCGTGTAAGTATTGGCGCCATTCAAACGCAGGGTGCCGTTACCGGTCTTGGTCAAACCGCCGCCCAGGCCATCGCCATCCAGCAAGGATTGCGCAACGTTGACCGTGTTGGTGTCGGTATCAATTTTCGCGCCGCCGACCAATACCAAGGCGTTGCCAATGCCGGTCATGAAGTCGGCCTGGGCGTTGGGCCCGGCGCGCAACAGACCGCCGTTGAAGTTAAACGCACTGACGCCATTGATGCCGATGACGCGGCGGGCCGTGATGGAACCGCCGTTGAGGTTGACCGTGCCGTTGCCACTGGCATTGAGGCCGATGGCCAGTTCGTTGCCAATCGTCGAGAGCGAGCCGCTATTGACGTTGAGGACGCCTGTGCCGTCCTCGCCGATTTGCACGCGCTTGCCCGTGGTGTTGTGAACGATGATGCCCCCGTTTAGGTTGAACTCGCCCGGGCCATCGGCATAACGACCGACGACGAACCAATGATTGTTCAATGTGATACTGCCGCCACTCATGGTGTAAGTGCCTTGACCGTGGAAACCAACGTGCATTTCGTTACCATCGGCCCGGCCGATGAGCGCGCCGCCGGATTGGTTCACCACGCCAGAACTGCCGACACCTTTGCCGATGAAGCAACTGCCGAAGATGAGTTGGGCGTTGTTCTGAACGTCGAGTTCACCATTCCCGGTATTCACATCCGTGACGTTCATGTCTTGGAGCACATAAAGGCTGCTGTTATCCTTTAAGGTAAGCGTGCCCGTGCCGCCTTCGTTGGCCACCGAGAACCAAGCGTTGACCATCATGGTGCTGGAGTCCGCGAGGGTCAGAAAGGCAGTGGCTCCAGAATGCCAGCCCAGGTGAACGCGATTTTGCGAATAGAAGGCGGAAGTATTTTTCAGCAGCATGGTCGCGGTGGAGCCAGTGCTTTCGCCGATGTTAGAGTCACCATTATTGGTGAAGGTGGAGTTGCCATTGAAGGTGAAGGACGGCATTTCCAGATTGCCAGCCAGACCACCATCGTAACCCATTGAGAAAGCGCCGGATCTCATTTTGGCGTTATAGAGCGTGACGCTGGAGGTATTGCCCACACTACCATTGCCCCGCGCAATCGCCAGCCAGCTATCAATGTTCAGAATGGTGTTGCTCACCACCATGGACGCGCTCGTGTCGGGGATGGCACCAACCCACATTTCACCTTGGTTGTGGTTGGTCTGCGCCACGCCGGTGCCGTCGAAGAGCACGGTTCCGTAGTTCATGCGATAGCTGTTGTGTTCCTTGATGCCCGCGCCCGTATAAGTCAACTGCGCCGGCCCGGCTTTGATGGTTGAACCGCCGAGCCCGACGGTCGTCGCACCACTCAAACCAAAGTTGCTCTCGGCATCAATGATGCCTGCAGCGGATTGAACCGAGTAACCACGATCAACAGTGACCGCCGGTCCCGAGTAGCTCAAAGTGCCACCGGCGAGCACGAGGTTGGCCGGATCAGAAGTGGACTTGCCGATGGCGCTGGCTGCACCGCCGTTGGCGAGGTTGGTCACGGCGAGCGTCCCGCCGAGAATCACGGTTGCGCCGGTGTAATCATTGAGGGCATTGGCAATCGAGAACGTGTTGGAACCCTGTTTGGTGATTCCGGCGGTGCCGCCGATCTTGCCCGTGCCGTTGAGGATGTAGTTCAGCGTCGAATTGCTGATCGAGATCGCGCCCGGCAGAACGTTGGCCGTGAGGTTGATCGTCGTGCTGCCCAGGGCCGCGTCATCAAACAAAACCGGGAAGGTGTCTTTATACTTCGTCGCCAGCCCCGTGCTCAGTTCGATCCAGTTGGTCGTCGTGTTGATATCCCAGACCGCGCCGGCCACCCGGCCATCCCAACGGGGCAGACCCACGCTGGTGATCAACAGGTCAATGGACTTGTTGGCCGTGTTATCAATCAAGGTCGCCTGAACGCCGGTAGGCAGGGTGCCGAGGACAAATTTGCCAGCGCCCGTTTTGGAACCATATTTGATCAGCGCAAACTGCGGAAGCGCCTGTGGCAGTGCGTCGGCAATGTTCACGGTGTTGGTGCCATTGACCGCCAGCACGCCGGTCACCACCAAAGGAGCCACGGCCGGATTGCCGTCACCGCCCAAGTCAAAGGCAAACGAGGTCGCCGCCGAAGTGCCCAAAGTGAGGCTGGAATTAGTCAACTGAGTGCCAGCGACGAGGACCTTAACGCCATAGCCCGCGCCGTTGGCAACGGTCACACTGCCGGAACCGGTGGAAGCGGTGTTGTTCACCAGCGTGCCCGCGTTCACGACCGTCGCGCCGGTATAGGTGTTGGCACCCGTAAGTGTCAGTGTGCCGTTACCATTTTTGGTCAGACCGCCAGCCGTCAGAGCGACCGGAGCCGCTGCCGTGAGCGTCGCGTCAGCCGAAGACCCGCCACCCACTACGGAAACGCCAGGAGTGCCAGTGTAGCCATAACCGGAGCAGGTCACCACGACGTTGGTGACTTTGCCCGTAACCGGATTAATCTGGGCCACGGCCGTTGCGCCGCTGCCTACGCCGCTGGCGTCAATCGTGACAATCGGCGGAGTCAAATAACCCGCACCGCCATCGGTCACCGCAATGCTTTGCACGCCGCTGCCAGTGGCACCAATCAAATTCTGAGCCACGGTCACGTTATTGCCAGCGGTATCAAACACCGCGTTGCCGGCATAAACGGCAACTTCGGTCAAATTGCCGATCATGAAGGAACTATTGGACACTTTCGCGACCACGGTTCCGCCATTCAAATTCAAATACGACGACGTGCCACCCCAGTGGTCAACGCCCGGCACACGCAGTGTGCCGCCGTTGTTAAGATTCAAGGTGCCCACCGCGATGCCCGCACCGCCGATGACAATGTTCACCGCCGTATCCAAGATGCCGGAGCCGGAGACGGTCACTTCGCCGCGACCTTGCTCGGCGACGAAATAGCGCGTTCCCGTGCCGGTATGCTGGAGCAAACCGCCGGTCAGCCAGGTGACGCCGATGGAGCCCGGATTGCGGGCGGTATCACACCAACCGCTCTGGGTGTTCGTGCCACCGCTCTGATAAAGCAAGCCCTTACCATAACGGCCGACTTGAAAGTTATCCGGACAGGTCAACGTGCCGCCGGCGAGGCTGTAAAAGCCGCTGGTGGCGGTATCTCCGCTGCCATCGCCACCGAAGGTCCACTCGTTGCCACCGCCGGTGTCGTTGACCGTGCCACCGGTCTGATACAGCGCACCCACCGAGGTGCCGCCTTTGCCGAGCCAGAAGCGATTGACGTTGAGCGTGGCGTTGTCTTTGATGTAAACCACACCGCGGCCAGCGCCGTAGTCGCCAACGTTCCAGTCGCGGCCGAGCGCATTGTAAACGGCGTTGTCCTGCAAGGTCAACGTGCCGCCGGCCGCGCTGTTACCGATGCTGTTCCAGCCGCCGGTCACGTTCACGATGCCGTTGCCGGTAACAAACATCTGTCCGTTGCCGTTGTTGTTGTCAGAAATCAGGAAACCATCGCCGCCTTTATTGATCACCCCGCCGGCGCTGACGGTGAGGGTGGACAAAGGGGTGTTGCCGTTCGCGTCGTTGCGCGCCACGACCAGCCAGTTGTCCACGTTGAGAGTGCCGCCGTTGGTCACCCAGATATTGCCGGCCGTTCCGTTGTTGCCGGCCCAAGCCTCGCTGACGTGCGGAGGCGCATTGCTGACAATGGCCGTGCCATTGTTGCCGATGTTACCGATGGCCCAGCCACCGGAGTCGTCCGGGATTCCGCCATTCCAGTTGACGGCATTATTCCAATAGTCGGTGCCGGCGTTCCAGTCATTGGCCTGCGCGCGGGGCGTGAACGCGCTCAGCAGGCATAAGCCGGCGGCGAGAATCAATCGAGAGTTAAGTTTTGGTGTTTTCATTTAGGGGGTGGGGTTGTGTTAAAAAGGTATTGCGGTATTACTGGGGCGGGGGTGTTTGGTGTTGGAGGTTGTATGTTCACCAACCGGCCGCCGTCAGGCATGGGGCAAGACGACGTAATTGGGTAACGAGGTTGGCAGACATTATTGATTGGGCTTACTCAACAGCATTCAATCACCTTTGTCATGTGGCATGAATTGGCCACAGGCGGGTGGAGTCGAGTGCTGGGTTGCGAATATGCCGCAGCCAAACTGGTCCGTCAACCATAGCCTTAACTTTATTGAGTTAATAGGAGCCTCCGGCCTAAACACGGCCTCCCGCCGACCGGGAACGTCCGTGGGCGGCAAGGCAACCCGCGTGGCATTGTTTCGCGGCGGGCGAGGAGGAAATTGGCAAGGCAACCAACGCCTACGCGGTCGGCGCAGCGGGTTTTTCCTGCTGGCGACGGAGTTGGTTTTCCAGTTGCGTCACGCGGTTGTTGAGGCGCTCCAGAATTTTCCGCGTCTCGGCGGGAACGGACACGCAGTCGTCGCAATGATGGCGCGTGGCGGCGCTGCCCTTGACCGGATATTCAAATTTCTTGCCGCAAGCCCGGCAGGTGCGCGGGCGTTGACCGGAGGTGGTTGGGGTGGTCATGGAAAAGCGAATTATGCTTGCAGACTATGGACTTCGCAGCCGGAAAAATCGGGAGTCATAATCGCCATAACTGGTGTCCGTCCATTGGAACACTCCGGGCGTAACTTCGTTCATCGGGCCGAGATCATCCCAATTGGCCGCCGGCAGTGTGAGGTCGGTGGTGCCGAACACCTCGAACGTCACTCCGGGCGTGTTGGTGACGGTTAACTGTGCGCCGTCAACTGTCATAGAAACGTGGCCGATGACCGGAGTGGATAGCACCGCGAATTCATACGCGCCGATGTCCACGTGAGCGCCAGACTTACGCGCATAGCCGCGCGCGTCGGTGGTCAGAAACCAGGGACTGCCCAGCAACGCATCATCGCCGGCGTCCAAGGCCGGACTGCCGGCTTGCAATGAGCACGTGTTTACCGGGCCACCATTGTCGGCCAAGCCATTCACCATCGCGTCAATCGCCGAGCCGTTGCCAACGATGTCGCCGCGCACGTTGTTCGTGAAGCCGGCGGAGCCATCGCCGAGGCTGACGAGGTTGTGTCCGTGCGAAGTAAAGAAGCCCGACAGATCCGGCCCGGTGCCTTCCACCGAACCGAGGCCGTTGGTGCCGGGAGTGCCGATGATATTACTGCCGCTGCTCGAACCGGCGGAACCTGCCGAGCCGGCATAACCGTAACTGTTGCCGGCGATCAAAACATTTTGGAAGGTAAAATCGGCTCCGCTGGTGCGCGGGCCATAGATCGCGCCGCCGCTGCCACCGTAGCCGGCGTTGCCGCCGCTGCCGCCGCTGCCGCCGTTGCCGCTGAGATCGGTTGAGCCATTGCCGCCGTTCCCAGCGCTGCCGCCAGAGCCGGCGGAGTTGTTGAAGAACGTGCAGGCAACAATTTGGCAGGTGCCGGTGCAGTAAATCGTGCCGCTGCCGGCGTTGCCCGCATTGCCGCCGTGGCCACCGACATAAGGGGCGTAGTAATTATTCGGCAGGTAGGCATTGCCGCCGGGTCCGCCGGGTCCGCCGGCACCGGCGGTGTTGCCGAAAAAGGTGCAGTTGACGAACTTCGCGCCGGTGGCGGTGAACACCGCGCCGCCGTGGCCGCCCTCACCGCCGTTGCCGCCGGTATAGCCCGGACCGGGATTGACTCCGTGGCTGCCGCTCGCGTAACTGCCCGTGCCGCTTTCGCCATAACCGCCCCAACCACCGTTCCCGGCGGTATTCCCGCCAAAGGTGCAGCTCTGGAAGCTGGCCGTGCCAACATCATAAATCGCGCCGCCGCTGCCACCGTTGCCACCGTTGCCGCCCGTGGTGTAGGCATTGGGTCCGTAAAGTTCATACTGCGGAATCGGACTGCCCCAGCCGCCGCCGCCGGCCCCATTATTAAAGAACTGGCTGTTGACCGCCATCAGCACGCCGAGGTTGTAAATGGCGCCGCCGCCACTGCCGGATCCTCCCGATGAACCGTTGCTGAGGTTGACACTGCCGCCTGAAGCGTAATTACCCGTGAACCCACAATTACTCACCGTCAGGCTCCCGGAATTTCTGACGGCGATGCCGCAATGGGTAATGGTCAATCCCGATATGCTCGAAGTGGCACCGCTATTGACGACGAAGCCGGCATACCAGTTCGTGCACAAGATGGTCAGCACGTCCGGACCGGGGCCGACGATGCTGAGGTTGTTGCTGATGACAAAGCCGCCGCCGTTGATGTTGGTGATCAGACCCGTCACCGCGAACGTGATGACGTCGCCGTTGCGCGCGGTGGGCAGCAGCGTCCGCAAGGTGCCCGGACCGTTGTTCGCCAGATTGGTCACGACCAGTATGGTGGCCTGACTGGTCTGCGGAGTCAGCGCCAACCAGCCGACAAAAAACAAAAACGCTGGCCCTAAACGCACAATCGCAATCAGTTGATTCATGCAGTTAAAATACCGAATCCAACGCTGGATGCTCAAGCAGAGATCGCAGGTTGGAAAATAACTTTACGGCTTGCCGAACGCTTGGTCGTCTTGGAGTTCAGTAGCGGAGGACAGCGGCGACACCGCTTTCGGGCGGGCGAAAGCAGCGTAGCGCCGGCTTCCCGCGCGGATGAAACACGGGGCTGTCGGAAGGGCGATTATTTACCGCGGTCGTTTTTCCAAATCGCGCACGGAACTGGTCACGCCGCCGTCCATCAGCAGGCGGCGGTCGCGCGAGCGGGTTTCGCCCACGGCCGTGACGCGGATGGCGGCCTCGTCGGTGACGGGACATTCGTGTTCGCAAATGCCGCAGCCAATGCACAACGCGGGATCCATGTAAGGCTGGCGCAGCGTGATCGGCGTGCCGTCGCGTTTGGTGATGGTCACTTCGCGGGAAAAAATTGCCTTCGGTGAAACCGGGCAGACTTCCTCGCAGACGACGCACGGGGTTTCCATCGCCCACGGCAGGCAACGCCCGCGATCAAAGAACGCGGTGCCCAGCTTGATCGGCCCTTCCTTTTCAAACGGCCCGGTGCCGGTTTTTTCCTCGATGGTGATCCGCTGGATCGCGCCGGTCGGACAGACTTGGCCGCAGAGGACGCAGTTCACGTCGCACGCACCGAGCTTCATGTTGAGGATCGGTGTCCAGATGCCTTCGAGGCCGGATTCCATCAACGCGGGTTGGAGCACGTTCGTCGGGCAGGTGCGGATGCACTGGTCGCACTTGATGCAGCGGTCGAGAAAATCTATTTCCTCCACGGAACCGGGCGGGCGGATGACTTTTTTGTCGTAGTTCCGCGCGCTCGCGCCCGACGTGCGGCCAAAGGCATAAAAACCCAACCCGATCAACGTGCCCAGAAACGCGCGGCGTCCGGTGACGACCGGCGTGGTAACTTCACGCTTGAGTTGTGGCAAAAATTTGAATGAGAGCGCGTCCTCTGGGCAGTCCTCAATGCAGTTGAAGCAGACAAAACATTCGCTCTTGCGCAACTGCGTCTGTGGATCCGAAGCGCCTTCGCAGCTTTTCAGGCAGAGATCGCAATCCACGCATTTGGTGGTATCGCGGTCAATGCGCCACAGCGCCACGGTTGAGAGCGTGCCCAGAAACGCACCGAGCGGGCACAGCACGCGACAGAAGAAGCGCGGGATGACGAGGTTCATCCCGACGAGGAACAGCAAAATGAAACCAATCACCCACGCGCCGACATGAAAATATTGGCGGACGTAAACGCTCGACGGCACGAATAAATTAATGAGTGGCAGAATGACCGTGCTCATCGAGCGATGGAACAGGCAGATGGGATCCAGCCAGCCGATTTGCAGCGTGCCGCCGATGGCCGCCGCGATCATCGCGATGAGGATGACGTATTTCAGCGAATACAATTTTTTGTAACGATTGGCCTCGATGCGCTCGCGTTCTTCCGCCCGACTTTTGCCGAGCAGCCAACCGGTGAAGTGATGCAAAATTCCGTAGGGACAAATCCAGTTGCAGAAAATCCGGCCAAACAACAGTGTCGGCAAGATCAACAGCAAGCTCCACATCAACCCCATGTAAACCGTGTGCGTAGTGATGGCCGTGGCGAAAGCGACGAGCGGGTCAAGTTCCAGAAACAGCGAGACCGGATAGCCTTTGAGATAACGCAGGTCGGTGACGAAAACAAAAAACAGGAACAGGCTGAAGAAGAAAACCTGCGCGACGCGGCGGACGTTGCGGAGCTTGAGCCAATCTTGAAAATTGAATTTGAACTTCACGCTTGAACCTCTTTGTAGAGCGTGTCCTTCCAATTAATTTGGCCGAGGCCGCGATCATTCGCCTTGTGCAAATAAGTCAGCTCGGCGATGTCACGTTCCAGCAAGTGCGAATAGCCATAGCTGTCCACGGCCACCATATCGGTGCCGGCGACGATCGTGTTCATCACTTTCACGTCCGAGAGCCGCCCGCCGGTCGGGCCGTTGCTCATCAGCACGCTCATGCCGTCGAGGATGACCAGCGTCGGCTTCATCATCAGTGCAAAATCGGAAACGATGCTGTGGATGTGCTGGTGAAATTGGTTGCGGCGACCACCGAGAAGACCATACCAGTTTTTCGTCGTCATCGAGGCGTGACACAAATTGTGATCTTTGCACGGCGCGAGGCCGATCACTTTGGTCGCCTGCTTGAACGGCGTGTTGAAGAAAGTCCATTCCTTCAAAATCTCGCCCGTGAGTGAAAGTGGCGCGAAAGAATTAGTCTCCGGATACATCAAATCCAGATTCATTTCCGAGGCAACGGCGGTGATGCCGCTCTTGAGAAAACAGCCGGTTGGGGAATTAATGGGATTGTCCGCAATGATGACTTTGTGCGCGCCCGCCTCGAAGCACAGCTTCGCCACCGCCCGCAGCGCATCCGGATGCGTCGTCGCCGCCAGCGCGGGGGGACGATCGAAAGCAACATTTGGTTTGATCATCACCACGTCGCCGTTTTGGATGAACCGCCCCATGCCACCGAGCGCAGCCAGGGCGGCGCGGATGGTTTTCTCATGCTCCGTGCCGTGCGCAATGGCGAGTGACGGGAGCACTTTGCTGGCCTCTGGCGCGTAGCTACGCAACTGCGAACCTTTGGTTTGTTCAAAACCGGGAACAAAATGTTTCGGCTGCCAGAGTTTCTTCGCGGCCAGACCGGAACCGGCAATCAGCGCACCGGTGACGCCGAGGCGAACGAGAAACTCGCGGCGACTGACGGAATCTTCCGGCGGCGGCGAAGGGCCTTTAGGGTTCGTGGCACTCATGTTAATTGTTAGCTAATCTATTCACTTAATCTCGCCGCGCAAATACTTTTCGATGAACCCCCGCGCCTTGCCAGCATCCCCCGCGTCAAACACGCCGCCGAGTTCGCCCTCGCGCTGATAGACCACTTTCCATTTGCCGAAAACCTGGGCGCTGAAAATCTTGCCGCCGTTCACCTCCGGCAAATTCTCCGCTTTGCCGAACCGTCCGCAGAAATCTTGAAACGATTTCCACGCCTTGGCCGCGTCATCGGGCGTGGTGACCATGACGAAATACGGCAACTCCGCGTCTTCAAATTTGTATTTGGCTTGGAACACGTCCTTGAACACCGCCTGCCCTTGCGCGTTTTCGGGCACAAACGAAACGGTGTCGGCGATCATGCCGGCAACGGGCAGCTTGCGGCGCCCCGCGAGACCATGATCATCCGCCGGTAATGCTTTGGCGCGGTTGAGCGCGACAGCTTTGGCTAGCGCCAGCGTTTCTGGTTTTACGTCCGACGCGATAATTTGGACATACACCGCGCCTTGCCGATAAAAGTAACCCATCTCACCAGAATAACCGTCAGGCGCAAAGTCGAGTGACTGGCCCTTCGGGTCGCGCTCCAGTGCGAACATGCCGAACGCGTCCACGGGCGAGTCGAAACGATATTCGTAAACGTCCACATAACTGCCAGACAGCGCCACAACATTAAAAGAGCGGCAACGCAGTTGTTGGACGTTGAAGCCTTGATAGGCCGGCGCGCGACCGTCAATTTTTTCGAACAAATTATCGGAGTTGTAAAATTCCGTGGGCGACATCGGCTTGAGGCCGGCGAGCGAAATTTCCAGCGGCTCGCTTTTTATCGCGATTTTGGGCGCGCCGCCAGGAGGTTCCGCGCCGCCTTCGGCGGCGCCCTCTTCAGAAACGGCCGGCTTTTCGGCGACCGCAGTTTCAACCACGGATTTGGCTGCCGGGGTTGAACTCGCCGTGCCGGCCTTGCCCTCAACCGCTGCCTTGGTGGAGTTCAACGATTCAGTGCGGACGGCGAAGAGATTCGGGTCAAAATGTTTTCCTTTGATGTCGATCGCGACGCCAATGCCTGCGAGCAAAACGAAGATAACAACACTTGAAATCCGCTCGCCCAGCGAAATTCTGGAGCGGACAAACTGTTTGCGGTTGCCGCCTCCGGATTTTTTTTCGTTCGCCATGAATTCAGTTTCGAGAACCGCCACATGAGACGGACACAGACGCCGCAGGTTTCATTTAATTGGCCGGTTCAGGGCGGCGGCATCAGGCGAAATAGCGTTCCGCGCGGCGGATGATTTCGGGATAATCCACTTTGAACTGGCAGGCGTCGCGCAGTGCGGTGAGGTCCACGTCCGACGCGTCGCGATGAGCGGCTAACAACTGATGATATTGCTCGCGCGCCCGGAGATCGCCGTCTTGTTCATAATACATGACGAAACGCGAAATGTCGTGGAAAGCAAAATCCAATTCTGCGGCCATCTTATCGCAGGCGGGACAGCCAGGGCAAATCACGCGGCGGCTGGCCATCAGCGTTTCGCGGAGCAATTCCATGTGCGCCATTTTCAGCGGGGCTTTGTAGGCGCGCACAGCGGCGACGCTGGTCTGAATATTGTCCGCATTTTGCATCCGGTTGCAAACGGCGGCGATGCGCGGATCACTCCAGCAGGCTTGCAGCAACGCCTGATGCGTCGTGAGGCCGAGCTTGTCAAATTCCGGCAGGCGCTTCGGCGAGTCGGCGGCGTTGCGCAATGTTTTCATTGCGATCAGGCCAATGCCCGCCGCGTGGCAGGCATCGAGAGCTTTGTCAAAACCATCGCCCTTCGTGAAGAACGGCGTGTATTTGACCATGATGGCGTCAAGAAATCCGCCTTGCGCGGCGGCGGTCAGGTATTCGTTGGCCTGTCCGTCGTGACAGGAAAAGCCAACTAGCTTTACTTTGCCGGAGCTCTTGAGTTTGTCCGCGACTTTTTTCAATGTGTCGCTTTTCGGCCATTCCAAAGACTCCGGTCCATACTCGCGTGCATTGAGGCCGTGGATAAAAAAAAGATCGAGATAGCTCGTCTTCAATTTTTCCAACCGGCGGTCCACCATTTCAATCATCTGCTCCGGCGTGCGCGGATGATCTTTGGTCACCAAGAACAGGTCTTTGCGGCGTTCGGGATATTTCGTGAGCCATTCCTGAACCTTGGTTTCGTCGTTGCCGCCGCCATACATCGAGGCCGTGTCAAAATAGCGAATGCCGAGCGACCAGCCGACATCGAGATGCTCCACGCTGTAAGCCGGCAGATCGCCGCCCAAACTCAACATGCTCACTTCCGGGCCGTTCTTGCCCAGCTTGCGGGTGGGGACCAGCGCAGCCACCGGCGCGGCGGGCTTGGCTTCGTCCGCTGCCTTCGCGGAAAGGGACGAGGCCAGCGCCAGACCGGCGGGCGCGATCATCGCGTTGCGGAGAAAATTGCGGCGGGAGAGAGCGGGCTTTTTCATATTCAGGCGAAGTAACGTTCGGCGCGGCGCATGATTTCCGGATAGTCCGTTTTGAACTGACAGCCGTCGCGCAACGCAGCGAGATCCACTTGCGATGCGTCGCGGACCTCCACCGGAAGCGCATGGTAGTATTCCCGCGCCTCGGTATTGCCATCCTGCTCGTAGTAGGTAACGAAGCGGGAAATGTCGTGGAACGCAAAGCCAGTTTGCTTTGCGAACGCTTCGCAGGATGGACAACCGGTGCACATCGTGCGGCGGCTGGCCAGGATGGTCTCCTTGAGCAATTCCATGTGCGCGAATTTGAGCGGAGCCTTGTAACTGCGCGCGGCGGCGGTGCTGGCGGTCATCTGATCCACGTTGTCAATCATGTTGCAGACGGCGGAAATGCGCGGGTCGCTCCAGGCGGAATGCAGCACGGCCTGATGCGTGGTGAGGCCAAGTTTGTCGAGTTCCGGCAGTCGCTTCGGCACGTCTTTGGTGGTGCGCATCGTCTTCATGGCGACGAGGCCGATGCCGGCTTGGTGGCAGGCATCCAGCGCCTTGTCGAAGGCGCCGCCTTTTTCATAAAACGGATTGAACGCCAGCATGATGATGTCAACATTTCCACTCTCCGCCGCCGCGTTCAGATAATCTGTCAGCATCCCGTCATGACAGGAAAAACCAAACATCTTGACCTTGCCGGATTTCTTCAGGGCCGCCGCCGTCGTTTTGAAGGCGTCGCTCTTGGGCCAGCCCAGGTGATTCGCGCCGCCAATGCCATGGATGTAAAAAGCGTCGAGATAAGTCGTCCCACACGCCGCTAGCCGCTGGTCAATGGATTCCAGCATCTGCTCCGGGCCCTGGCGCGGATTGTCTTTGGAAACGAGAAAGATTTCTTTGCGGCGCTCGGGATATTTGGCCAGCCACTGCGCGAAGATTTTTTCCGAGCGACCGTTGAGATAGCTATGAGCCGTGTCGAAATAGCGAATGCCCATGGACCAGGCGATGTCAATGTAGTCCGGGCTTAACGCCGCCATCATGCCACCCATGCTCAACATCGTGACCTGCGGACCATCCTTGCCAAGTTGGCGGCGGGGCAAGGGTTCGCTGGCGGCGGC
This sequence comes from uncultured Verrucomicrobia subdivision 3 bacterium, assembly GCA_903850425.1. Classification (GTDB taxonomy): domain Bacteria; phylum Verrucomicrobiota; class Verrucomicrobiia; order Limisphaerales; family UBA11358; genus UBA11358. Next base: position 50,307 of record CAINLR010000017.1, on the reverse strand, counting down.
GGCGGGCGCATCAGCGGCGCGGGCGGATTGCGTCAGCAGCGACGGGGCGGCGGCCAGCGCGACCGGCAGGGTCAGCGTGGATTTAAGAAAAGTGCGGCGCGAGGTGGGCAACTGATGTTTATTCATAGGTTAATTGCGGCTAACGCTACCACTGGATTCCACCACTCGCAAATAAAAGAATTGCCGCGCAGTTGCCGCCGACTTGCGGTCAGACCACCCGGCGGAAATGCACGCTCGCGCGCCATGAATTCAGCTCCATTTCCAGACCAACTGACACCGCGTCGCCGCTGTCAACTTGAAGCGTTCGCTCATCCGCAAACCCTCCACCCAGAAAATCTCGCCCGTCCGCGTCGTCGCCACCACCAGTTCGTGCCGCCGGGCGCGGGGAATTTTTGCGTTCACGAATAAGTCCTGCAGTTTCACCGGCGACGGCAAGCCCAGCGGCTGGAAACGGTCGCCGGCCCGCCAATGGCGCAAAATAAGTTCGTTCCCAATTTGGTCCGCGTCGAAAACTTCCCCGCCGGTTTGAGATTGCGGCCGGACAAATTTCTTGGCCGGCGTCAAACGCCAGCAAATTTCTTTGCCGCCAAGTTCCACCTGCCCTGCCCTGCCCTGCAAGGTAAATGCAAGTTCATCGGCTTGGAATTGCGCTTCAAATTGTTCCTGCAACCGAACCTTCCCCGCTCCATCGCGCGCGACCGACCAACCGGCGCGCACGCTGACCCAGTGGTCCGGCGTTTTGCGGAGCGGCTCGATCAGTTCAAAATCCGCCGCCACACCCAGCGCCAGCAGTTGGCGTTGCACCACTTTCCGCTGCACTGCGACAGACAGACTCGCAAAGCTATGTTTTTCAATGGTAGCCGTCGACGTGAGTAGGCTCTGACTTTTGTTTTGAGCCGACGCCCGTCCGCGGCCACTAAGCCATTGCTGCGCCGCTTCGCCAACAAAGTCAGATTCCGCCCCGACAATTTCCATCAGCCGCAAAATTGTTTTGGCCAGTCCCGGCTGATAACTCGTTTGCAACAGCGGAATGAGTTCATGGCGAATTCGGTTGCGTAGAAAATCGGCGGAGGTATTCGTCGCATCCTCGCGAAAACGGATTTTGCTTTCACGCGCGAACGCCCGCAGGCCGGCTTTGGTGCAGGCCAGCAGCGGTCGGACCAGCGTGAGCTTGTGCTCCACGGGCGAAGGTGAACGCCATTTCATTCCCGCCAGGCCTTCGCCGCCGGCACCGCGCAAGACGCGCAAAAAGAACAACTCCACCTGGTCGTCCGCATGATGCGCGAGAGCCACGATGGAACTCTTTTGTTGTTTCGCCGTCCGCGCAAAAAACTCGTGGCGCAGTTTACGCGCCGCCATTTCGATGGAGAATTTTGACTTCTGGGCGAACGCTTTGACCTCCGCACTTTCAACCGCAATCGGCAACTTCAGAACCGCGGCAGCCCGGCGGACCAGCTTTTCATCCGCATCACTGGCCCGGCCGCGAAGCTGGTGATTGAAATGCGCCACGAAAATTTTCCAGCCATGCTTGCCCGCCAGCAGATGAAGCGCATGCAGCAGCACCAGCGAGTCCACGCCGCCCGAAACGGCGACGAGAACTTTCGCGCCGCGCGGCAGCAAACCGCGCGACTGGATTTCGCTTTCGAGCGACGAGAGAAACTGGCTCACGCAGCCATGTTACTTTTTTTCGCGCGGCGGGCAAGTTGCTGGATTACGGCGCCAGCTTGAGCCGATAGAATTGTTGCGGCGAATTAGTCGCCTGCGCGTCGTTGAACAGCCAGACACCCTCCGGGCCGAGGGTATTCGTAGCGACCGGTTGCCAGTTGGCGGCGGAAAGCAAATCCAAGGTCTGTTCCAGAATGTAAGTGCCGCCAGGGGCACCCGTGGCGTTCAGCAAGACGGCGCCGGCCGGAGTGACCGTGACGCCGCTGATGGCGGGCAAGACCACATCAATGTTGACGAGTTGAACATTGGTGCCGCCCCAATCGTCGCTGATCGTGCAAACGAATTGGTCGGGCACGCTATTGGAATTAAAATAAACGAGCGTGCCAGCGCTGTTCGTGAGCGCCACACCGTTGGTGCTGACACTGGCCCCGGCGAGCGCCAGCGCATCGCCATCCACATCCGCCCAGTGTGTCGCCAGTTCGGCCACGGCCAGGCTCAGGGGAAAACCGGCGTAGCGCGTGTAGAAGGCGGCGGTCGCCGTGGGCGGATGATTGGTGACGATTTGCGCGAACGTATTCGTGGCGCGCACATGCGTCGCGTCACCCGAATAGATGGCGGTGATGAAATTGGTGCCGCGCGGCAGCGAGGTGAGCGGCGCGCTGACGGCTTGGCCGGCGACCACGGTAACGAATCCGAACACAGCCGCGTTGGTGAAAAACTGCACGAAGCCGCTGGCGCTGGCCGGCGAAACGGCGGCGGTGAAATTGACGCTTTCGTTGAAACCCGCAGCATTGGCGGAAGAAATCAAGGTCAGGTTGGCGGCAATCAAATTAACCGTCAACGTGGCGACGGCGCTGGTGCTGGCCCCACCCGCAGCGCTGACGACCACAAAATAGCTTCCGGCCGCGGTGGAATTAAGACTGGAAAGAGTCAGCGTGCGGTTGGTTTTGGCCGGGAGCGCCGTGTCATTGTAAAACCACTGGTAGGCGAGCGGAGTGCAAGCCGTGGCGGCGACACTGAAATTCGCCGGGCCACCGACGGTGTTCGTCTGGCTTTGCGGCGCAGTCAAAATGACCGGCGGGGTTTGCTCGGACACGATGATGTTATTGGTCGAAGTGGCGGTGTTGCCCGAAGCATCCTTCGCCGTGATGACGACGAGATTGGTTCCCAGGAATAACACCGTGTTGTTGGTGGGCTTTTGCGACAGGGTGAGCGCGCCGGACAAATCGCTGGCGAGCACAAAATTGGTTCCGGTCACGTCCGGCATCAGCGCGCTGCAATTCGCGTCCGCGACCAAAAACAGATTCGTGATGCTCCACGCGATCACCGGCGGCGTGGTGTCGCGCACGATGACGCTGCGCGTGGCGGTGTTGGTGTTGCCATTCCCGTCCTCGGCCTTGTAAGTGAGCACATTGGTTCCAACCGCACTGGCATTGACGATTCCGGTGGTGGCCACGGCCAGCGAACCCGCGCAGAGATCGCTCGCCGTCGCGCCGGGATCGGTGAACGCGCTGCCGAGCTCAATGTAAATCGGGTTGCTCCCAATCAGCGCAATGACGGGGGCCAAGGTATCGCGCACTGTCACCAACGTATTACTGGTCACGCTTCCGTATAGATTGGTGACGACGACAGAAAGCGTGTGGTTGGGCAGATGCAGATTGGTCAGCGCCAGACTGGAATTGGTCGCGCCGGTGACGGGCACGCCGTCCAGACTCCATTGAATGGCTCTCGGCGCGGTGCCGGCGGCGGTGATGGCAAATGTATTGGTATGTCGGCCGCATTCAACCGTGCGGTTGGTGAGCGAGGAACTGGCGATGGACGCCGGCATCACCACGGTTAAGACCGCGACGCTGCTGGTGACGACGCCAAACAAGTTGGTCACGTAGAGGCTATAGTTGCCGCTGCGGTTGGTGGTGACGGCGGTGAGCGCGAGCACATCGCTCGTCGCGCCTGAAATCCCAGCGCCATTGGCCAGATTGGTTCCATTATTTCGCCATTGATACGCCAAGGGTGAAGAGCCATCCGCCGGCGCGGCGAATACGGCATTGCTGCCGGAAACAACCAACTGGCTGGTCGGTGGCGTGGCAACGACGGGCGCGAACCCGACGTTCAACAGTGCCACAGTGCTGGTGCTGACACCGGTGAGATTGGAAACCACCAACTGGTAGCTGCCGAGGTCATTGGTTGTGGCCGGCGTGATGGACAAAATATTGCTGCTCGCCCCAGAAATATTTCCGCCATCGGACAGAGTCGCGCCATTGAATAACCACTGGCAGGTGAACGGGGCCGCCCCACCGACCGTGGCACTGAAGCTGACATTCGCACCGTTGGTCACATTCCGGCTGGCGGGCGTGGTCAGGAATATCGGCGGCGGCCAGACCAGAGCGTTGATCAGGTTGGTGCCGTTGGGCGTGCCCCAGCCGGTGCAAAGGTCGTAGCCAGCGACCGCCGGAAAATTCGTCGGGCTGCTGGCGTTGTAATTGTCACCGGCCACGGTGTCGTGAAAGCAGGAATTGTAAAGGGAACTCTTGCCGATGGCGTAAACGGCGGGGTTGATAAAACCAACCGGGGCCTGGCCGACCGCCGCCGCCTGTTGGTTGACGAGCGCCATGAAGCCCGCCCACAACGGCGCGGCGCAACTCGTTCCGCCCGCTGAGCCGGTCGTGCCGTTGTTGAAAATGACGAGCACGCTTTCGCTCGTCATCGCCACGTCCGGCACATTGCGCAGCGTGGTGGAACCGTGGTTGCTCGTCATGCTGAGCCCTTGTTGCCAAACGGGAATGCTGTAGTTGGCGCTGACGCCGCCGCCGGTGCCGACGCCGTTATTCCGATTCCACGAGACTTCGCCCATCCAATCACCGCCCGGGCCGGTGGTGCTCAAAATGGTGCCGCCGACCTGCGTGATGTTCGTGCTTTCGGACGGAAAAGGAATGCCATTTGTGAACGCGTCGGAATCACCCGAGGCGTTGAAGAATGACTGTCCCTGCGCCGCCATCTGTTTGAAGATGGTTTCGGAGGTGGGATCTTTCGCGCCGGGAGTCGTGTTGCCCCACGAGCAGCCGATCTGCCGCGCGAGATTGTCATTGGCGATGCGGCTCAAAATGGTTGACCACGCCGTGCTGCCATTGGGCGCTTCATAGACGATGATCTTGGAAACGCCCGGCGCCATGGACAGCACCATTTCAATGTCGAGACACACTTCGACGTTGCCGCCGCCCGGTGTGGCAACGCCGCCATTAACCGCGATATTCGTGAGCACCACGGGATAATTCGTCAGCCCCGCCAGACTAATATAGGCGCTGATGTCGCTGGCATAATAACCATCGAACTGCAACAGCGCGACACTCTGCCCGCTGCCCGTGAGGGTGGTGCCCGGCACATAGCTGGCGCGAAAGTCGTTCCCCAAGTAAGTGCCGCCGCCGCCGGACCCTGCCTGCGGTGCGGTCTTCACGGTCGCCGCCCTCAACGGCGTGACCACGCTCATGGGCCGGGGCAACGCATAATTGTCCAAGCCTGCAATGTGCAACAGGGGCACGGCCGCATCCACCGTGGGCTCAATGTCGGGCGCAAAAAAATCGCGCGCTTCCATCGGATGCCGGAAGGTCCGCAGGCCGACGTGAAAGGCGCGCTCGACCTGGGCGGCATCAGCCCGCACGTCCAGCACCACGCGGTTGGGATGCGTGCCGGTGATCGTGAAACCATTGGTCAGCGCAAAATTTTTGACGGTGGCATAATCCGCTTCCGTTGGACCGAAGCGCGCGGTGAATTCGGGCGGCGTGAGAAATTGGTGAAAGTTCGTGCTGGCCGGATCGTAAAGTTGGCGGAGGAGTTCCGCCAACTGGTCCTGATTCCGCAGCGGCAGACCGAGGGCGAGGGCGAGCGGTCGGCTCGACGCCAAACGCCCCGTTCCCGATAGCCGGCCGGCGTTCTGCGGCACATGACCGGACAAAACCTTGCGCCCCGGTTCCGCGCTAAAAGCGGCCAGCGCGGCCACCAAAAAAAATGCCTGCGACCAGCCGGGGGTTAAGCGGCGAAACAAATTCAAGCGTGATTTTAGCATCGGCGACGAAAGCGCTACGTCAAATCCTAACGTCAGCAAAGTCATTGTCAATTTGCGAGGCAACTCGCCAGCGAGGGTGGTAGCCTGACGCCCGGCCAGCCAACCGATTCAATGGTAAAAACGCAGCACCGAAAACCCTTGAAACAGTTCTGGTATTGGCCGGGATCGCAAAACCAGGCTGAAGCGGGGTGGTCAAGAGCACGGAAGCCGCGCGGCCAGAAAAATCGTGAAAGCGGCGGGCTGCATTCAGTGCGAGCGCGAACCAACCTCACGCCTTTGGCAGCGTGAAGAAAAAGGTCGCGCCCTTGCCGGGTTCGCTGGTGGCCCGGACTTCGCCGCCGTGACTTTGCACGATGTGCTTCACAATCGAAAGCCCCAGCCCCGTGCCGCCCTGATCGCGCGAACGCGCCTTGTCCACCCGATAAAACCTCTCGAAGATGCGGTCCAGCGCTGCCGTCGGAATGCCCAGCCCATCGTCGCGCACAAAAATTTCCAGTTTGCCGTCGCCCGTCTCGCCGCCGCCTACGGAGACGCAACCTTGCACGCGACCATATTTGATCGCGTTGTCCACCAAGTTGGCCAGCACTTGATCCACGCGGTTCACATCCGCTTTCGCCGTCAGGGCCGGGAGTTCGTTGAGGAGTTTTACGCCTTTGTTTTCCGCGCGCGAATGCAGGTCGTTGAAAACTTTTTCCACCAGCGGGCGCAAATCCGTCGGCTGCAATACCAAGGTCACCTTGCCGGACTCCAGCGCGGAAATGGCGAGCAAGTCTTGGATCAGTAAATCGAGCCGGTTGGCATTGCGCTCGATGATTTTCAGAAACCGCTCGGCGACTTCGGGATTGTCGCGCGCGCCATCGAGCAAGGTTTCGACGTAGCCCTTGATGAGCGAGAGCGGCGTGCGGAGTTCGTGGCTGACGTTGGCGACGAACTCCTCGCGCTGGCGTTCGAGCTGTTTGAGGCGCGTGAGATCGTGGAACACCAGGATCGTGCCTTCGCGTTCGCCGGCGGCGTTGGTGATGACCGCGGCGTTCACCTGCAGCCAGCGCTCGCTGAACTCCGGGAGTTTCAGCTCATGTTCCAACACCTGCCCCTCGGCCTCCACACGTTGGACGAGTGCTTCCAACTCATGCACGCGCAGCGCTTCCAAGATGGTCTTGCCGCGCAACTCAAGCTTGAGGCCAAAGAGGTTGTTAAACGCGCGATTGGCGAGATTAATGCGGCGGTTCTTATCCAGCAGCAGCAAACCTTCGAGCATGGAGTTGAACAGAACTTGTTGCTGCGCTTGGGCGTCGAGCCTCTGCTGCTGCTGTTGGCGCTGGCCCGCGGCCAAGTCCGCCGCCTGCTGCCGCGACTGCGCCCGCAGCTTGCCGCGCCACCAGAAATGAAGGTGGACAAGCGCGGCGGACAGAATCAATGTCAGGGCAAACCACATGGGGAAAGGATGAATTACGAAGGACGAATGATGAAGTGAATTGTGCGCCAGCAGAGCGATGATTTATTCATCATTCATCCCTCATCATTCGACGATTACTCCACAAAGCGATAGCCCACGCCGCGCACCGTTTCCAGATGATTCGCGGCCGCGCCGATTTTTTCGCGCAGGCGCCGCATGTGGGTGTCCACGGTGCGCGTGTCAATCAGGCTGTCGTATTCCCACACGTCGCGCAGGAGTTGGTCGCGCGATTGCACGCGGCCCGACCGCTGGGCGAGAATGGTCAGCAGCTTGAACTCGGTCGCGGTCAGCTCAATTTCACGGCCCTTCCAACTGGCGCAATGCCGCGGCAAATCAATCAGCAACTCGCCGAACCGGATTTGTTCCTTGGGTTCTTCCTGGTGCTGGGAGCGGGCGAGGATCTTCTTCACGCGCAACATCAGTTCGCGCGGGCTGAAAGGCTTGGTGAGGTAATCATCCGCGCCCAGCTCCAGGCCGAGCACGCGGTCAATCTCTGCCGCCTTGGCGGTGAGCATGATGATGGGCACCTTGGCCGTGGCCGCGTCGAGCCGCAGCGTCTTGCAGATCTCAAAGCCATCCAGTTCGGGCAACATCACGTCGAGCACGATGAGGTCAGGCGTTTGCGTGCGTGCCTTTTTGAGCGCCTCCGCGCCGTCGGCCGCCGTGCTGACGGCGTAACCGGCCTGCTTGAGATTGAACTCCACGAGTTCGACCGCTTCCGGTTCATCATCCACGACTAAAATTCTTAGCTTCACGGCAGCAGGATGGCAGGCGGCAATTCGCCACACAATTTCAATTGCGTGACAACCATGTGACAATTCGGTGACGGCGGTCAATCGGTAAGCCGTCCCGCAGAATCATGGAACCGACTTGCCAACGAAGCCAGTGGCAGCCGAGCTCACCAGGAAAGGGGCAGTCGCACCGTGGCCGCGGTCTCCGGGTCTGCGCGTTCACTCAATGACTGCACGATGGCGGCGAAGGACCGCGTCACCGTGCCCGAAAATATTTCCCGCCCCCCGGCCATGACGCGCACCGGACGATCCAGATCTAAGAGTGCGTCGGACAAGCGCAGCGTCACGCTGCCGCTGGCAGGAGTTTCGAGCGTGATCGTCTGGCCTTCGACGTTCGCAGCAAAAACCTCATTAGGCTTCACGGCCTCAGCGGCACGTTCCAGCCAGTAGAACCGAGTATGCAACGCACTGGAACTCTGCTTCCACACGACGCGTTTGGGCCAGACGTTTCGTGGATGCGACGCCATGCGCGGGATCGTTTCGGCTTCGCGGCCCTGCATGTTGTGCGGCAACCCGGGATAGACAGTCAGGCGATGCTCGTAGCCGGCGGGATCGTTCGCCTGCAAAGCGTCAATCTTGGCACTGAACTCGCGCACGACCACGTTGCGATTGTAGGCGGCATCGGCCCCGCCCATATAGAGATAGAACGGCAGATTGCGCAAACCTTCCGGGGTCACATCGTTCGGATGGCCGGCGCACATCGTCGCGGCGGCAAAGCGATCGGCCAGTCGCGGGGCTAGTTGATAGACGCCATCACCGCCGGCCGAATAACCGATGAGATAGATGCGATTGGGATCCACGCCGCGTTGCAGAACCATGTCCGCAATTAGCCGGTCGAACAACTCATCCACTTCCGGCACAAACCACATGTTCCAAGTATTGGCGGGCGCACGCGGCGCGACGTTGATGCTGCCGGGAGGAAATTCGTAGCGGCCGTAATAGCCTTTCCAGTTCAGGTCATTCTCTTCGCTAGTCGCCTGGCCACCACCGTGCAAGGTGATCCAGAGACTATGTTTGCCATTCGGCGCGTCGCCAAAAGTCTTTTCCATCCACTTTAGAGACTTGTCGCCAATCTCTATGTTCTTCGCAGAAAGTTCTTTCGCCACCGATTCAACTCTACCTTTATGAACGTCATCCCACACCAGCGACACAAACCGCTCCGCTTCGCTTTTTGAAAATGTGAGTTCCGGCGGCGCCCCTCGTTCTGCCGCCGCACGCGACAACCATGACTCGGCGGCGAGGAGGTTCGTGGGCACTGGCGTCAGTTCGTTCCACGCAAAGTCAAGCGTGTGCGAACTCATGCAGGAAGCACAGATTACAGACTTTTCCCGTGCCGCGCCGTCCAGCACAAAACGGAACGTCACACGGGCAATATCATCCGGCAGCTTGAAGTCGGGCATGTCATTGAGATCGCTGGTGCCGGCGCGAGTGTGATCTCGAGCAAGCAAGTTGCCGCTGGGCGTGCGTTGTTCCACAACGGCAGCTAGGCGGGCACCGTCGGCCTTGGCAAGCAACCGCACATGCACCACCTTTGCGGCCGGATTCGAATCAGCTTGTAACGCGGCGTAGCGCGCGGAGACATTCACTGCCGGGACTTCGTGCGAATCGGGATTCCAGGCAAGCGGAAAATACTGGTCTGTGCGACGCCAACTACTCGCGTAGATTTGATTGATCGGATTCGCGCTGCGCGCCGTGACGGCGGCGTCGCCATTGAACCAGCCGCGGTTGAGGCCAGCTTTATCGTATTCATCTGCGCCGGTGAAAAACCAGTCGCCGTCCCAGATTTCCACCCAGGTATGATTGCCATTCTTCTGCGCCCATTCCGGCACACCCACAATCCGCGCCGGCACGCCGACCGCGCGACAGGCATCCACCAGAATAATCGCGAGCCCAGTGCAGGTCGCCTTGCCTTGCTCGATGGATTCCTTGGGGCTTTGGTTATTGCGTTTGCGCGCCAGGTTGTAGTGAACATTAAGCTGCTTGAAGAGTTCGCGATTCAATGCCTGGGCGGCCTCGGTGGCGGTCTTGCAGTCGCGCATGATGACGCCGGCGCGTTGGAAAAAATCGGCCCGCCAAGGATCACGCGGCTCGTCGAGCGAGGCGTAGGGCAACACGTCATTGAAGAACATCCGCTCCGGCACGGCGGCCGCCCAAGGAAAGTTCTTCCGCGCCTGAAACGCGAGCGCGATATTCTCCAAAAGAAACTCGCGACTCAAACTCCGGCGGTCGCCGGCAGGCATATTATCCAAGAGGAAATAAGCCGCGCGCCGACCGGGTTCGCCGAACTTCTCCACGGCGGCAGCGACAAAGACTTCGCTCTCCACAGGCATGGGTTCATCCAGTTTCAACATCCGGTCTTCGCGAACGCGCCACCCGCGCCGACCTTCGCCCTCCTTGAAAGCTACGGCACACACATAGCCATCGGCAGTCGGCGCAAGCACGGGTGCTTCTACTCCAGTTGGAAGCGGCGAGTTCCAACCTAGCTCGACTAAGTTGGTGGCCCAGCGGTGGTGGCTATTCTCAAAGTCCCGCTGCGCGTAGTAAACATCCAAGGCTAGCTCCCGCGCATACTTGCCGGGAATGGCGGCGACCGAGTTGCCTGAGGAGATTGGCCGGCGGGTGAATTGAAGCAAGCCCCACATTTCCGGGCGATGCATATCCACAACTCCTTGCGGCGACCAGACCCAGTTATCTTCCGGGGTATTCGCTACTTTCTGATAAGAGCCACCATTGGTAGTAATCTGCCACTCTACCCGCGAGAAGTTGATACGCCACTGTTCACCTTCCATCGGCGGCCCCGCATGACGGGCGCGGGCGGCGAGGACTTTCCATGGAAACGCGATTTCCACTGTCCAACCTTGATCGGTGTCGGCGGGATTATTCAACGTGCCATTGACGTGAACAGCGGTTTTGATTCCAGGAATTTCCCAGGCATCTTCCGCTTGGCCTTTATCCTGGTAGGGTTTATTGAGGCGCAAATCCCAGGTCGTGTTAAGCGCGTTCATCTCGAACTCGTAGTAGGGCTGAGTCTCTGCGAGCGGATCAATGAACACCTCAAAATCAGGATCTTGAAAAATCACCGCGTCGTGATTGGTAAGCGTGGCCCAGACATGGGGCTCGCGGAGTTCGGCGGCGACATAGAGATAATCGTCGTCCCACAGTAGCTTCGCATGAGTGTGAAAGCGGGGAGTAGCTTTGGCACTACCCTGTATGTCCACGAAATCACTGGTCCACGGGGCATTCGTCCAGGCGGCGTCATCCAACTTCCCATCCACGGTGATCGGCGTGTCAGTGTGCTGGCACAGGTAGCCTTGCGGAATAATGCCCCGCATCTTCTCTTGCCAGTCGGCATGATCAGCCGCCGGCAAAGCCGTTGGCAGTAAACCTAAACAGCTGATCAAAACCACCGCTGCTCTGCAAAACAGCGCTGACATGAGGTTGCATTTCATAGCTGCAACGCTATTTCACCACTTGGGGAAGCTTGCCTTGAATTTCCAGACACACTACCGACGCCAGTTTGTCCGGCGCTTCGACGGGCAAGGCGATACTTACTCCCGCAGCGCCCTGCTCTACTTTCAATTTCTTATGTTCGGCCAGCAGATACGCCTTCTTCACCTTGCTCTGGAGTCCGGCTAGTTCCAGTTTGCCATTCGCCGGCCAGTTGAAAATTTCAACGTAAATTTTTCCGGGCTTGGTGGTCGCGCGCCAATTCCAAGCGGAAACAAACTTAGGTTTGCCTTCCTTGTCCTTCTCCGTCGTGCTGAATGTGCCCGCTTCGGCACCGAACGGCGTCGGGCCGCAATCGTAGATTGCCGCGCCATTGACTTTCATCCACGCGCCGACTTCGGCGAGCCGTTCCACGCTCGGTTGAGGAATCAGTCCTTCGCTGGTTGGACCGACGTTGAGCAGATAATTGCCGCCCTTACTGGCGATGTCGCACAAGTTGTGAACGATGGTTTCCGGCGATTTCCATTGTTTGTCGTGACTGTTATAGCCCCAATGGTTGTTGAGCGTCATGCAGGTTTCCCAATCCACCCCCGGACCAAAACCGCGCGGTGGAATCTGTTGTTCGGGCGTGCCGTAGTCGCCGACCCGTTCCTTGCCGGCGTCCATGCCTTCCATGCCGGCGCGCGCCTTGCCCACGCGATTGTTGATGATGAGCTTCGGGTCCATCGCACGCAGATAAGCATAGAGATCCACGCCGCGCTCATGCGTCCACGGCGATTCCCATTCACCGTCAAACCACAATATACCCGGATGATAGTTAGTCACGAGCTCCTTTAGTTGACCCTTCATATAGGCGGTATAGCGGTCCATGTCGGGTGTGCCGGTAGCGACGTCGTTCCATTTGCGGCGCGTGCCCCAATCGGAGCTGTGCCAGTCCATGATGGAATGGTAGAGGCAGAATTTGATGCCGGCCTTCTTGCATTCATCGGCCAGTTCGCGCAGCGGATCGCGCTGGAAGGGTGTGGACTTAATGCACCAGTCTGTCATCGCCGACGGCCACAGGCCAAAACCGTCGTGATGTTTCGAAGTGATGACAATATATTTCATGCCAGCGTCCTTGGCGGTTTTCACCCACGCCTTGGCATCGAACTTCACCGGGTTAAACTCCTTGGCAAACTGTTCGTAGCGGCTGACGGGAATATGCGCGGTTTCCATGATCCATTCGGCGTGATCAGTATTGCCGTTCCACTCGCCGGCGGGCACGGAATAGACTCCCCAGTGGATGAACATCCCGAACTTCGCCTCGCGAAACCATTCCATGCGGGCGTCGTGCTGTTTGGGAGTTTCGGCGGGCACCGTTGACGACGGGGCGGCAATGGCTGGCATGACGCTTGTTAGCGCCACACAGGCCAGCAGGGAACTTAACCGCCCGACGGTGTGGGCCATGGTGATCGGAGTGAGTAGAGATTTCATAGTATAGTCAGTGAACTCGGTTGGTTAGAGCAGGCGGTGTTTTCAATTTCTGTTTGCGGAGCGCGGCGGTGCCCGCCGGGTCAGCCGCAGCGCGTGAATAGCTCGGAAACCTTGGCAGCAAAACGGGGGCTGCGGCTGGTCTTCGACCCAGCCGCGCTCCATATGCATCTTGAAAATAAGTCTTAGTGTTGGTATTGACGAAGCCGCTGCGGGTCATAGACCCGCGCTCCGGCGAATGCTCTATCAAAGCGAGAGACATAATGATTGGCATGCTCCGCTACCTCTTCATCAAACCGCGCACCTCAAGCCAGTCGGCGAAGCGTTCGATCCATTGATCTGAAGGTTGGTGTTGCAGCTTCATGCCGAAACCATGTCCACCTTTGGAGTAGAGGTGCAACTCCGCGGACTTCCCGGCGGCGATCCAATCCTGATAAATGGTGACGCTCTGTGGCGCCAGTCCCAGCGGGTCATCGGAGGCTGCCAGCACAAACGCAGGCGGCGCATCGGCGGGAACACCGCTGCCCTTGATCGCCCAATTATATGCGGCATAAATGGCAGCCACGAAGTTCGGCCGGGTTTCTGCGGTATAGTTTAACGCCGCCGACATAGCCACCGTCCCGCCTGCTGAGAAGCCAATGATGCCAATGCGCTCCGGGCTGACGCCAAATTCCGCCGCGTGTTTGCGCAGATAGCCGATGGCGGCATTGCCGTCGGCCAGCGCCAGTTTGACCACGGGTGCCACGACGTCATCGAGCGGTCCACGCGTCATGACTTCGATTGTCGGATCGGTCGTCTTGCACTCCACCAACCGGTATTTCAGCACGAAGCAGGTAACTCCCTTCGCGGTCAGCCAGCGCGCAACATCGTTGCCTTCGCTGTCAATGGACAAGGCAAAAAATGCGCCGCCCGGACAGATCACAACCGCCGTGCCATTGGCCTTGCCGACTTCCGGTTGAAAGACCGTCAAGGTTGGATTGACGACATTAAATACCACTGGGGTCTGCCAGAGATTGGTGCGGTTTTCCTGCTCAGTTTGTTTCCAGTTCTCTGAACCCGGAGCCGGGCCGTCATAAAGTCGAATCACTTTATTCTGGGCAAAGGCATCGAAGCCGAGCAGCGAGAGCAAGAGGGCGGCGGCAATTCGCATTGTATTCATCAGCGATGATCTCTTCCAGGTTCAATCCACGCAAAGCGCTATCGCCAGCCGGCTAATTATTCAAACTGTATCCGGATGGAAAGAGCGGCGCACTGGCGGAGGGTTGCACCGCTTGCGTGGCGGCTCCCGCATTGTCGCGCAGCCATTGGCGGGGAAGCTTGCCGGTCGGTTTGTAGTCGCCGAACAACACGTCCGCCACGCCCTGCCCTTCGGTGCCCGGCAGCCACGCGGCGATGAACGCATCGCTGGAGTCCAACGCATTTCCAAGAATTAGCGGCCGACCGGAGAGCAGCAGGGTGATGACCGGAACGCCAGCCGACTTGGCCTTTTCCACCAACGCAATGTCAGTGGCTGGCAGACTCAGATCCTGACGATCTCCTTTCATTTCGGCATAAGGCAGTTCGCCCACCACCACGACCACGGCGTCGGCTCCTTTCACATCGCTGCCGTCGGGTGAGAAAGTAACCGTGGTGCCGGGGGCCACGGTGTTTTTGATCGCGGTCAGAATAGTCGTGCCACCGGGAGTCACCTTGCCGGTTTCGCCCTGCCAGCCAATCGTCCAACCGCCGCATTGGATGCCCAAGTCATCCGCCGCCGCGCCCACCACCACGAGGTGTTTCAAATTCTTGGCGAGCGGCACGGCGAGATTATTGTTCTTCAACAGCACCAAGGATTGGCGCACACAATCACGCGCGACGGCACGATGCTCGGCGCTGCCAATCTGGGCGGTCAGCGATGGATCGGTATAAGGTTGCTCGAATGACCCCATCTGGAATTTGACGCGCAGAATCCGCCGCACGGCATCATCAATTCGCGCCATCGGGACGCGCTTCTGGGCGACCAATTGCTTGAGATCCTGAATGAAGTCCACATAGTTATTCGGCTGGCCCGGTCCGTTGGGAATCATGATCATGTCCAGGCCGGCATTGATGGAATTCTCCACATCCGTTTTATAGTCCGGCGCAAGCTGGTCAATCGCTGCCCAGTCCGAAACCAAGAAACCTTTGAATCCGAGTTCGCCCTTCAGCACCTCGGTGAGCAGATATTTGTTGCCGTGCATTTTTTTGCCGTTCCAACTGTTGTAGGAAACCATGATGGAACCAACCCCCGCTTCGACCGCGGCTTTGTATGGCGGCAGGTAGAGTTTGCGAATCGTCGCTGCATCACAGACGTCATTGCCCTGGTCAACCCCGCCCTGCGTGCCGCCGTCGCCAATGAAATGTTTGGCACACGCCAGCACCGAGGTGGAGTCGGCTAGATTCTTGCCTTGCAGCCCGCGCACCGACGCCGCGCCAAGTTCGGACACCAACTCGGTTGAATCGCCAAAGCTCTCGTAAGTGCGGCCCCAACGCTCATCCTGCGCCACGGCAATGCAGGGAGCGAACGCCCAGCGGATGCCCGTGCCCGCCACTTCCATGGCGGTGACATGCTCGGCCTGTTCCACCAGCGCGGGATTATGGGTGGCCCCCATGCCGATATGGTGTGGGAAAACGACGGCCCCCAGAACATTGTTGTGGCCATGCACGGCATCCACGCCGTAAATCAGCGGGATTTTCAGCCGCGTCTTCAGCGCCCACGATTGATACTCATTAACGGCCTGCAACCAGGTTTGCGGCCGGTTGTCGGCCGGATCCGAACTGCCGCCGCTCAACATGGACCCGAGAAAATATTTCTGGATGTCGGCCTTGTCTTTGAGCGCCAGCAAGTCCACCTGCACCATCTGGCCGATTTTTTCATCGAGCGTCATCTGCGCGAGCAAGGTCGCCACGCGACGGTCGGTGTCGGCCGCATCGTGTGGGGCAGAAATACAGCCCGCGAGCAGAGGCAACCATAGCAGACCGAGCAATTTGGATTTTGAGTTCATATCATTTGGCTAGGGGGCAATGAAATAAATGATTTTATCGGGACATGCAAACTTTTAGTCGCCACCCCGGGCCCCGGGATCGCCGCGCGATTTATTCCCGCGGCCAGAGGCGCAGCCAAAGCCGTTGCGGCGACTCAACCATGATGTCGGTGAGCAAGGCTTCGAGGCTGGCGGCTTTGGGCTCGTGCAACCGGCGCGCCAGCCCGAGCGCGGCGGCAAACACCAGCAGGACCAACGCGAAGAAGATGCTGTAATGATTCCAGTTCAGACCGAGGAAATGGGCTTGCCGGTTACCAATCAAGTCAATGACGAGTCCCCAAAAAACGGGAGCCAGCCCCAGGGAGACGCTGGCAAACACGGAGTAGAGCACGAAGAAATGGTTGCGGCCCATCGCCGGAATGATGGCCATGGCGAGACGACTGTTGGCCATGCCAACCAAGGCGGCGAAAAGCCCCATGAAAAATTGCAGTCCGAGAATCAGCGGCAGATGCGCGGTCAGCACACCGCCGGCCAGCGCAATCCAGGCGGCGAGAACCACGAGCCAGCAGCTCAGGCTCAAGCTCAAGATGGGTTTGCTGCCCACGTGATCCAGCCGATGTCCCAGCAGCCACAAGCTGCTCAACCCGCCGAGAAACGCCACGGAGGTGACAAACAAAACGCGCGACTCCGTCAGTCCGGTCTCCGTTTTCAGGAACGCCACGGTGAAGGTGGAGAAGCCGCCGTAAGCCACTGCCCAGACCATCACAAACCGCAGAAGTTTTTGGAATGGCGGATGCCGCAGCATTTCCAGCCAGGGAACTGGCTGGCTCGAGGAGCGGATGGCTTCGGAGATGGGCACGTCCGGCACCCGGTTGAGAAACCACAGGCTTGCCACGCCCATCAGCGCGCTGAAGGCAAAGATGACCGCGAACTGCCAGGGACGCGATTGCCCGCCGAGGCAGACCGCCGCCGCGATGATGGTGAGAAAACTGCCCAGGTTTGCCATCGCGGCATCGCCCGACACATATTTGCCGCGCTGATTTTCCGGAATCAAATGCGTGATCCACGGCAGCCACGCACAACTGGAAATGCCGCGCACCAAATTGAATCCAAACAGCAGCGCCAGCAACAACACCAGGCGCGTGGTCGCATCCAGCAACGGCGTGGCCAGCGGCACCAGCACCATGCCGAACGTGAAGATCGTGCGCGTGCCCCAGCCGGCCAGCACGAAGCGTTTGTAGCCGATGCGATTGATGTATTGCGCGGCGGGAATCTGGAAGATGACCATCAGCGGCATCATGCCGGCGATCAGCCCCAGCACCGTCGCGTTGGCCTGAAGCGACTTGGCGTAAAGCACCATCGGGCTGCCCAGCACGATTTGGAACGAAAGCGCGTTGAAGCCGGCAAACCGCCAGGCATTGTGCATGCCGGCCTGCAGCGTCATTGGCTCAACCGATGGTTTGGGGTCGGTCACGGGAAAAAAATTTGCCACCAAACCGGAATCCGGTCCAGACCGCAACGCATGTTGAGCCCGTGGCGAAGGGGCCGATCAAACTTGCAGCAGCTTGATTTGCGCGTCCTCTTTGGCCGCAGCCTCGCCGAGGGTTTGCGTGGAGCGGCGGCGACGTTCGATGATGTGCTTGTCCAACAGCGGATCGTAAGGCACCGGATATTTGCCGTCGTAACAGGCCATGCAAAACGATTCTCTTTTCTGCCCCGTGGCGGCGACCATTCCCGCTTGCGACAGGTAGTGCAGCGAGTCGGCATTCAGAAACCGGCGGATCTCGTCCACCGTATTGTTCGCCGCCATCAGCTTGCTGCGGTCGGGAAAATCAATGCCATACACGCAGGGAAATTGATGCGGCGGGCAACTGACCGCGACGTGAACTTCCTTCGCGCCGGCGTCTTTGAGCGTCTTGACGCGTGTCGCGCAGGTTGTGCCGCGCACGATGGAATCGTCCACGATGACGACGCGCTTGCCTTTGACGAGCGACTCGATGAGGTTGAGTTTCACGCGCACATTGAAATCGCGGATGAGCTGCGTGGGCTGGAGAAAGCTGCGTCCGACGTAATGGTTGCGGATGAACGCCATCTCGTAGGGAATGCCCGATTGCTCGGAATAACCCATCGCCGCGCAGACGCCGCTGTCGGGCACCGGGATGATGAGATCGGCCTGGATGTTGTGCTCGCGCGCGAGCTGGCGGCCCATTTCCTTGCGGACTTCATAGACGGTATGGCCGTTGATCACGCTATCCGGCCGCGCAAAATAAACATATTCAAAAACGCAGAACGCGCGCTTCTGGTGTTCGGGAAAAGCCTGGATGCTGGTCAGGCCGTTCTCGTTGATGATGACAATTTCGCCGGGCGCCACGTCGCGGACAAATTGCGCGTGGATCAAATCGAACGCGGTGGTCTCGCTGGACAGCACCCACGCGCCGTTCGCCGTGCGGCCGATGGACAGGGGCCGGAAACCGTGCGGGTCGCGCGCGCCGATGAGTTCGCGCTCGGTCATGATGACCAACGAATACGCGCCTTCGATGCGGCGCAGGCTTTGCACGAGCGAGTTCGTCACGCCGCCCAATTGCGGTTGGGCAAGCATCATGATGATGATCTCGCTGTCCACGGTGGTCTGAAAAACCAGGCCGCGATTTTCGAGGTCGTCGCGGAGCACAGCGGCGTTGGTGAGGTTGCCGTTGTGCGCCACGGCGATCTGGCCGCGGGCGCAATCCACCGTCAGCGGCTGGGCGTTGCGCAACGACGAGGACCCGGTCGTCGAGTAGCGCGTGTGGCCCACGGCCATGGTGCCGACGAGATCGTGCAGCACTTTCGGGTCATTGAAAATCTGCGGCACCAGGCCCATGCCATGATGCTTGAAGAATTTTCCGTCGTGACACGTCACGATGCCCGCGCTTTCCTGCCCGCGATGCTGGAGGGCATAAAGTCCGTAATACGTCAGCTCGGCGGCATTCGGGTGGCCGAAAATTCCGAAAACTCCGCAGTAATGTTTGGGGTAATGAGATGGTGAATTTTGCATCGCGCGCGTCGCCGGACTTTTGCAGAAAATCAGGCGCCGCGCAACCTTGAACCGGCGCCAGCGGAGGGACCGAGAGCCCGGCAACTCGCCAACCAGGCCGCCACCGGCAACTTCAGCCGCGCCGCCGGCGTCGCTCGCAACGCGGCCAGGACCGTGTCAAGCCGCACCCAATTGCGTATTTGCGCCAATTAATCATTGCCGATAGCGCGGAGTAAGAGTATCGGTCTAAGGTGCATCCCCGCTGTCATGGTTCACCCGTTTATCCGCTGCTCGCAGCGGCGTTTTTCTATCTGCTTTTGAGCGGCATTTCCCCGGCCAAAAATATCCGCTTGCGCCATGAGCTGATTGAGACTGATTCCGGGACTAATCGCGCCGTGATGGCTGCTCAAATGCACGCCAAGGCCGCCGCTTCCGGGCTTTATCTCATCCAGTTCAGCGGTCCACTCGCACCGGCTCGCCGCGCCGAGTTGCGCAAAGCAGGCGTGGAGTTGCTCCAGTATGTGCCCGACGATGCCTTCATCGCCCAATTGAGCAATGTGGCCCCGGCAACGGTCGGGGCGATGAGTTTCGTCACCTGGGTCGGGCCGTATCGGAAGGAACACAAAATTCATCCACAACTCATAACGGCAGCCAGCCTGGCGGGTCAGTCCAACCAAACGATCAGCCTCAACATTTTGCTTTCACCGGCGGCGACCACGGCCGAAATCGCCGCCGTGCGTTCGCACCTTTCGGCAATCCAACACGAAAGCCATTTGCGCCAGGGCACCATTGTGCGCGGTGAATTGTCGCCGGGGCAACTCGATGCGCTGGCGCAATCCGGCGCGGTGCTTTGGATCGAACCTGCCACCAAGCGGAAACTGGTGGATGAAGCGGCCTCGAAGATTGTCGGCGGTGATGACGGCAAGGTCGCCACGCCGACCACCACACAACAACTCGGATTCAATGGGGCCGGCGTCACGGTGTGCGTGGCGGACACCGGACTGGATTCCGGCAACACCAATACCATGCACCTGGATTTGCGTGGTCGCGTGACGGGCTTCCAGTATTACGGCGCGAATATCTCGGATGGCTCCGATGGCTACGGTCACGGCACTCACTGCGCCGGCATCGTCGCCGGCAACGCGGCAACGGGTGAGACGGATCCCGACACCGGCGCATTCTATGGATTGGGCGTCGCCTCTGGAGCGAACATTTTCGTCGAGCGTATTTTTGACGACAACGCCAGCGAAGCGAATCCACTACCCAGCGATGAAACCCTCACGCGCGACGCGGTGCGGCACGGGGCCAAGATCGGTTCCAACAGTTGGGGCAACGACGTGACGGGCGAGTATGACACGGACTGTGCGCAATTCGATGAACTGGTGCGCGACGCGGACGCCGGCACGGCCGGCTATCAACCCTACATTTTGGAATTCTCCGCCGGCAACTCGGGGCCAGGCTCGATGACGATCGGCAGTCCCGCCTGCGCGAAAAATGTCATCGCCACCGGCGCTTCGCAAAATATTCCGGGCACGCTGGCCATGACCTATGGACTCTATGCCGACGGTCCGGACACGATGGCCGATTTCTCTAGTCGCGGACCGTGCGCCGACGGTCGCATCAAGCCGGACCTGGTGGCGCCCGGAAGTTGGATTGCTTCCGCCGCCTCATCCTCCGCGCCAGACGAGGCTTCCATCGCGTGGACGGCCATTGATGATCTCTATGTCTATATGGGCGGAACCAGCATGGCCGGCCCGCACGCGGCGGGCGCGGCGGCGGTGTTCGTGCAGTTTTACCAAATCACCCATACCAACGCGATTCCCTCACCAGCATTGGTCAAAGCTGCGCTGATCAACTCAGCAGATGAGCTGGACCAAAGCAATGGCGGACCGGGGCCGGTTCCCAACAACGATGAAGGTTGGGGACGCATCAATCTCGTGAACCTCATCACGACCAACTACACCGCCGCGCCACGCTACTATCAATATCTGGACCAAACTGTGTTGCTGACCAACAGTCAGGTCTATACCCAGCACATCTTTGTGCAAGGTGCGGACCAGCCCCTGAAGATCACCATGGACTATACGGATGTGCCGGGATTTCCGGGCGCGTTGCCCGCACTGGTGAATGATCTGGACCTGGAAGTCGTCGGGCCGGACGGAACCCTCTATCGGGGCAATCAGTTTGGGGCCGGTGAATCCGTGCCCAACCCGCCATCCTCGGACAAACTCAACAACGTGGAAGGAGTCTATATTTCACAGCCCGTTCCGGGAGACTATCTCGTGCGGGTCCGCGCCAGCAAAGTAGTTCAAGACGCGCTGACCAGTTCAGCCGCCATAGACCAAGACTTCGCCTTGGTGACGTCAGGCAATCTGACTCGTCCGGGCGTGGGGATTATCCTGCTCGACCGACCCAGCTACACGGCACCGGGCCTCATGCAAATGATGGTTCTCGATTCGGCCCGCGCGGCGATCAGCACGGTCAGTGTAGTGGCCACCAACCTGACCGCGCATAAGTCGGTGACCAATGTGTTGCATGCGGCGGGGAACTACGGTGCCTTCACCGGAGTCGTCGCCACGGTTACCGGCATTGCCAACGCGGGACAAATACAGATTGCCAATGGGGATCTGCTCGAAGCGGACTATTTTGATTCGAGTGGCACCAAACATCTCGCGACCGCTTTGGCGGACTTGGTGGCACCCACGATCAGCGCCGTGACGGTAACCACCGATGTCGGGGTGCTCACCATCACCTGGCAAACCAGCGAGCCGGCCAACTCGATCGTTCGTTACGGAACCAACAGTTCCAACCTGAACCTCGCCGTGACCAATGCCGCGCTGGTGACCAGTCATGTTGTGAAACTAACCCGGCTCGTTGCGGGAAAGACCTACTATTTTCTTGTGAGCTCCACTGACGCCGCCAGCAACCTCACAACGAACAATAACTCCGGCGGCTATTTTACCTTCATCGGCGTCGCCACGCCGACCGTGTTGCTGGTGGATGCCTATGACACCGTGGCGGAAGCAGCGGTTGGCTCGCCGGTGATTCCCGACAGCAGTTACACCAATGTGCTTTCGGCGGCGGGAGTCAGCTACGCCTTTTGGAAAGTGAACACGCGGGGCTATCCCCAACTCGCCGACGTGCAGCCTTATCCGGTAGTCATCTGGCGGATTACGGATGACCTGGTGAACTACGGCGTGGATGAATTTGGCCTGCCTGATCCGAGCGCCACCAACAACACGCTCAATGCCGCGCAGCAATACCTGATCCAGACTTACTTGAATGGTGGCGGCGCGTTCTTCATGGCTTCGATGAACATTCTCACGCAGTTAGGCAGCGTGCCCTTCGCGCGGAATGTGTTGCGAGTATCCGGCTTCATTCCCAATCCCGACCCGCCGTCGCCAAATCCGACGGGTGACGAAGATTTTGGCGTGCCGGCGATACTCGGTGCGTCCGCCTCGATTGCCGGCGGCCTGAACCAGACGCTGAACTACGGCAATTATCCCAGCTTCGACGACGGGTTTGGGGATATTTATGGCCCGGATTTCTCCGACACCTTCACGCCCACCGCCGACGCCACGCCCATTATTTTTGAATCGGTTTCCGGGAAGCCCTGCGGCATGAGCTATCCCGACAACGGCGTGGACAGCCCGGGCCGCGTCGTGTTCATGACGTTCCCGTTTGATGCGATCGCCACCAACGGAACTTCGCCGAACAACGCCGTCGCGCTGCTGGGGAACATCGTCAGGTTCCTCGCGCCCGGCGCGAACGGAGCCGGCGTGGTTCTGCTCGACCACGCTTTCTATTCGACGAACGCCGTGGTGACGGTGCAGGTCGGCGACTCGGATCTGGCGGGCACGGGCCAGACGACGGCCAGCTTTGTGGCTAGTTCACGGACGAATAAGACGACCGTGACGCTGTTTGAAAGCACGCACCCAGGTCTCTTCAAGGGTTACATTACGCTCGTCGCAGGAGTGGCGGGCACCAATCAATTGCGCGCGCAAAATGGCGACACTATCACGGCGACCTATTTTGATCTGTCGCACAACAGCAATGTCACCGCCACGGCGACCATTGACACCGTGCCGCCGGCCATTTCGCTGGTGGCGGCAACCACGGATTATTACAACGCCCAAGTCACCTGGCGCACCTCGAAGCCGGCGGACTCTTCGGTGCAATACAGCGAATCACCCCTGCCCGACCGCTCGGCCTATAGCAGCGCGTTCGTCACGAATCACGCCGTCACCATCAGCGGACTTTCCGCGAACCGGATTTACTATTACCAAGTCGTCAGCCGTGATCAGGCCGGCAACACCACCGTGGATGACAACGGCGGCAACCTCTACACGTTTCAAACGCTCCAGGCGCCGGCGCCGCCGTGGTTCGACAATCTGGAACGCGGTGCATCCGGCTGGACGGTGGTTCCCGATCCGGTCAACGGCTCCGATCTCAACTGGACGCTGGGCCCGCCGCAGAACGGTTTCGCCACCAGCGCGCATTCCGGCACGAATGCGTGGGGCGGCGACCTCAAGGGCAACCAGAACTTCATCCTTGCCAGCAGTTTTTTGTATGCGCCGGTCATCGACCTCTCCGGCCTCAAATCGGCGACGCTCACTTTTTGGAATGTCTATGATTTCAGCCGACAGCCTTTCCCGGGCTTTTATGAGGAAGATGGCGGCGTCTTTGTCAGCACCAACAGCAGCATACCGCCCAGCCTTAATCTGCCTTTGGTGGTGGATTTCGCCGACAATGTAGCCAACACTTGGCAGCAGGAAACCCTGGACCTGACGCCGTGGGTCGGCAAGACCATCCAGGTCGTTTTCTATTATCAGGCTTACGCGTTCGGTGATCAGATCTACGGCTGGACGTTCGATGACGTCAGCATCACCGGCGTGGTGGCGGGCGGCACGATCAACATCACGAAAAATCTCGGCCAGGGAACTTACTCCTTGTTTTCGCGCTCGCCGATCGGCCTGGTGCCCGTCCAGTCCGGGATTGCTCCGTCCGTCACCATCAGCAATCTGGCTGCCGGCCAATATGTCCTGCAATTCAGCGACGTGCCCTACTATCAAACGCCTGCCGACACCGCGAACACGTTGAACGCCGGCGGCACGTTGAACCTCGCCGGCAACTACGATTTTCTGGATGTGAATCAAAACGGAATTCCTGACTCCTGGGAAATGGCCAACTTCGGAGCGGTGGTCACCAACCGCACACAGCTCACGGACTCCGACCATGATGGCATGACCGACTATGCCGAGTTCATCGCGGGCACCAATCCGACCAACGCCGCCTCGCGGTTCTATGTCACTGGTGAAACGATTCAGAGCAACCGGCTCGTGCAGATGCAGTGGACGGTCGCCACGAACCGGCTGTATCAGGTGGATACCTCGACCAATCTGCGCGGCTGGCTGCCGGTCACGGACTGGCGACAGGCTTCCAACAGTTCGACCATGAGCTATACCATCACCAACGCCAGTGGCGGCGCGCATTTCTACCGGGTGGAAGTCCGGCCGTGACGGGCCGCGAGGTTAAGCCGCAACGCCCTATTTGAGGGGAGTGCGGTCGTGTCTGCCAGACCGGCCCAAGGCTGCGGAGTTACTTTGGGTGAACGCCAGAATGACGGAAATCTTGAATGGGTTGCATCACGGCACGGTGGCTTGCCGCCACCGATTGGCGCTGGCTACCCAGGGCTATCTCGCAAACGGCTCGATGGGGACGGTCTGGCCGCAGTAGATGCAAAGCGGCTGCCTGGCAGACGTGCGTTTGCCGCAAGCCGGGCAGGCGAGGCCAGCTAATTTCGTTTTATCCACCGCGCGACTGTTCAAGGTTCCGTCGCGCAAATCCAGGTCGCGGATTAAATTCCTTAAAACCTCGTCGGTGTAACCATGCTCCTTTTTCAACAACATCCACAAGGCCTCGGTGATCATGAACAAGCGTTCGATGTCATTCGCATGATGCTCGGCTTGATTCTCGACGCGGTGAGTATCCCGTTGGGCCGAACTCGCATTTTCCAAGGCCAGCCTCGTCAAATACCAGGAGTTTCCTCGCGACATAGTGCGCCTTGATTGGTTGTCGTATTAAACCACTGCCGCCGGCAGTTCCGGCTCGACCCACTTGTTATGTTCCTTGATCAGGTCCACGAGCCGTTCCACGGCCTCGGCTTCGGGAATATTGAATTTGATCGGCGTCTTGCCGACGTAGAGATTGATCTTGTTCGGCGCGCCGCCGACATAGCCGAAATCCGCATCCGCCATTTCCCCAGGGCCGTTCACGATGCAACCCATGATGGCAATCTTCACGCCCTTGAGATGCTCCGTGCGCGCCTTGATGCGCGCGGTGACGGTCTGCAAATTAAACAACGTTCGCCCGCAGCTCGGACACGCAACGTAATCGGTCTTGAAGGAGCGGCAACCTGCCGCCTGGAGAATGTTGTAGGCCAGGCGCAGACTTTGTCCGCCCCCCGCTTCACCGCGAACGAGAATGGCATCGCCGATACCGTCGGCCAACAAGGCCCCGATGACGACCGAGGCGCGGAGCAAGGCGATCTTCGGCTCTAGTGGCGCTGAGTCAAAGTTGATGCAGTCCTTGAGGAGAATGGGGTTGTTGCGGCCGAGCCGTTTCAATTTTGCCGCGAGCCAGCGGAACGCGGTGATGACCGGCAGATTCACGCCGTCCTTCACGGTCACAAGCTGCGTCTCGCAGTTGATTTCAAAATCCTGTGTCGGATCAATTTCAAAAAGGTTCAGGTCTTCGTAAACGGCCTCCGGTTTAACGTCATCCTTCGGACGAATCTTCGGCGCAACTTTGTCGAACGTCGCCCGCGTGACGACGACGCGGATGAGTTGTTCGCCGCCGCACTTGGTGTTTTCGTTCAGTTCAATTTCCGGCGTGACTCGGCGCTCGAAATGAAATGGATCGAAGGGAAAATCCTGAGGCGGGAGGCGGGAGGCGTGATTGGACAGCAGCGGAATCTGCGCGAGCAGGTCGTCGCAGACTTCAATCTCACGGGGCGAATCCTCCGTGAGGGAAACGCGGATGGTGTCGCCCAAGCCGTCGCACAACAGCGAGCCGATGCCGATGGCGGACTTGATGCGTCCATCCTCGCCCTCGCCGGCTTCGGTCACGCCGAGATGAATCGGATAATTCCAATCCGCACCGAGTTGGTTCAACCGCGCGACCAGCAGGCGATAACACTCGATCATCACCTTCGGGTTGCTGGACTTCATCGAGAACTTGAAGTTGTGGAAATCCTGTTGGCGGCAGATGTGGGCGAATTCCAGTGCGCTTTCGACCATGCCCAGCGGCGTGTCGCCGAAGCGATTCATGATGCGGTCGCTCAACGAGCCGTGGTTCGTGCCGATGCGAATGCAGCGGTTCAACCGCTTCGCTTCGCGGACCAGCGGCGCAAATTTTTCTTCAATGCGCCTTAACTCCTCGGCGTATTGTTCATCGTTGTATTCCTTGATGGCGAATTTTTTGGTGTCGGCGTAGTTGCCGGGATTCACGCGGACGACCTCAACCCACTTCACCGCTTCCATGGCGGCTTCCGGCTTGAAGTGAATATCGGCGACAATCGGCACATTACAGCCTTGCTGGCGAAGCTGCGCGACGATGACCTGCAAGTTCGCGGCGTCCTTCACGGTCGGCGCGGTGATGCGCACGAGCTGGCAGCCGACGGCGACCAGCTCCAGGGTCTGCTGCACGGTCAACGTCGTGTCCATCGTGTCGCAGGTGATCATGGACTGTTTCACCACGGGATGATCACCACCCAAAATGACGCCGCCATTCTTCGGGTCGCCAATGATAATTTCGCGGGTCTGGCGCCGCTGGTAAAGGAACGGGGATTCGCAGTAGCGCATAAAATTTATTTGGCCGGCGCAAAAATGACCGGTTGCACGCGGTCAGCGTGCGCGCTGCGGAGCCAGTCACCCGTGTCGAAGAACGCGATATAAACCATGAAGCAGATGAGCAACGCGGCAAAACCGCTCTGGATGGTGTTCAACAAGCGCACGCTGACGGGCCGGCGGCGGATGGCCTCGATGAGCGACAGGGTGATGTGCCCGCCGTCGAGCACCGGCAACGGCAGCAGGTTCAGCAGCGCGAGATTGACGTTGAGAATGACGCTGAACCACAACACGCGCCGCCAGCCGTCCTCGCTTTCAAACAGATTGCTATAGACGCGGATGATCATCACCGCGCCGCCCAGTTGCTGGACGCCGATCTCGCCTTTGTGCGCGAACAGCGCGCCGAAGGTGCTGGCGATCTGGCCGGCGCTTTCCTTGATCTGTTTGAGCGGGCTCGGATGCACCAGGGTGGTGTTGGTGTCCGCCAACCAGGACATGATGCCGAGCAGCGCCATGACGTTCGTCGGTTGCAACGGCTTCACCGCCAGCAGCGTTTTGTCGAATTGTTCGTTGCCTCGGCGGATGGTGAGGAGGAGCGGTTTGACGACGCTGTTGCTCATCTCTTTCTGCGCATAATCCACCGCGTCCGAGTTGTAAATCTTTTCCCCGTTCAAGGCGACGACTTCATCACCGGTGGTTAGCCCGGCCAACGCGGCGGGGCTGTTGGTCGCGACCTCGTAAATCGTGGCCTTGCCCGCCGGTGAAATGAGAATCTGCCGCAGCGCCTTGCGCTCATACCATTTCGTTTCGCGGTGAAAAAGATTGGCATAGATGGTGTTTTCCTTTCCATCCCGCAGGTATTTGATGGGGATGTTCGTGCCCGTGCTGGTGACAATGCGCCACGTCACGCTGTCGCTGGAGGTCGGCGCGAAGTGATGCACCGCGTGGCCATCCACTTCGAGAATCGTATCGCCCGGACGCAACCCCGCCGACCACGCAGGCCCGGGATTGCCATTCACGTCCTTCGGGGCAACCCAGCCCACCATCGTGGTGTTGTCGGCTTCATTACTCGGCTTGCCCACGCCCCAGACGACGACGGCAAAAACAATCGCCAGGCCAAAGCTGAACAGCGGCCCGGCGAAGGCCACGATGATCTTGTTTAGCGGCGAAACATTCGGCAGCGGTTCGTCGCCGTGCTCGCCTTTGCCCTCGATGGCTTCCATCGTCGCCATCTGCGGCAGCGCCACATAACCACCCGCAGGAATCCAGCCGAGCGCGTATTCCACGCCGCCAATTTTCTTCTTCCAGATCGGTTTGCCGAACCAGATGGCGAACCGGTCCACTTTCAGTCCGCGCCACTTGGCCGCGAGAAAATGGCCAAGCTCATGCACGCCGATCAGCAGGTTGAACAGCAGCACCACTTCCAGGGCAACAAAGATGTAACGCAAAATAGTCATGTAAAATCTAGTGGATTATAGCAGGAAAAAAATTAACCGCAATCGCGGAGCGCGGGTTCACGCTCAAGTTGGAATTCACGCTTCAGCGTGTCCCCTTTCCAACCAACTGAAGGTTGAACGCCAACGCCGCGTGCCGCGCCCAGGCATCGGCGGCGAGAATTTGCTCGAGCGTCGGATGCGCCACGACCGCGTGCGCGTCCATGGTGCGACGCACCATTTCGGTGATCTGTGGAAAGTTGATTTTCCGGTTCACGAACGCTTCGACCGCGATCTCGTTCGCCGCGTTCAACACGGCCGGCAGCGTGCCGCCGATTTCCCCGGCCCGGCGCGCCAGTTCAATCGCCGGAAAGCGATCCACGTCGGGCTCCTCGAAGGTCAGCGAGCCGAGTTTTGGGAAATTGGTTTGCACGCGGTCGCTCGCGGCGCGCTCGGGATACGTCAGCGCGTATTGAATGGGCAGACACATGTCCGGCGTGGACAACTGCGCGATGAGCGAGCCATCCACAAACTCCACCATCGAATGCACGATGCTTTGCGGATGCACTACCACGCCGACCCGCGCCATCTCGATGTCGAACAGCCAGCGCGCCTCGATCATTTCCAGTCCTTTGTTGAAGAGGGTCGCCGAATCAATCGTGATCTTGCGGCCCATCACCCACGATGGATGTTTGAGTGCGCGTTCGACGGTGATTTCCGAAAACTTTTCCTTTGGCCAAAGCGCTTTATCGCGAAACGGCCCGCCACTGGCGGTGAGCAAAAGCTGGCGGACCG
Organism: uncultured Verrucomicrobia subdivision 3 bacterium; assembly: GCA_903850425.1. GTDB lineage: Bacteria > Verrucomicrobiota > Verrucomicrobiia > Limisphaerales > UBA11358 > UBA11358. The sequence goes on along the minus strand of CAINLR010000017.1, from coordinate 21,328 downwards.
AACGCGTCGGCTTGCCATCGAGGCATTGGAAAATAGCCGAATGCTCGCTATCCACAGCGAGCACGCGCACGCCGTATTTGCGCGCTTCGTTCATCACGATCTCGCCCGCCATGACCAGAATTTCCTTGGACGCCACGGCAATGTCCTTGCCCGCGCGGATGGCCGCGAGCGCGGGTTGCAAGCCTGCGGTGCCGACAATCGCAATCAAAACGATGTCCGCCGCCGGCAGCGTGGCGAGTTTGAGCAAGCCGTCGTTGCCGCAGAAAACTTCACAGCTCGTGCCGAGAGTATTTTGGAGTTCCTTCGCCTTGGCCGGATCGTTGATCGAAATGACGGCGGGATGATGCCGGCGCGTTTGTTCGAGGAGCAACTCAGCGTTGCCGCCCGCCGCGAGGCCAAGGAGGCGGATTTGATCCGGCAAATCCTGCGCCACCTTGACCGTGCTGGTGCCGATGCTGCCGGTCGAGCCAAGTAATACAACGTTCTTCATCAGGATAAAATAACAACCAAGGAAACAAGGAACCAAGTTGGAAGAACCTGTTCAAAACTTGGTTGCTTTGTTTCTTTGTTGTTCAAAATAATTTGGTTCATGGAACTAGGACGTGCCGCAAGTAGAGATACATGATCGGCGCGTTGAACAAAAGGCTGTCGAGCAAGTCCAGGATGCCACCGATGCCGGGCAGGACATTGCCGGAATCCTTCGCGCCGCACTCGCGTTTGAACAGCGATTCGATCAAATCGCCGATGACTGCTGTCGAGCTTAAGAGGATGCCGAGCACGATGGCGTGAACGGTGTTCATGCCCGCCATGTGGGCACCGAGACAATGCACAAACCCGAGGCTCGCCCCGGTCGAAACGACGAGGGCGCCGCCGAATCCCTCCCACGTCTTACCGGGGCTGATGCGCGGAATCATTTTGTGTCGGCCGATCAGCGAGCCGACCGCATACGCGCCCATGTCGCTGAATTTTGTCAGCAAAATGAAATAAAGAAGAAAATATTTACCTTCCACGCCGGGAAAGAAATTGATCTTTTGAATGAAGTTCAGCAGCCACGGCACATACATCAAGCCGAGCAACGTCACGGCGATGGCCGTGAGACCAGCCGGACTTGCCTTCGCAAAAAGCTGACGCAAACACAAGCCCAGCACGAACAGAATCAGGAAGCCGGTTTCAAAATCGTTGACCCGGGCGGGCGAGCCGTTGGCCGTGCCTAGATGTCCCGTAACATTCAAGAAGGTTCCGACCATCAGCAATACGCCGCCGATCACACCGGAGATTTTGAAGCAGGCCAGCCCGCGCTTCTGCGCGAGACCGTAAAACTCCACCAAGCCGGCCAGCGCCAGAAACGCGATGAGCAGCACAAAGACGCCCTCGGACATGAACCGATTGCCGGAGAACATCGCCGCAAGGATGGCGGTCCAAAGCATCACCGTGGACGCCAGCCGACGCAGAAAAACCTGCGCCTTGGAAGGCGATGCGGTGACGATGGCCGGGGTGGACATGGGCGCGAAAATTAACAGGCGGCCTGCGAAAAGCCAACGGAGATTTGCCAATAAAAGCGGGCCGGCTGCCGCTGGACTCGGGGCTTGGTAGGGACCGCGCGCAGCGCTGTCCTTGGTGGCCGTCCGCCGAGCGCAGCATCAGGAGGCACCGACTCGCCGGCGGTCTTTTTATTGCTGTCGCCGCGTTCCTGTGGCTTGATTTCACTCGTCCTTGATTGCCTTGACGCCGCCACAGGAGCGGGCGCATTATCGGCGCACCGCACGTGATTTTCTTTGATTTATGATTGCACCCGACCAGAAACCGTTGTGCCGGAAATTTTATCCAGTCATCCGCCAGCGCACTGGCTGGCTGGCATTGGTGATCTGGCTCAGTCCGTTATTGACGATGGCCGCCTGGCGGCCGCTGGTGGATTTCGCTAACGGCTTTGACCTGAAATCCGTCCGGTGCAGCGACGCGACAGTTGTGCTGACAAATTTCGCGACCAGGACGGCGTTGCATATTCGCACGGGCCATAACCAGTCGTGGCCGGGCGTGACGTTGCCGGCCGTGGGCGGGCATTGGGATTTATCGGCTTATGCGGCGGTCTGGCTGCAGGTGAGAAACATCGGCACCAATGGGGTTACCGTGCATTGCCGCGTGGATAATCCGGGGGCCGATGGCACGAAGCATTGCGTGACGGAATCGCTGGAACTCAAACCCGGACAAGCGAACACGCTCAAGGTGCGGTTGGCACACGAAGCCGACAACAAGCTCGGCGGACAGCTATTTGGAATGCGGGGTTATCCGGTGGCCGCCGGCGGATCCGATGCGCTGAATGTGAGCAACATCACTCAACTCGTGATCTTCGTGAACCAGCCGGCACAGGATCATTGTTTCGAGATTTCCGAGCTTCAGGCCGCAGGCCAACACACTCCGCCGACCGCCTGGGTGACGGATGCGCAACCGTTTTTCCCGTTCATTGATACCTTCGGCCAATACCGGCACAAAGACTGGCCGGGCAAAGTGCATTCGCTGGCCGAGCTGCAAGAGCGTCGTGCCGAGGAATCGGCGGAACTCGCCGCCAATGCCGGTCCATCCGACTGGGATAAATTCGGCGGTCTGGCCAAGGGCCCGCAGTTGCCGGCCACCGGATTTTTCCGCACGGAGAAAGTGGATGGGAAATGGTGGCTGGTGGATCCGGCTGGCCATTTGTTCTGGTCCCACGGCATTGATTGTGTGCGCATGTTGGATGCGACGCCCGTTGAAGAACGCGCTGCGTGGTTCGCTGATTTCCCGGGCGAGCCGGCGGAAGCGCGCGAATTTTTGTCGAGCGGTTACGCCCTCAAGGGACATTACGCGGGTCGTAATGTGCAGACGTTTTCATTTGCCGGAGCCAATTTGAAACGCAAATACGGCGATGACTGGCGGCAGCAGTATGCGGACACGGCGCATCTGCGGCTGCGGAGTTGGGGGCTGAACACCATCGCGAACTGGTCCGATTCCAGCATCTATCTCCGGCGTCGCACGGCTTACACCGACAGCATTGGTTCGCACGGCGCCAAGCTGATCGCCGGCAGCGAAGGATATTGGGGCCAGTTTCCGGATGTGTTTGATGCGAGCTTCACCACCGCCGTGCGTCATGCCCTGGAAAGCAAAACGAATTCGAGCGCGAATGATCCCTGGTGCATCGGCTACTTCAGCGACAATGAAATGTCCTGGGGCAATGAAACCGCACTCGCACTCGGCGCCCTGCAATCACCGCCCGAACAGGCCGCCAAGCGTGAATTCGTGAATGACCTCAAGGCAAAATATTCCGAGATCGGCGCGCTGAATTCGGCCTGGGGAACCCGCCACGCTTCGTGGGATGAATTGCTGGCCAGCCGCACCGCACCGGACAAAGTCAAAGCCCGGAAGGATCTGGTCGCCTTCGGTAGCAAGCTCGCCGAAACCTATTTCCGCATTGTGCGGGAGGCCATCCAGACAGTCGCGCCGCATCAGCTTTATCTCGGTTGCCGGTTTGCGTGGGTGAACGATGAAACCGCCCAGGCCGCCGGCAAGTATTGCGACGTGGTCAGCTACAATCTGTATCGCCGCAGCCTCGCTGACTTCAAATTTCCCGGTGGCGACAAGCCGTTGATCGTCGGGGAATTTCATTTTGGTGCCCTGGATCGAGGCCTGTTTCACACCGGCCTCGTGGCGATGGAGAATCAGGCATCGCGCGCGGAGGCCTATCGCGACTATGTGCTCGGCGCGCTGCGGCATCCGCAATTTGTGGGCACGCACTGGTTTCAATGGCAGGACGAACCGACCACCGGCCGCGTGTATGACGAGGAAAACTACCAGATCGGTTTTCTCGACATCGCCGACACCCCTTACAAGGAAACGATTTCTGCCAGTCGGGAAATTGGCGAGCGGCTTTACAAAACGCGACTGGAACGCAACTGATGGCCAACAACGAGGATTTGGATAGGTGCCCGTTTGCGCTTGTGCGATCATGCTAAAGTGAACGGCCCATTGGCGGAGTTGATTTGCTTTCACGCGCAATCGAAACCACCGGCGAACCACTGAATTTGACCGGCGTGGATTAAATTATGGTGATACGGCCAGCCCGCGCGCTGGAACACAGATCAGGGAAGTGATGGACGATTGATGGCTGGCCGCTTAGATTTCGCACGCCTCTAAACTGCGTGCTGCACCGACTTCTAGGAGTGAGTAATTGATTCAGCGCCACGCAAAATAAAGCGGCCGGCAAATTGAATTAGCCGGCCGGCGCAAAAAATATTTCAGCGGGATATGGACTTACACGGTGAGGATTTCTTTTTCCTTGTGCGCGAGGTGCGCATCAATTTTGGCGATGTATTGGTCCGTGAGCTTCTGGATTTCCTTCTCGGTCTTCTCCTGATCTTCCTCGCTGGTTTCGCTGGCTTTGACGGCCTTTTTCAAAAGCTCCATCGCGTCGCGGCGGACATGGCGCACGGCCACGCGCGCGTCCTCGGCCATCTTCTTGGTGATCTTCACAAATTCCACGCGGCGTTCCGTGCTCAATTCGGGAAACGACACGCGGATGATCTTCCCCTGCACCACCGGCGAGAGGCCGAGATTGGCCTTTTGAATTGCCTTCTCAATCGCCTGAATGCCGGTCATATCCCACGGCTGCACGACCAACATGCGCGGCTCCGGCGAGGAAATGCCGGCGAGTTCGCGCAGGCGCATCATGGAGCCATAGACTTCCACTTGGATGTTTTCGATGAGCGAGGCCGAAGCCTTGCCGGTGCGCACGCCGGCGAATTCATGCACCACGACCGTTTCGGTCTTGATCATTTTTTCTTCCGCTTCTAGTAGGATTTCATCGGATGACATGCGGCGAGCCTAGCAAAGTGATTTGCGGGTGTATAGTGGCAAAAATTTGCCGGGTCCTCCCTGATTTGATCGGTTTTACAAGGCCAGCACCTGCGCCGCTTCCAGCATGGTTTGGCAGGTGACGATGCGCGGATGGTTCGGGTAGTGGAAAATGGAAATGATGTTCAGGCCAATGTCCTTGCCGGGATCCGCAATCACGCGCACCACGATCTCCACGCCGTGTTTATCCATCAGTTCCATGGTTCTTCCGATGATATCCGCGCACGCGACATCCATGTCTTCCAAGCGGCATAAATCCACCAGCACCTCGAAACCATTGGCAAACTCCGCGAGCATGACCTTCACCTCCAGATAGCCGCGTTCCAGTTCCGCCACCCCCACGTGCCCGATGTAACTCAGGCATAAGAGTCGTCGAGCTTTGTTCGTTGTCACCAAAAACATGGCTCACCTTAACACACAACCAATTTATTCCAAGCGGGCGGGCCCAGGAAAATTGTCGCCCACGCGCCGCCCGCCCGGAAACTCACGCGCCGTCCTCTGGCATTGATTAACGTCGCCGCTCGCTTAAAGTATGCGCGTGAAACCCAAAGGTTCTGTTTACCTCGTCGGCGCCGGACCCGGCGACGCGGGCTTGTTGACGTTGCGCGGCGCGGAATTGCTCCGGCGTGCGGACGTGGTCATCTATGACGCGCTCGCCAATCCCGAACTGCTCCGGCTCGCCCCCGCCACCGCTGAATTTATTTCGCGCGGCAAAAACATGGTTATGCCGCAGGCGGAAATCACGGCGCTGATTATCGCCCGGGCTCGCGACGGCAAGACGGTCGTGCGGCTCAAGGGCGGTGACCCGTTTGTTTTCGGCCGTGGCGGCGAGGAAGCCGAAGCACTCGCGGCGGAAAAAATTCCGTTTGAAATCGTGCCCGGCGTTTCTTCCATCACCGCGGTGCCAAACTACGCCGGCATTCCGCTGACGCACCGCGAACATTGTTCGAGCTTCACCGTCTTCACCGGCCACAGTGATGCCGCGGATGCCGCCACGGCTTTGCGCTACGATCAGATTGCCAGGATTCCCGGCACCAAAGTCGTGCTGATGGGCACGGAGCAATTGTCTGATTGGACCGCCGCGCTCATCAAGAATGGCATGGCACCACAGACGCCCATAGCCGTCATTCATCGCGGCACGACGGGCCGTCAGAAGACGGTTGCTGGCAGCCTCGCCACGATTGCGGCGCTCGCGGCGAAGGAAAAAATTGTTCCGCCCGCACTCACGATCATCGGGGACGTCGTGAAGCTGCGCGGGAAATTGAACTGGTTTGAAAACCGCCCGCTGTTCGGTCAGCGCATCGTCGTCACCCGGCGCTCGGAACAAGCCGGGACTTTCGCGCAACGGCTCGCCGAACTCGGCGCGGACGTGCTCGCTGTGCCCACAATCAAGATCACGACGCCGACGCAAAAAGACGCCATCATTGATTGCCTGCTGGAATTGAACTCCTACGACTGGCTGATCTTCACCAGCGCGAACGGCGTCACGGCGTTTTTCGATATTTTCTTCCGGCGCTTCCAGGACTTGCGCGACCTTGGCGGCGCACGAATTGCCGCCGTCGGCCCGGCCACGGCGGCGAAGTTGCGCGAGCTGCATCTCCAGGTGGATTTGACGCCGGACGTTTTCACCGCCAAAAAAGTGGCCGCTGCGTTCAAAAAATATCAGGACATCGAGAACGTGAAGATGTGCCTGCTGCGCGCCGAAGTGGCGAACCGGGAATTGCCAGAAGCCTTGCAGGAAGCAGGCGCGATCGTGGATGACATCGCCATTTACAAAACCATTCCCGAAACCGAAGACCCCACCGGGGCCAGCGAACGCCTGCTCGAAAGCGGCGCGGACTGGGTGACGTTTACGAGCAGTTCGACCGTGGAACATTTTCACGCCCGGTTTGACTTGCCGAAGCTGGTGAAGAAATTTCCCGGCCTGAAACTCGCGTCCATCGGACCCGAGACGAGCAAGACAATTCTCGCGCTGGGATTGCCGCCCACTTTCGAGGCGAAGCAGCACACGACCGATGGTTTGATCGCCGGTTTGCTCAAGGCGGCGAAATAAAAAACGCCGGACGAATTGGCTTCCTCCGGCGGCACCAAATCTGAATTCGGTTAACGTTTGTAGTAGCAGAGGTAGGCGACGTCGCCGGCCGCCTCGACTTCGAACTTCACCCCTTTGGGAACGATGAAAAATTGGCCGTCGTTGTAGCTCTGCCATTCGCCGCCGGGGAGTTTGGCCCTCAGCGTGCCAGCCACGACGTGCATGTGTTCCACGCAGTCGGTGCCGAAACTATATTTGCCGGGTTCGATCACGCCGACCGTCGCCGGGCCATCGGAGGTGCCGACGGCGAGACTCTGAACTTTGCCTTCAAAATAGGAATTGTGATTCATGCGCGGTTTCTAATGCCGTTTTTCGCGGCGTTTATCAACACAAACCGAACAACTCCTGGCACCAGATGAAATCGCCAGTTTTGGTTATTCAATTGCAACTGTTTTGCGGCTAACGTGTGCCCGCACATGCACCGACTTATTTTTCTCGCGCTGTGGCTTGGCTTGGCTGCCGGAGCTGGCCGCGCGGCTGAAACCCTGCCGCTCGCGGGCGAATGGCGCTTTGCCCTCGACCGCAACGACGCCGGCACGAACGAACGTTGGTTCACCAAAGACCTGCCGGACAAAATCCAACTTCCGGGCATCCTCGAAGCGCAAGGCTACGGTGACGCGATCAGCACGACGACACCGTGGGTGCTCTCCCTCTACGATCATTTCTGGTTTCTGCGCGCAGACTACGCGGCTTACACCAATGCGGGTAGTGTCAAAGTTCCCTTTCTGTGCCAGCCGGTGCGGCATTACCTCGGCGCGGCGTGGTATCAACGCGACGTCGAAATTCCACCCAATTGGATCGGTCAGCGCATCGTGCTGTTTCTCGAACGACCACATTGGAAGTCCACCGTCTGGCTCGATGAAAAAGAAATCGGTTCAGACCTCAGCCTCTGCACGCCGCACGAATTTGATTTCGGGCTGGTGCCGCCGGGACCGCATCGCCTGACCGTCCGCGTGGACAACCGGATGATTTTGCCGTATCGCCCGGACGCGCATAGCGTCTCGGACTCGCTCGCTAACGCGTGGAACGGCCTTGTCGGTAAGATCGAACTGCAAGCCACGCCGACGGTGTGGATTGAAGACGCGCAAGTTTTTCTGGACGCCGCCAAAAAGGTCGCACGCATTTCCGTCGCCCTTGGCAACGCGAGCGGACGTTCGGGCCAAGGCACTTTGTCGGTGGTCAGCGGCCATTTCAAACCATCGGTTCTGATGAAACCACTGGGCTTTACCGCGAGTTGGCTAACCAACGGTGGCAAGGCGAGCATCACTTTCGCAGTCGGAAAGGAGACCCAGTTGTGGGATGAATTTCACCCGGCGCTGCAAACGGTCACACTGGTGCTGGCGCTGGATGCCAAGAACGGAGCGGAACCGGTTTACGACACGCGCGAAATCACTTTCGGCCTGCGCGATTTCCGCGCGGACGGAAACCAGTTCAGATTGAATGGCCAGCCGATCTTCTTTCGCGGCACACATTTCGGCGGCGATTTTCCGCTGACCGGTTATCCGCCGACGGATGTTGCCTCGTGGAAGAAGGTGTTTCAGACCTGCAGAGAATATGGTTTGAACCACATGCGGTTTCATTCGTGGTGTCCGCCCGAAGCGGCGTTCACGGCGGCAGACGAACTCGGCGTTTATTTGCAAGTTGAACCGGGCATGTGGAATCAATTCGCTCCCGGCAGCGAGATGGAAAAAATGCTTTACACGGAAACTGAGCGCATCCTCAAAGCCTACGGCAATCATCCTTCGTTCCTGCTGCTGTCGGCGAGCAATGAGGCCGGCGGGCGCTGGAAGCAAGTGCTGCCGGATTGGGTGAAACATTTTCGCGCGGCCGATCCGCGCCGGCTTTACACGCCGGACACCGGCTGGTCCCTGATTGATACGCCGGACGAATCGCTCAATGATGGCGCGGATTATCTCGCCATCGGCCGCGTCGGGTTGAACCGCGTGCGGGGCGAAAAGGGCTGGTTCGGCGGCGACTACGGCGATTCCATCGCGGGCGTGAAGGTGCCGGTCGTCTCGCACGAAGTCGGCCAATGGGTCGCGTATCCCGATTTTGACCTCATCAAAAAATTCGCCGGTTTCATGCAGCCGGGAAATTACGAAATTTTCCGCGACTCCGCCGCTGCTCATGGACTTTTGGAACGGAACCAGGATTTTGCGCTCGCCTCCGGCAAATTCCAACTCGCCTGCTACAAGGAAGAAATCGAAGCTGCCCTGCGCACGCCCGGTCTCGCCGGATTTCAACTGCTCGACCTGCACGATTACACCGGCCAGGGCACTGCGTTGGTCGGCCTGCTTGATCCGTTCTGGGGCAGCAAAGGCTACACAACGGCCGAAGAGTTCAATAAATTCTGCGGCCCGGTGGTCCCGCTGGCACGACTGAAGCAGCGAGTGTTTACCACGGCCGATAAATTGGAAGCGGCGGTGGAAACCGCGAACTTTGGCGCGCTCACGTTGACCAACGCAACGGCGAACTGGGAGATACGAGATATGGGCGGCAATGAGGTCGCGCACGGTGCTTTTCCGGCTGCGACCATCCCCATCGGCAAAAACATTCCACTCGGAAAGATCGCCGCCGATTTGTCCCGGCTGTCGGCTCCGGGCAAATACCGGCTCGTCGTTAAAGTGGGGCCGGCCTTGCGCCCGCCTGCGGAAGCAAGTGAGCCAAACATTGTCACTGAAACCCTACAGGACACGCAGGTCGCCCGCCCCGCGTTTGAAAATTACTGGAACTTCTGGCTCTATCCGGCGCAGCTTGAGGACCTAAAAATTTCTGATGTCCTCGTGACCAGTTCGTGGGACGAGGCGGAGAAAGAACTGTTGGCCGGCGGCAAAGTATTATTCCAGCCCCGCCTTGCGGATTTGGCTTGGAGCAGCCCACCGCTGGCGCGCGTGCCGGTGTTTTGGAACGCGCTGATGGGGCCGACTTGGAGCCGCATGCTCGGCCTCTGGTGCGACACCAACTCCCCGGCCCTCGCGAAATTTCCCACTGAATCGCACTGCGACTGGCAATGGACTGAACTCGTCCGCAATGCCCGCGCCATCAACCTGGATCACCTCTCCCGGGAACTGAAGCCCATCGTTTCCGCGATTGACGATTGGAACCGGAACTACAAGCTCGGGGTGGTTTTTGAAGCCAAAGTTGGCACCGGCAAGCTGCTGGTTTGTTCGCTTGATCTGAACAGCCAGGCCAGCCCGGTGGCGCGGCAATTGAAACGTTCGCTGCTCGATTACATGGCCGGCTCTCGTTTTACTCCGCAAGTTGCATTGGGCACGGAGGCCATTCCTTCGCTGCTGTTTGACAATCGCATCATGCACCAGCTCGGAGCGACTGCCACGGCGGATGGTCGGCGGGCGAATGAGCTGATTGATGGCGATCCGAATACGTTCTGGAGCAGCGCGGATGCGCGCGGCAATGGGCCGAAATATCCGCACGAAATCAAAATTTCATTTCCACAAGCCGTCGCGCTGAGTGGCCTCGTTTTGATGCCACGCCAGAATCATCGCGAGCATCAGGGCGATCTTCGGGAATTCACCTTGCAGTCGAGCGATGACGGGACGAACTGGCAGCCAGTTGCCAGCGGCCAATTGGCTTCGACCTTTGATGAGCAGAAAATCCCATTTGGAAAAACGGTTTCGGCAAAATACTTGAAATTGACCGCGCTTTCCGGTTTTGGAAACGACAACTCCGCTGCGCTCGCGGAGCTGGCGGTGATATACGCCGGGCCGAAACTGGCGGACGACAATGCCGGCAGCATCGAATACCAACGCGTCCGCACGGCTTCGCCGGATATTGACGCCGGTGATGCGCCAGCCGGGCCGGCCAAGCGCGGAACTAATTGAACCCGAACTCCGAAGTAGAAACGGGAGCGCGCCCGCCTCGGGCGCAGTTTTCCGCGCCCTCGCGGAAAACCCGGGCGCACAGAAAGGTTCCGAGTGTTTATGGCCGCGTCACGCGCAACCGGCTGGCCGCGAGGGCGCGGCCAGCGACGCCCGGGGCGGGCGTGGTCCCCAACTTCAGAATGCGGGTTGAGAGCTTGCGGCCGATCACCGCGCGGCGTCAGGCGGCCGATTGTTTGCCGGTGGAAATGTTCTCCGTTTTCACCGTGGAACTCAGGTAGTGGAAAATTTCCGCCTGCCGCCGCCACGCCGCTTCCAACTCGCGCAAGTCAGTGGCGATGCTTTTGACGGCTCCATCGGGATTCAGCCTGGCCTCCGCGCGCAGCAGGCCGCCGAGCTTTTCATCCGGGATGACGACGCCGTGGCTGAGGCGGTGTTCGTTCACGCCAAACGCGACCACGACGTTTTCATTGATGTCCGCCATGTTGGCGGATTTCAGCGCCCGCGACATCATCGCGTAAAAGCGCAGTTTGTTGATCAGCCGTTTGGCCGCGCGCGGCGTGCCGGCGTCGGCCTGGATCACGCCCGACCAGCGGCGCAGTGCGCCGCGAAAATCCTCCGAGTCGCTGTAACGCTGCTCCAGAATTTCCGCGATTTTCTTCCAGCCGTAAATCAGCAGCACGATCAGGAACGGCAGCGCCAGCCACCAGCCGCCGTAATTTCTTTGCCCAGGACTGAAGGTCAACGCCACTTCGTTCACACGGGTCGCCGGACCGGTGCCGGCGGGTGAAACAGCGGCGATGACAGGGCTGGTTTCACTGCCGGCCTCGGCAGACAGGAACCGGTTCGTCATGAGGTTCGGGGCGAATTCCAGATTCACGGTCCATTTCTGCCCGGCCAGCCACGCTTCGAAATTGGCGTTGGTCATCAGGGACCGCCCCGACACGCCCTCGGGCACGGTGAGTTGTAGCGCCATCAATCCGCCCGGCTGAATGATGCTGTTGGACGGCCAGCCCACGGCGATCGGCGTTTCCGGCGGGCGGCTGATTTGGGCTTTCAGCCACGGCCACTGATCCAATTCAAAGCCCGTTAAGCAAAACCCAGCCAGAATCACCGCGAAGAGTCCGACCCACGGCAACGCGGGCGCGCTCGCCGCCCACCACCGGGACGCCCATTGCGCGACCAGATTACTCCGCCGCACGGCCTCCGCCGACCGTGAAATGTTGCCGGTGAGCAGCGTGCGGAATTGATCGTCGCTCGGGTCTGGAACCGGGATGCGAATCTGGATGAGTTTTTCCATCCACAGCCGCGCGTAATCCCACCGGCGTTGCAGGCTGGCCGCCTCGTCGAGCTTGTGCCCCTGCTGCGAATCGAACTGTTCCTTGAGACTGATGGCCACGCAGTTCGTCACCGCATTTTCCTCCATGCCGATGATGAGAAAGCATTCGCCGGACGAGGAAAGAAAATTCAGCGACTGCATCACTTGCATCACCTGTTCTGGTTCGCAACGATCCAGATCGTCAATGAACACAGTCATCGTGCGCGGTTGCAGCGCGGCCGTCACGTCCTCGAACTCCTGCGCAAAGCGGTGGCGGAAACTGGTCTGTTCGCCGAGGTCGCTCAACTTTGCCTTGTCCGTCACCGAGGCCAGCAGCTTGGCCGGGTTCAACCCGAAAGCCTGGAAGCCCTGCAACATTTTCCAACCGGTCGCCAGCGCCGTCAGGAGCACCGCGAATTTGCCGGCGGAAAGCAGATCCGGCTTCTGAACCATGTCCTTCACCGCGTCCCACGACAGGCCGTCACGCACCAGCAAATTCAGCAACGCCGCGAACGAGGCGAGGAACAGCGCGCCCAGGAATAGCATCGGCCATTCGCGGTGCATCCGGCGATTGATCAGTTGCACGCGGAACGCCGCGCCCCGCCACGAATACCACGGCGGCACCGCTTGCGAACGGATGTTTTCCAGCAGCGCGGCGAGCAGTTGCGTTTCGTCCTGATGATGCCACGCGTTGAACCACACCGGACGGATGCCCTGGCTCACGAGCTTCTCGCGCAGCAGTCCCATGATGGAGCTTTTGCCCGAACCCCACGGTCCCGCCACTGCCAGCGTCAACGGCCCGACCGTGCTCTTGTTCCGTAAAAAATTCGCGATGCCCTGCGCCAGCGGCCCGAAATTCAACGCATCGAAATCCTTCGACGTCAGCGGCCGGTCCGATACCGCAAAGTCCGCGATGGATGGAATAAATTTTTCCGGCGCTGTCTGCTTCAACAAACCAATGCGGAGAAAAACCAGCGACAGCAGCAGCACCGCATAAAACATCGCCGCCGGCCAGCGGGAGTAATTGCCGGTTATTTGTTCGCCGCCATGCTTGAACACAGCCGCATTGAACGTCTGGCAGTTCCAGTGTTTCCCGCCGTCATCACTGTGCAGAATCGTTCCGCGCGAACCCACCGACCAGTCCGTTTGGCGATTGACAAAAGAAACGGCGGAATTGGTGATGGCGCTTGCCGCCGCCCACGATTTGCCGCCGTCGGCCGTGTGTAAAATGACGCCGTCTTCACCAACTGCCCAGCCGGTTTTCGCATCCACGAAACAAATGCCTGAAAGCGATTTGCCCTGGTTGGCTGGCGATTCGGAATCCGCTTTCTCCCAAGGCGGCTGAAGGCTCTCTGGTAGTTTGGGCACGCCGGGAAGCCAGTCGCCTTTTGCGTCCGGCATTTTTTGATTCAATGCTTTTTGCTTCAGGACTGCGGGCGCATTGCCTGCGGGCGCATTGCCCGCCTCATAACCTTTTTGCGCCACGTTCAACGCCGCTGGTGGCGGCAGATTCATTTGAACTGGGGAAGGCTCCTGTTTTGGCAAGAAAACTCCCTTGGACGAGACGGTTGATTTATGTTGAACCGGCAGCACCAACGGCTTGGGCCAGGCGATGTTCGTCTGCAACTGCCACGACTTTCCGCCGTCCCGCGTGTGCAGAATCACGCCGCCGCTGCCGACCACCCAGCCGAGATTGTTCGTGAAGAACGCGCCCTTCAAATCGCTGTCAGGAACGGTTGGCAGCCGTTTCGCCGCATTCCGCTCGTGCGGATACCAGAGCCATTTTTTCCAGGAAACGGATTCGGCGTTCAACGGGACCGGGGCGGACGGTTGGAGCCAGCAAAACCACAACGTGCCGGTCACGAGCAGCAACAGCGCGGCGAGAAACCAGCCCAGCCGCCAGCGGTTCACTTTACGCTGGCGCAGCGTCCCACCCGGGTTCGCACCGCCGCCCGCCGCCGGCTCGGCGCTCGCGGCAATGTTTGGACGGTCGGGGACGTCTTCAAAATTTTTCATGGCAATCCTCGCTTTCGTTTTGAATGAACCGCTGTCCCGCAAAAACACTCACCTTCGCCGTGCCGACGTGAGACGGAATCGCCACTCACGTCTTGGAAACAAGCGGGATTTAAGCCGCCAGCAGAAAAATGTAAAATAAAAAAAGCGAATGATTTGGATTCGGAACACTCCAAAGCGCGTCGGAACCAGCCGAAATCCCGAAATTGGAATGGCCGCCAAGAGACAGAAATCTTTTACGACCTTGCGGACTGGAGATTCCTGTTCGCGATGAAGGCCCGCCCCGTCATTGTTCCGTGATGATCGTGTCGCTGTCCTCGTAAGCGGGCGCGCAGCAGCAGAGCAGGCGCAAAGTTTCCTGGCCCGTGTTCCAGATTTTATGTTTCAACCCCGGCGGAATCGCGATGGCGTCCCCTGCCCTGACCTCCCGCAGCTCATTTTCGATGCGCATTTTTCCCACGCCGTGCGTGAGGTAATAAATCTCCTCGCACTGGGGATGATAATGTTCCTGCGTGGCGCTGCCGACGGCAACGCGCGCCTCGGCCAGGCTTTGATTGCGGATGGCGGAGTTGCGGTGTGCCAGCAGTTCGCGGATTTCCGAGCCGTCCTTGGTGGTGGACGGAACGACGTCGTTGAGATTTGCAATGTCCATAAATGTTGAGCGGTCAAAAACTTTCGGGCAGCTTGAGAATTTTCGACCAGTCGGCTTGCCCCAGCGCCACCCCGGCGACAATCAGGATCATGGCGGCACAGAAGGTCGAAGTAATCGGCTCGCCCAACGTAAAATAGACCCAGGTGGTCGTGGTGAGCGGAATGAAATTGTTAAACAACATCACCTGGCTCGTGCGCCAGTGACGGAGGGCGGAATTCCAGAGGGCATACGGCACCACGCCGCCAAATAGAATGCACAGGCTTTGCACGCCGAGATGCGGCGCATCCACCACGAGACCGTGTTTGGCGACTTCAATCAAACCGAACGGCAGGAGCCAGATGCCAGACATCCACATGGCGTTGGCGGCGATTTGCACGCCGGGAATTTTGGCCGAGAGAATCCGGCTTTGATGATTGTAATTCGCCCACAGCAGGCTGGAGGCGAGTCCGAAAAATTCACCGGCCAGATTCATGTCCGCCGTTTTCAGCGCGGGCCAGAACAAGACCAGCACGCCGCTCACCGCGAGCAGGGCCGCGCCGTAGCGCCGCGCACTGGACCAGTTCCAACGCGGACGCTCCTCCCACAGCAGCGCCCAGATGGGCGACGCCCCAAGATAAAGCGCCACATGCGAAGCGGCGGTAAGATGCAGCGCCCAGCAAAAAGCCACGATGTAAGTGGCCAGACTCAATCCGCCGCGCAGCCAAAGCGAGCGGCGCAGAGGCGGCGTCAGCGGTTGGTATCGCCCCAGCCAGTTGGTGAAGCGCAGCACGGCGAACAGCAGCATTCCCGCGCAGAGGAAGCGCGTTCCGCCGGTCCAGATCGGCGGCCACGACCCAACGCCGACGAGCCACTTGGTGCCGGCATTGTTGCCGCCCCATAAAATGACCACGAACAGCAATCCGCTGGCGATGACCGCGTTGTTTTTCTTTTCCGACACGCGGCGAAGTTAAGCCAAAGTGGCAGAGTTGCGAATGAAATAAATGCAGTCGCCAGCCGCCGCGCTTGAAGTAAAATAACCCGCCAACTGCGCCGCCGAAAGAAACGGCACAATTCACGAGCTTGCCAACGACCACTGCCGACTATTCGTTCAAACCCCAACGTGGCTCACCGTGTGGTTCATGCAGGATGCGTTCCATGACCGGCCCCATCAGCGTGGCCCGCGCCCAAATATCTTCCATCATCCGCTCCGGATCTTGCGGGGCCATGCCAGCGTCGCCCTCCCGCAGCAGCAAATGAACCACACAGGCAGTGTCGCTAGAATTGCTCACCAAGTGTTGCACTGTGTTCACAGTTGAACCTCCCCCACCCGGCGCGTGAATGCAAGTGCTCGCTCACCCGTATTGCAACCTAGGCATTACGACTAGCGTGACGTGATAATTTGATTTGACCGGCACGCTGAAGGACTTAATTTACGCCCATGGATCATTCACCTGGTTTTCTCAAACTCGTCGCCGCAGCCAAGCAACACGTCAGCGAAATCAGCGTGGCGGAAGCCCGCGCGAAACTCGCGGCCCGCCCCAAGGCCGTTCTGTTGGACGTGCGGGAAGATCACGAATGGAGCGCGGGCCGTGCCGCCGAAGCGGGGCATCTCGGCAAGGGTATTCTCGAACGCGATCTGGAGAAGTTGTATCCCGACGCCAGCACGGAGATCCTCATGTATTGCGGAGGTGGTTTTCGTTCCGCGATGAGTTGTGACGCGGCCCAAAAAATGGGCTATCGCAATGTCCACTCCATCATCGGCGGTTACAAAGCCATGGTCGCCGCCGGTTGGCCGGTGACGAAATAGCCGGGTGGAAACATCATTTCACGCTCAAGGCGGGCGAGTTGCGGATGACGAGATCGAAAATGTCATTGTCGGTAAAGATGGCGGCCGGCACGCCTCGTGTTAACTGCGGCTTGAAGTTGTCAATTTCCAGTCCTTGGATATCGGCAAAGTAAGCCGCCGGACGAAAATCGTTCGTGGCAAAATTCACCGTGATGTTGGCCAATTCCAGATTGCGAACGTGGCGCGCAAAAATGCCGTAAGCCGGCAGCGTGCCCAGCTTGTCCGGTTCCGGATAACCGGTGCCCAGCTCCTTCGGTTGAATGGCCGCGTCATTGGTGGAGCCGCCGCCGCGGTTCGTGAGCCGAATGTTTTCCAGACGCACATTTTCAATGGGCTGTTCCGGCAAACCCATGATTTGAATGCCGCTCATTTTCCCCACGCCATCGGCAATGACATTCGAGATCAAAATGTTTTTCATCCGGCTGCTGGTCGTCACCTTGGGCGCGCGGTTGCGTTTGCCGGTGGTGAGGTAAATCGCGTAATTCGGCACGTCGGTCATGGCCAGATTATTGATCGTGATATTTTCGAGAATTCCACCGTCCACTTCTTCCAGCGCGAGGCCACGGCAACTGCGGAAGGTGCAATTGGCCACGGTGCAATTGCGGAAGCCGCCGCTGGCTTCGGTGCCGAATTTGATGCGCCCCAGACCGTTCTTCGCCGGCTTCATGGTGCCGTCGAGCAAGGTGCCTTCGATGAAGCCAGAGACCTGACAGTTGACGATGGTGAGATTTTCCGTGAGGCGTGTCTCCCCCAGCGCATACGTGCTCTTGGGACAAATGCCATCGTCAATCGGCGAATTCACGCGGCAGTTGGAGACGACGGTGTTGCGGCAACAATCCAAGTCCATGCCATCGCGGTTGGTGTCAATGGTGACGTTATCAATCGTCACATTGTCGCAACCGGTGGCGAGAATCGCGAAGTGGCCGCCGTGAAAAATCGTGATGTCGCGGATCAAAACGTTCCGGCACAGTTTCAGCGCGATGGATTTGTTGCCGATGCGAACGGGCGGAAAGTTAGTGGTGTTAGGCGTCTGAAAATGTCCGTAGCCGCACATCTCGTCGAGGATTTTGGGATTCCGGTCCAGGCCGCCGCCGTTAATGGTGCCGTGGCCGGTGATGAAAACATTGGTCAGGTTTTCGCCCCAAATGAGGCTGTTATGAAAATAGCAATGCCCGCCATCCTGATAGGCGATGCCGGGAAACGGCTCGGTCTCGTCGTAGGCATGCAAGCTTTGCGGCGCGCCGAGGATCGTCGCGCCGGCATCAATGAGCAGATGGATATTGCTCTTCAAATGAATCGAGCCGCTCAAATAAGTTCCCGCCGGCACGAACACCGTTCCGCCACCCGCTTCGGCGGCGGCGTTGATGGCTTGGTCAATGGCCGGGCTGTCGAGCTTCTTGCCGTCGCCCGCCGCGCCGTAACTGCGGACGTTGTAATAATTCTGGCCAGACGATTCGGCAGCATTCAGGATTGCGCTGAGGCCGAGTAATAGAGCGGAAAGGATGCCGGCGGAGACAAATGGTTTTTTCATGCTTCGTGAATTTTGGTGGTCGCAAACAATGACGAAAAACACCGTCACCTGGCTACAAAATAATGATCGGCCTTTTGCGCGTCCGCTTTCCACGGCCCTTCGTCAAAACGCGGCAACCCAACCAGAACTTGGTCTGCTGACTTAGGATCAAGCCGTGGCGGGTGCAATTGCCGCCAACCGCATAAACTCCAGATTCCGTTTCATCGGCCTACGGTTATTTCACCACTTGAAATGTGCCTTTGATTTTGTCGTTGCCTTTCTTGGTTTGGACGATTTTTTTCGCGGCGATGCCATCCGCCAGCTTTTTGCGAATCTCGGCTTGGGAAAATCCCGTATTCAACTCCACGGCGGCTTGCAGCGTGAATTCACCATCCGGCCAACGAATCGTATTTGTCATATTAATCCACTGTGGAATATTCCCGCCAGTCCGACAACCAAAACCCGGTCGCGGCTGCAGGACAGAATCCGGAGGTGCAGAACTCAGCCGCAAAAGCGACAGCGATTCCGGCCTTGGACAAAGTCGAAGCGCGTCAGGGTTTGATCAGGGCATCCACGGCGGTGCCAAAATCCATGCCCGACGGATGGCCAGCCCAAACAATTTTGCCCTGCGCATCAAGCAGGTAAGTCGTCGGCACGCCGGTCACGCGAAAGGCTTTTGCCGCCTTGGAACGCCAGCCGCCATCGCCCGCCCAGACGTTGAAAGTGTTCGTCCAGCCGCGTTTGTCCACATGCTTGCGCAGGACATCCATCGTATCGTCAATGCTCAGCGGCACGATGGCCACTTTGTCCTGCCAGCCGGTGTGAACTTCCCGGAGCTTCTGCAACTCGGCCATCGGCTGCTGACACGGACCGCACCAAGTCGCCCAAAAATCCAGGACCACCACCTTGCCCCGAAGATCGGAGAGCTTCATGGGCTTCTCGCCCGCGAGCGTGGTGAATTCAATTTCTGGCGCGGCGGATTGAGGCGGCAATGTGCCGTGCTGGGCGACGTAATTCTCAAATTCCATGTCGGCGATGGTCTTGGCATCCACCACGCCCGCAGGCAATTTTTCCCAGTGAACGTCATTCATGACTTTCCATTCGTCGCCCAACTTCATGACCGTTTTGGCCGCCAGAACATAATCTCCCGCCAGCAAGACTCCATTCTTTGCATTCGCTTCCGTCTTAACTGACAGCACCAGCTTGAATTGTTCCCCGATCAAATCATCCACCGTCCCGGGTTCACCCTGCGCCTGGCACCGCTCCAGCGAGGCTTGCTTAATTTGCGTGTCAGCGGATTTCAGGTTAATGCCTGCCGTGGCCATCAACTGGATCATCTTGCAGGCGGTCCCGACCTGCTCCCGGTTTTGTTTAGCGATCTCCTCGTCAATTTCCTGCCGCGACGGCCCTTTGCGTCCGCTCTTTTCAAACATGGCCCAGATTTGGTCGGCATTCACCAGTGCCTCCTTTTCAAAACGGTTCGTGTCGCCGGTCTGGATGAAGCACACCAACGCCTCGCCCAGTTTCAAAAGCGCTGGGTCGTCCTCTCCGCTAAGACCTTTATGGGCGGCAATCTTTTCGAGAACACCCAGCTCACGCATGGTTTTCGCATCCACCAGATTGGTGGGAAAGGAGGTCCATTGAATGCCTTCGCTGATGCGCCAGCCGCCGGGGAATTTTTCCAGCCCGCGCACGATCAGCTTGAAATCGCCTTGATTCGGCTGCCCGGCAGGATTGAGCAGGACTTCCAATTTCTCCAGATACGGAGCCGTTAGCCCGCCGTCGGTCGGCGAACCGGAGATGAATATTTTTCCAAAGTGTCTGGGGGTTGCGATGTGGAAGGGCAGTTCGGCTTTGGAAAGATCCAGATGCAGCGACTCGACCCGTGCAAGCAATGCCTTCGCGCTGGTTTCCGTGCGCTGGCGATCATACTGAGCGCCTTTGGCAAACCCTTGGATCCGTTCCTGCTCCGCCATCCCAAGTTTGGGGGTGACGAGCGACTGCCAGTCCTCCGCCGACACCGACATATTCGTGGCGAATCGCGCGGCGGCTTTGGTTTGCAGCAGTTGCACCACCGCTTTGCCGACAACGTCGAATTCATCGCCCGCCGGTTGATATTCTTTGCCCAAATCAAGCGGCAAATCCGCCACCGATGCGAGCGGCAAGAGCAGCACCAGAAACAATCCGCCCAGAACAAGCGCGAAGTGACATTTGCGACCAGGGCGGGATGCAGGCTTCATAGACACGAATCGTCGTAGGAACGGGAATTTAAGACAAGGCAGATGCTCGATCCAACTGAGCTACAGGCGCAATGTATTAAATATTCATTCCTTGCAAAACTATTACGACTGGACTGTTTTGCATTGTATCCAGGCTTTGTGTCCCGGCTTTGTGTCCCGTAGGATTCTGCCATGCCAAAGCCGACGTCACCCGCCGAGCTGGCCTCCAAAAGCGGCCGCCGGCACGCCTCCCGAATTTCCCCGGACGGGAAATGGAAGTCGTTTCCAAAAAGTCCAAACCTGCTGCAATACATAAGCACGGGCATGTATGATGCGCGAGTGAAAGCCGGCGGCAAGCTTGTTCGCCGCAAGCTTCGGACCGACATCTATTCCAAGGCCCTCCTCCGGCTGGGCGACTTCTTAAAGGAGCAGCGCTCCAAGGCACCGCGCAGCGACAACGCCCCCACGACCTTTGCGGAAGCCCAGCTCCGGTTTGAGGCGGAGTTGGAGGCACGCCACGACCTGCAAGCGCGCGCCAAGGAATATCGCCGTGGCTGCCACAAGGTCCTGCGCAAGTCCTGGCCAGGTCTGGCTGAACTAAGATTGACCCGCATCACCGAAAATGCGTGCAACGAATGGGCGACCAAGTTTCGCGCCGCCAATTATTCTCCGCACTATTTTAATCAGACGCTGGCCACTCTTCGGCATGTTTTGGAACAAGGCGAACTCAATCCCGATCCGGCACGCAAAGTGAAACGAGTGGGGGTAAAATTGCGCGAACTCAAACTACCGGAACCTGACCAGTTTCAGCGGCTGCTGGCCAACCTTGAGCAAGGCCAATGCGCCGGTCTGTAAATCAAATCGGGATGCTATTTGAAGAATGGATGCTGGCTGAGGGAATCAAGCCGTCCCTCATGGAAGCGATTACTTTGCTCCGGAAAGATTTCACCGAGCAACTGGATGCGGTATCCCCACCAAT
>CAINLR010000016.1 GCA_903850425.1 uncultured Verrucomicrobia subdivision 3 bacterium | reverse complement strand
GTGCCGCGCGAAAGTCATCCAGGTCGCGCGTCGTCTTCACCGTGCGCTTCGCTTTGGCCACAAGTTTTACATCAATGCGAATTGGTCTTGCCATCCCTAAACCATGACACAATTACAATCATCTTGAAAGCAAATTGGAATAAACACGGATTTCTCTTTCTCATATTTTTTTTAGCGGCGCGATCAGATTTTCAAACTCTCGCGTCCCGCGTGTCGCGTTGACACCGCTTTTACTTCTGCGAAGCTCCCGCGTATGACGCTTCCCTCATTCGCAAACCCTGCCGCTGCGCATTCGTCACGGCATTGGCTCGCCATCTGCCTCACGCTGTTCTGGCTGGGCTTGACGTTTACCACCGCGTCCGCGCGCGCTGCCCAAACCACGACCCCTAAAGTCACTTCCATCCCGGTCATCCTTGACACGGACATCGGCGACGACATTGACGATACTTGGGCGCTCGCGCTGCTGCTCAAGTCCCCGGAGTTGGACCTGAAGCTCGTGGTGGGCGATTACGGCGAGTCCCAATACCGTGCATGTTTGCTCGCGAAGCTGCTCGAACGTTCCGGCCGCAGCGACGTGCCCGTGGGCGTTGGCCTGGACATTGCGCCGCAGGGCGAGGGCCGGCAGGCTGCGTGGGTGAAGGACTACGAACTCAAGTCTTATCCGGGCAAAATCCAGACCAACGGCGTGCAGGCCATTATTGACACCGTGATGAACTCGACGCAGCGCGTGACGTTGATCTGCATCGGCCCCGTGCCGAACATCGCCGAGGCGCTGAAACGTGAGCCGCGCATCGCCCAGCACGCGCGGTTCGTGGGCATGCAGGGCAGCGTGCGCGTGGGTTACGGTGGTGCCAAGGAGCCTTGCGCCGAGTGGAACGTGAAGGCCGATCCCAAAGCGTTGCAGCAGGTTTTCGCCGCGCCATGGGACATCACCATCACGCCGCTCGACACTTGCGGCCTCGTGACGTTGACCGGCGAAAAATACAAACAAGTCCGCGACTCGACCGACCGCACCATCACCGACCTGATCGCCAACTACCGTATTTGGCTCACCAAGGAACCAACCGTGGCGCCGGACCTGGCCGACCAACATAGCAGCACTCTATTCGATCCCGTGGCCGTCTATCTCGCCATCCGGCCAGAGCTATGCGTGATGGAGAAAGTAAGTCTTCGCGTCACCGATGACGGCTTCACCGTTTTGGACCCACAAGGAAAACAGGTGAACGTGGCCGCGAAATGGAAAGACCTCGGTGCCTTCGAGGATTTTCTGGTGGAACGGCTGACGGGGAAACATTGAGGCCGGCCGGCTGGTGTTGAAAGCGCTGGCGAAGGATCTTCGGGCCGGCCAGAAACCGTTGGAGCTTTTCCGATGGTCTTTTAATAAATTTCAAAAACCTCATGCGAAAAGGCACTTTGTATTGTCTATCATTTGAGAAGCCTGATCATGATGACAGCGCACAAACGCCCGAAGCACCGTTTCCGCCAGCCTGCATTTACTTTGATTGAACTGCTGGTGGTCATCGCCATTATTGGCATCCTCGCTGCGTTGCTGCTGCCCGCCCTGGCGCGGGCCAAAGCCAAAGGGCTGGAAGTCGCCTGTCTGAGCAACGTGCGTCAACTGCAACTGGCGTGGATCATTTATGCCAATGATCACGACAATACCATGCCGGAAAGCAAGATGACGGGCGTGGGCGTTTTGGGCTGTGTTAGCACGACGAATTCCTGGGTGGTCGGCAATACCCAGGCCAGCGCGGATGAGTCCTTCATTCGGATGGGTTCCATCTTTTCCTATACGCCGAATCCAAGAGTCTATCATTGTCCGGCAGATCGCTCGACCGTCGTTGGCACAAGCACGGCGCGCACGCGGAGCTATTCCATGGATTCGTATTTGAACGGCGGCTTGGACGTGCGCATCTACGGCGGCTATTTGCCCGGCATCGTCACCCAGACCTCGCAGTTATTCCCCAATCCCGCGGGCATCTTTGTTTCTGTGGATGAGAACGAAGCGACGATCGAGGATGGCGTCTTCCTACTCTACCCCGAGCCGGCGGATTTCTGGCAGAATGGACCGGCGCATCGCCATAATCAGGGGGCCAATCTTTCCTTCGCCGACGGACATTGCGAACATTGGCGCTGGAAATATCCAAACGGCATTCAAGGGAATGGTCAGACGGCCGTGAACGCGACGGATATGGAAGACTTGCACCGCTTGCAGTCGGCACTGCCAACGGCTCCATGAACGAAAGCGCCTATGCAATTCTCCACGCGCCCATCCCAAACAAAATCCGTGACTCGGCCCTGCCAGTAATGTGCCGGCTATCATTGGGAAATGGTATTAGGCCGTGAAACCGGTCTATCCGCACTTATAAGTTAGATTCAACAGACATGAAGCACTCCCAGTTCATGCATCCTTGAGGATCTTGTATGCGCCCGCCCCTGTTCCGACGGGCTACCAATCCGGCCCCGGCCCGGCCTGGCGTTGGCCGCTGGCCTTTTGCCCCGGTCCTTGCGTCCGGCCAGTCTTTGCAGCCGCCAGACGTTGCGGTCGGCCACCAGGCAAGAAACATGTAACGCAAGGAAGCAAAGACGCAGCGTGGCGGAGCCGCAACCAAAGGAGCGCGGACAGCCTTGTCCGCGAGTCCCGACCCACACACGAACAACCCGCGGACAAGGCTGTCCGCGCTCCAAAATCTTCGCAGAAAGGGACGATGTTTGGGGATAGCACTGCCAAGGCGCGACCAAAAACAATTCCATAAGGAAGCCCGGACACCATGAACCTAAAGCCGCAGTCAAGTTGCCACAAAAGGCACATAAAAGCTGATAGCTTTCACGCTTGGGTGGCAGGCAATGCCTTCACCCGGCAGGTGAATGGAACGCGTGCCGCCGGACCGGCTAAGAAACTTTGTTTTGCGCCTTTTGCGCTTTTTCGCGGCCATTCCATCTGCGGAATTTAGAGTGATTTTTTTCGATGATTCCAGGTTTCCTGGTTTCGTAATAAAAAAATCCGTTGCGCCTTGGCGTTGAACTCCGGCGGTGTCCCTCGGCGGTGTCGCAGACCGGCTGTAGCACGCTCCCACGCCGAGCGCTGTTAAATGTTTCCAATGCCTCCAACGGTCCCGTCAATCCAGGTTGGTCTGGCTCTCGGCGGTGTTCTGCTTCACCCGGTTTTGCACTTTGTTGACGAAATGTTTCGCCGAGGCGAGCCAGGAATAGTTCTTGATTTCGAGGAACGTGCGGAGCTGGTTGCCCGGCGTGCGGTGCCGGAAATTTTTCCCCTGCCAGATGCGTTCGCCGGTGGCGGGATTCCGCGCGCGGGTCCACGACGCCGCCGAGATGTGGCGGTGGCCGTAGTTCTGCACGGTGATCTCGTTGGGGATGGACACATATTTCTGGTCGCAGATATTGCCGTAGGCGATATAGTTCTCGGAGTAGGTATCGGTGGTGCAATAGACGATGTCGCCATTGGGCTTCACCGGCTGCACGCAACTGGAATACAAGACTTCCTTGGTCTCCTGGACGCCGCCAAAACCTTCGAGCGGGGCATAGGAGAACTTGCCTTTGTAGTAACCTTCGAAGCGATAGAGCGAGACGTTGTAGCCGCGCTGGCGGAACTGCTCGCGAAAGGTCTCGCCATCTTCGCGGTCGGGCAGGTGGACAATGGAGGCGGGAATGAAATTGCTCAAAAGTCCGGCGTGGCGCAATTTGTCCATCTTGCCGGTGAACTCCTTGAACTCGGCGTATTCAAAGTGAAATGAAGGCTGCACGATGACCCGCGTCCTCTCGGCGCGGCAGGCGGCGATCAGCTTGTCCACGTCGAAGCTGAGATTCGTCACGATCATCTTTACGCGCCAGCCTTTGACCTGGCTGACGATGGCGAAGAAATCCGCGTGCAGACTGGGTTCGCCGCCGGAGAAGATGAGCTTGTCGTAGTCGCCCTTGAACGGGAAGTTGTTCAGTCCGTCAATCCACTCTTTGCCCGTGCGCCGTTTGTTGGACATGATTTTGCGCTTGGATTCGCTCATGTCGAACATCGGTTTGTCGAGATCCTGCCGCTGGTTGCAATACGAGCAGTCGTAGTTGCACGAGCGGGTCAGCGAGATGTCCATGATCTTGGAAAGCGGGGCTTCAGCCGACATACTTCCTTTCGATTTCGTCCAAATGGACATCCGCGCCGCGCGCGGCGGACAGCGTGAGGGCTTCGATCACTTTCATGGTTTTAATGGAATCATCCACATCGGTCTCCGGCCTCGATTGGTTTTCCACGCAGTGCGCAAAATGTGCCAAGGCATTGAAAACCGTGTCGCTGATTATCTCCCGTTTGCAGCGGATTTTCAACTGTTGCTTTCGCCGATCCTCGCCGACGATCTCGCTGCGCTTCAGATCGCTCGCGATTTCGCCGTCGGTGCCGATGAACTGCACGCGCTCGTAGGAGCTGTCCACCGCGTTGGCGAGCGAAGCGTCGAGCGTGGCGGTCACGCCGTTGCGAAACCAAAACTGGCAGTGCGCTGTGTCCTCGCCGCAGGCCGCCGGCAGCGCGCGGTTTTCAAACACGGCGTGGACGCGGTCCACCGCGCCGAACCAGTGCAGGAATAAATTCACGAAATGCACGCCGGCATTATGCAGCACGCCGCCGCCGGTGAGGTCGCGGTGCAGCGGCGCAAACGATTTCAGCCGCGAGGCCAAATCCTGATTGTGAAACGCGTGGGCGGAGATGATTTTGCCGATGCGTTCTTCGTGAATGACCTGGTTCAGCACGCGATTGCGATCCGCATAACGCTGGTTGAAATCCACCATGAGCACGCGGCCGGATTTTTCGGCAATGGCCTTCAACGCCAGGCCATCCGCCACGTTTTTGGCGAGCGGTTTTTCGCAGAACACGTTCAGGCCGCGTTCGAGGGCGAGCCGCACGAATTGGCAATGGAGGTGATTGGGCAGCAGGATCAGGGCGGATTGAATCCCGGCGGCGAGCAATGGATCGGCCTCCGGAAAATGCTGGGTCGTGTAGCGCAGGCCGCGTTGGACCTCATGGAATTTGTTGGCCTCGCGGGCGAGCAAACCAGCGACGACCAACGGCGAGCGGCTGCGGTTGAGGGCGGGCAGATAAGCGTAATGAAAAAACTGGCCGGCACCGAACAGGCCACAGGATAATTTTCCGGTCGGTGGCGCCACTTTGCCGCCGAAACGATGCCGCCGGGTGGCCAGTTCCGAAATGAGGCGCCGGGCCGCGGTGGCCGGCGAATAACTGGATTTCGGTTTGGGCGTCACGCTGGGCGCGAGCATAGCTCGCCGCCCCGCCGCGTCAAGCGCGGGCTAAGAAAGGGCCGGTTCGCTGGCCCGGTCCGCGCGATAGAAACTGGCCGCAGCGAGCTGCAAATCCAACATTCCTCCCCCGAATGTGGTATGGACACTATTTTTGGCGATTGATAATAAATAGTTGTATAGGACCGTGACCTTAGTAATCCAACCAACCAAGCCAACAACACAATCATCGTCGTTCACCAAGCGTTTTCAACAACCTTGAGCACGGTGCGATTCATCAATAACCACGAAACAAAGAAAATCCATATGCTGAAACCCATGCTAAAAACCGGACTGGCCTGCGCGCTCGCGTTGGGCGCGTTCGCCGCCAGTGGTGCGGATTACCCAACCACACTGAGCAGCCTCAATCCCATTGGCTATTGGCGATTGAATGAACCCACCCAGCCAGTCGTTCCCACCTACCCGATGACGAACATCAGCACGGCAGGCACGGCGCTCAACGGAAGTTATTACGGAGTCCCGAGCCTCCAGTCACCCGGCGCTGTCGCTGGCGATGCTGCCGCAAGTTACAGCGGTAACCTGCAATACTCCGAAACGCCTTATAACACCGCGCTGAATCCGAGCGGCCCCTTTACCGTGGAATTCTGGGCCAACCTCACCAACGCCAGCGCCGGAGCCAAATCCGGCGTCGTCTCCCGTTACATCACTGTAGCTGGCGGCCCGACCGCACAACGGGGTTACCTGTTCTTCGCCAATAACGGAAACACCACCTGGCAGTTCCGCGTTTACAACGGTGCCGGCTCAACCACCATCACCGACGCTGGTGTTGGGACGATTGCAGCCAACACCTGGTATCACGTCGTGGGGGTTTACGATGGAGCGAACATCAGCATCTATGTCAACGGTGTGAAGACCAGCACCACCACCGGCACGGTTGTTTATGTTCCCAATACGAACTCGCCTACACGCATCGGCGCCGGCACGCCGGAGACGGCCCCGTCGCTGTTTTTCCCAGGCCAGTTGGACAATGTGGCCATCTATAACTCGGTGCTCCCTGACGCAAAAATTGCCGCCCATTACGATGCGGCAACAACCAATGCGGCGGGCTACAATGCGCAGATTCTCGCCGATAGCCCGGCGGTGTATTATCCCTTGAACGAACCCGTTCTGCCGCCCTATGTGCCGTATGCAGCCACAAATGTCGGCAGTCTCGGCAGCGCGTTCAATGGCGTGTATTCCTTGGCAGGTTCGACCTCGGGTGTCGCGGGACCGCTGCGCGGCCAGTTCGCCGGCTTTGAAGCCGGCAACAAGGCGGTAGGCCTGAATGGACTGACCGGCTTGGTCGGCATTCCGGCGCTTGCGACCCTCAACTCATTCAACGTGACCATGACGTGCTGGCTCAAGCGCAGCGGCAGTCAGGTGAGTTTTGCCGGCCTCGTGTTTCAGCGCGATGCCAACGCCTCCGGCTTGAGTTACGATGGGGCCAATCAACTCTCTTACACTTGGAACAATGCCGCAAATACCTATAACTTCAACTCTCATCTTTTGGTCCCGGACGGAGTGTGGACATTTGCCGCTGTGGTCGTCACCGATACCAACGCGATTCTCTACCTCGGCTCAACCAACGGCCTTCAGCGCGCCACTAACAATGTTGCCCACACGGCGCATGACTTCAGCGATGCGCCGCTAAATCTGGGTTTTGACAATGGCTCGCGGTATCACAAAGGACTCTTGGACGAAGCCGCAATCTTTGACCAATCCCTGGATGGCGACACGATCTCCAACCTGTTCTACTCAGCCACCCCGGCCATTCCACTGGTTACGACTACGCCGGCGGCTCCTTATTATGAAGGCATGACCATTTCCTTGGCGGTCTCTGGCGTAGGTAGTGTTCCGTTGACCTATCAATGGCGCAAAGGCGGAGTCAACCTCTCCGGCAAAACCGCCAGCGCCCTGGTTTTGACGAACGTGAATACCGGCAGTTCCGGCAATTATGATGTCGTGGCGACCGGCGGTTCCTTGTCGGTGACCAGCTTGGTATCTTCCCTCACGGTGGTAGCCGGACCACCGATCCTTGTGCAAAATCCCGCCGCTGCCACCCGCTATGCCGGGGCCGCCGTAAGCTTCTCCGTCGGCGTTCAAGGTAGTGTGCCGTGGAGTTTTCAGTGGAAAAAGAATGCCACAAATAGTATCGCTGGCGCGACGAATGCCACCTACACCATTCCCGCGGTCCTCGTCGCGGATGCCGGCAACTACAGCGTCACGGTCAGCAATCCGCTGGGTTCCACTAATAGCGCGGTGGCGGTCTTGACCGTCCTGCCGGTGAACAATTACCCGGCGCAAGTGGTTTACGGCGGTGCCGGTGCCTACTGGCAGTTGGATGAAAAATCCGGCCCCACCGCTTTTGACTACGTCGGCGGCAACAACTGTAGCATCGTCGGTGCGGTCACCAATAGCGTGGCTTCTGTAACTCCCCCGACTTACGCCGGATATAGTGCCACCAATACGTGCTTTGCCTTCTCAGGCAACAGCAGTGACTACCTCACCACCTCGAACGGGCTCAACTTCACGAACACTTCGGTCACCATGGCCGGTTGGGTGATGCCCTACAGCGGGCTTCTGGCCGTGACCTCTGATGTCAACTTTGTCGGCAGCGTCGGGTCAGACTTCGGCCTGAATGCGGCGGGCACGGACGGCAAGCTCCGCGCCCACCCGCTCTGGGGAAGCGACACCGGCTTGACGTTCGGTTTTGACACTTGGAACTATGTCGTCGTGATCTGGACGCCGAGTGGCGAGACCTTCTACCTGGATAACGGCGATGGCTCCGGTCTACACAGCAGTTCGGTGAGTGGCACCATTGATCCGTCCGTCTGGAAGGGAAGTCCCTTCTTCATTGGCCGGCAAGCCTCCCGCACCGATCGCGGCTGGCCAGGTCAGATAGACGAACTGGCGCTGTTTGACCGCGCGCTCACATTCGCCGAAGTCACCAATCTCTATCTTACCGCCGTCAGCGGTCCGGTCGCCCCGAGCATCATTACGCAGCCGGCCTCGCAGACGGTTCTGGTTGGGCAGCCAGTTTCGTTCACGGTGGGTGCGATCGGCGCCTTGCCGATGACCTACCAGTGGCGGCACGCTGGCACTAATATTCCCGGTGCCACCGCGAAGACGCTCAGCGTCTCCAGCACTTACTACACGGATGCGGGCAGTTACCAGGCCGTCGCCGGAAACGGCATTGGCAGTCCGGTGACCAGTGACTCCGCCACGCTGACCGTCGAGGCTCCGGCGACGTTCGCCAACCTTACCAATGACTTGGTGCTGCATCTCAAATTCGATGGCAATTGTCTGGACTCTTCCGGTCACACCAACGACGGCACCGCCAATGATCTTACCCCCGGCGTATCGTATGTGCCTGGCAAAATCGGCGGCAACGGCATTCTCGTAGGCACTAATGGTTATGTCTCGGTCCTCGCGTCACCGGATCTGGCCTTTGGCCCGGACGATAGCTTCTCAGTGGCCTTCTGGGTCAAATGCGGTCCGGGTAATAACGACATTCCCATGATCGGTAATGCCGTCAACTCGACATATCAGCCGGGTTGGGTATTCTCCGAGGACAAGGACAAGATTGAATGGACGCTGACCTCCTACACCGGTGGCGGTGCCAATTTTGTCGCGGATCCGGTGGCGGGCAGCCCCGTCATTACGGATAATGTCTGGCATAGCATCGTTGCCACTTTTGATCGCGTCCTAAATACGGCGGTGACTTATGTGGATGGAGTGCCGGTGGACTCCCGGTCAATCGCCGGTCTTGGCAACTTGGACAACGGCCAGAACATCGTGTTGGGGAACGATCCCACGGGAGGTTATATTTGGGATCCGGTGACCTACCAGATTGACGATGTGGGTATTTGGCGTCGGGCGCTCACCCCGGGCCAGGCCACTGGCATCTATGCCGCCGGCCAGGCTGGTCGGAGCTTTGACGTGGTTGGGCCGGGGTCACTGACCCAGAAAAAATCAGGCGGCAACCTAGAACTAATCTGGCAGCAGGGCACGCTCCAGTCGTCAACCAATCTCATTGGCGGTTGGGTGAATGTTCCCGGTGCCGTGGCCCCTTATACAGTGGTTGCGCCAACCAATCCGGCGGTGTTCTATCGCGTGAAGTTCTGAGCAATTCTTCATCTAGAAGATTAATCCAGCGGCCGGGGCGCAACCCCGGCCGCTCTTTGTTTTGGACGAGCTGCTTTCGTTCTGCTTCAAGGTAAACCGAAGGTGGATTTGGCCAATGGAATCAAGCGTTTGCGGTTCACGGAAGTTTGCCATGCAGGTAATATCAACTCCGTGAATAAACGGTTTGAACAAAGCGAGACCCCTCACCCGGCGTTCGGCCTTTAGCCAGCCTTTGCCCGCGTGGGGGCGGGAAGGTGGTCGCCGGGCAGATGAGTTGTTGCAAGAGGGCAACGCGCGAACGGTTCGTGCGGCGAATGCTTCCCCCACTCGTTCCTTGCGGCGCGAGGAGTTGCCCGCGGGCTAATCTTTGCCGCCGACTATCTTGGCCGCCCGGTCATACGATCCGAGGTTGAAGGCATTGGTATAACCCATCGCCTGTAGTTGCGCCTGTGCCTGGCCGCTGCGTTGCCCGCTCTGGCAATGCAGCAGAACCACCGTGCGCTTGTCGGCGATCTGCGCCGGCAGCTTGGCCTTCAATTCGGCGAGTGGAATATTAACGACGTTGGTCAGGTGTTTGGTTTTGAACTCCGCCGCAGTGCGCACGTCAATCACCAGCGCGCCGTTTTTCAAATAGTCTCGCGCGGACGTTTCCGACAGAACGGGTGCGGCTTTCAGCGCCAGGCTGACTCCGCAAACGGCGAGGGTGAGGAAGAAAAAGAATTTATTCATAGAGCTTCATTGCTTGGAACCGTGCGTTTCCTGCCAGCGTTGCCGCAGCGTGGCGTGCATCTGCTCGCGGAACTGCATGGGGAGGGCATATGGCTGCCCTTCCTTGTAGAGCGTGATGGTTTGGCGGATGTTGTCCACCACCACCTGGCAGGGATTGCAGCCGGCCATGTGCTTTTCGAACTCCACGCAAATGGCCGGGTCCACCGTGCCATCCACGTATTCGTTCAACATCGTCAGCAGTTCTTCGCACTTCATAAGGTTGGTCGCTGGGGATACCGAGCCGTGACGCGGCGAAAAGTTACAGGGCTTGTCGGGAAATATGCTTTCATGCGTGCGCGTGGGGCAACCGCGCCAACTGCCGTTCCGGATCGCCGAAAACGCGGGTCAACTCCTCGCGTAGTTGCAGCCGCGCCCGCAGCAGGCGCACTTTAACATTGACCTCGCTCAAATCCAACGCCGCCGCAGTTTCGCGGACGGATAATCCCTCCACGTCGCGCAGCAAAAACACCAGGCGATGCTTCTCGTCCAGCCGCGTCAGCGCTGCATCCAGGAGGCGACGAACTTCGTTCCTTTCCACCAGGTGTGCGGGCGACTGCCGCCAGTCGGCGATATAATCCGGGTGGGGAATGGTGGTGAAATCTTCGGATACTTCCGTGCTTTCTTCCAAAGAGACCGTGTTCAGCCCTTTGCGTTTGCGGATGATTTTGAGCGCCGCGTGACTGGCAATGCGCAACAACCAGGTGGAAAAACTTGCTTCCCCGCGAAAGCCGGAAAGATTTTCCAGCACGCTCAAAAAAGTCTGCTGCGTGACATCCTGGGCGTCGTGTTCCTGGCGCAGCATCCGCATCGCCAGCGCATAGACCCGCTGCTCGTGGCGGCTGGTCAACGCTTCGAACGCGTCCAACTCGCCCGCCTGGGCGCGGCGCACCAAGTCGGCGTCGGTGGTTTCGGATGTGAGCAGATCCGTCATGGCAATATGCGACCAAAGTGTATTTGCGAAATAACTGGCAGCAAGCTGGAACTTAGAATTGCCTGGGATGCGCGTTGACTCAAATTAAATGACACCGTCCGTTGGTTCGGTGGCTTGCCGGTGCGATGACGTAAACGGAAGCAGGGGCGTTGGCAGCACAGCATTCCGATCTGCGAACCGGCGACCGAGGCTGACCAGGATTTGCTCACCCGCACCGACCACGCCTTTGAACGATATTAAAATGGCAAACCAACTCGCTTGCCTTGTGAAATGCGAAATGCTTTCGTGATCAATATGAGCCACACGTTCCACGTCATTGACGCCTTCGCCGATACCCCGTTCGCGGGTAATCCTGCCGCCGTATGCGTGCTGGCCGCGCCAGCTGAGGAGCAGTGGATGAAATTGGTCGCGCGCGAATTGAATCTCTCGGAGACGGCGTTTCTTCATCCGATTGAAGGTGGTTGGTCGTTGCGCTGGTTCACGCCCACGGTGGAAGTAAAGCTCTGCGGACACGCCACGCTGGCGAGCGCGTTCACGCTCTGGGAAACCGGCGTGCTCGCGCCGGACCAAATCGCGCGGTTCCATACATTGAGCGGTTGGCTCACTTGCCGGCGCACGGGCGAGTGGATTGAAATGGATTTTCCCGCGCAGGTCCCGGAACTATGCCCTACGCCCGAAAGCTTGAGCGAGTCGCTCGGTGCAAAATTGCTGTGGGTGGGCAGCAACGGCATGGACTACCTCGTGGAAGTCGCCGATGAAAAAGCATTGCGGGCCTTGAAGCCGAACTTCTCTACTCTAGCCAAGCTGCCGGTGCGCGGAGTCATTGTCACCTGCCGCAGTGAGTCGGCGGAATTTGATTTCCTCTCGCGCTTTTTTGCGCCCGCCGCCGGCGTGAATGAAGATCCGGTGACCGGTTCCGCGCATTGCGCACTCGGCCCGTATTGGCAAGCGAAACTAGGCAAATCCGACTTTACAGCCTACCAAGCCAGCGAACGCGGCGGCATCGTCAAAGTGGGCGTGCGTGGCGAACGCGTGCGGCTGCGCGGGCAGGCGGTGATGATGAGCAAGGTGGAATTGTTGGCCTAATCTGCATTTTTCGCAAACCTCGGCCAGAGAGTCGCCGTCCTCTTATTAGCACCCTGCTGAAGTGGGGTGCTAATGCGAACAGAAAACCGCGAGGCCGGAACTTTATGGAATCTGCGGGCTAAAGTTGACGCATGACGCCCCCATCCCGGAAACGGTATTTATGGAATTACATTTATGAGAACAATAATTGAAAGAGTGACAATACTTGGCGCCAACTCCCGGAACGTGTTCGCGGTAGTCAGCCTGTCGTTATTGACGTTCGGTGCGGTCGCTCAAGTCGCAACCACAACAGCGCCACCCGGTAGTCTAACCAATCGTAATTACTGGGTGGTGGAGGACGCCAAGGAACGTGAGAAGCTGCCGCTTTACCGCACGATTCCGGCGGCCAAGCCAGAGGAGTTGACGCCGGCAAATGGTTTTCCCAAGCGTTCTACTTTTCTGAACTGGCATCGGTCACATGGAGACAATGGCGGCATGCGCTACTCGGCGTTGGAGCAGATCAACCGCCAGAATGTCACCAACCTGCAAGTCGCCTGGACGTATCATTCGAAGGACGGAAGCAATGCCATCCAGTGTAATCCCATCATCGTGCGCGAGGTGATGATTGTCCCCACGCCCGGTAAATACATCGTGGGAGTCAATGCGGAAACTGGCCAGGAGTTATGGCGTTTCAAACCGGAAGGGCAGGGGCGTCCGGCCTTTCGCGGGCTGATCTTCTGGCCCGGAAGTTCTTCCGAGAGTGAACGCGTCCTGTTTTGCGCGGGCCAATATCTCTATGCGTTGAATCCCAAGAACGGCGAGTTCATTCCAGGTTTTGGTCAAGCTGGGCGCGTAGCTCTGCCGGGGCAGTCACAAGGGGAATTCGGCGCCGCCACGGCCGGGCCGGCGATTTTTGAACATACCATTGTGGTGCCAGGATTCGAGAAGGATGTCTGGGGGTTTGATGTTCTGTCCGGCCAGCAACTCTGGACCTTCCATACGGTGCCGCATCCCGGTGAGTTTGGTTACGACACCTGGGATCGCACGGAAAGTTACGCGGCCAATGATTGGACGGGGATGGCGATGGACGAGCAGCGCGGCATCGCCTACATCTCCACGGGCGGCGCGAAGCCCAACTTCATCGGCGTCGGACATCTGGGCGATAATCTGTTTTGTAATTGCCTGATCGCCCTTGATGCGCGCACGGGCAAACGCCTCTGGCATTTCCAGGAAATTCCCCACGACCTCTGGGATCGCGACATCACCGCGCCGCCCAACCTCGCCACGATCACGCACAATGGCAAACGCGTGGACGTCGTGGCCGTCACCACCAAAAACGGCGATACGTTGCTGCTCGATCGGGTGACGGGCAAACCAATTTTTCCGTTTCGCATGCGTCGCGCACCGACCAGCGATTTGCCGGGCGAAGTGACGGCACCTTACCAGCCCGATCTCGAACTGCCGGAGCCGTTTTCAAAAATGGAATTCACCGCCGCCGACCTGACTGACCGCTCGGAAGAGGCCGCGGACTTTGCTGCGGCTCGATTCAAGAGCGTCAACACAGGCTTTTTCCGACCACCGAGTCTGGGACATCCTAACTTGTATTTTGGAATGGATGGCGGGGCCGAATGGTCGGGTGCGTGCATTGACCCGGACACCGGACGACTCTATGTCAGCGCCAATAGTCTTGGCTGGATGATTTCCATTTTCCGCGATGATGATCCGGCGGACGATCTCTCCGCTCCAAAAACTCCGGGCCGGATGGTGTATGAAACGGCCTGTGCTCAATGCCACGGACCAACCCGGCTGGGACTCGGGGTGGCCACGCCGTTGCGCGGCTTGCGCTTTCGGCTCTCCGACAAAGAGGTGATCAATCAAGTGCGCACGGGGAAAAATGGCATGCCGGCTTTTCCCAATGCGGTTCTGAGTGAAACCAACCTCAGCGCCCTCTTGGATTATCTGATGTTGCGTGACCGGCCGAAAGCGCCTGTCCCAACAAAATCCGAACGCCCCCGGTATAACTTCACGGGATATCCGCGATTCCTGGATCACGAAGGGTATCCCGCCAACAAACCGCCGTGGGGCACGCTGAACTGCATTGATCTCAATACCGGTAAGCTCGTCTGGAAAGTGCCGCTGGGTGAATACCCTGAACTCGTGGCGCAAGGTTTCACTAAAACCGGAACGGAAAATTATGGCGGAGCCATTGCCACGGCCGGCGGCCTGCTGTTTTGTTCCGGCACTCGTGATTCTAAAATCCGCGCGTTCGACAAGGATACCGGCGCAGAACTCTGGTCGGGCAAACTGCCGTGGGTTGGCATTGCGCCGCCGGCGACTTACATGATTCATGGCCGGCAATATCTCGTCATTACTTCGACTGGCAACAAGCTGGGCAAACAGAGCGAATATGGCGATGCCTGGGTGGCGTTTGCCTTGCCCAAGCCCGCCAAGAAATGAGCTTGGAAAGCTCAATGCTGAACCGGCGTAAGGATTGGACACTGGGCTTTACGCTGATTGAATTACTGGTGGTCATCGCCATTATCGCGGTGCTCGCCGCGCTGTTGCTGCCGGCATTGAGTCGCGCCAAACAGAAAGGCCAGCAAGCCGTCTGTCTTTCCAATCTCAAACAAATCGGCCTGGCCTTTACCCTGTATCTGGGCGACCAGGCTGATCATTTCCCGGACCGGCGCGATTTGAAATCCAGTCTGCCCGGCGGGTATCACCCGTGGACGACGTGGCCGCCGTCCGATCCGCGGGCCGGTTGGGCCGCGGTCGTTTTGAAAAATGAAAATCCGAACTTCAACCTCTGGTCCTGTCCGGCGGCCGAAAAATCGCCGGTCGGAAACATTGTTCAATCCGTTCAAGCCACCGGCACCAACGCGCCGCCTTGCCGCTATTGGGCCTGGCGTTTTGACCGGCCCGATGATCCAGTTTCGTTGGAAAACTTTTGGGGTAAATCGCTGTCACAAGTCGTCAGCGATCTGCAATCCACCAACGACCCAACCATCGGCCTGGTCAACGGCGCGGGCGATGTCGAATTGGTGGTGGATTCCTATTTCCCCAAAACGGTTCCCACCGTTCCCGCCGGATTCAGCGGCCGCACCATTCACGCGGGCGGCCGCTGCCGGGTTTATCTGGACGGTCACTGCCAATTTCTCAAGGACGCCCGGACGCCATTCGATTGAACCGGCTGGGCCAGCGATCGAGCTAGTTTTTCTTACTTGATTGGGACGCGCACCTGCGGTGACGGAGCGCGGCGCTTACTTCGCGTGGGCCTTGACGAAGTCAATGTCGGCGCGGACTTGAGGCACACTATCCTTCCAATCATTCTCGTGCTCGATGGAAATGTGGCCGTCGAATTTCTGCTTCTTCAATTCCTCGAGGCAGGCGGCGACATCCACCACGCCCTGGCCGGCCACTACCACGGGGGCATTGCCGTAAGTGGCTTTATCTTTGAGATGGACGCTGATGATCCGGCCGTTGAGGATGCGGAGGCATTCCACGGGTTTGAGATTGGAGGTGCACCAATGGCCGAGGTCGGCGCAGGCACCCACGCGGTGGTCGCGGCTTTCCACGACGCCGAGAATGTAGAGGGGATTCCACACCTTGTAACTCGGGTTACTCATCGAACCACCGTGCTCATGAAAGGCCACTTTGAGATCGAACTCCTTGGCGTTGGCTTCCCACGCCGCGATTTGCTCGGTGGATTCCGTGCAAACCGAATAGAGTTCCATTTTCTTGGCCCAGCTCATGATGGCATGGACTTCCTCCGCGTCCTTGGCTCCGACCACGCCGTAGTTCACCGGGCGGACGCCCTGGCGAGCGCACTCGGCCTTCAGTTCCGCCATCGCGGCTTCCGACATGTTGTGAGAAACTTTGTCCGTCGAGCCGGGCTTGAGGGTCTGGCCGGGATAGAACTCGATCATGTTGCCGCCGGCTTCCTTGGTCTTGGCAATGGCCTCAAAGGCACTGAATTCCTTGAAGGTGTAAGCCTGCGCGCCGATGAACCAGCCGTTTTGGTGCAGGCTGTCCGGAATCGGGTCGGCGTTGACGTTGAGGTTGGTGGCCAGAGCAACGGCCAGCAGTGGGAGGCAGAGGGTGAATTTCATAGGAGGATTTTACAGGTAATGGGGACGGCAGCAATTCTCTTTGTTGTGCGAAACCAAAGCGGCCGCGGTCGGAGTCCGGCCCCGGGCAGCGCAGTTTTCCAATTTGCTGAATCGCCAAATTCAATTTGCAGACCGGCGAACCTCCGGGAACCTTCGATTCTTCCATGCCGGGCTGCAGGGAAATTCGCGATCCAACCCCGGTTTTATATTTTCAGACCGGCTCTTAAAAGCGCACTGGACAGAAATGGTTGGGCGCAAGATACTCAAGAGCCTGAAGCACGATCGTGGCAAACCGTGCCACCTGTTTTGTTTTCAAGCCGGACAAAGCGGTTAAACAGATGTTATGAAAACCTGTGCTTATTGCGGAAAACAATATCCCGATGAGGCCACCGTTTGCCCGGTGGATGGGGAGTCCTTGGCCGGTTCCATCGCGGATCGAAAAAAAGTCACCGGCCTCTGGCGCGGCGTCTATGGTTATGGGGAGCGCGAAAAACTGCCGGGACTTGGGCCGGTTCCTTTCACGCTCCATTTGAAACAAGGCTGGCTGGAACATTTCACCGGCACGGTCAATGAAGACGCCCCGCAAGGAATCCCCGACACGGGAACCATTGATGGCTACTTTACCTCGCCGAAGATTGAGTTCACCAAACAGATGCCAGTGGGTTATGTCATCGGAGCGGATGGCGCCCGGATGACGTTGCGCGAATACATTCTCGCCGAAGGTCACCCGTGCGAACGCGACCTGCCGTCGGCCCCCATCTTTTATCAGGGAACTTTTCTGGATGCGAACCGGATGCAAGGCACTTGGATCATCAATCCCCAACAAATTCCCTTGCCCGGCGGTTTGAAACTGCCGGGGTCGCTGGTGTCCGGCTTTTGGTGCGCCGAGTTCATCTCCACCGACATCAAGGCCGATCCCACCGGCGGACCGACCGCACCTTTGTTTGACAAAACCTTGCTCTCGCCACGCGAATTGGAGACGGTCGAAGGCGTCGCCTTCGGCAGTCTGGGCAAGTTCAGCGTTGCGGACGCGGAGAAAATCATGGCGCGGTTCGTGCAGGAAAACATCCGGTTTGAAATCAAGCGCGATGACGAGGCCATGCAGGAAATGATGCCGATCATGGAAATCACTGGCGGCTATTCCGGCACGGCTCAACTCATCGAGATACGGGTCCATCCCGAAGACGAAGCCGACGCCCAGGCCATCATCCATCGGGAGGACCCGGTTTAAGTTGGGCGCGGCGGGGCCGCAACCGAAGGAATGTGGCCACTACAATTTGATTGCGACTCGACCGCGCGATGCCTTTGCGTATAAATTCTGTCGCATGGTTACGGTTCAAATAATTGGCATTCCAAATAAATATGTCCGTTGAATTTCAATCCATTTTTGTGCGGTTGCGAAAAATCCTCGAGCCGTATTCCAAAACGCTCGCCGTGACACAGGATACGCCCGAGCGCTTTTGCCTGACCGGTGGGGTTCATCCCACGCACAAAACGCCGATGCCGGTCGCTTGGGTGGAGATCGCCAAGAACTACGTCAGTTTTCATCACATGGGCGTTTATGCTTTTCCCAAATTGCGCGAGGAGATGTCGGCGGAATTGCAAGCGCGGATGCAGGGCAAATCATGCTTCAATTTCAAAACCGCCGATGAGAAACTGTTCGCGGAACTGGAGTTCATCGCGGCCAAGGGATTCGCTGCCTTCAAGCGGGCAGGTTTTCTGTCCGGCAGCGCTCCGGCGGCTTCCTCGCCCAGGTCAGACAGTCGTTCCACAGCGAAGTGATTTGCTCAACACGGAGTCAAATTTCCTTTTCATCAAGCGGATTCCCGTTATCCTGTCGCGCTCTGAATTAGAGAAATAATGGACGCCGCACACATAAGAAATTTCAGCATCATTGCCCATATTGATCATGGGAAAACCACGCTTTCCGACCGCCTGCTGCACATGACCGGCACCATCGCCACGCGCGACATGTCCGACCAGTTGCTCGACGCGATGGATCTGGAACGCGAACGCGGCATCACCATCAAGGCGCATCCGGTGACGATGCTTTACAAGGCCAAGAACGGCGAGACCTACGAGCTGAACCTGATTGATACGCCCGGCCATGTGGATTTTTCTTACGAAGTCTCGCGCAGTTTGAGCGCGTGCGAAGGGGCGTTGCTCATCATTGACGCGGCGCAAGGCGTCGAGGCACAAACCGTCGCCAACGTGCATCTGGCCATGAAGCAAAATCTCTTGATCATCCCGGTGATCAACAAGATTGACCTCCCGCATGCGGACGTCGCGCAGGCCAAGCAACAGCTCGAAGATATTCTGGCGATTCCCGCCGAGACGGCTGTGCTGGCCAGCGCCAAGCAGGGCATCGGCATCGAGGACATTCTCGAAGCGGTCGTGGAACGCATTCCACCACCGAAGCCGACCGGCGAAAAAAGTTTGCAGGCGCTGGGCTTTGATTCCTATTTCGACACTTACAAAGGCGTGGTTACCCACGTCCGTGTTTTCAACGGCGAATTGAAAGCCGGCCAGATGGTGAAGCTTTTGCACTCTGGCAAAACGGTTGAGGTAAAAGAAGTCGGCAGCTTCAATCCGAAGCCTTACATCCGCGAAAAGCTCGAAGTGGGCGAAACGGGCTATTTCACGGCCAATATCAAATCTCCAAAAGAGGTGAAGATGGGCGACACGATCACCGATTCGCGGAATCCGTCGGCGGTATTGCCGGGCTTTCAAGAGATTCATCCGATGGTGTTCAGCGGCATTTATCCGATCAACACGGCGGACTACGAACACCTCAAGGCGAGCATGGCCAAGTTGCAGTTGAACGATTCGGCGTTCGTCTATTCCTCGGAAACGTCGGTCGCCCTCGGCTTCGGTTTCCGTTGCGGCTTCCTCGGCTTGTTGCATTTGGAGATCGTGCAGGAACGGCTGCGGCGCGAATACAACATGGACATCATCGCGACCTATCCCAGCGTCATTTACAAAGTGACGATGAACGACGGCACGCTGAAACATGTGGATAATCCGGTGTTCATGCCCGATCCCAGCCACATCGAGAAGATTGAAGAGCCGATGGTCAAGGCGTTCGTGATTTGTCCAAACGAAAGCATCGGCGACATGATGGCGCTGATCTCGGAAAAGCGCGGCGCAGTGGATCATACCGAAACGCTCGATGCCCGGCGCGTGATGCTCACCAGCCGGCTGCCGCTGAATGAAATCCTGATTGATTTTCATGACCGCATCAAAAGCATGACACGCGGTTTCGGCTCGATGGATTATGAATTTGATGGCGACATGGAATCCGACATGGTGAAGCTCGACATGCTCGTGAACACCGAACCGATGGACGCGTTCTCGTGCGTGGTGCATCGCACCAAGGCCGAGGCCAGGGGACGGGTGCTCGCGGAAAAGTTGAAAGAGGTCATCCCGCGCCAGCAGTTCCAGGTGAAAATCCAGGCGGCCATCGGTGGGAAGATCGTGGCGTCGGAAGTCATCAGCGCGTTCCGCAAGGACGTGACGGCGAAATGCTACGGCGGCGACGTATCCCGCAAGCGCAAGCTGCTGGAGAAGCAAAAGGAAGGCAAGAAACGCATGAAATCCATCGGCAACGTGGACATCCCGCAGGAGGCATTCATCGCGGTGTTGAAGGCCTAAGGGAATTTATTTGTGCAAATTTCTAAAATCCGTGTCGAAGTCCTTTAATATTTTATGATGTTCAAGTGGCTGTTCTCGAAAGCCGTCCGCGAAGGTTGCGCGGTGCTCAAGCATTATCGCCGCCTGCTTGCGGCGCAGCGCGACATCCTATCGCCGCAGGCCATCGCGGGCGTGATGGCACCGATGAACCATCTCCAAGCCGCCATCGCGGAAGGTGCGAACACCGGCGCGATCCGCATCAAGGCGGAGGAACTCCAGTTCGCCGCCGAGAAATGGCTCAAGCCGTATCCGAACGCCGCCTGGCGCGAGAATGTGGAAGTGCTGTTGGTGGCGCTCGCCGTGGCGATGGGCATCCGCACGTTTTTTGTGCAGCCGTTCAAGATCCCCACCGGCTCGATGCAACCGACGCTGTTTGGGGTTACGTCCAAGCCGGATTTTTCCAAGATTGATTCCCGGCAGGATCGAACGCGAGTTGACGCTCAAGTCGCCGAACAGGTCAAATTGCGGGACACCATGCAAATTCCCACCGGTTGGAATAGCTTCAAAGATTGGCTCGCGGGAAATTCCTACGTTCATGTCGTCGCGCAAAATGATGGTGAATTGCAGGCCGTGAATCCGCCCACGAAATTTTTGATTTTCAACATCTGTCAAACTTTGGTCATTGGCGGCGTTCCGCATACCATGTGGTTTCCGCCGGATTACGGCGAGGCTCCGCTGGAGTATCGCGCCGGCCTGCGCAAACGCACCGATTTTCAAAGCGGCCAGTTTTTTCACAAAGGCGATGACGTGGTGAAGATTCGTGCCAGCGCGGGCGACCATTTGTTCGTGGACCGACTGACGTATAATTTCCGCAAAGCAGAGCGTGGTGAAATTGTCGTGTTCGCCACCCTCGGCACAGAGATTCAACAGCAGGATCAGTTTTACATTAAGCGCTTATGTGTGTTGCCGGGCGAGCGGGTGCAGATCGGCGATGACCGGCATATGATCATCAACGGCCGGCGCATTGACGCCTCGGTTCCGCACTTTGAAAATGTTTACGGCTTTAATCCAAACAAGCCACCGCACGAAAGCGAATACTCCGGTCATGTGAACGGCAATGCGGCCAGCACTTACGGGCTGCCCAGCAATCTAGCGCCGCGCTTTCCCGATGCCGAAACCGTGTTCACCACCGACAGTAATTCCTACATGGTCTTTGGCGATAACACCTGCAACAGCTCCGACTCGCGCACCTGGGGAACTTTCCCGGCGAAAAATATCATCGGCAAATGCTTCTTCGTTTATTGGCCCATCACCAGTCGCTTCGGCTGGGGCAATCAGTGATTTGCTTTTGTGGTTCAGAATTCAGATACTTCCGTTACGCTGAACCAAGAACCATTGACTTATGGCAGTTCAGTCAACCGTGCCGCCGCTTGGCATGAAGCGGGGAATAGCGGCGGAGGGCCGCCGCAGTCCAAGACGCAGCGCGCGGCACCAAAATTATCGAAGGCGCGAAGCGTCTTGGAGTGCGCCCGTCCTCTGGCGCTTTGCGGTATGAACCAAGTATCTTCATTTCCAGTATGAACGCTTCCAAACTGGAAACCGTTCTCATCACCGGCGCGTCGTCGGGCATCGGACTGGAACTGGCGAAATGTTTTGCCGCCGAAGGATCCAACCTCATCCTTGTCGCCCGCAACCGTGCCGCGCTCGAACAACTGGCCGGCGAGCTCCGTCGCCAGCACCAGATTGAGGTCCACGTTTTGAAAGCCGATCTGGCCAGACCGGAATCCGCGCAGGAAATTTTCGCGCAGACGGGCCGGGCGGGTCTCACCGTGGATGTGCTCGTGAACAATGCGGGCTTTGGGCTGCATGGCGAGTTCGCGGAATTACCGCTGGCGCGCCAGTTGGAAATCATCCACGTCAACGTGACGGCGCTGGTCGCGTTGACCGGACTTTTTCTGCCCGGCATGGTGCAGCGCCGGCGCGGCGGCGTTTTGAATGTGGGTTCCGTGGCGGGCTTCATGCCCGGCCCGCGCATGGCGATTTATTTTGCCAGCAAGGCGTTCGTGCAATCGTTCAGCGAAGCGCTGAACGAAGAATTGCGCGGCAGCGGCGTGGCGGTTTCGGTGCTGTGTCCGGGGCCGACGAAAACAAATTTTTCGCAGACCGCCCGCGGCTATCGCCAGCACGAAATTCAATCGCCAAAAATGTCCGCCGTCGCCGTGGCGTTGGCCGGCCTGCGCGCCTTCCGTCGCCGCCAGTGCGTGTGCGTGCCGGGGGCGCTTAATAAACTTCTCATGTCCGCCCCGCGCCTCCTGCCGCGGGCCGGCGTGCGCCAACTGGTTGGCAAAGTCAACCGGCTCAAATGAACGGGACTGGCCGGAAATATTCCCGCCGGCCAATATGTTGAACGCGATTTTGCACTGACATTTTGCCTGGATGCTTTATATTTCCGCCCATGGGCAGGCCACCATTGATTCTAATTTCGCCGGGCATCGAGAAGCGCGGCTTTGAGTTCAGCGATCTCTCGGTCAGTCTGGCCGTGCGTTATGAGGCGGCCATTCTGGCGGCCGGCGGCATTCCGCTCATTGCGCCGGTGACGACTGATCGTGCGTTGCTCGCCGAGGCGGTGCGCCGCACCGACGGCGTCATGCTCACGGGCGGCGACGATATTGATCCGGCGCTTTACGACCTCAACCTTTCAATAAAAATCCGCCAGACCATCGAGGTGACGCCGGATAATGGCGGCCGGGACGAACGGGAATTGGCGTTGATCCAGGAAGTATTCCGGCAACGCAAGCCGTTGCTGGCCATCTGCCGCGGCCATCAGCTGTTGAACATCGCGTGCGGTGGTGGGCTCGTCGCGGACCTCCCGCAGCAATTTCCCAGTGCCGTAAACCACCGGCAGATGGACAGGGCTTTTGAATTGGTTCATCAAGTGGCGTTGACACCCGGCTCTTTGGTCGCCAAGATTTGCGGCAAGCGGGATTTGGGTGTGAACAGCACGCATCATCAAGGCGTGGCGCAAGCGGCGGAACCCTTCGT
The DNA here is from genome assembly GCA_903850425.1 of uncultured Verrucomicrobia subdivision 3 bacterium. Classification (GTDB taxonomy): domain Bacteria; phylum Verrucomicrobiota; class Verrucomicrobiia; order Limisphaerales; family UBA11358; genus UBA11358. Next base: position 32,050 of record CAINLR010000016.1, on the reverse strand, counting down.
GGCGACGGGGCGCAGCCTTGACGGTTTGGTGGAAGTGATGGAATTGCGGCCGGAATTGGCGGTCAGACATCCGTTCTTGTTAAGCGTGCAGTTCCATCCCGAACGGCTGGTTCAGAAAAGTGGCCGCTACCGCGCGATTTTTCAGAAGTTTGTGATGGCTTGCACTAGAAAACGGTAATTAAAAACATGAAAGGCAAAATTCTCATTGTGGATGACGAGGCGGAATTCCGCACGCTCCTCAAGGCCAACCTGGTGGATGCGGATTACGCCGTGACGGAAGCCGACAGCGCGGCGTCGCTCCAGAAATGTTTGTTTCAAGACGCGCCCGATGTGGTGCTGCTCGACTTGAACCTACCGGACGCCAACGGTCTGGACTTGCTGCCGCAGCTCAAAAAAACCTGGCCGGACTCCGAGGTCATCGTGCTCACCGGCGAGGCCACGTTCGAAGCCGCCGTGCAGGCGACCAAGCGCGGTGCCTTCCATTTCATCAACAAGCCATTCGTCCTGCAATCCTTGCTGGTCACGCTGTCGCGGGCGATTGAAAACAAGCAGCAGAAGGAGGAGAATAATTCCCTCCGCCGCGCCATCTCCACCATGAGCGGCGGCAGCACGCCCGTTTTTCAAAGTGCTTCTGTGCAGGCGGTCGTCCGCACCATCGAACGGGTCGCGCCCGCCGATGTCACCATTCTCATCACCGGCGAAAGCGGTTCGGGCAAGGAAGTCATTGCCGACCTCATCCACTCGTTAAGTCCGCGCGCCAAGAACCGCATCATCAAGGTCAACTGCGCCTCGCTGCCGCGCGACCTTATCGAAAGCGAATTGTTCGGTTCCAAAAAGGGCTCCTACTCGGGATCGGTGGCTGACCGGCAGGGATTGTTCCGGCAGGCGGAAGGCGGCACGCTGTTCCTTGACGAAATTTCCGAGATGCCGATTGATACGCAAAGCAAGTTGCTGCGCGTCCTGCAGGATCAGGAAGTCCGGCCCGTCGGCGATACGGTCAGTTACAAGACCAATTGCCGCATTATCGCCGCGACCAATCGCAAACCCGAAGACGCCATCAAGGACAGCAAATTGCGCGAAGATTTGTTCTACCGCATCAGCGCGATTTCCGTGCATCTGCCGCCGCTGCGCGAGCGCCGCGATGACATCATGCCGCTGGCCAATTCCTTCCTGCGCCGTTTTGCCTCGCAGGCCAACCGCACGTTGCGCGGGTTCACCTCGCCGGCCATCGAACGTCTGGTCACCTTTGAATGGCCGGGCAACGTCCGCCAGTTGCAGAACGAGGTCCAGCGGGCCGTGCTGCTCTCGGAAGGCCCCGACATTGAAGTCACCGATCTTTCCATCAGCGACGTGAAGTATATTCCTACCGAAGGCCACGACACCGCCTTCACGCTGCTCGAAGGCGTCGAACGCAACGCCATTGTCCAGATGCTCAAGGAAACCGGCGGCAACAAACTGGAAACCGCCAAACGCCTCGGCATCGGCCGGCAGACGCTCTACAACAAAATCAAGGGTTACGGGATTGAGACTTGATGCGGCCTTGGCTGAAGCAGGTCAGCTTCCCCCGATTAAATGGAAAAGTGAGTTGGACATGAACTTACGACCAGCACTGGGTTCATTGGCGGAGGAGATTGCCTGCAAAACCTCAGATCTTCCTAGAAGCTAGCCGTGAAGAGGTCGCTCATCATCGCCACCGGTTCTGTCCTTCTACTCGCAGGCATTGCTACTGCGGTGTTCCTGCGAGTTCCATCGCTCAAGTTGAGCGCGCGGCGAGAATGGAAGGAGAGGAGTATCGCCGAGATTTCTGCATGTATCGCTGGTTCCGCTTGGCCCGGCAACGAGCTTGCACTGCTGAAAACTCGGACTGGAGAGGCGGGGTGGCTTTCGGATCACATGATTCTTATGCGTAATGGAGACCGGTTGGCTTACGCCAATAGTTGCCAGAAGCAGGACGGGCGTATGCCAGACATTTTTCTAGCGCGAGGATCGGATGGACTTTGGTATTACTCCACATATCACTTCTGCATTGGAATGATTGTGCTACGGATGGAGGAGCAGCCGGAAGATTTGGTTGGATTTACCAACACATATTTCTTGCGGACCTTTGACGGGCATTCGGACGATTGCCTCCAGAAGACATGGCCACCAACTTCCAAATGAGTTTTACACAGCTACAAGCGGATAGGCTGCAAGTTTCTTCATTCCGATTCGCCCGATTCCGCTTCCAAGTTTTTTCAGTTCTGAAATTGTCATTTGAATAAGCGGCTTGAGGTTGCTTTGCTGAAACCAGACTTGCAATCGGTCGCGCTCCGGCTCGCGTCAGCGTCTTGGACTGCGGCAGCCCTCTGCCGCTTTCCCATCGCCAGTTACGCGGACAAAAGGCGGCAGAGGGCTGCCGCAGTCCAAAACCTCGCAGGACAACTGTGCTGGTCCGAGTCAGTCTGTCTCGTGGCAAGCGAGAATCTGCGTTACAGCTTCGCCAGTTCGGTGCTCGCAAGTTGAATCAGCGGCTTGATCGTCGCGGCATCGAATTGAAATTGGCAGCCCGCCGCCGCAAACAATTCCGGCAGCGGACGCGAGCCGCCCAGCGCCAAAGATTTTTTGTAATCCGCCAGCGCCTGCACTTTGTCGCGTCGCGAATTGGCCCACACCTGCAACGCGCCGAGCTGCGCGATGCCGTATTCCACATAGTAAAACGGATGCAGGAAAATGTGGAGCTGCCGGTGCCACGAATAGGCGCGGACTTCTTCGTAACCAGAGTAATCCACGTCGCCGCCGAAGCGGTCCATGAGTTGCAGATAGGCCGCCTTGCGTTCGGCGCGCGTGTGGCCGGGGTGCGTGTAGATCCAATGCTGCAACGCGTCCACCGTCGCCATCCACGGGAAAAATCCGATGATGCCTTCGAGATGCGTCTTGCGCGCGCGGTTCGCCTCGGCAACCGGATAAAATTCTTCCAGGAATTCGTTGCCGAGCAGTTCCATCGCCATTGAAGCGACTTCGCAGAATTCAATCGGCGCGCCGCGATACGCATACAAATGCTCGTCGCGCGTGGCCTGCGCATGGAACGCGTGGCCGGCTTCGTGCAAAATCGTCTCCACATCGCGCTGCAGGCCGATGGCATTCATGAAAATAAAGGGCACCCGCGCCTCCGACAGGGTGGATTGATAACCGCCCGGCGCCTTGCCCTTGCGATTGTCGAGATCCAGCAGCTTCAAATCCTGCAGCTGCTGGAAACCAGCCGCGAGCTCGGGGTCGAGGTGGTTGAAGATTTTCTGCGTGCGCGACACCATTTCGCCGACTTCGAGGAACGGCTTGAGTGGCGGGCGGTTTTGCGGGTCCACGGCCAGATCCCACGGACGCAACTTCTCCAGTTTCAGTTGCTGCCTGCGGTCGTGCTGGATTGCGCGGACGGCGGGAACAATTTCCGTTGCCACCGCATCGTGAAATTGCCGACAGTTTTCCGGCGTGTAATCGAACCGACCTTTCTGGCGGAACGCGTAGTCGCGGTAATTCTTGAAGCCCGCATTCTTCGCGATCTGGCCGCGCAGCGTGATCAACTGGTCAAAAATTTCCTCGCACTTATCCGCGTCCACGAGGCGGCGTTTGGCGACATGTTCCCACGCCTCCTGGCGCAAAGTGCGGTCCGGATCTTCGAGATAGCGACCCATTTGCACCAGGGTTTTCTCCTCGCCGCGAAACGTCACCGTCTGCGCGCCGATCAGCTTTTGATACTGCTGGCACAGTTTCGCTTCCTCGGTTTCCAACCCGACATTTTCCGGGCGAAACAGCTCGACGTGATTTTTCACGTCGCGATTGAACACTTCGAAGCGTGCCACGGGCAGGCTGCCCCGTGCCGGATGCGCGACGAAGATGTTCTCCAAAGCAAACTGCCGTGGCTTGAGTTGCGGCTCGACGTGTTCGACGAAATAGAGATAAGCCTTCTCCGCGTCCGCATTGTCCGTGTGGCACGTCATGGCGATGTAGCGGCGCGACGCCTCCTCGTCGAGCGCGGCGTTGAGTTCGCTCCAGTCGAGCAGCCAGCGTTCGAGTTCGGCGGTGTTCTTGGCATCGGCGGCACGTCGTTCCAATTGATCAAACAGCGGCGCAATCTGCGGCCAGTCGCCAAGGTCAAGGGGTTGCGGAACGAAGGTGCGCGGCCGGTGCGCGGCCAGTTTTCCGAATGGCAATAAACTCATGCGGGCAAGGATAGCGGAATCACGGGCGGTGAAAATGAATTATTCACCCAGCGCCTCGGGGGCTCAAAGTGCGTTTAGCCCTGGATGAAGTAACTCAGGTTTTCCAATTCAATGGCCAGGTTGACATTGTTGATCATCACCTCTTCCGGCACGGACAACACGATCGGCGCGAAATTCAGGATGCCCATCACGCCGCAGTGGATCAGGGTGTTGGCCACTTCCTGCGCCACGGCGGCGGGCACCGACAGAATGGCCATCCGCACATGATGCTCGCGGATGTATTGGGGCAGGGCGTCCATGCCGAAGATCGGCTGCTTGATTTCCTTGTCCCGCTTGCGCTTGGGATCGTTGTCAAAGGTGGCGACAATTTCAAAGCCCTCCTTTTCAAAACCGCGATACGAGAGCAGGGCCAAGCCGAGGTTGCCCACGCCGACCAGGATCACGGGTTGAAAGCGCGAGGTGCCGAGTTCGTCGGCAATTTTTTTGGAAAGTTCCGGCACATCATAGCCAAGCCCGCGCGTGCCGAAAGTGCCAAAGTAGGCCAGGTCTTTGCGGAGTTGCGTGGGCTTGACGCCCGCTGCTTTGGCCAGCGCCTCGCTGGAGACTGTGCCAATGCCATTCTCCCGCAACCGCGCCAGACAGCGCAGATAAATCGAAAGCCGATAAATGGTCTTCCGCGGAATGTCCAGCCGGCCAGTTTTTTTCACGCGCTGAAAAATTAGGCGACTGGGAACGGTTCAGCAAGTCGGTTGCTGATCTAATTGCAGTGTTAAAAATGACGGCGTGGCAAAACTGGCGGCGGGCGGTGCTCAATTGGGGCGGGTCGCTTGATCTTGGAGCCAGGCAACATCAACATTATCGGCAGAAGAAAAGACCGTATTATTATTTCCAGGTGGCATGGGAGCCATGGGCGGAGTTGTGCGGCTGTCCTGCCATCGCTTGGCGGCAGCATGCCCATCCGCATAGGAGAAACTACAGCCGTTGTTATGCAGGTTACCCGGTAAATCCCACAAATAATAGGATTTCGGATTCGACTGGTAGCCATCCATGCACACTCCGAAATTTCCCACATTGATGCTGTCCGCACGCATATCGAGGAAAACGAAAATGTTGGCTGAACCTTTGGCGGCGATCTGGTCGGACTTCAGAAAGAAAGCCCATTTTGTCAGCGGCTCGGTTGAGTGCGCCAGCAAGTTGGGGTCATTGTAGATCGTGCCGCCAAAGCCGCCGAGCCAGATGTTCATGGACATGGTGCGAATGCGCGGCATTTTCACCCCGCCGACCGTTACGAACGAGTTGTCCGCAGGACATTTCCAGATGGTCGTGGATTTTCCGCAATATGGCCACAGCGGGCTGTTTTGCAGAGTCGCCACGTCCCAGTTAGCCCGGTTGACAGATTGAAAATCCAAAAGTCCCGACACCCAAGCGCCGACCGTGCCTGAACCGGCGCTAGTCTCGCTGGAATAAGGCAGGCGCTCCTGATTGTCGCCCACATACATCTGCCACGCGATCATCAAAGAACGATGATTGTTCATGCATTGAATGGCCACGGCTTTGGCTTTGGCCTTGGACAGCGCCGGCAAGAGCATCGCCGCTAATATGGCGATAATGGCAATGACGACCAGCAATTCAATCAAAGTGAAGCCGCGGGCCCCGCATCGGTTCTTTCTTAGCATAAAATTTTCAAAGTGGAAACTACTCCGGCATGGCGAATGCGTCAAATCTCAAACACATCGGCTAAACTAAAAAGCCCGGCGGCAACGTGCGCCGCCGGGCCAGTAGAACATTTAAATCACGGATAAACCAGCCGATAGAACACCGTCTGATTTCCAGAAACAACCGGCACGGTAACGGAAACGGCATTCGTCGAACCTGGCACCGTTGCCCAGTTATTGTTGAGCCCCGTTGACGCGCTATTGGTCTGCACTTGTAAGCGCCAGCCCGCGTGATCCGCCGGCCAGGACAAGGTCAAGCTGTTGCCAGTCTTGGCAGTGGCCATGGTCGGTGAGTTGGTGTTCACCGTCGAGACCCGCAATGTGCCGTCCGTGGCCAGATAGGAGGTATCCCAAATGAGACCCGGAGCCGGCACCAGCGGGGACACGGTGACGGTGCCTGCGGCATAGCTGGCCGCGGAGAACAGCGGCAGCACCGTGCTGCCGGTAATGGCCTGCGCCCCAAGGTTGGTGATGGTAATGTTCAATCCGCCGCCGTAGGTCAGGTTATTGATGCCGACCACCTGCGAAAAGAGATTTGAGGTCAAATTGATCTTGAAGTAGGCATTGGCACCCGCATTGAAGGTGAGGTTGTTATTAATCTTCAAAGTGCCGATACGATTGGTGCCCAACGAATTGGTTCCGGGAGACAGCGTGCCGCCCAAACCAATGGTCACTGCGCTGTCAAACCGGCCGATGCCGGCGAGGATACCGGAGCCATTGACGGTAACGGTGGAATTGGGAATGAAAGAGTCCATTTCCAAAACGCCGCCGGAAACCAACGTGGGGCCCGAGTAGAGGTTAGTAAAGGCACCGGGTGCCGTGTAAAAATAGGCGTTGTAAGCACTCTGTGTCGTCCCTGACGGAACCAGCCTCAAAGTTCCTGAAGTCACCGTCAGACCAGTCTTATGCTGGACCGGCGCGGTGGTATCGAAGGCATCCAGGATAAACGCAGACCAAGTATTGGTGGCCGCACCCACGTAACTCAAAACCGAATCTGCTGTGGTGCTGCTGTTACCAATCCAAGTTGCGGTATCTAAAGCACCCCCACCATGAACAAAGTTGCCAAGCGCCTGATTGTGGCCGTTCAAATCTATGACAAAGCGATCGTCTGATCCTGAGATGCGGGCACCGTTCGCAACAGTAAGGAGGCGGTTGGGTGCAATGGCGTTGTCAGCACCGATTTGAATGAGGCCGTTTTGAATATACATCTGCCCCCAGTCGTTGCCGCTCGCGTTCAACACCAGCTTGGTCATTGTGCCGCCGGAATCCTGCCAGTTCGGAAACTGCACTAAACCGCCGATCACCAGCGGACTGTTCAGCACCACGCCATTTCCTTGGAGGGTGGTGACGTTGGCCGAATTGCCGCTGATGCTCAATCCGCCATTGGCTGAGAAGTTTGTATTGGCGGTAAAGCCGGTGGCGTCAATGGCTCCATTGATGGTCAGTCCTCCTGGCCCGGCCGCAAATGTAATGGCACAACTGTCATTGGTGCCATAGAGGCTGATTGGCCCACCCCATGTCGAACCATCGCCAGTGAAGGTTGCTGCTGTGGCCAGGCTGCTGCCCGGCATAATCGTCTGGATAATCAGGCGTGAGCTGGCAGGCGATACTACGTTGGTCAAGAGGCCGAGCATCACCGGGCCATTGTTGTAGGGAATTCGGCTGGAAACCACGACGTTGGTGTTGGCAGGAATAGAAGCGCTGTTGGCGATGTAAAGGAGGCCATCATTCAACAATGTTCCACCCGTATAGGTATTCGTGCCGCTCAAGGTGACGGTGCCGGAAGCATTGCTGCTGACGCCCTGAATCAATAATTGCGCCGGGCCGCTCAAGTTACCGCCGAGCGTAAGCTGGGCCAGGCCTTCCGATTGGACCAGACCGTTGCTCAAGACAATGGTGCCGTTGAATTGATTGGTGCCGCCGACGGCATAGATTTTTCCACCAGCCGCGACGGTGACATTTTTGCTGCCGAGATCCTGAAGGCCATTCGCAAAGCCGATAGCCGCATTGGTGCGAACCAGGATGTTTGAGCTGGTGTTACCCAGCAACGTGCCGTTGCCGGCAAAGATCAATCGTCCCGCTTGAACATCAATGTCGCCCAGCCCGGTATCTGAAAGGGTCTTAATCCAAATATCATTCGCTGTAACCTTGGTCAGCTTGAAATTATTACCTTGCAGCCCAGTGCCACCAGCAGACACATCCCAACGGGCACCCGTCGCTCCCAAAGTGGTGTCACCGTTGAATGAAATGTTGTTCAAAGCATTGGACCGAATGGTAGCGCTGCGGTTGTTAATGGCGCCATTGCCATCCGTGCCCGCGCCGCTGGTATAAATTGTGGCGTTGGTGGAAGACAGACCGTTGACATCCAGCGTCGCGCCGCCGGCAACGGTGGTGGCACTTGCGCCGAGCACATTGGCGGATCCCAATTTGACCGTTCCGGCACCGATGTTGAACGCACCGGTAAAGGCCGAGCTATCCGAACCAACCATGGTCAGAATGTTCGTGCCCGTCTTGGCAAGGCCGCCGCCGCTGATTTTGGCGGTAAGCGTCGTGTTGGACGGCTGGCTTAACGTGAGCGTTCCCGCGTTGAGCGCGAGACCGGAGCCGGTCAAGGTCGTATTGCCAGCGTTGCTGAAGGTCACACTGGCCCCACCGGAAGTGGTCATGCTGCCGGCGGTAATACCACCCGCACCGATGAACGTGTAAGGCGTGGTGCTGTTGGCAAAGGCAACGCCACCCGCTTGCACCGACGTGGGCACATTGACGAGGTTCGTGGCCGCCGTATCATCGAACTGAACGGAGTCGCCATTTTGGAAGATGTCGAGATTTCCGGCATTCAACCAGTTGGTAGTGATGTTTGCGTCCCAATCAATAGGTGCCGACGGAGCGCCACCATCCCAAGTCAACAACGGGCTGCCACTGATAATTACCGCCACTTGGCCCGCGACACTCGTGTCCAAGACCGCGCTGAACGGGCGACTGGATTGGAAGGTGAAGTTGGCCGGGATCGCACCGGAACTGGTGCCGGCGTATTGATACAACACATGGCGTCCATTCAAAGGACCCACCGGGCTGACGCGCACGAACACGGGGGCGTTGATGTTCAAGTTGCCGCCCACGAAAATCAAGTCATCCGGGCCGCCCCATTTCACCAGGTTGGTGCCGCCGTTAATGGTCAAATCGTTGACCATGGTAAGTGCCCCACCCAGCGAGGCGGAACCGACCGCGAGCGTGCCACCCGCAGCCAACGTGAGCGAACCATTATTGGTTCCCAAGCCCTGAACGATGCTGTTGGCTCCGGCAGTGATGTTGCCATTGGCCGTGCCGTCCACTTGCAGGATCTGTCCGGCAGCAGAAGTGTAGCCACCCGCCAAACCGGTGACATCCAGCACGGCACCAGAAGCGATGACAACATTGGTGGAAGCCAGCGCGCCGGCACCGCTCAACGTGATGACGCCCAGATTGACCATGGTTGCACCCGTGTAGGTATTGGCAGCGGTCATGATCACATTATTCGTGCCGTTCTTAATGAGCGAGCCTGGGCCGGAAATCACACCGGAGAAAGACATCGGTTGATATGTGGGAATCAAGGTCAAGGCCCCCTGCAAACTGATCGTGCTGTTGAAATAGTCAGGAATCGTCGTGGCGTAAAACGCTTGCGAGTTGTTGTTTTGGAAAACCGCATTGGAAACCGTCAGCGATTTGCTGATTGCCCCGAGCGTTGACGGATTATAGCCGGAGCTGTCCCATAAGTTCAACGTCGAGCCATTGGGCAGATTGATGGAGCCGCTGCCGGCAATGTTGCAGTTGTAAACCCAGAGATTGCCGCCCGGATACACGTTGATGTTGCCATTGCCAACGTTCGCCCATTGCAGCATGAAGGCGTTGGTGCCCGCCAGATTCAGAGTGTTGCCATTCAAGTTCAAGGAAGCGGAAATGGTGCTGGAGACGGCGGCATTCATCCCAATTTTGTAAGAACTGATCCACAAGCCCATCGTAGAATCCGCATTCAAGCTGATGTTGGTCAGCGAGGAACTGCCGTTGGCACTGGTATAAATGGCACCGTTGGTGCCCACGCCATTGCCGGAAATGGCGATCTTGGCAGTGGTGGGGAAGCTTGAACCGTTCAAGTCCAATGCCGCGCCGTTGCCAATCACCACACCGCCATTGCCGCCGGCCAAAGTGGAGGAGGATGTGAATTTAATGATGCCGGCGTTTACATTGATTGGGGTGGACAAATCCGACCCGCCGGTTGCAGCAAAGAAGAAGGTGTTCGTGGCATTTTGATTAATGTTGAAGGTCGGTGCGCCAGAAATTTTGCCGGTTCCGCTGAAGGCATAATTGGTTCCGGCATTGATCGTGATGCTGCTCGGATCGAGCACTCCATCCAGAACCACGTTGGTCGAAATGCCCGCAACGGGGCCTGCAAAAACGATGTTGTCAAACTGGTAGAATTTATCCATAGCCACACCGTTCAGCCAGTTGGTGCCAAACACCGATCCGCTGTTGGTGGCCGTCCACTTATTGGTGACGGAACTGTTCCAGACCAAGTTGGCGGGTGTGGGCGTCGGCGCGGTAAATCCAGCCCAGCCCGAACCCGGTTGATGCCCGGTCAGACCCGCGCGCGGAAGTCCGGTGCTCGGGAACACCAAACTGCCACTCGCGGTGCCGCTGTAATCAATCAAATGATAATCACCTGCCACCGGTTGGCCGGAGAAGAGCAGGGTCACCGGATTATTGTTGAACGTCGCATTGCCGCTGATGTTCAAGTAGTCGTTGATCAAACCGCCCGGTGCATTGTTGTTGCCAACGGTAAAGGTCAGCTTGACCGCCGCGCCGAGGGTGACGTTGCTGGCCAGATTCAAGGTGCCAACGCCGGCCAAAGTATCGTTGTTCATGGACAAGGCATTCGTCACCGTGATGCTGCTGGCGTTCGTGATGGTGCCAAAACCCAGGAGGTTGGGAGCCGTCACACTGCCATTGCCAGTCAGGTTGATGGTGCCACCGCCAAGCACGACAGCGTGCGCCGTAACGGTGGAGCCAATCGTGTCGGTGCAGGTGATGCTGCCGCCAACATTAAGCAGCGCCAAGTTGGAAACCATCAAGGTAGAAGAACCGCTGGTGGAACCGTTGGTGCGATAATACAGCGAAAGATCCTTCACCACGTTCATCGTAAGGTTGCTCTTCAAAATGAGGGTGCCACTACTAACATACGAGCTGTTCGTGCTGGTGGGCTTGTAACCAAGATAGACATTGGTAACCGTGATGGTGCCGCGTTCGGCAATGAAAGTGCCCACGCCATAAGATGTCACGTTGTTGGTGCCGCCCACACAGGCGCGGCCAACATAAAGATTATTGATCAACATATCCACCACGCCACCCGTGAAATCAGCCGTTCCCGCGGCGTAGTAAGCAGTCTGAGAACTGGAATTGGGAATGATGTCATAACCCTGCCAACTGGAGGTCATGTCACCAATGCTGAAGACGGACGAAGCCCTAACACCGTCGCTGCCGCGCAATTTGAAGGTGCTGGCCACCGCGCTATTGGAATAAACCCCGCCAAACATCATATAGGAATAAACGGAGGAACCGCTGCGATAACCGCCGACCAAGATACCATCCGTATTAAAGGTAGTGTTACCGCCCAGCAACAGGTCGCTGGGATAACTTTGATAGTTGACCGCCAGGGAACCGACGACGACGCCGGGGGCCGTCAGATTCGGCGTAGTCGTGATGGTGTTGGTTGCTCCAAGCATAAGCCAGCCGGCCGGCCCATAATTGGCACCGGCATAAGTTAGGCTAGGCTGCACGCCCACCCAGACTTGATTCAAGTTGGCGACCACATTGCTCAATCCGGACAAATCCAGCGTGGCACGCTGATAGGTGCCGATGCAAATCTCGCTGCTGGGGTCGCTCAAATTCAAAGTTCCCCCGCCCAAAATGGTGGAATAGTTGGTCCAAGTGCTCGGATAATAATTCCAGCCGCCGGAATTATAGACGTCGCCCACCGAGATCGCCGCTGTGGAGGCCCCTCCGCCGCCGGCGGTAAGAGTCACGCCCGAAGGAATCAGCGTGGTGTAAAAGTGGTTGGTGCCACCATAGGATAGTGCCGAATAATTGAGGGCCGTCACGGCCATATTGGCGTCAACAATATTGTTGACCTGCTTGGTGGCGTTGGTAAATCCGGAAAAATAAAGTTGGTCCTCGAAATAAACGACGTCGGCGACGCCGGGCGGAGAACCGACTGGGGCGGCCGGGAAAGCGTTCCAACTGTTGCCGTCCGACCAGTTTTGCGAAGAAAGTCCGCCCCACTGGTAATTTCCAGCCATCACTGCCGGGACCGAGGCCACGATGGTGGCAGCGACTGCGAGTTTATGTATCGAAGTAAGAATTCTCATCTTTTTTTTGGGTTCTTTGATTTCAGGTTTTCCGGCAGAAAAGTTATTCAAATTATTAAGCTCTTAAATCATTCGTTGAAACTAGCGCGCCAACGGCGATTCAAAACCGCGAATTTGAAGCTCCCTTTTCTTGCTTCACGCAAACAGCAGCTACTTCTGAATGCATTGCGCTTGAGAGATTACGCGCTTTTCCACAGCAGTGAAACCCCTGTGGGTTTAAAAAATGGCGCATTTTGTAAAGCTGGCTTCGGGCCGCGCGCGCTCAAACAAGCGGTCAACCTCCGGTCCGGATGGGCGGCGCGGCAATGGCCGGACCTGGTCGCTGACGTCGGCGGAAGTCGCGCGGCGTGGTGCCTTCTTGGGAACGAAAGACGCGCGCCAGAACCTTGGCGCTGCTGAAACCGCACAGGTCGGAAATCATGGCCAGCGGCAATTCGGTCGAGTGGAGCAGCCGACGCACTTCATCCAGCTTGCGGTCGCGGATCTCTTCGGCCGGGGATTTGCCGACCACCTCCCGAAACCGGCGATGAAAGGTGACTTTGGAAACTCGCTGTGTTTGCTTGATGACCTGGCCCACGGTAATGCCGCGGCAGGCGTGGTCGCGGATGCATTGTAAGGCCCCCCCGATATCGCAGATTTCCAATTTGTGCAGGCCGGTGGATTCGCGCACATGCAAGTCCACGCAGGGCAGGCGGACGATCGAGCCAGGCGGGCGTTTGCCGGCGAGTAACTCCAGCAACAGTCGAATCGCCTCGAACCCCAATGTTTCCAGGGCAGGCAGCATGCTGGTCAAGGTTGGCTCACACGCCAGACTCAAGTCTGTATCATCACCGCCGATCACCGCGACGTCTTCCGGCACGCGCACCCCGAGCGTCTGGCAGCAACGGATGAGATAGCCGCCGCCGCCGAGGGTCGCGGTCAGAATGCCCGCGGGTTTGGGCAGTTTTTGCAGCCACTCCGCCAGTTTTGCCGGCACCGGCTTGACGGTGGCATGGGGGTTCCAGAGTTTCTCCCGATCTACCGGGCAAACCAGGCTGGCCTGGGCGGGGCTGGGTGGTTTGGCCACGCGTAGAAATGTGCCGATGATATGTTCGCGCATCTGCGGGCCTTCCTCCAAAACGAGCATGGCGGCGGAGCGCAGGCCCAGTTGCCGAAAATGCGTGACGGCGGTTTCCACAAACGCCTGAAAGTCGGCGACAATGTTGATGACGTTCGCATGTTCCTTGGCGAGCCCGTTGTTAACAATGGGCAATGGCTGATGCAGTGCCTCGATAAAAGCCGCTTGGTCTTCACACTCAAAAAAGCCCAAAACGCCGCGCGCCCCCCAGTTCTCGACTTCGGCGGCGGTCGCGGCGAGATTTTTGGCGGGCGCGAAGACCCGGATGATCACGCGCTGCCGCGTGTCCGCAAAGCGCAGGGCCCCGGCCACAAACCGGTGTTGCCACGTCGTCCAGACGGGCGACACGAAGGCGATTTTTTGCGGGCTGCTCACGTTCAGGCGGATTTCATTTGATTAACGAATTGCTACCTTGATTGAATTATATGCGGCATCGTTTTCCAAGTGAAGCTTCTTTTGCATCCGCATTGGGCGCGCTGGAAACCGGGTGCCACGGGATACTGAGATGCTTTCTCGCGGGCTTCCAATCCTGTTCCGCTGTGGACTTGGCGTGCGCGGCCGATTGGGAAGGCAGCGATACAGCAGCTTCAGAAGTTCGCACTACGCGCGGCTGGTCACGGCGAAATCTTCACCAGTTCCGCGCTGTGCGGCGCGACGGGCCGGGAGAATTCAGCTTTGAAATTGCCCAGGCCCTTTTGCCGCCACAGGTCGCGGACCTTGTGGCTGCCGCTGATTTTCAAGTCACTCCATTTCACCGTCACTGTCTGCGTTCCGTTGGTGCCCGTGTTGAAAAGTCCGACCGCCTTCGAGCCGTCCGCCAGGTCTTTGGCGAAGATTTTCAAATCGCCGTCGGTGACAATGCCTGCCGCCTGCTGGCCGAGCGCATCTTGATTCACCGCGAGCACTTCATCGTTTTCCAAAAGGTTCCGCGTGAACGCATCCATGTCAGTGAAGTCGTTGGCCAGCAGCAACGGTGCCGACACCAAGCACCACAGCGTGATGTGAGTGTATTCCTCGTCGGGCGTGAGGCCGGGCTGATTTCGTTCTTTGGTCGCGATTTCCAGCATGTCGGGATCATTCCAATGGCCGGGTCGGCAAAACTTCAGCCATTTATCCTCGCCAAATCCTTTTCCACTCATGGACTTCCAGTTAGCCTTGATGTCGCCGCTCGTGCGCCAGCAATTGGCCAGCGGCGTGACCGACGGCGCGTTGGTTGGATTCAAGTTGTTCGAGAGACTATAAATAATGTCGCGCCCGCTGTGGCGCAACGCGTCGGCCATCTCCTGCGTTTCTGGCGCTTGAATCGGGTTCCAGTCATACTTCAAATAATCAATGCCCCACGCCGCCCACTGCGCTGCATCGTTGGTGGCGAAATGATATTTGCCGATGGCCCACGGCAGCGACTTGTTGTTCATGCGGCCTTGTTTCGTGACCGTTGGTTTTTCCCAAGTGCCTGCGGGATTTTCCGCGCTGCCGCCGATAAACGTCGCGTAGGAAGTCGTCCACGGCGTGGAATAAATTCCAATCTTCAATCCCAGCGCGTGAACGTCGTCGCACATTTTTTTCATTTCCGGAAATTTCTCGTTGCCTTGAATGCCGTTGAACGATCCGCCGCGCGCGCCTTGCCAGGTGTCATCAATGTTCATGTAGGTCCAGCCGTGATTGATCAGCCCGGAGTCGGCCATGGCCTTGGCGTTCTGCAAAATGATTTCCTGCGTGACGCGGCCGGCGTAATGATTCCAACTGTTCCAGCCCATTGGCGGCGTGAGCGCGATGGCTTCGCCGACAACGATCTTGAATTTCTTGTCGCTCGTGCCGAGGGAGTTTTTCGCGTGGAAGGTCACCTTGTATTTTCCTGTTTTGTGCAGCGTGCCGGTGATGTTGCCGGTCGCGGCATCCAGCTTTAAGCCGTCGGGCAGTTTCTCGGCGGAAAATGCCATCGGGCGGTCGCCGGTCGCGGGGATGTGGTAGAGGAACGGATGATCCGGGCGCACGCCAAAAATTTCCGGGCCGTTGATGCGGGGTGTGGCTGGTGCAGCGGGCGTGCGGATTTCCGGCGAATCGGCGGCGCGGGCTGAATTCAGAATCAAGACCGCGCCGAATACCAGCGCGGAGACCATTGTTTTGGTGAAGTTGGTTTTCATAATTAGATCATCGGCTTGGGAGCGTGGGGCGCTTTTTCCACAAACAAAGGTGCGGCTATTTTGCATCGGCGGGATTCGCCAGCCACAACAGCGGCTGCGTGATCGCTACATTGCGGCGGATTTCCAGATCCGCCGGGTCGGCCGCCAGTTTCTTCCAGAGGTCGAAGTATTTTTCATCGCCAAATTCGGCGTAAGCAAACAACAGACACGGCTGGCGCACCGGCCAGTTGTCCCAGTGCATCACATCTTTATTATGACCGTCCGCAAGCCATTGATGTTTGTCGGCGAGATATGGATAAATGAAATCCACCGCGTTTTTGGGCGTGCGCCCGTCAGGCAGTTTGATTTTCCAAAAATTCTCATCCGGCGTGGACAGCAGGACGCAGAGTATCGCCAGGTTGTCGGCCTGAAAAATGGAGTAGCCGTAGGGCTTGGTGCGCGCCAGCTCGCGCGGAAAACTTCCGTTGTTGGTCATTTGCCCCGGCAGCAGCACCGTCTTGAAACGCGTGCGACAAAGCTCCAGCAGTTTCTCATCGCGGGTGAAGGTGGCAAAGCTCGCCAGTTGCACGAAGCAGGCGATGCTGTGGTTGTTGGCGTTGTTCATCTCCTTCACGCCGTTGGTTGACGTGATGATCCATTTGCTGTAATCCGCGAACCATTTTCTCAAGCCCTGATCCACTTCGGGCGGAAACGCCGGGGATTTTTCGAGCCAGCGCACGGCCACCGGCAGCTCCGCGAGGTGCAGCGTGTCAATCACCCCGTAGGCGTTGCCCGTCTGCGCGCCCAAAACCGCCTGCGCGTATTGCAGATGCGGATTCATCCGCGTCGTTTCGTCGAGGAAGAAAATCTTGAGGAACTCGACGGACTTGCGGACGTATTGGTCGTCGCCGGTCAAAACGTAAGCGGCGGCGAGCGCGGCCACGGCGTCCTTCATGTCGCGCATCGCCATGCGGTGATGGCTGAACGTGTCGGGATTGGATTCGCCGTCGCGCGTGAAGTAAGGCCGGCCGGTCGCGTTGGTCGGGTTGGGCCAGGCGTAATCGGCCTGCGAAAAAAAATCGTGCATCCCGCCTGCGCTGTTCGTGGCGACATGGTCGGTGACCGCGGGCGGCCTCAATTGCAGCGCCTGATTGGCCAGCCGTAAAATACGGTCGTGATCAATCCGGGCCACGGCCTCGGCGAGTTTTGGCTGCGCGTGAAGACTGGAAACTAGCATGGTTCCCACGGCCAACGCGAGGCCGAGGATGGTTTTGTTTTTCATGACACAGTCATTTTACCCAAAGTGTATTTGTCGGATTCGCCCGCAGTTTGCGCCAGCGACCAAGAAAGTTCAACTCGTAGTATGCGAATCCGGCAACGAACCGACTACCCATCCCGCTCGTCCGGACAAGTGGTGGTGACAGAAATGCTGTTTGGGAAACCTTGACCCGGGGCGCAGCGTCATCACCATAGACGCCAGCAAACACCTTTATGCCAAACCCCCTTACAACTTGGTTCCGCTGGTCGCGGATAGCGCTCGGCCTTGCTCTTTTGGACCCGGGCGCATTCGCCGCCGCCACGAACAATCCCGCTCCGTCGTTTTCCCAGGCTGCGACAGCCGACACGAACAATCCGGCGCTGGTGGCGTGGCAGCAGGCATTTGGCGCGTCGCACGAGCAGCGCATGAAATGGTGGCGCGACGCGCGCTTTGGCATGTTCATTCACTGGGGCGTTTATGCCGTGCCCGCTGGCGCTTGGAACGGCACGAACGTCACGCGCAGCGGTGCGGAGTGGATCATGAACCGCGGCAAAATTTCCATGGCCGATTACCAAAAAGTTCCCGCGCAGTTCAACCCGGTGAAATTCAACGCGGAAGCATGGGTCAGCATCGCCAAGAACGCCGGCATGAAATACATCGTCATCACCGCGAAACATCACGACGGTTTTGCGATGTTTCATTCCCAGGCGAGCACGTTCAACATTTACGACGCCACGCCGTTCAAGCGCGACCCGTTAAAGGAACTTGCCGACGCGTGCGCACAGGCGGGCATCAAGCTCGGCTTTTATTATTCGCAGGCGCAGGACTGGAATCATCCCGGCGGCGCGGCCAGCGGCGGCCATTGGGACCCGGCGCAGGACGGCGACATGGACAAGTTCATCGCGACCGTGGACATCCCGCAGGTCAAGGAGCTGCTTTCCAATTACGGCAAAGTGGCCGTCATCTGGTGGGACACGCCGACGGGCATGACGTCGGAGCGCGCCGAAAAACTTTTGCCGCTGCTGAACCTGCAGCCGGGCATCATCAGCAACAACCGGCTCGATTCCAAAAAACTCACCGGCGATTTCGGCACTCCGGAAAATAAAATTCCCACCAACGCGCTCGCCAGCGACTGGGAAACCTGCATGACGATGAACCGCACCTGGGGTTATCGCGCCTATGACCACGAATGGAAATCCACCGAAACCCTCGTGCGCAATCTGGTGGACATTGCGAGCAAAGGCGGAAACTTTCTCCTGAACGTCGGGCCGACGAGCGAAGGTTTGATTCCCGAACCGTCCATCGAAGGACTAAAGGAAATGGGCGATTGGATGAAGGTTAATGGCGTGGCGATTTACGGCACGATGCAAAGTCCGCTGCCGGTGCCGCCAGCATGGGGGCGTGTCACCCAAAAGGGCGAGATCCTTTATTTGCACGTTTTCGACTGGCCGGCGGATGGCCGGTTGCTCGTGCCCGGTTTGAGGAACGAGGTTGTCTCGGCGGCCGTTCTGGCTGATGGGTCGAAGCTCAAGTCTTTCTCGACGGCAGCGGGAGTTGTCGTGGAAGTGCCGATGACCGCACCCGGCAAATTTTCTTCCACCTTGGTTTTGAAAATCAAGGGCGCACCGGCCGTTCAGTGAGCATCACGGTTTAGATTCAATGAAAATGATTCACCAAATGAAGTTGCTGCTGGCGTCGCTTTCGCTGTTCGTCGTTTTGGCTCCGGCGTTCTCGCAGCCGGTCGCTTTGCCGCCGCATCCGCGTTTATTGATGAACTCGAATGGCATCGTCGAACTGCGGGAACGCATTGCCAGTGCGCCGTGGGCCAAAGCTTCGTGGGGCGAATTGAAAACGAGCGCGGACAAGGCTCTGAAGCAGCCGATCGAGCTGCCGCCGCGCGGCGGGAACTGGAGCCACAACTACGTCTGCCCCGAACATGGGGCGCCATTGAAGCGGGGCCGCAAGCTCGGCGCGTGGCAATGGGAACACATTTGCCCCGTCGGCGATCACGTCCTGCGGGGCGATCCGTCCAAGGCCACCCTGGATTTCGATGGCAACGCAATGGCGACCGCGCATGGGAATCTGGCGCAGCAGGCGCTGGATGACGGCTTGATTTTTCAGGTGACGGGCGACGCGCGTTACGCCGGGCGGGCGCGCGAAATCCTGCTCGCCTACGCCGACAAATATCTTTCGTATCCGGTTCACGACAATCAAGGCCGCCCCGGCCGGCGCGGCGGTCACGTCGCGTCGCAATCGCTCTCGGAGGCGACCTGGCTCATCACGGTAGTGCAGGGCGCGGATCTGGTCTGGGACACATTGACCGCTGACGAACGCCAGACCATCGAGGAGAAAATGCTGCGACCCGCGCTCAACGAAATCATCATCCCGCAAAAATACGGCATCCATAATATCCAATGCCGCCAGAACAGCGCCATTGGCCTCACGGGATTTTTGCTGGGCGATTCAAAACTGATTTCGCTGGCGATTGACGATCCGAAGCAGGGTTTTCGCCAGCAGTTGGCCAAGGGCGTGGACGCCGACGGGTTGTGGCTTGAAGGCAGCAGCGGCTATCACTTTTTTACCATTGATGGGCTCTGGCCCCTGGCCGAAGCGGCGCGCAACTGTGGCATTGATTTATATGACGTCAAATTGAAAGCCATGTTCGACGGGCCGTTTGCGCTGGCCATGCCGAACCTGACGCTGCCGAATTTCAACGACAGCGGCTTTGCCCCATTGCGGGAGCGGGCACCCAGCTACGAACTGGCCTTCGCGCGCTTTCACGATGCCAAATATGTTTCGCTCTTCGGCAAACGCGACAACCGAATGGCGTTGTTATTCGGCACGACGAAGCCGCCCGCCAGTCTGGCGGTGAGCGAAACGCAGAGCCGCAATCTCACCGCCGGCGGCTATGCCGTTTTGCAGCAAGGGCAGGGGACCAGCGCCACCTGGCTGGGTTTGAAATACGGGCCGCACGGCGGCGGTCACGGCCATCCCGACAAGAACTCATTCATCCTCTACTCGCGTGGCCAGGTTGTTTCGCCTGATGCCGGCACGCATGCCTACGGCTCGCCGCTGCACGCCGGCTGGGACAAAACCAGCTTCGCTCACAACACCCTGATTGTGGATGCGCAATCCCAGCAACCGGCGCAGGGCAACTGCCTGGCGTTTGGCAGCGCGAACGGCGTGGAGTTTTCCGTGACCGACGCCGGCCCAATCTATACGAATGCTCATGTGCGCTTCACGCGCACGGTGGCGATGCTGACAACGAACTGCGTGGTCATCGTGGATCAAGTTCAAGCCGACGCGCCGCACACCTACGATGTGGCTTATCATCAAATCGGCGTCTGGGAAACGCTGCCGGCGGGTGTGGCGTGGTCGCCGCCGACCGTTCCCGGCTACCAGTTTTTTTCGCAAACCACCACGCGCGCCACGGCCGCGGGTGTGGCCTTGCGGACGAAATTGGCGGATGACTGGAGCGCGGCGGTGACGCTGGCCGGCGGAGAATTGACCGAAGTCCTCACCGGCTACGGTCTGTTGAAAACGACCGAGGACCTCGTGCCGCTGCTGGTGCAGCGGCGGCGCACGCGGAACACCGCGTTCGTGTGGGCGATCTCATTGGACGGCGCGCCGGTCGAGCTAACGGTTTCCGACGTGACCGATGCCTCGGGCCAAAAATTAAACCGGTCCGACGCGCTGCTGGTGCAAGTGAGCGCGGGCCACTTGCAGCGGGCCTTGCTGGTGAACCCACGGCAAAAACACATCGTGGCGGACGGGCCCGGACACGCGGCGTGGCCGAGCGCGGAAGTGCTGGCGGTCCATTGAAAATTGCCCGTTTGTCGCGGCCGCGCCAAATACGGAAGCATTGAAGCTCATTTCTCAAAACGTGCGGCGGCGGTTTCGGTTCGCGGTGGATAATGATTTAATTTGCTTTTGAAGT
This sequence comes from uncultured Verrucomicrobia subdivision 3 bacterium, assembly GCA_903850425.1. Lineage (GTDB taxonomy): Bacteria > Verrucomicrobiota > Verrucomicrobiia > Limisphaerales > UBA11358 > UBA11358. Next base: position 11,306 of record CAINLR010000016.1, on the reverse strand, counting down.
TGCCCGCCCGCGCACAAACTAACGCATCACTATGAAATTTGGCATCAACACCTTTCTGTTTACTTCCCCATTCACCAACGCCAGCACGAAACTATTTCCCAAATTCAAGGAATGGGGTTTCGATTCAGTGGAGCTTGCGATCGAAGATCCCGCGCACATTGACCCCGCGCATGTGAAACGCGAACTGGACCGGCACGGGCTGGTTTGCGGTTCCGTCTGCGCCGCCTTGGGGCCGGAGCGCGATCTGCGTGGCACGCGCGCACAGCAGGATACCTCACTGGCATACTTGCTGGCGCTGATTAATCAGATGGTCGTGCTTGATTGCCCATCGCTGATTGGGCCGGTGTATTCTGCGGTGGGTCGTGCGGATGCCGTTTCGCCAAGTGAATACAAACAGCAATGGAAGACGGTGGTGAAGAACTTAAAAACCCTGTGTGAATTCGCCGAAATCCAAGGTCGCCAAGTCTGCCTCGAACCGCTGAACCGTTTTGAATCGGACTTCATCAACACTTGCGAGCAAGGACTCAAGCTGATCAAGGCGGTCGGCAGTCCGGCGCTCAAACTGCACCTCGACACGTTCCATATGAACATCGAGGAAAAGTTTTCAGCCGACGCCATTCGCAAGGCCGGCAAGCACCTCGGGCATTTTCATGCCTGCGGCAGCGACCGCGGCACGCCCGGCGGCGATCACACGGATTGGAAATCCATTGCCAAGGCGCTCAAGGACATTCGTTATGATGGCGACGTGGTCATCGAGTCGTTTACCCAGGATGTGAAAGTCATCGCGCGCGCCGCCGCGATCTGGCGACGCATTGAGCCGACGCGGACAGGAATTGCCGTGAAGGGATTGAAATTTTTGCGGCAGGCGCTCAAATAAATTGCCAGCAACGCAGCGCCTGGTTAGCTGTCGCGCAGCGCGGGACCGTGGTTCGGCTTCCTTCCCGCTAAAAAAATGAGGTGTCCCACCCGAGGCACCTCATCAACCCAATCCACTGTCTATGTTGTGGAGGGAAACCACGCCCTCCACAAATTCTAAATCCTTGCGCCGGCCTGGACGGCCCATCTTATGCGGCGTCCGGCCATCCAAACTCTGTCTGGAGCCTGCCATCGCCTGCCAACCATCTTATGGCTGCCGCCAACTCGCGTGCTCACGGCTTTGAGCGCTGTAAATTTGTCAGTGATCCTGATTCCAGCCCGAATTTTGCCGGAGTTAACGAATCACCCGCGCAAACTTCTGTTTATGTGACGCGGACCAAATAATAAGCCAACCTTGCTGATTGTCATGTGGCATGAAGTGGCCACAAACTTCGCCACGATCACTTCCGCGACGCCTCATGGAGAGCGTGGCGCTGGGTTGCGCGTTGGATTCGTGCTCGGTATTTTGATGTGTCGAATGGCCGGTCACGTCGCGGCCGATGCCATTGTTGCCCATGCCGCCACGCTGACCGGGGCGTGGCGATGCGTGGATCACCATCGCCTTTGCGGTTTTTCGCTGGCTCAAAATATTTCGCGCCCGCGCCGGGCATGAGGTAATCTGCGCGCCATCAAATCTGGCGGGCCATGCGCCACCAGATTTCACAACCACATTACCATTGTCCACCACGCTGACATTGCAGCCGATCGGCTTCATCCGCACGCAAAAGCCGATGAAATTCCATGCCTTGCACCAACCCTCGGAGGCCGCGCCCGAACAGAACATCTTGGAACTGCTGCCGGATTGCGATTACGAAAAGGCCTTGCAGGATCTCGCCGGCTTTTCACGCATCTGGCTGCTCTGGTGGTTTCATCGGAACCAGACCTGGCGGCCGCTGGTGTTGCCGCCACGCGGCCCGGCCAAGCGCCGTGGCGTCTTCGCCACGCGCTCACCGCATCGGCCCAATCCACTCGGCTTGACACCGGTGCAACTCCTCAGCGTCAGCGGCCGTAAACTGCTGCTCGGCGCGTGCGACCTGGTGGATGGCACGCCCATCTTTGATATCAAGCCTTACATTGCCGCTTACGATGCGTTTCCCGATGCGGGCGGCGGCTGGACGGAGGAAGTGGCCTCCGCGCTCACCGCGCCGCCGCAATTTTCCGTGGGTCTCTCGCCGCTCGCCGAGACGCAAGCGGAATGGCTGCGCGCGCACTGGCAGATTGATTTCTGTCCGCGCCTGTTCGAATTACTCTCGCGCGATCCCGCGCCGCATCGCACGCGCCGCATCCGGCGGCGCGGTGCGGCGCAATTCGTCATTGGCTGCGGGGCCTGGCGGGCGGTGTTCGCCGTGGATCATCAAATCGTCAGTGTCATCACGTTCGAGACGGGTTACCCGCCGCGCTTCTTGAATAACCTTAAGCTCGAAGATTTGCCCGACCGTGAGGCGCAACTGGCCTTTCTGAAACTCTGGCCGCAAGCGCAGTGGAGCGGCGGTTGAGCCGTTCCCGCCTCCGGCCCGGTCCCGTTCTGCTTTGAAAGCCAACCACGAATCCGCCCGACGGGCGGCTCGTCCCATCGCGCCCGGCCGTTCCTTCCTGTTCAAACCGCGTCCGCTCGTTTATCCTGCCGTGCATGGCAATCATTGGCAGACGCAATCTCCTCTCCGTGGTGAGAGCTTCGCAACCCGGCCTTTACTTGGACGGCGGCGAGCTGGGCGAAATTCTTTTGCCCGGCCGTTACATCCCCAAAGATTTGAAACCGAAAGACAAACTGGATGTGTTTGTCTATCGCGATTCCGAGGATCGCCTCGTCGCCACCACCGAAACGCCCAACGCCATGGTCGGGGAATTTGCCTTGATGAAGGTCATCAGCATTCACGACAACATCGGCGCGTTTCTGGATTGGGGACTCTCCAAGGATTTGCTGCTGCCGTTCCGTGAACAGGAATTTCCCCTGCGCGTGGGCGACCGCATCATTGTCTATGTCTGCCTCGACGTGAAGAGCACGCGCATCCTCGCCACCACGCGCCTGACCCGGCATCTCAATCGCGACACGCCGGCTTATCGGGATGGCCAGCCAGTCAACATCCTCGTCACCGGCCGCTCGCCGCTCGGTTACAATGCGATTGTGGAAAACGCGCATCGCGGACTGCTTTACAAAAGCGATCTCGCCTCGCCGCTGGAAGTTGGCCAGAAGCTCAAAGGCTTTGTCCGCACCGTGCGTTCCGGCGGCAAGATTGATCTCGCGCTCGACGCCTCCGGTTACCGACGCGTCGCGCCGCTCACGAATCAAATTGTCGAAGCCCTGCAAGCCAGCGGCGGCAAACTTGCCTTCGACGACGACAGCACGCCCGTCGCCATCCGCGACAAGTTTGGCGTCAGCAAAAAGGCCTTCAAGCAGGCGCTGGGCAAGCTCTACAAAACGCGGCGCATCGCCTTTACCAAGCCCGGCATTCAATTGCTCGAAAATACCAACTGGTCGCCCGGCGTGAATACGCAACTGCCCAGCCGCAAACCTCCGGGCTCAGGCCCGCGAACCTAAATGGATTTGAGCCTGGTCACCTCGGCGCCTACGCGGTTTTGAAAGCGCGGTGGAGGGGCCACCGCAGTCCAAGACGCTTCGCGTCCACGGGAGCCTCAGCCATCCGCGCCAGCGTCCTGGACTGCGCCAGCCCTCTGGCGCTTTGCCACGCGCGCCAGAGAGCATCCATTTCAATCTGACCGCTACGCCAAAATGATCAGCCGCCTTTCCGCCCGAACATTTTCAGATAGCTCGCCGGGCTTTTTAGGGCGCTGGCGTAGTTGCGTTCGCCCATGACTATGCCCGCCACAAAATCGCTCAACGCCTTTCCTTGCGCCCGAAATGCCCAGTGGCGCACACGCGGATAGTTGTAAAGCACCTTGGCCAAAAGCCGGCCCGCGCGCAACTCGCCCAGGATGTTTTGCTCCAGCAGCGATTGGTAATGTCCAGCCACACGACGCACATCCAACGAACCTTCGGCCAGCGCGGTGGCGGCGAGTTGTCCGCTCAAGAGCGCGTGGGAAATACCTTCGGCAGTCACCGGATCAACGAGCCCAGCGGCGTCGCCGGCGAGCAGCACGCGGCCGCGCGCGAGCGGTTCACGGCGCGGTGCCAGCGGAATAAAATAGCCGTGCTTCTCCATTTTCTGAATGCGCGTAATGCCTAGCTGCGCGAGATATTTCATCAATTGCGCGGGCAGGTCGGGACACGGGCGGCGCGTGCTCAGGATGCCCACGGAGAGGTGGTCGCGCTTCGGAAAAACCCACGCGTAACCGGCGGCGCTGCCATTGAAATCGAAGCGCGGTCTTTGGCTGAAGCGCGCCAGGTCTTCAGCGGGCAGGTGGAGCTCGTATTCCAGCGCGGGAGCGAGCGCGGGCAAATCCGCCCAACCCAGCGCCTTGGCGGTGGGGCTGTAAACGCCGTCGGCCGCGACGACGAACTGGGCGCGGAAGTTGCCTTGCGCCGTGGCGAGTTCCACGGACTCGGCCTTCACTCTCACATTTTTTACCGGACAAGATTCGATGAGCCGCGCGCCGGCATCACGGGCGGCGTGCGCGAGCAGGCAATCCATTTCCGCCCGCATCACCATATAAACCATCGGCTCCGTGCGCGTGGCGACGAAGTGCAAATTCGTGCCGAGAAAATTCAACTCCACTGAATTAAAAGTGCGCTCCACCACGTGTGCCATTTCTGGCGGCAGCAATTGGTAGGCACGCTGAAGGATGCCGCCACCGCAGGTTTTGTAGCGTGGCAACGCAGCTTTTTCCAGCAGCAGGACGGCCAAGCCCCGGCGGGCGAGCGCCAGCGCGGCTGAAGCTCCCGCCGGGCCGGTGCCGATCACCGCGGCGTCGTAGAGTTTGTCCGCGCTCATGTGGGCGCGGAGTATCGCCGGCGGTTTCTGGCGGCGTCAAACCACAAGTGCAATGCGGCCACGACGATGAGCCGTGGCAAGGCGCGGATCGTGAGACCCAAGGACTCGCCTTAACCGGCAGTCGCCGGTTGGGTCGAGGTCGCGACGGCGGACCCTTTCTTCAAAGTCATTTGCAGCATTTCGGAGCTGACGATGGTGAATCCTCCGTTAAAGTCGTCATCGAATCCAATTCATTTATTTCTTTTATGCACACCCACCAACGTTCCATGCCTTTGTTTCCCATTCGTGTCTTTGTCATCGCGCTGGGATTGCTACTGTCGGTTGCGGGTGTTTCCGCCGCCACCATTGTGTGGAGTGGCGCCAGTGGCACGGATACCAACTGGTCCACGGCGGGCAACTGGGTTGGCGGCACGGTGCCGGCGGGCGGGGACGATGTGAAGTTGGTTGATGCGGGCACCAATCTGGTCGCGGGCGTGGCCAACAGTCTGGTGGATCTCTCCTTCGGCGGCTATATCGGCTCGCTGCAATTCGGCCAGAGCAACGGCTTTCACACCGTGCAGATAGCGGCCGGCCAGACGTTGAACCTCACAAACGTGGGCGGGTTATTCGTCGGCACGTCCGGTGACGTCGGCGCGGCGCGCGTCTTAACCAATTCCATCAAGGGTGCGGGTGCGACGCTCAACCTCAACAATACCGCCGCCAACCTTGTGCTGAACCAGGGCCAGGCCTCCGCCAACGGCTCGCGCGCGGTGTTGGATTTGTCGGGCGTTGATAACTTCAACGCGAACATCTTCAGCATTGGCATCGGCAGCATCCATTTTCAAAACGCGGTGGCCCAGCGCAACTCCGGAATTTTGTTGCTGGCCCGCACGAACAATATCCGGCTGAACCTGACAAACACGCTGGCCAATTATGCCACCACCGGCACGCCCACGAACGCCATCGAACTGGTTCATGTGGGGGCCGGCAATAACGCCAGCGCGCTCAGCTTTCTCTATCTCGGCCAGACGAATGCGGTCTATGTGGACAGCCTGGGCATTGGCAAATCCAAAGCGTCGGCCAGTTCGGCCGCCACGATGACTTTTAATCCAGCGTTCGCAGCGCCTTCGGCGTTCTTCCGCGGCGTTGGCGGGAACGCCAGCCGCGTGACGTGGTGGGGCATCGCCGACATGGCGGACAGCGCCTCGTCCGCCCAACTCTCGATTGGCACCAATGACTTCAGCCTCGGCACGGTGGACGCTCTGGTGGAGACGATGTCGCTCGGCCGCGACTGCGCACCGCAACATACGTCAGCGGGTTTCAACGTCGGGGTGCTGACGTTCACGGCGGGGACGATGGATGTGAACAACCTCATCGCCGGCAATCAGGTGCTCGGCCCGGCCACCAGTTTCGCGGGCAACTTGGGCATAGTGAACGTGAATGGCGCGGCGGCGAAGCTCGTCGTCAACAACACGCTCGAACTCGGCCACACCACGGTCGCCTTTGTGCCCGGCACCGGCGGCACGAACGCCGCAAAAACGTATGGCATCTTGAACATTCGCAACGGCGGCATCGTGCTGGCCAACCGCATCATCGTGGGCGCGGCTAGCACGAACAACAATTCCATCACCCTGAATTCAGGCACGCTGGTGGTCACGAACGGCATCGGTTCGCCGGCCAGCCGCCCGACGACGTTTGCCGTGACGAACGCCACGGTGCGCCTGAACATCACCGGCATCACGAACATTTTTTGCGCGAACCTCGTCAGCAGCGGCGCGACGAATTTGATTGGTCTCGATTCCGTCGCCGTGTTCGCGAGCTATCCGAAGCAGGTGACGCTGATCAAGTTCACGTCGCAGCTTGGCGTGGGCGTGACGAACTTTGGTATCGGCGGTGCCTTGCCGGCGGCGGCCCCGGGTGCTTACCTGTCGAATAATATCGCGAACAGCTCACTGGACTTGGTCCTGCCCAACGATCCTCGGCCGGTCGTTACCAGCACGCCGAACAACTTTGCCAGCGCGCCCGGCGTTGATGTAACGCTCGCCGCCAACTATACCGGCGTGGCTCCGCTCTTCCCCCAGTGGCGTAAGGACGGCGTTAATCTCGCGGACGGTCCGACCGGCAGCGGGGCAATATTGGCTGGCACCTCCACTGCATCATTGACCATCACCAATGCGCAGGAGGCGGAGAGTGGCAGTTATGTGATTGTGGTGACGAACGTATTCGGGGCCGTGACCAGCGCGCCGCCAACTTCCGTCACCATCAGCACCAATGACATCGCTCCCATCGTTACCGGCCCCTTCAATCAAACCGTGACGCAAGGAAACAGTGCCACCTTCACGGCATCGGTTTCCGGCAATCCAGCGCCTTACCTTCAGTGGCAGAAGAACGGTGCCGATATCACGGGTGAAAACCTGGCGAACCTGACCATCGTTAATGCCCAGTATCCGGCGGATCAGACGACCTATTCACTGGTTGCCACGAATGTCGCAGGTAAGGTGACCAATAGCGCCACACTGACAGTGATCGTCCGGCCCGTCATTACTCTGCAACCGGTGAATGTGGTGGTCACCAATACCCAGGCGGCCGCGTTTACCGTGGCCGCGACGGGCGTGCCGGCCCCCAGTTTCAAATGGAGTAAGAACGGTTCGCCCCTGACGGACGGTGGCACTCTCTCCGGCAGCAGTTCCGCGACCCTGGCCTTCAGTTCGGTTGCCCCGTCGGACATCGCTACTTACTCGGTGACGATCACGAATCAGGCGGGCGTCACTAACAGCGCCAGCGTCACGCTGACGGTTAATTCACTCATGCCCGTCACCGTTCTATCACCGAATAATGGGGCCACTAGCGCCTTTTACGACACGCCGTTGGCCATCACCTTCAACCAGACGCCGACGTTGCGGGCCGCGGGCACGATCAAAATCTTCAATGCCAGTAACTCCAGCACGCCGGTGGATACGATCAATCTGAGTCTGGGGAATCCGCAGCAGCGAAGCTTTGTCGGCGACGGGCAGTCATTCACTTACTATGCGGTCACCATCAGCGGCAGCACGGCGACCATCTATCCTCATTCCAGCGTGATGACTTCCAACCAGACCTACTACGTCACGGTGGACAACGGCGTCTTCACCGATGCGAGCGGCGCTTACTTCGTCGGCATCACCGACACAAATGCGTGGCGGTTCACCACCAAGCCGGGCGGCGCAGTCAACCCGACCAGCCTGGTCGTGGCATCGGATGGCAGCGGCGACTTCTTGACCGTCCAAGGCGCGGTAAACTCTATTCCCAGTGGTAACACGACTCCAAGTGTGATCAATATCCGCAACGGGGATTACAACGAAATCGTGGACATCGCCGGCAAGCACAATGTCACCTTCCGCGGCCAGAGTCGGCTGGGCACCATTGTCGGCTACGCGAACAACGCCACGTTCCAAGTCGCCAATGGCGGCTCCACGCACGCGCGCATGGCCTTCAAAGTAAATGCCAACGACATTGCGATTGAAAACCTGACGGTGACCAACCGGACGCCGGTGGGCGGTTCGCAGGCGGAGGCGTTGATGATTGAATCCAATGCCCGCCGCTTCATCCTGAACAACGCCCATGTCGGCAGCTATCAGGATACCATTCTGGCCAACCAGAATAGTTCGGAGGCCTACTTCTACAACAGCCAGATCGAGGGGCAGTATGACTACATCTGGGGCGGTGGCCGGCTGTTCTTCACCAACTGCGAACTCAGAACGCTGGTCGGCAGTGGCGGGGCGCTCAACACGGGCAACCTCACGGCTTCGCGGACAGACCTGGCTGGAACCAACGGCTTCGCCTTCATGCGCTGCCAGTTCACCCGCATCATCAACACGATTTCCAACACCACTGTGGCCGACGCGAACGGCACCGCGGGCGGTAATGTCGCCTTCATCAGTTGTAACTTTGATGCCAACTATACCAACCCGGCGTCGTCGGTCATCTCCAGTCAGATTCTCTGGGAATTTGGCAACAGTAATCTGGATAACACCATTTCGCGCACCTTTGGCCTGACCGCGTTGACGGAAGGCGACGGACGCTTGACGGCCGCGCGTAGTTCCACCATCTGGCTGAACGGCTGGGTGCCGGCCCTGGCCCCGAACATCATCAGCCAGCCCACCAACCGGATCGCTAGTGCCGGTCAGGCGGCGAGCTTTGCGGTGAGTGCCACGGGTATTCCCGAGCCCACCTATCAATGGCTTAAGAACGGCAGTCCAATCAGTGGTGCCACCGGTGCCAGCTATAACCTGCCCAGTGCCGTGCGCACCAATGCGGGCAACTATTCGGTAGTGGCAATCAATAGTTCGGGTAGCGTGACCAGTTTGGTGGCGACGCTTACCTATACTGGCAACGTGGTTCCAACGACCAGTCCCACCAGCTATGTGCGGCCGGCCGGCTACTCGTTTAAGATCTCAGTTCCTGACTTGGCGGCCAACTGGAGTGATGCCGATGGCGATGCGCTTGCGTTAGCCTCCACCATCAGCAGCACCAATGGTGCGACGGTGAGTTATGACGCCAGCTACATTTATTATAGCAATCCGAATGGTGTGAGCGATCAAATCAACTACACCATCGGGGACGGGCAGGGGGGAACTGCTGCTGGCTTGATTACGATCACCGTGTCCACCAATCCCGTGGCGGGCACGCCGCAGTCCATTACGGTTTCCGGCGGCAGTGCCACGGTGAATTTTGCCGGCATCCCGGCCTACCAGTATGAGATCCAGCGCTCCACCAACTTTGTGGATTGGGTGACCGTGCTGACGACTAATGCTCCCGCCAGCGGACTATTTATGTTTACGGATAGCTTCGCGGACTTGGGCGGGACGATTCCAGCCACGGCTTTCTATCGCACGGCGCAACCCTAGAGCCTGTCAGAAAAGCCCGGAGCGTGGCTGTGTCGTCTTCGACGCAGCCGCAGCAACTCCCAAAATTGCGGTGACTTGGAGCGAGGTTCCTGCCCCGGGTTTCTGACAAATTATTAATCGGCCATTAAGGTTGGATCGAGTAGAGTGACGCCATGAACACATTCACGACCTTGGTCACGGCTATGCTGGTCGTCAGCCCGGCAGCCACCAGTCTTCGCGCCGCCGCCTACCCCGTGGTGGCTACTGGCCAGACGCAGTGCTATGACAACCACCATCCCATCGTTCCGCCGCACCCAGGCCAGGCGTTCTACGGCCAGGACGCCCAGTTTCATCACCATCCGGCCAGCTACACGCTCAGTGCCGATGGCCTGACCGTGCATGACAATGTCACCGGGCTGACCTGGCAGCGCAGCCCGAATACGGCTGGGGATGGTTCGCTGACGCGGCGCGATAAACTAACATTGCCGCAGGCGCGGGCGCTGCCCGCGAAACTCAACGCCGCCAAGTTTGGCGGCTTCGACGACTGGCGGCTGCCGTCCATCAAAGAACTGTATTCTCTCTTCGACGCGCGGGGAACCGATCCCAGCGGTCCCGGCGGAACCGATCCTGCACAGCTCCGGCCTTTCCTTGACACCAATTTTTTTAAGTTCGCTTACGGCGACCCGCGCTCCGGCGAGCGCGTCATTGATTCCCAATACGCTTCCAGCACCAAGTATGTCGGCAAAGGCGCGCGCGGCTTTGACAAGCTGTTTGGAGTCAACTTTGCCGACGGCCGCATCAAGGGTTACGACCTGTTCATGCCCGGCGGCGCCCAGGAGAAAACCTTTTTCGTCCAATGTGTCCGGGACAATCCAGCTTACGGACGCAATGATTTTAACGACGACCACGATGGCACCATTGCTGACCGCGCCACAGGCCTTATGTGGGCCAAGGCGGACAGCGGCCGGGGCCTGAACTGGCAGGACGCGCTGGCCTGGGTGCAAACCATGAATGTCGGAAAACATCTTGGCCACGCTGACTGGCGGCTCCCGAGCGTGAAGGAATTGCAGAGCCTGGTGGACTACTCGCGCTCGCCCGACACGAGCCATTCCCCGGCCATAGATCCCCTGTTCGATTGCACCACCATCACCAATGAAGCCCGCCAGGCCGACTATCCGTGCTACTGGTCGGCGACAACGCACGCGGGATTCCTTGGCGGAGGAGCGGCGATGTATGTCGCCTTCGGTCGCGCCGCCGGCTGGATGTCGCCCCGCGCGGCAGCGGGCGGGCCGTCCGAACGGCGCAATGGTTTCGGTCCCGGCCCCGACCCGCTGGCAGACGGCGGTGGCGAATATCGCTTCGTGGACGTCCATGGTGCTGGTGCCCAGCGTAGTGATCCCAAGGCTGGCGACCCTGCGATGTTTCCACATGGTCGCGGCCCGCAGGGCGATGTCATCCGCATCTACAACTACGTCCGCCTCGTGCGTAGCCAGGAGTAGCAGCCGATGCAAAGCGACGCTAGTGTAGTGTCCCTTAAAAGCGTGACACAACTGCTAATGGGGATTATTGTGGGTGAACGATGTCACGCCACGCCCCCCACCTTGAACTCACGGCGGCACAAGCCGTCGAGTTGCGTGCCTTGGTGCGCGCCACTACC
>CAINLR010000015.1 GCA_903850425.1 uncultured Verrucomicrobia subdivision 3 bacterium | reverse complement strand
GGTAGTGGCGCGCACCAAGGCACGCAACTCGACGGCTTGTGCCGCCGTGAGTTCAAGGTGGGGGGCGTGGCGTGACATCGTTCACCCACAATAATCCCCATTAGCAGTTGTGTCACGCTTTTAAGGGACACTACACTAGGGACACCGTGAACCAGAATTCCGAACCGTGCCCGGCCTCGCTGCGCACGCCGATCTCGCCGCCCATGAGTTCCGCCAGTTGCTTGGAAATTGCCAGCCCCAAGCCGGTGCCGCCGTAGTTGCGTGTGGTCGAGGCATCCACTTGCGAAAACTTGTTGAACAGCCGGTTCTGCTTGTCCGCCGGAATGCCGATGCCGGTGTCCTGCACCGCCATCCGCAGTTGCACCTGGCCGGCGGATTCCGCCACCACGCTGACGCGGATGATGACCTCGCCCCGGGCGGTGAATTTGATCGCGTTGCCCGCCAGATTGATGAGAATCTGCCGCAGCCGGCCTGGATCGCCCCGGAGATTGGTCGGCACTTCCGGGGCCACCACGCAGCCCAACACCAGTCCTTTCTCATGCGCCCGCAGCGCCATCATCACCATGAAATTGTCCAGCAGGTGGTGCAGATTGAAATCCAGTGTTTCCAGTTCGAGCTTCTGCGCTTCAATCTTGGAAAAATCCAGAATGTCATTGATCAGGGCCAGCAAGGCTTCGGCGCTGGAGCGCACCATGTTGCCATAGCGCCGCTGGTCATCGTTCAATTCCGTGTCCAACAGCAGCCCGGTCATGCCGATCACTCCGTTCATGGGGGTGCGGAGTTCGTGGCTCATGTTGGCCAGAAACTCGCTCTTGGCGGCGTTGGCCAGTTCGGCCCGGACCGCCATTTCGTTGGCGCGAGCGCTGGCGGCTTCGAGGTGCTCGTTGGTTTGCTGGAGTTCCATCGCCGCCAGGATGCGCTCGGTGATGTCGCGCACCACGGCCTGCACCACGGGCCGTCCGTCCATTTGCATGGCGCTCAACAACACTTCCGCCGGGAACGTCGCGCCGTTGTCCGCCCGCCGGTGAATCCACTCGAATTGGTGGCTTCCGGTGGCCCTTGCCTCGGCCATGTGCTCTTGGGCCAGCTTCATGGAATCCGTGCCACACGGCTGCTGCTCCGGCGAGAAGTCGGTGGGGTGTTTGGAACAAATCTCATCCCGGCTGGCGCAGCCCATGACGCGGAGCGCCGCCTGATTACAATCGAAATAGCCCTGTTCATCCAGCAGCATCACAGCGTCGCCGGTCGAGTCAAAGAGCGTGTGGAACTTCGCCTCCGAGCGGCTCAAGGATTCTTCCGCCTGCTTGCGCGCAGTAATATCGTGGATGTAGCCATGCCACAGCGTGGGGCCATCGGCTTCCCGCTCGGGAATCGCGTTGCCGGCCAGCCAACGCACCGTGCCGTCGGCAAACTTCACCCGATATTCCAGCCGCCATGGCGTCAGATTGCCGGCCGATTGCTGGATGGATGCCACGATGCTCGCGTGGTCGTCCGGGTGCAGCATGGCAAATACTTTGGTTGCATCCCCCCGGACTTCTTCGGGGCTGACCCGGTAGATTTCCTGGATGCCTTCGCTGGCATAAGGAAAGCAGGACGAACCGTCCTGATTCAACCGAAATTGGTAAACCATTCCGGGCACCCGGCTGGCGATTTTCTGGAGGCGAGCCAAGGCTTCCTGCTGCAATGCCTCCGCCAGCTTGCGCTCTGTGAGGTCCTGCACCACGCCGACTTTACGCAGGGGACGTCCCGCCGCATCGCGCTCGGTATCCGCCCGTTGGTTGATCCAGCGCAACTGGCCATCGCGTCGGTAGATTCTATATTCCACCTCCGAAGCGCCCCCCACCGAGGTGATTTCACGACCAGCCAGCCGCACCCGTTCCCGATCGTCCGGATGGATCATCTGGAAAAAGGTCTGTGCCTCCCCGTCAAACTCACCCGGAGCAAAACCGAAGATGCGGCACGTCTCGGCCGACCAATTGAGCCGGCCACCAGGTTCGGGATCAATGACCCAACTGCCGACATGGCCAAACGCTTGGGCGGTCTCCAGGAGTTGCTGGCTCGCCTGCAACGCCAGCTCCACCTGTTTGCGCGCACTGATGTCCTGGGCGAGCCCCAAATAACCGGTGATCTCCCCGGCGGAGCTCTTGATGGCCGTGACCGAAAGCAAGACCGGAAAGCGCGTTCCATCCTTGCGCAAATAGGTCCATTCATGTTCGTTGGGCAGGCCTTTCCGCGCTTTCGCCACAAACACTTCAAAGCCCGGCGTGATCCGCTCGCCCAATTCGGCGGAGAAAATTCCGGAGCGTTCGACGACTTCCTGAGGATCATGAAACAAAGCCGGAGTCGCCTGGCCAACCAGGTCGCGGGCAGCATAGCCCAACAACCGCTCGGCGGTCAGATTGAAAGTCTGGATCACGCCATCGGTGGTGGTAGAGATGATGGCGTAAGCGGCGTAATCCATGATCGCCTTCTGCCAGGCGGCAATGGTCCGGATATTCTCCTCCGTCTGTTTGCGCTCGGTGATGTCCTCCTTGATGGCGACATAGTGGGTGGTGTTTTCAGCCGCGTCCCGGACCGGGGAAATCACCGCCAGTTCCCAAAAGCACGAGCCATCCTTGCGGCGATTGTGGATTTCGCCGTGCCAGGTCTGGCCCGCCTTGAGTTTGGCCCACATTTCCGCATAAACCTCCGGTGCCATCGCGCCGGACTTGAGAATCCTCGGGTTCTGGCCGATCGCTTCGGCGGCGGTATAGCCAGTGGCCGCCGTGAACGCCGCGTTTACATATTCGATGGTGCCGGCGCGGTTGGTGATCACTACTGAGGCGGGCGTTTGATCCACGACCAGCGACAACTTGCCCATTTCCGCCTCGATCCGCTTCTGTTCGGTAATGTCGCGGGAGACGCCCACCAAGCCGGCGATCTTGCCGTCCGCGCCGCGCGTCGGAACCTTGGTTGAGGACACCCATTTGGCTCCATTGCCTGTTTCTGAGCGCTCCACCAAATTCAGGATCGGCGTGCCCGTGTGCAGGAGTTGTTGTTCCTCCAGCAGCTTCTTCCGGGCGTCCTCTGGCGGGAAAAAGTCCGCGTCGGTCTGGCCGATGGCTGCTTCGGGTGTCGCCAGCCCCAGATGCCGGGCCATGGCCTGATTGATGCGCGTAAAGCGACTGTTGGCATCCTTGAAATAAATGAGGTCGGGCACGTTGTCCATCAACGCCCGCAACAGGTCCCGCTCTTGGGAGAGGGCCACGGTCCGCTCCACGATCAACTGTTCCAATTGCTCTCGCTGCCGGTAAATGACGCTGATCAGGGCCGTGAGCGCGGTGGTGAGCACCAATCCCGTCAGGACCGCCAGCCAGCCGGCCCGCATGGGATGCAGCTTCATGAACTCCGGCCCGGCATAGGCCGTCACAGAAAAAACTTTGCCAAAGGCGGGGACGGGCCGGGTCAGGGAAAGCCCGCCGGCTGAAGGGGTGGCTACCGGCCAGGAGTTAGCCAGCCATTCGGACGTTCCATCCGGCCCCAGCAGCGCCAGTGTCATCGGTGCCGAGGCGTCCGGTGCCACCAGCCGCAACAGGGTTCCCATCCGCAGCACGCCCACGGCAAAACCGCGCAGCGTCCGGGGTTCCTGGCGGTCGAAGACGGGTTGGCAAACCAGCATTCCTTTTTGGTCGCCCGACTTCTGCACCAGGAAGACCGGGTCGGTGGCAGTGGCCAGGCCGGTGCGCCGCGCTGATTCCAACGCCTGCCGGCGCGTCGGCTCGGAACCGAGATCGTAACCCAGCGCGCGTTCGTTGCCCGCCGTCGGGGCCACATGGAACACCGGATAATACACCGCGCGCTCCGTGGCGGGCTGCCGTTCCTCCTGGGCATCCCGTTGCCAGATTTCAAATCCGGTCAAGCCGGCGGCGCGGGCCGCCGTTTCGAACCGGGTCTTGTCTGCCGCCGGCACGGCCGGCACCCATTCCCAGGCCTGAGCGACCCGGTCTTTGGTGAGATAGGGTGTGAAGAGTTCAAACTCTGGCAATGAGATGGTGGCGCTGTGCTCGTAAAACTGAGCCAGTCCCGCCAGTTCGGAATCGCGAACACCATGAATGGCGTCGGCGAATATGGAGGTCCGGCTGGCCGCCAGTTCGGTAAAGGCCTCGTGGCGCTGAACCACATCGCGTTCATGAATGGTCCAACCGGCGAACAGGGTCAGCACCAGTCCGCTGGCGGCGGTCAGCACCGGCTCGAGGTGCCGCTGCCACGGCGACGGTGCGGCCCGTTGCCGGGAGCGCCGGGCCAGCAACCATGAGCCGGCCAGCGCAATGAGCATCAGTTCCAAGGTCAATATCGCCGGCGGCAGCGCGGCCTGAAACCGCTGGCTGTTCCAGGCGTCGGCGGCCACGTCCATTCCCAGCGCGCCGAGCATTTTGGCATCGCCCCGGTAAGCGCCGGCACAGATGATCAAGTCGTCCGCGCCCTCGGCATAGGTGAGCTTGTGATCCAGTTGTTTGCTGGAAAAATTCTCGATCTCATATTCCACCCAGCCATGCCCTCGGGATTGGACAACGGACTGGATTTCCCGGCGGTAATACTTGCCGCCGGACCAGTCTTTTTTATCAATCCAGTTCTGGCCGACGCGTTCCGGATTCACCGGATGCGCCAGATAGGTCATTTGACGGTCAAAGACAAAAGCGTAGAGATCGCCCTGATGAAATTCCCCCTGCGGATTATTGACGGCCTGTAGAAATCGTTCCCGGCCGTATTGATGGTAGAACGCGACGGCCTTGCGCACCATCGCCTGGACTTTGTCGGTCGAGGCGATGCTCTCCGGCACCGTCTGTGGATCAAAGAGGGGGACAATGGCCGAAGCCCTTTTGCCCCAGCGGTCGGCGTAAGGGCCGACCGTGGTGGCATTCCGGGTGCCAAAGGCCTGGTAAAAACCCGGCGGTGCTTCGGCATAAACTTGTCCGGCCTGTGAGCAGTCCTTCGAGTCGGCCGGTTCGCTGTCCACGAAAAAAAACAAACTGCCGTCTGCCCGTTGTCCCACCAGATAAACAAACCGGCAATGCGGCGTGGCCAGACGAACGGCGGCGAGCTGTTCCTTGAGCCGCAGATAAACCGGGGAATTGGTTTCCGCCGCCGCGCCCGTCAGGGCCTTGACATGGTTCATGTTTATCCCCTCCGCCACCAGCCGCGCCTGGAAAAGCTGGTCGGTTCGCAGATTGTCATTGGCCGTCACGATGGCCCGCCAAGTGATCAGGGTGCCGGCGGCGAGTATGGCTAGCAGCAGCAGCACGACGCGGACGGAAAGATGGAAGGCGAACCGCTTCATGGACGCGGTCCCTCCGGCCGTAAACGCTGCCCCCGCTGGATTCTCGGTTCGCCGCCAAGATCCAAGCAAACCCGGTTGCGTTTTAAGGATGGTCGGAGTGGGTTTTTCCAGCGATTCACCTTGACCAAACGGATACTCAGCGGCCGCCCCAGCACCTCCAAACTCAATGGTTGTAACCGGATTATCAAATCCGCATAACTTCGCTCGGCTCGCTTCATGGTGGTTGTTGGGGCCGGCCGCGCCGCTTGCGCCGCCGGCCGAAATAGAGTCGCACTTGTTATAGCATCGGCAGAAGGGGAGGAGCACTTGAGTGGTTTCAAAAACCGACTGGCAAAACCAGGCGGCGCAAAATGTTGAATCCCTTTCGCAAAAAGTTTCTTGGGAACTTCAGAACTGGGCTGGCTGGATGCACGTTCAGGTGCGTTCGCAACGGCTCAGCCCCGCAACTGGTAAAATACCGAACGCAGATGGCGCTTGGGTTCAAACTCGGGACAAAACCCGGTGAGCGATTCGGTGGAGCCAATGATCAAGGCACCATCGCGGGCCAGGCAACGGCCGAGATTTTGGAACAGGCGGATTTTATCCGGCTCCTTAAAGTAGATGGCCACGTTGCGGCAAAAAATAATGTCGAAGGGCGCGGGAAAGGTGAACGGTTGCAGCAGGTTCATGGTGCGGAACGAGGCGAGCGAGCGGATGTCGTCGCGGATTTTCCACTGGCCGGCGGAAGGCGTGAAATATTTCGTCATCTTCTCGCGCGGCATGCCGCGGTCCAATTCGAGCTGACCGAAATGACCATAGCTCGCCGTGGCGACCGCCTTGTCGGAAATGTCCGTGCCCACGATGCGAATGTCGTAATTGTTCAGATCGCCCAGCAGTTCCTTGAGCACGATGCCCGTGCTGTAAGCTTCCTGGCCGGTGGAACAGGCAGCGCTCCAAATGCGGATGGGAGCCAGCCGCGCACCGGCTTTTTTGCGGCGGTCAATCAACTCGGGAATCAATTTGTGCTGGAGCAAATCAAACGGCGCGCTGTCGCGGAAAAATGAAGTTTCGTTGGTGGTGATGGCATCAATGATTTTTCGGCGCAGCACGTTGCCGAGATCCGCTTTGGCGCGATAATAGAACTCCGAAAAGCTGGCCACGCCCGTATCGCGGAGCAAACCGCCCAGCCGCGTCTCCAGCAGGTAGCCTTTGGATTCGTCCAGGGAAATCCCGGAGATCTCATGAATGTAGCGGGACCAAACGGTCAATTCATCGCGGGTGATGGCAATGCTCATGGCCGGCCTCCGCGAACAGTGGATACAATGCGAGCCGCGATGGCTTCCAGCGGCAGAATCACATCGGTGACCCCCGCCTCCACCGCCGCCTTGGGCATCCCATAAACGACGCAACTGGCTTCGTCTTGCGCGATCACAAACGCGCCGTGTCGCTTGAGCAGGCGCAACCCCAGCGTGCCGTCGCTGCCCATGCCGGTGAGAATCACCGCCATCGCGCGGCCGGGAAAAAGACTGGCCGCCGAACGGAACAGATAATCCACCGCCGGCCGGCAGTTGTTTTCCGGCGGATCATCGGTGATTTGGAGGATGCGATTGCCACCCGGCCCGAGCGCGAGCCGCATCTGGCGACCGCCGGGCGCAATGTAAGCCGTGTTGGGAACCACCGTTTCGCCGTTGACGGCTTCGCGCACTCCCAGCGCACACTTGGACGCCAGGCTCTCTGCCAGCGACTGGGTGAAAACGGGGGGCATGTGTTGCACAATCAAAACTGGCACGCCGAGATCCTTCGGCAATTGCGGCAACAGGCGCGTCAACGCAGTTGGGCCGCCGGTGGAGACGCCGATCAGCACCATTTCAGGTTTGATCGTTGAGACGAGTCGGCTCATGCGGTCGGCGATGCCCGAGAGATTCGCCCCGGATGCCTTTGGCTGAGCCACTGGCGCGGGTGTGGGGACCCGCGCGACCGACGGTCCCGGCGCCACCGCACCGTTCGGACGATTCAAAATGTTGCGCACGATCAGTCGGTTGGCGAGCGCGCGGAGGCGCGGAGCCAACTCGCGACGGATGGCCTCGCGGCTCTCCTCGGCGCTGGCGGTGTCGGGCTTGGTGATGAAATCAAACGCGCCTTTTTCCAAGGCCCGCAGCGTGAGGTCGCCGCCCCGCCGGGTCAGCGCGCTGACGACAATCACCGCTGTTTTGTCGCCGCTCTGCCGGAGCGCATCCAGCACGCCCAAGCCGTCGAGCTCGGGCATTTCCAAATCGAGGGTCAATAAATCCGGCTTGAGTTCGCGCACTTTCTGGAGGGCGAGCTTGCCGTTGGCGGCGCTGCCCACCACCACCACATCGGGCAGCGAGGTCAGCGCGTCGCTGATCGAGCGCCGGAACAGCACCGCATCGTCGGCCACTAGGACGCGCAAACTCATGCGAGCAACTTCTCCCGCGCGACCATTGGGCCGGGGGCGTTTTCAATTTGCAGGACGGCTGCGAGATCCAGCAGTGCCACCAGGTTCCGACCGTTGCGGCAGACGCCGCGGAGCTTGCGGCTTTGCACGCCGTTGACATTGGCCGGTGCCGGTTGCAGGTCGGCGGGGTCAATGTTCAGTGTGTCGGCCACCCGATCCACCAGCAGGCCGATGGGTTCCCCCAGGCCTTCGACGATGAGCACGCGGCTCGCGGGAGTCGTCACCACCCGGCCCAACTGCAACCGGGTGCGGAGGTCGATGACGGTGACGATGTGCCCCCGCAGATTGCGGATGCCGATGACTTCCGTGGGCGCGTGGTGAACGCGGGTGATGGCACCCACTCTCGACACTTCTTGGATCTGCCGGGCGTCAATGCCAAAGACGGCTTCGCCGAGGTTGAAGCTGATCACCAGCAGACTGGTGTCGGCGGCCTTGGATTTGATATTCATAGCCGAAGCATGTTAAACGGTTGGTCTGCGTTCTAGGACGAGGAATCCTCCGGTTTGGCACCGGACAACTGCGCTGCGCCGAGCGAAATTTCATCCAACAAGCCGAAGAGCTGCGTGGTCAGCGGGATTAATTTATCAAAGCGTTGGCGGGCCTCGGCCTGCTGTCCGTCGTTCCACAGCTTCACAATTTCCGCCACCAACGCATGGAAGCTGGCATGTTGCACTCCCAACTGCCGGAATTTTTCCAGATGTTGAAAGCGTTCGGTTCCCTCGGCGCCATACCATTTGCCCAGCGGACAATTGTGATGATCCGTCACGTCCGCCGAGGTGAGCTTTAGCCGGCCTTCAAACATTTCAATCACCTTGTTGCGCCATTGGAGGTGGCCCTTTTTGATGGCGGAAAAATCCGCCTGCTGGCCGAGCTTAAAACGCTTGGTCAGTAGCGCGAGCCGGTCAACCACGCTCAACAACATATCGGCGTCCTCCTGAAGACGCCGGCTGTCGTTGTTCATCGCCCGACCTTGGGCACTGACCGCGGCGATGTCCGAGGCGATGGATTTGGCGACGGTGGCGGTCTGGGCCACGCGCTCGTTGGCATCCTGAATTCCAGCAGACGCCTGAGAGACGTTCGCCGCCACGTCCTTGGTCACGGCCGTCTGCTCCTCGATGGCCGTCGCAATGCTGCCGACCAACTGGCCGACTTCTTGGATGACTTCGGAAATCTTCTCGATGTCCGTGATCGCACTGGTGGTGGACCGCTGCACACCGGACACCTTGGACTTGATATCCTCCGTCGCCGCCGCCGTCTGGCGGGCCAGTTCTTTGATCTCGTGCGCCACCACGGCAAAGCCTTTGCCAGCGGCCCCGGCCCGTGCGGCCTCAATGGTGGCATTCAACGCCAGCAGATTGGTTTGCGCGGAAATGTTGGTGATGGTCTCCGTCACTTTGCCAATCGCGCGCGCGGCTTGGCCCAATTCCTGAACCACTGCGCCCACGGATTGCGCCTGCGCCCCGGCCTGTTCACCGACCATGCGGGCCTTGGCGGAATTACCGGCAATCTCGGCCACCGTGGCGCTCAACTCCTCCGTGGCCGCCGCGACGGATGACAGGTTGGTGGCGGCCTGTTCCATGCCCGCCGCGACGGAGACGGTGTTGGCACTGGATTCTTCGGCGGCCGCCGCCACGGTTTCAGCGCGCTCCGAAGTGCCTTGGGCCCCGGCGGTCAGTCGCTTCGAAGTGTTGTGCAGTCCATCGGACATCACGCCCAAGGTGCCCGTGCTGTTGAGCACCTCCAGCAATGACGTGCGGAGCGAATGGCTCAAATCCCGGAGCGCCCGGGATAAATCGCCAATCTCATCTTGGCGGGCAAGCAAGGCAGCGGGGACTTCCCGGCTCAGATCTCCTTCGGCAATCGTCATGGTGCAATCCTTCAGCGAATTCACCGGCCGGCCAATCAAGCTGCCGATCAGATAGACAAAAATACCGATGGCGATGGCCAGCACCGGCACCGTCCAAATCAATCCGTTCTGGATGAAGCCCGCCACCTGTTGACTCACTGGTGCCAGCGGCATCACCACGTGATAACTCCCGTGCATGTCACCGGCCTTCCAGCCCTCCATGGCAAAGCCGGTCAAATCCTTGCCATCCTTGTTCACATCCCACTTGCTGCCGGGCGCGCCATGACAAGCTAGACAATTTTCGGTCAGCCGAATGGCCCGCAACACGTGGAGCGTGTTGTCGGCTTCATTGACCGCCTGCACCACTTCGCCCTTGCCGGCATTGACCTGGTCCGTGAGCTGGCGCAGTAATTTTTCATCAAAGGATCCGGGCGCGGGCTCATGCTCCTTATTGCGTGAGTTAAAGGAGGTGATGCGAAAGACAATGTTCTCGCGTTGCGCGGCCTCTTGCGCCGCCGTCCAGCCGGCGACCACCGGGATGGTGCTGAAAAACTTGGTGTCTTTTAACGGCTTGCCCGCAGCCACGTCTGCCTTGAATTCCGCCACCAGCTTCGCGGTGTCGAACGCCCCGTTGCGATACAGCAGACTGACGTGATTTTTGGTTTCATCCGCCACGGCGCTGAACGCCTTAGCCTTCTCCACCATGGCTGTCTGGGCGCTGGCGCGGTAGCCGCGCACGAAGATCAGGTAGTTGAGGGCCACGACGCTGACGACCACCACCAAGGTGATGACGACAATCCGCGTGGCCAGTTTGAGTTGATTCAACATGTTAGTCATAGGTTTGCTCTCGAATTAATTGATTTTCATTTCCGGGTCGCCACCCGGGCCTTGGCCACCTCGCACACCGTGGACATGCAGGCTTTGTCTTTGCGCTGAATATGGTTCACCAGCCAGTCTCGCAGCATGGTTAGCACTTCCGACCCCAGCCCTTCTTCACCGCTGGCAAACTGCTGGCGCAAAGTTGTGACCTTTTCCACCAGGCCCGAATGCGCCGCGATCTGCTCGGCCAGCCCGGAACAATGGTGCTGCTTCATCAGCTTCTCCTCGGCGGCAAAATGGTAATCCACATAGTTCGCCAGTTCCTCCAACGCGGATCCCAGCACCGCGCGGCTGTTGCCCGCGCGCATGGCGGCATGGAGCTGGTTGATCAAATCAAACAGTTTCTGGTGATGCTGATCCATCGCGGCGACCCCCACGGAATAGGCTTCGGACCACTCGATAAAGGGTCGTCCCGGCTTGTCGGGCGTGGGGGAAACCGCGCGCGTGGCGGCGGACGCCCCGCTGCCGCCGCCGGCCCTGGGCGGTTGCGCGTGGCCGCGCCCGGCGGTCGTCGCCCGGGCGGATTCCCCGCCCGCCTCGTTGGTTTTGAAGCGCGCCATCATCTCGCGGAGATCGTCGGCCAGCTTCGCCAGATCGGCGGCGCTGGCTTCCACTTGTTCGCCCCCTTGGCGGATGCCGCTCACGGCGGCGCTGATGCCGGCAATATCCTGCGCGATGGCGGTGGAGACCGTGGCGGTTTGCGCCACGCGTTCATTGGAATCTTTCACGCCCGCCGAGGCCTGGGCGATGTTGCCCGCCACATCCTTGGTCACGGTCGCCTGCTCTTCAATGGCAGCGGCGATGCTGGAAACGATGGCCTCAACATCCTTGATCACGTCGGTGATTTTCTCGATGTCACTGATGGCGCTGCCGGTGGTCGCCTGCACGCCGGCGATCTTGCTCTTGATATCCTCGGTGGCAGTGGCGGTCTGCCGGGCGAGTTCCTTGATCTCGTTAGCGACGACGGCGAAGCCTTTGCCCGCCGCGCCCGCCCGCGCCGCCTCAATGGTCGCGTTGAGCGCCAGCAGATTGGTCTGCGACGAAATGTCGGTGATTGTTTCGGTGACTTTGCCGATGTCTTGCGCGGCCTGGCCGAGCATCAGCATCAGCGCGGAAATGGTCTGGGCCTGCGTGCTGGCCTGCTCGCTGATGACGCGGGCCTTTTCCGAGTTCGCGGCAATTTCGCCAATCGTGGCGCTCATCTCTTCGGTGGCGGTCGCGACGGACGTCAGATTGGTGGCGGCTTGTTCCATGCCCGCTGCCACGGAGTTCGTGTTGGCGCTGGCCTCTTCCGCAGCGGCCGCCACGGTGATGGTCTTGTCCGACATGGATTTCACGCCGGTGGCCGTCTGTTTGGAAACGGCCGACAGATCCGCCGACGACAAGGCCAGCGTTTCCACGCCCCCATTGATCTCGCTCAACAGCCGGCGCAAGTTGTCCGTCATGGTCTGGAAGGCCCGCGCCAAATCACCCAGCTCGTCGCCGCGCTGGCGGAGCGCGGCCGGCACCTCCTGGGAAAAGTCACCACGCGCGAGCAAACCGGTGAACCCAACGCACGCCTGAATCGGGGTGACAATGCTGCGGACAATGAGCCACGACAGCAGCATCCCGACGAGCATCGCCGCCAGCAAGCCGATGGCCACGCTCGCTTGGCCCGCGCTGACCGCCGCCTGAATCCGGGTGAGGTTTTTGCTCAGATCCTCATCGTTATAGACGACGAGTTTGCGCAGGACGTCATTGACCGCCCGGAAGGCAGGCAGCAAATTCTCCTGAGACATCTGAATCGCTTCGGTCGTCTTGCCGGCCTGGCTCAACGCCAGCACGCCGCGAAACGACTTCACAAACACCGCGCGGGCATTGGTGAAAGCCGTGAACATCGCCCGGTCTTCCGGCCGCATCGGGGTCGCTTCGTAAACTTTCACGAGCTGGTTGATCTTCTCGATATTGGCCGCAATCTCTTCCGCGTAACCGGCCTTCTCCGTGGTGGCGTTGAGGTGCGCCTGCACCAGCGCCAGGTTCTCTTTCAGCGTGGCTTCAATTCCCAGAATGCTCCGGATGCAGGGGATGGTGTCGGTGCTTAGGTCGCCCGCCTCCGCCTGCACGCGGACCAGGCTCCAATACGACAGGAGACTGAGCGTGAGCGTGATGCTGAGCACGGTGGCAAAACCGATGGTGATGCGTTTTCCAATGGTCCATTGTTTCATATTTTTGTTGGGTAATAAGGTGTTAAAAATTCAACCGTTCGTGAGTTCGGCGGGTGCGGACATGGTGAGTTGGTCAGCGAACAGGCGAACGCGAGCCAGCAATTGGTCGCGATCCAGCTTCACTTGGTAGTCGTCAAAGCCGGCGGCCTTGCCGCGCGCAATGTCGTCCTCGCCGGCGAGCGACGAGAGGCCGATCATGGGCAGTTTGCTGGTGCGGGCATCGCCCCGGATGCGCTGCGCCAATCCGAGGCCCGTGAGCCGCGGCATTTCGATGTCGGTGACCACGACCTGGACTTCATCGAGGTGCGCCAGCAGCAATTCCCACGCGCTTTCGCCATCAGCCGCGTCGAGCACCACCTTGCCGTCTTCCTCGAGATAGCGTTTGACTTGCGCGCGGAAAAACTCCGAATCCTCGGCCAGCAGCACCACGAAACCCTTCGCTCCGGGACCAGCCTTGGCGAGTTCCGCGCGGGGCGTGCGCCATTCGGGATAGGCGGCATCCACCAACTCCGGCAGATCGGCAATCAGCGCGGTGCGTTGATTGATAATGGCGGAACCGGCGATGCCTTTTTGCCGATGGGTGGTGAGATCAATGACCGCCTGCGTTTCCACCACATCCACGGGCATGGCACCCAACAGCCCCACTTCGCGGCCGTGAACACTGGAGATAATCACGGCCAGATCCCGGGCATCACCAATGGATTTCACCGCCGCGACATCCGCCAGCGTCACGAGTGGCAGCGCCGCCCCGCGATATTGCATCGTTCGGCGTCCGCCCATGGTTTCCACTTGTTCCGGCTTGATGCGCTCGATGCGCAGCACAATATCCAGCGGCGTGGCGCACAATTCATCCGGCGCATTGTGAAACAGCAGCAGCGAATGGCTCATCGTGGCGGCAAGGCTGTGGTCTTCCTCTGCTTGCGTCTGCGCGGCGACCGCGCCCAAGTCCGCCTTGGCGGCGAGCCCGGCGATGTCGAGGATCAGCGCCACCTGGCCGTCACCCAGAATCGTGGCTCCGGCATACTCGCGCAGCCCTTTGAGATGGCGGCCCAAGGGCTTGACGACAATCTCCTCGGTGTCATGAAACGCCCCGACCACCAATCCGTAGGTCATCGAGCCCGTGGTGACGACGGCGATTTCCAAGGCGCCTGGTTCCAGCGCCGATCCGGCCGCGTCAACGCCAAGTTGATCTGCGAAGCGTAGCAGCGGCAGGATGCGCTCGCGCAAGAGCAGGACTTCCGCCCCGCCGACGACCGTGAGGCGATCCTTGATTTCCTTCGCGCTGATATGCAGCAGTTCCTCGACGCTGACTTGCGGAATGGCAAAGCGCTCCTGCTCCACTGAGACGATCAAGGAGGGAATGATCGCGAGCGTCAGCGGTAGTTTGATGCGGAACAACGTGCCTTGGCCAATCACCGAATGGATTTCCACCTTGCCGCCCATGCGGTCGAGATTCGTTTTGACCACATCCATGCCCACGCCGCGCCCGGAAATTTCCGTGACGTGCTTCACCGTGGACAGTCCGGGGAGGAAGATCAGCGCCAGGCGATCCGACTCGGAAAGCGTCGCCAGTTTCTCCGGCGTGATCAGCCCTTTGCTCAAGGCCGATTGGGCAATGCGTTGCGAGTCCATCCCCTGGCCGTCATCGGCAATTTCCACCACCACCTGACCCGCCTCATGACGCGCCTCCAACCGGATGGTCCCCTGGCGTTTCTTGCCCACCCGCAGGCGGTCCTCGGGCGAGCTGATGCCGTGATCCACCGCGTTGCGAACCATGTGCGTCAAGGGATCGGACAAACCTTCGATCAAACTTTTATCCAGCGCCACATCATGGCCGCGCAGATCCAATTGAACTTCCTTGTGCAGCAGATTGGCGAGATCGCGGACGACGCGGGGAAATTTGCTGAACACCGTGCCGATGGGCTGCAGGCGCGTCTGCATGATCGCGTCTTGCAATTCAGAAGTGACCAGATTCAGGCGCTGGTCAGCGACGGAAAGGGCGCGGTTGTCGTTCCGCGCAATGGCGTCACGCAATTGATTTCGACTGAGAATCATCTCGCCGGCGAGATTCATCAGCGTCTCCAGCAAACCAACATTCACGCGCAACGTGCTGTCGTTGGCGTTGGACGCGGTGCGCGTTTCGGCCACGGCCGAAGGCGCGGCGAGCGCGACGGCGGCGGGTTCCGGCGGGCGCGTCACGGCCACCTCGTGCGACGGCGGCGCAACCGGCTTTGCCACCTTGACCGGTGCGGCCAGCGGCGGGGCCTTGCTGGGATCGAACAGAATTTTGACTTTTTCGCTGCTCACATCAATGAGCAGGCCGATGTCGTCCGGGCGAATGACCGTGGCAAACACGATGCGCAACGGCAATTGGTTGCCCACCGGTCCGTCGAGCGTGCCAACGGTTTCATAATCCACCGCGCAGTCCAGGATTTCGCCGGTCTCTAAAATGTCGCGGAACACGGTGAGGACATTTTTGCCTTTTCGCTCGAGGTCGTGAATGAGATCCAGATCCACGCTGTAAACATGCTGGCCGGAACGTTGCGCCCGCTCGAAATCCACCTGCGGCAAAGTGACCGTCACTTGCGCCTCACCCGCCGGATGCAAATCCACGTTTTGCGTGAGCGAGGCTTTTTGATCTGTCGGCAAATAAGAGGCTGCCAGGCCTGAGAGCGCGACGACCAACTCCGCGATATCCGCCTGCTCCTGTGTGCGGGGATTGTTGATCATGTCCCGCAACTTGTCGAAGGCGGCGAGCAACACGTTGGTGATCTCCGCATTGGGTTTCATCCTCCCGGCGCGCAGCATGTCCAACACCGTCTCCGCCTTGTGCGCCAGCTCCTTGACTTTGCTCAAGCCGAAAAAAGCGCTGCCGCCCTTGATGGAATGCGCGGCCCGAAACACCTTGTTGACCAGTTCTTCATCCACGCTCGCCCCGCCTTCCTCGATGGTCAGCAGGTCCGTTTCAATGGTGGCGAGGTGCTCGCGCGACTCGTTGATAAACTCGTTCAATAATTCGTCGTCCATGATGTCTCCTAGGTTTCGCGGCCGCTGGCGTTGAGCCGGCCGGCCAGGCGCATGCTTTGCAGCAATTGCAGGATGTCCGCCGAGACGTTGAGCACGCGCACCTTGCCATTCCGGCGGGCGAGTGAATTGCTGGCGGCAATCAGCAGCCCGATGCCGCTGGAATCCAGCATCACCGTTTTGGCGAGATCAAACCCAATCTCCTCGGCACCTTGCTGCACCAGCTCTTTCAGGGCGGCCTGCAATTCTGGAACGACGGCGGCGGTCAAATCGCCGGCCAAGATCACCTGCGAGTTCTTGCCGTTTTGCGCGATAGTGTAGTTTGCCATATTAATTTTTTGTTAAAGTTTTGTTCTTATCCAGCCACAACGTGATCTGGTTGCCGCGCCGATTGAAGGCCACCCGGTCGGCATAAAGTTTCGCAATCGCAAGCCCGCGGCCGCTCACCGCGGACGCCTCGGCCGGGCGGCCGCGCGCGGTGCGCCAGTTGAAACCCGCGCCCTCATCGGCGATTTGCAGGCGCAGCCAGCGGCGTCCCCAATGCAGCTCCAGCCGGACATTTTTATCGGCGTGTTGCTGGTTGCCATGCAGGACGGCATTGTTCAGACATTCACGCGCGATCAGTTCCACCGCGAAGCTCCTGACCGTCAAACCGCTGGCGGCCATGAAGGCGCGAATCTCCAGGCAAACTGTGTCCACTTCCGTCGGACGTGAGCGGATGACCCGGCGCAACCAGCGGGCTGGCAAGTGCGCCTTCATACATCCACCCCCAGGAGCACCATGTCATCCGTGACCACCTGACCCGTGGTCACTTCGTTCATCACGGCGGGCACCAAGTCAGCGAGCGGCTGGGCGCAATGCGCGCGGCACGCCTCCGCCAGCCGTTTCACTCCAGCCGCCACCGGACCGCGGGTCTCGACCAGTCCGTCAGAATATAAAAACAGCCGGTCACCGGGACGCAGTGTCATTTCTGTGAGGCCAAACACGGCATCAGAAAACGCGCCCACCACGTCGCCTTCCTGCTGCACGATTTTGGCCTCCTGGCCATTGGCGGTCGTGATGATGGCGGGCGGATGGCCGGCGTTGGCCAGGCTCAGCCGGCGACTCCGTCGGTTCAGCCGGGCGTAAATCAGCGTGAAGAAATTTCCGGGCGGCAGAATCCGGCCCAGCGAAAGATTGAGCGAGCGCAGGATGTCGGCCGGTGAATTCAGCGGGTTCGCATGTTCGGCCACCAGCGCCTTGAGCGCCGCGGTCCAATACGAAGCTCCCAGATCATGTCCGCTGGCGTCGGCCACCAGATAGTCCACGCTGTTTTCGCCGGAGGGAATGACATCGTAAAAATCGCCGCCCGCCGACAGCTTCTGTTTGAGGGCGATTTGGAATCGCGCCTCCGGGAGATCCTGCGGCAGCGGCATAGTGTTCTGCTGCGCGGTCGTCAGCCGATCCAAATGTCCCGCCTGCAATTCCACCAACGCCTCGTAGGCGCGCTTGAGCCGCAAATGCGTGCCCACGCGGGCCAGCACTTCGGCCGCGGCCAGCGGCTTGGAAATGTAATCCACGCCCCCGGCCTCGAACCCGCGCACCTTGGCCGCCAGATCGTTGTTGGCGGAAATGAACAACACGGGGATCTGGCCTAACCCAGGCTCTTGCTGCAACTGGTGACAAATCTCGAAACCATTGCCGTCTGGCAGATTCACATCCAGCAGCACCAGGTCGGGTTGCTGTTCGCGCAGGCTCGTCCACGCGGCGGCCACACTGCCGACCATCGCCGTCCGAAAGCCGGCCCCGGCCAGAATGCCTTGCAGCATCCGACTGGTGGTCAGGTCATCTTCCACAATCAGCACGAGCGGTGCGACCGGCTTGGCCACGAAACCGCTCATGGGCGCGGTTCCTCCGGCCAAACGAATTCGCCGCAAGCAGCCATCTTTTCGCAGAAGGCGGTGAGTTGGGCTTGGGCGAGTCTGGAAGGGATGTTGTGCCCGTTTTCCCAACGGTTGACGGTGGCGAAGCTGACCCCAAGCTGCCGCGCCAAATCCTCCTGGCTCAAGGCCAGTTGTTGGCGCAGCGCAAGAACCAACCGTGAAATATTCGGTTCGGCGTCATTCATGATGGGGCTTTTTTGGCGGCCTCTCCAGCCACGCGATATCCGCCGGGCTGAGATAGCACTTGTTATAGCATCGGCCGATCGAACGGATTACTTGAGCGAAATCTTCCAGTTAACCTGGTCGCGCTTGAAGTTTGGCGAGCTGCGCCGTTTCCTGCCGGTAGAAATCCAGCAACCGGCCCAGGATGTTTTGGCGGCCGCCCCGGCTCATACCATTTTCCGATGCAAACCGCTGGATTGTTTGTGCGACGCCTCAAGCCCCTCCCAAAATTTTCCCCTGAGAACCTCCGGGAAGTAGCCACCGTTCACCCAAAAAAACGATTTTCTAAGCCCGACGAATTCCTGGCTGCCGTTTAACTTTTGCCATGTGGCCGCCGTTAGGGAATGATGACGTGTGTTCCGCATTCTGCCGATAATTGTATTTTTCGCCCTGGGCGCGTCCCGGCTGGGCCAGGCTGCGCCGACGTTTGCCAAGGCCGAGACCAATGGCATAGTCAATATTCCCGGCCTGACCGAGGCGTCTGGCATTGCGGCCAGCCGCAATAATCCCGGTGTGCTCTGGGCGGAAAATGATTCGGGCAATCCGGCGGAAGTCTATGCTCTGGATGCGCAGGGCCACAATCTGGGCACTTACACCCTGCCTGGCAATACCGATAATGAGGACATCGGCATCGGGCCGGGGCCGGTGGCGAATGTTTCCTACCTTTACGTCGCGGACATCGGCGACAACAACGTCAACCGCGCCAACATTCAGCTTTATCAGATACCGGAACCGGCGGTCTATTTCTGGCAGACGAACAGTCCCGTGGCCGGCCGCGCGCTGAACGGCACCCGCACCCTCACGCTGACGTATCCTGACGGCGCGCACAACGCCGAAGCGGAATTCGTTGACCCCGTGACCGGCGACTGGTTCGTGCTGACAAAAGTGAAAGGTTCCAGCGGCATTTACACCGCGCCCAAAGCCTTGCTCGACACGACGAACACCATCACCCTGACCTACGTTCGCACCTTGAATTTTGACGTGGCCAACGGCGCGGATATCTCGCCGCTCGGCACTGAAATTCTCGTGCGGCAGGAAAATTTCGCCGGCGTGTGGATGCGCACCAACGGCCAGTCCATCAGCAGCGCCTTCGCCAGTCTGTCCAATGGTATTCCGGTCACGGGCGTGGCCGGCGGCGAACCCAACGGCGAGGCCATCGGCTTTGATTATTATGGCGGCGGTTATTTCACTTTGAGCGACAGCATTGCCTCGGGCGTGCAACCGCTCCGCTATTTTGCCCGCACCAGTTTTGACGGCCCTGCGCGACCCCGCGTCCTGGTTCCGCTGGCGGCTGATTGGAAATACTTCGACCACGGTTCGGACCTAGGCACCGGCTGGCAAAATCCCGGTTTCGATGATTCCGCCTGGAGCAGCGGCACCGCCCAGCTTGGTTTTGGTGACGGCGATGAACAAACTGTTGTCAGCTATGGCCCGAACGCGAGTCACAAGTTCATCACCACCTATTTCCGCACGACGTTCGTGGTGACGAATGTCAACCGGATTGCGAAGCTTACTTTAAAGCTGGTGGTGGACGATGGCGCGAATGTGTTTCTGAATGGCACCGCCATCGCCAATGTGAACCTCACCGCCGGTGCCACCGCCAACACGCTGGCCGCCGCGATGCCCACCGCGCTGCGCGACACTTGGCAGAGTTTCAGCGTGGATCCAAAACAGGTGCGTGAGGGCACCAATACCTTCGCCGTCGAAGTTCATTTGGCGGCCATCACCGCCAGCAGTCTGAGCTTCGATCTGCAACTTATCGCGACGGAAGCCCCGGTGATTACCGCCATCGCGCGGCTCACCAACCAGGCCAACATTTTTCTGGTCGGTGCCAGTAATTCGCCCACCACTGTCCGGGCCACGGTGAATTTTTCCAGTTGGACCAACCTTGGCAGCGTGGTGTTAACCAACGGCAGCGGCATGTTTTCTGATCGGGCGGCAACCAACTTCAACCTCCGTTATTATCAAGCCGGGCGGGCGATTCCATGATCCACCGCGCCGGCCAGGGCGGCAGGTTCCGGGGTTGACGATGTTCATCGCCTGGCACAGCCGTAAGCCGCACCGACCGGCTGAACACCATCAAAGCTCCGCGCGGGAAAGCAATCGCTGTCCGCACTCATTGGCCAAACGGCCGAGTTTCTAATCCCCGATAAAACGGTAATTAAACCGGCCCTCGGGCGCGACGTCGCCGCTGACGTAAAAATCCATCACGTCGCCGGGATGTTGCAAGTTATCCGCCCATTTGAAATCAATTCCGAGTTTTGTTTTACCAGTTTTCAAGCCGAGCGCCGCGCGCGAAATCGTCAGTTCCATTTGAGCGCCCTGGACGCGCAAGTCCACGGGCGCAATTTTTTCCCAACTCCAGCCACCGACATTTTTTTCCAGCCAGAATTTTCCATCTGCGTCCCGCGTGCGATTCACGATGAAGTCATAGCCTTGCCAGCCGGTGGCGTGATTCTGATCCGCGTCAATCAACAGCCACATCCAGTTCGTGTCCGTCGCGGGAGAAATGGGCTGCACGGTGCGGGCGTAAAAATAAACATTCGTCGCATCGCGCGCGATTTTAAAGGCAGCGAGATCATTGCGTCCGGAATCATTGATGTAATGCGTGCCACCGGCCCCGGCGAAATCACGCGGCGCCGTCTCGCCGACGTGATCCAAAAATTCCGGCTGCACGTCGCGCCATTGGTCAAAGCCAGCCGCGAGATGGATGGTTTTTTCCGGTGAAGCTTTCGGCAACCCGGGCGCGCCCTTGTAACGACGGACATTCGCGACCAGTTGATAATAATAATTGTCACCGTGCCCGCCTTTTTGCATTTCAATGTCACGGCTGAACTCCTCGTCAAACTGATCCACGAAAACGACGGGTTTGCCGGGGCGATCCCAGCGGCCGGCGATCCATTCGTTCCAGCCGGTGACCATCACAAAGGGTGGGTTCAGTTCAAAGGCGCGCTGCCACTGTTCCTGAAAATTGTAGCCCGCATCCACCGAACCGGGCGCGATGTTCTGTTTTCGATCGTGGAAGCTGCGGCCGCGGGCATCGCCATCGCTCATGTTCGTCACCTTGCCGTCCGCCGCACGAAGATTTTGCGCGACGGAGACGTTCACCTGCTCCGCTTTGTTCGGATCGTCCGTAAATCCGTAAGGCTGCGGATACGTCGCCTCCCAATGCCAGGCATAGGGCGTATTCGTCAGCGTGAACGGCCAATGCGCGGCGCGCAGCGTGAAAAACCCTTTTAATTCCGGGCTGGCTTCCGCCGGATCGCAGATCATCAACGGCCTGCCCGACCAGGAGAACCACAGTTCCGGGTGCAGATTTTTCTGGTAAAGATCATGATAAATTTTTTCCGCCGTCGCGCCCGCACGGGTGTTGACCATGAAGGCAATCTGCGGCGTATGACCACCGGTTTTTCTTATTTCGGCAAAGACTTCGCACAGCGCCAGATAATTTTCCGGATACGACTGGGCGTTCGTCGTGTCGAAGATCAAAACATCCACGCCCGCATCAGCCAGAAGCTGCGCATGGCGGCGCAGCACCCACGGATCTGCGCCACGATAATAGCCGTAGATCGGCTCGCCCCAATAGTAGGACGTGCCGATTTTTCCCCAGAACGGGCTGTCGGCTTTTTTTAGGACGTCCGGATCGCGAACCAAGATTTTGGTCAAGTCATACGGCCCGTCCAGCAGGTCGCAACGCGGGCTACCGCTGTGGTTGATGAAATAAAAAATCCCGACGCAGCGGTTGGTTTTCGGCAAGCCTACCGCGCCGGCGAACGGCAGCGAACGGCCCAGCGCATCGGTTGCTGGCCACGGCACGCCGGGGTTTTCCTGGGCGGACAATGCGGTGGTCATCAACACCACAATGCCTACGGAAACCAAACAAAAGTAGTTCATTGCAGGTAAATATATTTACTTCCGGGATTTTTGACCATCACGCACACGCGATTTTGTGACCGCCGTTGCAGAATGAGTAGCCAGACAAACGGCCAGCACAGCCGCTCTGCCCGCTTCACTGACGGATTGCGGGAGCGGCAGGCGCCCCCCCACTCTGAGACTGGTAATTGCGCCCTGGGTAGTCGGCCCACGTTTCGAGCTGGTCAAGCGGGTGATTTTTTTGGGTGGATGCATGGCAGGCGACCGGGTCGTTGTGCCGACTGTTCAACATGGAAATATGTCCGTTCAGAAATTATGGTGACCATGGTGCCCGAGGCGCTTTCCTCCTTGCCGAATACCGCCCCCATCCTCGATGCAACCGAGGGCGCTCGCGTGGCAACACGAACACGACGGCTGGTAAACTTCGTCCCCTTGAAAGTCACGTCGGGTGATCAGGCTGGTCTTGATGACGATTTTCAGCCCGCGCACAATCTTATCCAGCGCCAGACTCGGGGAACCATCCGCGATGCGCCGGGCTTGTTCCGGCAGGTAAGGAACATGGATAAATCCCCCGCGCATCTTTCGCTGCCGCGCCAGAGTCCGCATCAGACCGTAGAAGACGTGATTGCAAACGAACGTTCCGGCGCTGCAAGAAACCGACCCCGGCAAATCTGCCGCCCGTAATGCCGCCACGACGTCTTTGATCGGCAGGGTTGACCAATATGCCGCCGGCCCACCACGGACCACGGGGCGGTCCACGGGTCGGTTGCCGGCATTGTCTGGAATTTCGGCGTCCTCGATATTGAGCGCCACGCGTTCCACGCTGATATCTCTCCGGCCACCGGCCATGACGTAAAACACACCTGACATGAGCAAGGCACGCAAGAAATTGAAACCTGCCGCTGGCAAGTCAGTCGAGCGACGGAAGCGGCGCACCGCAAAATTCATCACGCGCGCGGAGGCGCGACGGCGGGCGGAGCGGCATG
>CAINLR010000014.1 GCA_903850425.1 uncultured Verrucomicrobia subdivision 3 bacterium | reverse complement strand
TTTTCCTTTTCCAAAATCTGCGCGCGCGCCTCGTCGCCGATGATGCGCTGGAAATTCCGCACCATCACCGGATACGGATGTGCACCGTAAGCCGTGCCGAGAATGTAATGCGTGCTGCGGAGGTTCGTCACCCAGTCGCGCATGGCTTCGTTGACGGCTTCCTTCAAGGTCTTCTGGCCCGCGTGCACCGGCACGACTTCCGCGCCGAGCATTTTCATGCGATACACGTTGAGCTCCTGCCGCTGGCAATCCACCGCGCCCATGTAGATGACGCATTTCATGCCGAACATCGCGGCGACGGTGGCGGAGGCG
The DNA here is from genome assembly GCA_903850425.1 of uncultured Verrucomicrobia subdivision 3 bacterium. Classification (GTDB taxonomy): domain Bacteria; phylum Verrucomicrobiota; class Verrucomicrobiia; order Limisphaerales; family UBA11358; genus UBA11358. The sequence goes on along the minus strand of CAINLR010000014.1, from coordinate 11,347 downwards.
ACGCCGTGCTGGCCTGCGCCCGTCTCGGCGATGATGCGGGTCTTGCCCATGCGCTTGGCCAAAAGAATCTGGCCGAGGGCGTTGTTGATTTTGTGCGCGCCAGTGTGGTTCAAATCTTCGCGCTTAAGATAAATTTTCGCGCCGCCGAGTTCCTTGGTCAGGCGTTCGGCGAAATAAAGCGGCGAGGGCCGGCCGACAAATTCGGTGAGGTAGTAACTCAGTTCCTTCTGAAAATCCGGATCGTGCTGCGTGCGGAAGTATTCGGCCTCCAGCTCTTGCAACGGGTGCATCAAGGTCTCGGGCACATAACGTCCGCCAAACGGACCGAAGTGGCCGGTGGCGTCGGGTAGATTCAGATTGGCAACTGCGCTCATGGTGAGATTTTCACGCAAACGCAGAAAGGGCGCAAAGGAATTGTTTTCCGTTGCGCCCGGCGAAGTTGAATTGAGCGATTAAAACCGCTTGGTCAGCGTGAGCGTGAAGGTGTGGCCTTGCGCGCGGTTTTCGGACATGAACTCGTAGAGATAACGGCCGGAGACAAACAGCATGATCTTCGGAATTGCCACGCTGATTTCCGGGCCGATCGCGGCGACGCGGTCTTGCGGCGTGACATTTAGAACGGGCCCGCGGTCGTCGGTGACCTTCTGCTGGTAATAACCCACCACGCCAACGTCATAGAGTTTTGCCAGCGTCTTGCTTACGCCCCACTCCAGGGTGAACGCCTGGCCACGGGTGACGTGCGTCTTGTCCTGCTCGGTGTTGAATTCGTAGCGGGTCAGCGCGGAGACGGCCCAGGTCTTGGCTTCGTCCACATACCAGGTCGCCCCGCCGGTGAGCATCGGCGTCCAGCAGCCGAGACCAGCCTTGGTGCCGTGTGGATCAAAATCGCCGGTGGGCATCCACAGACCGCTGCCGAAGGAAAAGTCGAACTGCTTCACATGCCACGACAGCGTGGCTTCCGCAAACAGATCGCCCGCGCCGAAGTCGTTGTGATCGTAGCCGCCCGCGCGAACGCTCTGATACGTCAGCGGAATCAGCGCATCCACGCCGACGTTGCCGCCGAGCCATTGGGTTTCGGTGATCCAGATCAAGCGAGGCACGTTGGCGTAGGTGAAGGCATCAAAATTCGGCGGACCCGAACTATCGCCACGACCGTTGTTCACGGTGGTGGCGGTGTAGGCCACATTATAATCGCGCACATACCAGCCGGGCGGTGGGAGCGAAGCGCCCTTGATGCCTTCGACGCCGGGAACATAATGCGCCGTGGGCTGGGCTTGAAGGGTGGTGGCCAGCGCCGCCAGGCCGCCGGCCAGAACGAAACGAGTAAGCATGATTTTCATCGAGATGGGTTTGGTGTCAGACGTCCTGAATTTTTCCGTGCAGGTAACTTTCAAACGAGCTCAGGTCGAGCAGGCCGTGGCCGGAGAGGTTGAAGAGGAGCACTTTTTTCTGTCCGGACTCGCGACACTTCACGGCTTCATCCACCACGGCGGCGATGGCGTGTGACGATTCTGGCGCGGGCACAATGCCTTCTTTGCGCGCAAACAGGACGGCGGCTTCGAACACTTTCGTCTGGTGGACCGCTTGGGCTTCGATGAGGCCGAGCTTGAGCGCGTGGCTGACCATCGGCGACATGCCGTGGTAACGCAGCCCGCCCGCGTGGATGCTCGGCGGCATGAACTTGTGCCCGAGCGTATACATCTTCATCAGCGGCGTGGTTTCCGCTGTGTCGCCAAAATCGTAGCGCAGTTCGCCCTGCGTCAGCGACGGACAGGCGGACGGCTCCACGCCGACGATGCGGTATTTTTTACCTTTGCGAATATTTTTGCGGATGAACGGAAAGGCCAGCCCGGCAAAATTACTGCCACCGCCACAGCAGCCGAAAATCACGTCCGGCTCTTCGCCGGCGATTTCCATCTGCTTGATGGTTTCTTCGCCGATGACCGTCTGGTGCAGGCAGACGTGGTTCAGCACGCTGCCGAGCGAATATTTTGTGCCCGGCGTTTTGACTGTATCCTCGATGGCCTCGCTGATGGCGATGCCGAGACTGCCCGCGCAATGCGGATCTTCCGCGAGCAGCTTGCGGCCATACTCGGTCAGGTTGCTCGGACTCGCGTGAACCGTCGCGCCCCAGGTGTGCATGAGCATCCGGCGATATGGCTTCTGGTCGTAGCTGACCTTGACCATATAAACATTACATTCCAAGCCGATCAGGCTGCAGGCAAACGCCAGCGACGCGCCCCATTGGCCGGCGCCCGTTTCGGTGGCCAGCCGTTTGGTGCCGGCGAGTTTATTGTAGTAAGCCTGCGGCACGGCGGTGTTCACCTTGTGGCTGCCGGCAGGACTGACGCCCTCGTATTTGTAGTAGATGTGCGCGGGCGTGTTGAGCGCCTGCTCCAAGCGCACGGCGCGCAGCAGCGGCGTGGGCCGCCAGAGCGCGTAGATCTCCCGCACCGGATCGGGAATCTCGATGTATTTCTCCTGGCTGATTTCCTGATCAACGAGGTTGCGCGGAAAAATCGCCTCCAGCGCGGCGGGCGGCAGCGGCTCTTTGGTGCCTGGATGCAGCGGCGGTGGCAACGGTTCGGGGAAGTCGGCGTTGAGATTATACCAGGCCGACGGAATTTCCGCCGACTCCAGATCGAAACGTGTTTTCTGGCTCATATTGAAAGTGGGCTGTGAACACATCATCCCTGCCGCCACGAATCAAAACTAGCCCTGCGCTGCCAAATGTTAAGCAATTCTTGGCGTTGGACTTTTGGGAGTGCGCGGACACGTCCGCGCTTTGAACGAGGTGACATGTCGCCGCGTGGGTTCTACGGAGCACTTGGAAAATCGCGACGAAGTTGGAAGATAGCACGGCCAAGGCCGCAGCCAAACGCAGCGGGCAATGGGGCCCGCCTGGACCACTCATGGTTCGGGGCTCGTAGCCCAACCGGATTTTGCAGCGCCGCTCCGCGTTCTCGGCGTCACGGTGTCTCGGCGCTGGTTCCGTCTCCCCCCATTTTAACTGCCTGGATTCGGCTTAAGCGTGGGGCGACTGCTTCTGTTGCTTGCGCAGTTCGCGGAGGTGGCGATAGCCCACCAGCTTCTTGTTCTTTTCATCCCAGAGCCGGTAGGTGGCGGACTTGAGACTGGAGAACAAAGTGATGGGCTTCACTTGTTGAAACAGCGGATCGGCCTGGTGACATTTTTCCAGATTGTAATTCGGAATGCGCGGACTCAGGTGATGGATGTGATGAAAGCCGATGTTGCCCGAGAACCATTGCAGGATGCGGGGCAGCTTATAGAATGAACTGCCTTGCAAGGCCGCCGCCTCGTAGCTCCACTCCTCGCCGCGTTCCCAGTAAACATCTTCAAATTGATGCTGCACATAGAACATCCACACCCCGGCACCGCCGGCGACCATCAGAATGATCAACTGGATCAGCAGGTAGGCTTTGAGGCCAAAAATCATGGTTAGGCTGACAGCCATGCCCAAAATGGCCGCGTTCATCGCATACACGGAATGCCGCTCCCGCGTGTTGGCCTTGGCCGAGGGAAACCGTTGCCGGATCAGAAACAAGAACAGTGGTGCGATGACAAATAAAATGAAGGGATTGCGCGACAGTTGGTAGGCGAATTTTTTCCAGCGCGACGATTCCAGATATTCCTGCACGGTCATGGTCCACACATCGCCGGTGCCGCGCTTGTCGAGATCGCCCGCGCTGCTGTGATGGATGTTGTGCTCCCAACGCCAGTGATAGTAGGGCGTAAACGTCAAGATGCCAGCGAGGAAACCCACCAGATCATTGGCTCCGCGCGATTTGAAAAACGAGCCGTGCCCGCAATCGTGGAAAATAATAAACACCCGCACCAGCAGCGCTCCGGCCAAAATGGCCAGCGGCACTACCAGCCACCAGGACACCGCCAGACAGAAATACATCAGCGCCCATACGCCGGCATAAGGAACGACGGTGTTGACGATCTGCCAGGAAGCGCGCCACACGGACGGCTGCTGGTATTTGAGCACAATTTCCCTCCACGCCACGCTGTCTGCCGGCGATTGCGCAGGACTGGAATTCACTTTGTCGGTCATATCACTCACCTAAAAACTTTCTATTGATTATAATACTGGTTCGGAATAGTTCGGGTAACAGTCTAACCTCCCCACGCGGCAACGGCAACTTGGACTTTTGAATCCTCCAAGCCCTCCGACGGCCCTCTGGGCTGGATTGCGGTGGTCACTGAGCAATTGGCATGGATGCAAGGCGACCGGCCTGACACGAAAACTGGCCAGCTACGCGCGTAGCTGGCCAGGCTCAATACTCCATTGGAGCAAACTTGATTTTTAAGCGGGCGGCGTGCCGGCTTCCGCCGGCGTTTCTGTCGGGGCGGCGACAACCGGTTCAACCACGGGCGCAACTTCAGCGACGGGAGTTTCCACCACCGGAGCCGGAGTTTCGGCCACGACGGCTGCAACTGGCGGAGCAGCCACTTCGGCCGTCACTTCGGTCAGCGTGTTTTCCGTTTCTTCAGTCGGCGTTTTTTCCACCGTCGGCTTGGGCTGCTTCACCGGTTTCGGCGCGGGCCGCTTGGCGGTTTCCATGCGGGCGTCGGCGAATTCCAAAACGTGGCCCTGATGAATCAACCAGTGCAAATCCACAATGATCGCCGTCTGTTCCGGCGTGGTGGTGTCGGCTGGCGCGGTGGCCGCAGGTGCCTCCGTAGCGGCGGCGCCTTCGACGGGTTCCGCCGTCGGCGGCTTGATGGCGATGACGGTGGGCGACGGCGCGAGTGCTTCCACGAGCTTCCGGCGCGTGCATTTCGCGTTCGTGTTGATGAACTCGACGATGCGCTTGATGTTGTCCGACACCGGCGTGCTGTCGAGATCGAGGAATTGCGGCCGCGCCACGGCGACATGCGTGATGGTCTTGTTGACCTTGAAAAATTGCAGCCCGTGATTGGCAAACTGCTGGCTCAATTTCGTCGCCAGCACGAGCGGAAAATGTTTCTGGCCTTCCCATTCGCTGCGAATGAGCCGCTGCAAATCGCCGCATTTCAAGGTGCGGCTCGGCACGCCTTCAACCTTGTGGGTGTCCACGGCCTTGATGATGGAATCCTTGTGCGTCGCGCGGAAATGCTTTTCCACTTCTTCGAGGTTCGGCAGCTTGAGCGGTTCGGCCACGTTGAGGCAGACGTATTCCGTCTTGAAGCTCTGGTCTTCGACCCATTTCTTCACGACGGCTTCGTCCTTCACGATCTTCACGCGTTCCTTGAACATGTCGAACGGCATCCGCGAAAAACGTTCCGTGTGCAGCTTGCGCAACTGATTCTGGTAATCGTGGTGGTTCGGCGGACCGAGAATCACGCCGCTGACGCCACATTGCGCGACGAACGTATAGACGCCCTTCGGCGGCTCGGTGGCCGTGCGTTCAGCCTGATAGAACGTGCCGAAATGATGCTTGAGCACATGCGCCACCGCATCGTCCTCGTTCAACCACGGTGAATCGTCGAGCGCGCACACAATCAGCGGTTGCACCGCCGTGCCGTCGGATTTCTTCTTCACGCCCAGCGTGACGGAGTAACGTTCCGGCTTCTGCAAAATCAATTGCGCGATCTGGAACAGCGGATACGCGCGGCCCGTGACGCGGATCTGGCGGGCGAGCTGTTCGACGCCTTTTTCGTCCGGCACAAAGCTGACGAGCAAGTCGGGCAACGGCGCGGGAGCCGGTGGCCGTTGATCGCGGCGATCATCGCGCCGGTCGCCGCCACGGGAAAATCCCGCGCTGGGCTTGCGGTCGCCGCCGCCAAATTTGGATCCGCCACCCGAACGCGGCGGGCCACCCGGACGTCCGCCGCCGCCGCCGCCGAAACCGCCACCGCCACCGCCATCGCGGCGCGGGGCGCGGCGTTCGCCGGGCTTGCCGCTGAAGCTGCGTTCAGGTTTGACGCCTTCGTTGCCGGTGAATTTCTCGAAGCGGTTGGCTTCGGATTTCCCCTGCGCCCAGGCGGGTTGAAACAAATTCTCGAGATCGAGATCAGAAACAGTGCTCATGTAAAAAAATGCCCCGTCACGCGGGGTTGAATGTGAATCATAGCTTGGATTTTTGCCGGACGGAAAGCAAGCCGGTAAGCGGCAAACCTTCGCGACCGCCAAAAGAGGCAGGCATTTTGAAGTCAATTCCGCCGGTCGCAACCGAAGTTCAGAACCGCAATCGCCGCCGCATCACCGGGGCAGCGGTGACGCTTGCCACCCGGGCCAACTCAGGCCGGCGCGGGGCAGGAGCTTGGACCGGTGGCGACCAGGCAGTGCATGCGGCTGACGGAGGTTTTTCGCTGGCTTCAAGAAACGCGGTTTGGCATTTAATCGCCAGCATTATTTAAACCCGATATGCGGCAAGACAAGTTACAGCCCGCCCTCGGTGAAGTCCGGGCGGTGTATGCGGAACTGGCGAAGCGGCCTTTGGAACGCTCCTGCCGGTCGCTCACGGGTTGTTGTCAGTTCCAACTCACCGGCCTGACCCCGCAGCTCACCAAAGGTGAGGCGCTCGTTGCCGCCAAAGGGGTCCGCGCTTCGGGGCGAAAGGAACTTCCCGAGTCCGCCGATGGCACCTGCCCGCTGCTCAAACGCGAAACCGGCCGCTGCCTGATTTACGCCGACCGGCCGTTCGGCTGCCGCACGCATTTTTGCGAGGCGGCCGGCGGACCCCATGCCCGCAAGGAAATCCTCGACCTCATTCGCCGGCTCGAAGAAGTGGACCGGAAACTAGGCGGCGCCGGCCCGCGCAACATCCAAGCGGCGGTCGCCGATGCGCTGGAAGAATTAAGCTGAAAAACCAGCCGTGTTTTTCAGCTCCAAGAACATTGTGACGGCGAACGGCGAACCTCTTTGCCAGCCAAATAAAAACGGGAGGGCAGCGCCATGCGGCAACTTCACCTCCCGTCGAAACAGTTAACAGATGATCAGTGCTTCACTTCCACGGCCTTGCCCATGGGCTGGCCGATGTCCTTGAGCAACTGCACGAACCACTTGGTTTTGATGTTGAACGGCTTGCCGCCCTTGATGCGTTCAAATTCGATGGCGCGAAGCACGTCGCCGCGCTCTTCATCTTCACCCACCACGCCGCCTTTGCCCGCGAAGGCACAGGACACGGCCTTGCCGGCGCAACGCTTGATGAGCTTGCGGTCGGCGGCATTCGCGGCGGCCGCGCGGCTGTAATAACCGCTCTTTTGCACGAGCGTTTTTTCCGCGCCGATCATTTCCGCAAATTGTTTGGCAAACCACGCGCCGACGTTGACCTTGTCCAGCCGCACATGGCCGAACGCATCGCGCGGCACTTCTTCGCCGCGGGCTTCGATTTGTTTGACGATGTCCGAGACACACGCGCCTTCGGAAACAAATAAATTCACACAGTCATGCTGGTCCATGATCTTGCGCAGGCGGGCGGATTCGGCCTTGATGTTGAGCGCCATTTCGGGAATGAAAATGCCATGCACGCCGCGGCGTTCGCTGCTCAAGCCGAGCTCCGGCACAAAGTTCATTTCCGCCATCAACTTCCGGTATTCGGCAGCGGTGGCGGCGGTGAGCCAACCGCAATTGCGCCCCATCACTTCATGGATGATGAGCATGCGCGGATTCGCGTTGTGCTCGGCCACCACGTTCGCGAAATAATGCGCGCCTTCTTCGGCGGCCGTCCAGGCACCGAGGCTCTGGCGGATCGGGATCACGTCATTGTCAATCGTCTTGGGCATGCCGACGACGGTGAGATTGTAATTGTTATTTTTAAGAAATTTCGCGAGGTCGGCGGCGGCGGTGTTCGTGTCGTCACCGCCGATGGTGTGCAAGACATCCACGCCGTCCTTGATCAACTGATCCGCGGCGACCTTTTGCGGGTCTTGGCCTTCCTTCACGAGGCCGCGCTTCACGCAATCCTTCACGTTCGTGAGTTTCACGCGGCTGTTGCCAATGGGGCTGCCGCCGTGTTCCACGAACGCCTTCCAGTTCTTGCGCACCGCCGCCGTCACCTTCAGGCTCTTACCTTGCAGCAGGCCCATATAGCCGTTCACATAACAGATGATCTCCACCTTCGGCGCCTTGCGCGAGTAGGTTTCGATGAGATAACCAATGGAGGCGCTCAAGCACGGAGCCAGGCCGCCCGCTGTCAGGATTCCAACTTTTTTAATTTTTTTGCTCATAAATAATTATCTTGGTGGTGTCGTTTTGGGGAAAGGGATCAACTGTTTGACCTTTTTCAGAAACGCCAGCCTCTGGCGGCTAATGATGCGTCAAACGCGTTTTAAGCTCAACTTCAAACCGCATTGCCGCCAGTGTTGTAGCGGCGGTCTGTGACCGCCGAATCCGGCGCTGACACAGCGCCGCTACAGCGTGCGGCCACGCGCTTCCAGCGAATAATTCTCTCCCTGATACGGCCAAGCTTCAGGACGAGCCGCGAGTTTCTTCCGCACTGGATTCTCGGCCACATAAAGCCACTTCTCGGAATACGATTCTTCCGAACGCATTACATGGTCAAAAAATCCTTTCTGCCAATGCGGCGCGGGAACATTCATTTCGCGCAAAGTTTTCGAGAGAGAATTCTTCAAACTCTTCATCCATTCAGAAAGCAGAGAAAGACGGCGGTCGCAGACCGCCGCTACAGCGTCTTCTGTAGCGTCAGTCTGTGACTGACGACGCTGTAAGAACGCTGACTCGTATTCCTCACTGAACGCCACGAACAGATGCAGATGATCCGGCATCAAAACGTATTTGCCGACAACCACACCTCGCGTCAGTCCGGTCTCGCAAAATTTTCGGAAATCTTCGTGGACTTTGGCGTTGGCGAGAATGGGTTTGCGGTCTTCAGTGTTCGTGGTGACGAAGTAAAGCGGATGGCTGGTGAAAAGCCGGTCAAGACGTTTGAGTCTGGGCGGCCGCTCGTCCGAGTTCATGGCTGAAATTGTAGCGGCGGTCTGTGACCGCCGTCGAGTTTGAAAAAGAATTCGGCGGTCACAGACCGCCGCTGCAGCGCGCCATTCCGCTTTTGTAGCGTCGGTCTATGACCGGCGAAAACCGGCGCTGACACCGCGCCGCTACAGCGAAAGATGCCGCCCCGACGGGGCTGGGGAATGGGGTGGCGCGGGTGGCTGCAGAGATTTCGCTCCGGACGGAGCGGCGACCCGGCGCGACGAAGCCAAGCGCAGGCGGAAGCGCAGGAAGAATCACCGTCTCGACAATTTTCGGCGAAACAAATAGCCTCTCCCAACACAGTGAATTATATCCACCAGATCATCAGTTTCATTCGCAAGGCTCAGGAGATTGCGGCTCAACACGGATTCAAGAACCTGCTCCAACCAGGACTTGTCAAGGAACTGGTAGTCGCTGATATCCTGGGCCATGAGGTTCACAAGACAAAACACGAACCTGATGCTTTTGACCCAGCGCATCCAGAACGCAAGTTTGAATACCTTTCGTGTTTCGAGGGCGGCACATTTCAACTGGATCGGATGTTTAGTTCCCCGTCATACAAACGCGCGACATCACTCGAACGAATCACCCGCAACACGGCCATCTACTGTGCCGTTTTTGATAAGGAAAGCCCGCTGGACGTTCTCGTTATTTACGAAGTTCCAGTCGAAGCAATGCTGCGCGAGGCCGGGCGACAACTCGACGCCAGCCGCAATGAAATCTCCCACATCGGTTTCACCGTCAAATGGGCGCAGCAGAATGGCAAGATGGTTTATACCAAACAGACTTGAGTAGGAGCTAAATGCCCATTGCTACCATTGGTCGCAAACTCGAAGAAGTTTTCTGAAGATTCACTTTTGCTGGCCGCTTTGGTCATTCGTTCTTCCGCAATGTGGCAATAATCTGCATTGATTTCACACGCAACAAATCGTCTGCCCAGTCGTTCACAAACCACCGGCACAGTTCCCGAACCGCAGAATGGATCAAATACCACATCGCCCGAATTTGAACTGGCTTTGATGATCCGCTCCATCAACTTCTCCGGCTTCTGAATCGTGTTCAGCATTTCGCGACTGACCAGTTCCTTTGACTTGTAAGTGAGTTGCTTGATGTCGCCCCACACGTTGCCTGGATTCTTGCCGTCGGGATGAAAAACTGTCTTGCCGAACTTCCCATTGCGCACGGATGGCACGCGCTCACAACGCAACCGATGTTCCAACTCGACCAACTGTGGCACTCGAATGTCATCGAGGTTGAATGTCTTCGCCTTGCCTTTGGTGAAATAGCAAATCACGTCGTAATTGTTTGTATAGGAAATGCGGCCCTGCGCCAGCCGACTTGGCTGATACCAAACAATTTTTGACTGCAACGTGAGAAACGAGCGGTAATCGATGAAATCAATGCAGTCCGGTTTGCCGAACAAGTAAGCAGCGCCGCCGGGTTTGAGAAGCCGAGAAAAGGATTTCAACAGTTCGAGGTTGAAATGTTGAATGTCCGCCACATTGTCCCATTCGTGTGTTGTGACCGCGTAAGGCCCGTCGCAAATGATGAGGTCGATTGATTCACTGGGCAGTTCACCCATCAGCAACTGCGTGTCCGCGCGTTGTATTTTTCCAATGATTGAATCAAGCTTACGCACGTCTGAAATATAACGGAGAGCGTTTATTTTTCCCAACTTAATTCTTCGCCCCCGCCAGTTCTTCCTCAAAATCCACGATCTCTTTGATCTGCACCAGAAACCAACGGTCAATTTTCGTGAGGTTGAAAATCTCCTCGATGGTGAAGCCGGCGCGCAGGGCGTGGCGGATGAAGAAAATGCGTTCGGCGTTGGGCACGCTCAATTTGCGGCTGATGACGTCGCGCGGGAGGATGTCGCGGTCGCCATAGACTTCCGTGCCGATGCGCCACGGCTTGCCATCGCCGCCGAGTCCGCTGCGGCCGATTTCGAGGGAGCGGAGGCATTTCTGGAGGGATTCTTTGAAGGTGCGCCCGATGGCCATGGCTTCGCCGACGCTTTTCATCTGCGTGGTGAGCGTGGGGTCGGCCTGCGGGAATTTCTCGAAGGCGAAGCGCGGGATCTTGGTGACGACGTAATCAATGCTCGGCTCGAAGCTCGCGGGGGTTTCGCGCGTGATGTCGTTCTTGAGTTCGTCGAGCAGGTAGCCGACGGCGAGTTTGGCCGCGATCTTCGCGATGGGAAAGCCGGTGGCTTTGGAAGCCAGAGCGGAGCTGCGGCTGACGCGCGGGTTCATCTCGATGATGACCATGCGGCCGTTCTCCGGGCTGACGCCGAACTGGATGTTCGAGCCGCCGGTCTCGACGCCCACGGCGCGGATGACGGCGAAGCTCTGGTCGCGCATGATCTGAAATTCCTTGTCGGTGAGCGTCTGGATGGGCGCGACG
>CAINLR010000013.1 GCA_903850425.1 uncultured Verrucomicrobia subdivision 3 bacterium | reverse complement strand
GCGGACACGCCGGCGGCGTGGTTCGCGGCGAAGTTTCCGGGTTTGCCTGAAAAACACGGCAACGCGGTGCAGGAGGCTTTTCCCGGCGGCGAAAAGGAAGAGCTTCCGTTTGTCAAAGACGTGTCAGAAGATTTTTTGGCGGCATCGCTCGGTGAAGCCGGTTTGCCGGCAGCACCGACGGTCTTTGTCACGGAGGAAGACCGGTTTTATACCTATTCGCCGGCTGACGGAATTTACTGCGAAGTGCGCGAAACGAAATTGGCGGCGCGTTTGAGCGAACTGCTGCTGGAATGTGCGCGGGCCTGCGCGGGCAAATTTGACACCCGCAGCCTCGAATTTCGGTTTCGTGATTCCTCGAATCTCAAAGGCGTCCTGGCGCGGGCGCGGGGGGTGCTGGAAGTGCGAGCCGGGTTTTTTGAGACGGATTTAATGAAATTTGTGCCGTGCAATAACGGCATGATGCGGGTGGCGGACAAAGCGCTGCTGCCCTTCGCGCCAAGTTACCGGCGTCGAAACAAGCTGGCGGTGGCATTTTCCCCGGCGGCAACCTGCCCGCTGTTTCTCAATACTCTGCTCAACCCAGCCTTGGACCCGGACGACGTGGAATTGCTGCAACGGTGGTGCGGCCTGGCCTTGATCGGCATCAATCTCGCGCAACGGCTCATCATCCTCACTGGCACGGCGGGCGGCGGCAAGGGGACATTCATCCGGGTGCTCAATGGCATCATCGGGCCGACGAATGTGGGCACGCTCCGTCCTGATTTGCTCTGCGAGCGATTCGAGCTTGGCCGGCTGCTCGGCAAATCACTGCTCTACGGCGCTGATGTGGCGGAAAACTTTCTGAATTGCAAAGGCGCGTCCGTGCTCAAGGCGCTGACGGGCGGCGATCCGGTGACGCTGGAGTTCAAGGGCAGCAATGAGCGCCCGGAAATCACCTGTCACTTCAACGCCGTGGCAACCTGCAATTCCCGGCTGACGGTGCATTTGGAGGGCGACGCGGAAGCGTGGCGGCGGCGTCTGGTCATCATTGAATACCGGAAACCGAAACCGGCCTCGGTCATCGCGGATTTAAGCGAGCGCATTTTGGCGGAAGAAGCGTCGGGCGTGCTGAACTGGATGCTCGAAGGATTGGAAAAAATCCGGGCCGATGGCTGGCAACTGCATCTGACGACCGCGCAGCAAAAGCTGGTGGACGATCTGTTGCTCGAATCCGATGCGGACGTGGTTTTTGCCAAGGAATGTCTGCACAAAGACGCGACGGAATCGCTCCAGGTGGCGCACTGCTACGAAGCCTATGTGAATTTTTGCACACAACATGGCTGGACGATGATGCCGAAGAAAAAATTCTCGAACTGCATTGTGGACACGGTAACACGGCTTTTTGGCCTGACGCTGCGAAACGATATTCTGGATGAGAACGGAAAAGCCCAACGGGGCTGGAAAGGGATCACATGCGCGTAATTGAGACACGAAATGCTGGCCGGACACTTCGGACGGTTGTTTTCAAGCTGCCATCACGGCGGGAATACGGTTCTCGGACAAAACGGACGCATCTTTCCCACCTCCGCACGCGCGTTAAGAAGAAATTAAAAAACAATATAAGGTGTGGCTGGAACCTGTCCGAACTGTCCGAGCCAATGGAATTTGGATTATGAATCACGCATTTGAACAGTTACCGAAGGAAAGCGCGAAAGCGTTCGCCGCATTCAGCCTTTATCTGAATCTGGGCGCGGAGCGGTCATTGGCAGCGGTAGCCCAAAAGTTGTCCAAGAGTGAACAGCTTTTGAAACGGTGGTCGGCCAAATTTGACTGGCCGGCGCGGGTGGCCGCGCACGCGGCACACCTGGCCGTCGTCGAGCGCGGCGCGATTGAAGCGACGGCACGCGGCAAGGCGGCGGAATGGGAGAAACGCGAAACGCAATTGCGCGAAACGGAATGGTCTATGCACGAACGCGCCATCGCCGCCGCGAAACGCGGGCTGGATGCCTACATGGACAAGGACAAGGTCTATGCCAACCTGGCCGACATTGCCCGGATGCTGGAAATCGCCAGCAAACTTGGCCGGCTGGCGACGGGGCTGGACAAGTCCAATGGCGAGCAGCGCGATGGCGACGATCTGCCGGGTTTGCGAGTCGAGGTCACGGTGGCGCTGGAAAAAATCTACGGCCAGACGGAGTCTGGACTCAATCCGCCTGCGGCGGGGGAAATTGTGGATGTCGAAGTCGTAAAAAAACCGGGGGAGGGTCAATGACGCTTTGGGAAAAGTATTTTCTGGCCGGTCGTCGCGCCGGTTGCCCGAAAGCGCAAATGGATCGCTTCGCCAGCGCCGAAGTGATTTTGCAGGCGCGGCAACTGGCCGCGTCTGCGGCGGCGCGGCGGTGCGATGCACCGGACGGGCCGATGGCAATTGGCTACGGTGGCGCTCGCGGCGGCGGAAAATCTCACTGGCTGCTGGCGCAAATGGGCGCGGATGATTGCCAGCGTGTGCCGGGCCTGAAATGTCTGCTGCTCCGCAAGGTCGGCAAAGCGAACTTGGAACATTTTGAAGATTTGCGCCGCCGGTTGTTCGGGCGTTTGAACCATGAATTTTCCGCCTTTCGCGGGATTCTGTCATTTGCCAACGGGTCGCGGATCATTGCCGGTCATTTTCAGAATGAAAAAGACATTGATGCTTACCTCGGCCTTGAATACGACGTGATCGGCATCGAGGAAGCAACCACGCTCACCGCCAGAAAATACCAGGACATTTCAACGTGCTGCCGCACGAGCAAATCGAACTTTCGCCCGCGCATTTATTCGACCACGAATCCCGGCGGCGTGGGTCACGGCTGGTATCGCGCAAAATTCATCGTGCCATTTCAGGAAAAACGGGAGACGGAAACGCGGTTTATCCCGGCGCGGGTCACTGACAACCGCTGGAACAATCCCGAATATGTCCGCGTGCTGGAAAATCTCACCGGCTGGCAAAAACGCGCTTGGCTGGACGGTGATTGGGACATTGCCGCCGGGCAGTATTTCACGACGTTGCGCCGTGAGGTTCACGTCGTCGAGGATTTCGACGATTCGCGGGCGGTGGAATGGTTCGCGGCACTGGATTACGGTTTCGCGCATTACACCGTTGTTTTGCTTGGCTGTCGCGACGGCGACGGAAACATTTTCATCGTGGACGAACACGCGGAACGGCTGTGGCTGCCGCAACGTCACGCGGCGGCGGTCAAGGCGATGCTCGCCCGGCATAAAATTGGCGAGCGCAAAATGTCCGTCGAGGATCTGAAACGGTTCGTGGCCGGCGCGGATGTGTTTTCCCGCCAGAGCGACGGCACCACGATTGCCGCGCAGTATTCACGGCTGGGAATTACGCTGCGCTGCGCGAACACCGACCGCGTGAACGGCTGGGCGGAAATTTTGCAGCGGTTCGGCGATGTCGAGGGCGGCGTTAAGCCAACACTTTTCATTCACAAGCGATGCGGTCGCCTGCTGGAAACTTTGCCGGCGTTGCAACATGATCCAAACCGGCCAGAAGATGTTTTGAAGGTGGATTGTGACGAGGACGGCATTGGCGGCGATGATGCCGCCGATGTCCTGCGCTACATGGTGGCGACGAAATCGCGAGCGGTCACACAACGAAAGTTGCGGGGGTTGTGAAAACGCAACCAGTCACTATTTCATCAAGGGCGATGGCCAAACTGCTTCAATAGGTATTCTTGGATTTTGGGTGACTTGACTTCTTGGAGACGGCTCAATAACTGCCCATACATTTTTGCCTCTGGAATGCCATCCGTCAGAATGTTTTCGCCTCTAACAATTGGCGTCCTTAAAACATAATCCAGGACAGCGACACTATCGAAATGGGGAACCAGGAATTTATTGTGTATCTGCATATAGCATCCCGGCGTGTAGCAGTCTATGAAGTGAATGAGGACTTGTGGCGAATAAACCTTTAACGTCCTGATTTGGACATCGCTGAATTTTTCTGAAAAAATTATTTCAACCGGCGAGCGACCTTCAAGATCGGCAATTTCTTCGACTGCTGAGACACCAGTATCAACTGGCGGAAGGCATTTATCGGCGCAGATCCAAGCATAATTCAGCGAAGGCATTCGCAATAGTTGCGTTGCGTTTCCACACTTGAGGCACACTAAATCCACACGCGGATTCATGTAATTAGGCTGCTCCGATGAAATAGGATTGTCGAGATTTTTGAGGCCGAACATGGATGTTTGCTTTTCGCGCGCCTGGCTGCGAGTTCGTGCGAGTGGCCATTAAAGGCGAACTGTGGAATGAGGCAACGAATGGAATAGTGAGCCGTGTCCCCGGCGCGCGAAACATGATGGATTCCAAAGGGCTTGCCCGTTGGCGCGGTCTGGTGTGCGTAACGCCAGAAAAGTTTGCTGGATGCGCGAAACGACCACCGAAGGGCGTTTCGCCGAAAAAATTTCGCGCCCGGCGGTCTTTCCAGACTGGCACCGGGCGCGGGCGCGTGTTGGTCTGCGGGTCAATCCTCGTCCGGCATCATCACGGTGATGGCGGGCTGCGTGTCGTCAATGTCCAGTGCGCCGCAAGTGGCGATGAGTTTGACAAGCCGCGCTGCGCGGTTGTCATTGCGGACATAGAACGCAACGGGGATGCGGTCGCAACCTGGGCGGCTGCGAAGGATTCCGAAACGGAGCATCCAGACAATATCCCAAAGGCGTCCGGCTTCGTCTTGGCCGGTCACGCCTTCCGGCACGGTCACGAATGAATCGAAAACCGTCCGTGTCAGGAACACCGGAAACTTGATTCCGGCTTCCTGCGCGGTCTTGGTGACTTCAACTTGCACGCCGTCGGCGACGGCCTGCGCTCTGGTGTAACTGTAAATGACGGGGCCGAATGGTGAATCTTGGTTTGTGTTCATGGTGTCAGTGATTTAAGAATTTAAGTTTGCGGGCTTCGCGCTTGGCGCGGGCTTCTGCTCGTGCGTGCCAGTCGGCCAATGTGCGGAACACACTGGCGAGCGGTGCGCGGTAAGTGGTGCGGGTGCGTTCAAGTCGCATCCCGATCACGTCTCCGGGTTCAAGTGAAATGACAATGCGCTTGCGATAGTGCGCGAACTGGTCACGCGAACGGCGGCGGATGGTCTTGTGTAAATCAGTCATGGCAAATTTCCTCGGTGTGAAAAAACGCGGCCTGCGCTGCTGCTGCCTCGCGGCGTCGCTCTGCTGCCTCGGCCTGCTCTCTGGTGATGCGCTCACCGTCCAGCGAAACCTCGGCAAACAAATTGAATGCGTCCGGCGTAAAACCGAACTCATGCTGCGGCAACGGCAAGCGGCGTTTGTTCCGTTTCATGGTGTGAATCAGGCGGCGCGTGAATCGGCGGGGAAATAGCTCGCATACTTTTCGTGCGGGTCTTGGAAACCGCGCAAACGAAATGCGCCGCAAGGGTGCTGCCATGCTTGGCGCTCGCGGTTCCAATGGAAACCAAGCTGCGCCAAAATCTGCCGCAACTCTGGCGCGGGCGTCTCGCGGAATGTCACCCAAACCCACTTGCCGACAACCTCCGCAAGATTGAACAAACCCGGATTGCTGGTTTTCAAAAGCTCCAAAACTTTTGGAGTGGGCAAGGTGCGGTTTTTCTTCCGCGCTTCCGTGTCAATCGGCAAGCGATTGTCCGGCTTCGGCGCAACTGCGCCCGCTGCTGCGGTGTTGGTATTTGTGCTGCTCAACTGTGCGGATTTGCTCTT